>CAUBWJ010000012.1 GCA_958439725.1 uncultured Muribaculaceae bacterium | reverse complement strand
CGTTTATGGGGATATCACATTCTTATAAGGTAAATACGTTTTAGAGGAAAGTTACGACAAATCAACTAATCCACCAATCGTTCTTCATCCGAGTTTGAAATCTGCGTTTGAATGACGCAGAATTTTAATCATTGCAACTGAAAGGGAAACGCAGAATGGCGCGGGAACGGCAGAAGGGCGCAGAACTTTATCTCTATAAAATGCGATACTCTCTGAATTCTAAAATAGTTCTGCGGTTTTCTGCTGTTCCCGCGCTGTTCTGCGTCTCTCATTATTGGAAAGGCGCAGTATAATAACATAAGTTTGTTCACTATAGGGGTTGCAATAACATTATTTCTACCGGGGTTGCTGCAAGCGGGCCGGTAAAATTTTGTAATTTTGCGGTTCAAACCTAACCAGTCATGGAAAATAAGACTACGGACGCCATCTGCGTGTATGGCGCTTCAAGCAGCATAATCGACCCTTGTTACACCGACGACGGGCGCCAGCTCGGCCGACTGATAGCCCTTTCGGGGCATCCGCTGGTGTGCGGCGGCGGCAAAGCCGGCATAATGAAAGCTGCCATAGAGGGCGCCATTGCCGAGGGTGGGAAGACCATAGGGGTGCTTCCGGAATTCATGATGAAAAACTCGTGGCAGCACCCTGACCTTTCGGAAGTAATCGTCACCGACGGCATGCACTCGCGCAAACGCGCCATGGCCTCCATGAGCATGGCGGCGATAGCGTGTGCCGGGGGATGCGGCACATTCGAGGAGCTGATGGAGATAATCACGTGGCGTCAGCTGGGCCTGTTCCGCGGACGGGTGGTGATACTCAACACCCGCGGTTACTACGACCCGCTGCTGCAGATGCTTTCACGCGCCATAGCCGAGGGTTTCATGTTTGAGGCCCATGCCGCGCTGTGGGACGTTGCTTCCACGCCCCGCGAAGCCATAGAACTGGCCCTAAAGCCTGTTGACATCACAACCTTTCCACAGAAAATCCACTGATGCCTTACACGCCGATTACACCGACTGACTCCATAGGCGCCGCGCCTGTCGCGACGGCGGTGCAGCCACGCGCCGGTGAGGATTCCACGTGCTCTTTCAACGAAGCTCCGGCCACGGTGGCAATACCATGGATACGCACCGGGGTTGTACCTTATACCCGGGGCCTGGAGGCCATTCCACGCCATCCGCTTCCGGGCTACGACACGGGGGTGATGAGCCTTGTGCTGGCTGTGTTCCTGATAATAGCGGTAAATTTCCGCCACTTCTCCTCCTACTTCAAGTCGGTATGGCAGAATCTGTTCAGCGTGCGTGTGCGCGACAATGCCTTCGACGAGCACACCGTGGGCGAAGAACGTGTGATGATCTCGCTATTGCTTCTCACCTGTATTTGCGAGGGCATAATGACCTATGCAGCTCTCCAAGGCGCTGGTATCCCAACACCCGGGAGCTTCGTGAGCATAGCCATCCTTAGCGGAGCGGCCATATTGCTCTACATATTCCAGCTGAGCGCTTACCAGACCGTGGGGTTCGCCTTCACGGGCAACGCGGGACGCACCCAGTGGATACGCGGCTTCAACGCCTCCCAGTCGCTGATGGGAATACTTATGGCGGTCCCCGCACTGCTGTCGCTCTTCAATCCCAACATCTCCGGCACCCTCTGCACTATCGGATTATTGCTGTATATCACCGCGCGTGTTATATTCATAATCAAGGGATTTAGAATTTTTTACGAGAATGTGTTCTCGTTATTCTACTTTATTTTGTACCTTTGCAGTCTGGAAATTATCCCTATCCTTGTCTGCGGACGAGGAATCTTCTTTCTCTGTAAATTTATGTAAAGCATAAACCTAATTATTGTCTGACGTGAAAGTTAAGAAAGTTCTGGTATCACAGCCCAAGCCCGCATCCGATAAGTCACCTTACTATGAAATAGCCGAAAAGTACGGCATACAGATTGATTTCCGACCCTTCATAAAAGTGGAGGGTCTTACCGCCAAGGAATTCCGTCAGTCGAAAATAGCTATTTCCGATTTCACCGCCGTGATATTCACGGCAAGGACAGCAATTGACCATTATTTCCGTCTCTGCGAGGAGATGCGAATCACTATTCCCGACACAATGAAGTATTTCTGCACCACCGAGTCGATTGCCCTCTATCTGCAGAAGTACATAGTGTACCGCAAGCGCAAGATTTTCCACGGTACCACGGGAAAACTCGATGACCTCGTGCCGTTCCTGCTCAAGCACAACAAGGAGAAATATCTCTTTGCCGTGAGCGATGTGCATAAGGACGACACCAATGTGCTCGATGCAAACCACATCGACTATACCAAGGCCATCATGTATCGCACGGTCAGCAACGACTTCGGTCCCGACGAGCCATTCGATTACGACATGCTTCTGTTTTTCAGCCCCTCGGGAATCAAGTCGCTCCTGAAGAACTTCCCAGAATTCAAGCAGGACGAGATACAGATAGGCTGCTTCGGCGCCACCACAGCACAGGCGGTGAAGGATGCCGGCCTGCGTCTGGACATGGAGGCACCGTCGGTGAAAGCGCCGTCGATGACCGCAGCTCTCGACATGTTCCTGAGCGAAAACCTTGAAACTCCCGCAGAAAGCAGCGTTGAAGGGTAACAGGCTATATAAGTGCGAGAAACTCTGTAGCCTGACAGCCATCGAATCTCTCTTCAGCCCGGAAGCACGCAAACAGCATCCCGGCCAGTCAGTCATGGCCTATCCGTGGAGGGCCGTGTGGCGCCGACCGGAAGAGGAGGGTCGCCGCTGCAACAAATTCCTGATATCCGTGCCAAAGAAGCGGCTGCGCCATGCCGTGGACCGCGTGAGGATGCGCAGGCTCATGCGCGAGGCCTACCGTCTTACCGACCGCCGCGCCGACGGCCGTCTGGGCGTGGAGATAGCCTTTGTGTATGTGGCCGACAAACTGACATCGTATGCCGACGCCTGCCGCTCCGTAAGGCGCATAATGGACCGTATCAGACAATGCTGCGACGCCTGCTGATTCTCCCCATAAGGTTTTATCAACTGTGCATATCGCCGATGTTTCCGGCGGTATGCCGCTTCACGCCCACCTGCAGCCAGTATGCCATCGAGGCCATCATGAAACACGGGCCGCTGAAAGGCACCTGGCTGGCCCTGCGCCGCATATTGCGCTGCCATCCGTGGGGAGGTTCCGGATATGACCCTGTGCCGTAAAAACCATGCTGAGCCTGTTTTTCCCATGGTCTGCAATCTTCATTCACATGCGCCATCTCTCGGGGCCGTCACCGACCGCTCCGCCACCCTCACGCTGCTTGACGCTCCGCAGCTCCAGAGCGTTGGCATACACCCCTGGCACGCTTCGGAAGGGCAGATAGAGCACCTTGACGAACTCGCCACAGACCCACGGGTAGCAGCCATAGGCGAAGCCGGATTCGACACTCTGCGCGGCCCATCGGCCGAGATACAGACCCGGATATTCCGCCATCAGGCCCTCCTTGCCGAAAGACTGGGAAAACCGCTGATAATACACTGCGTGAAAGCATGGGACGCGCTACTGGAGCAACAGCGCCTTCTGCGACCCGAAACACCCTGGGTTATCCACGGATTCCGCGGTAACCCGCAGCAGTGCCGACAGCTTCTCAACCGCGGACTGGGAATATCGCTCAGCTACCGCTTCAATCCACTCACCGCCGCGATGATTCCCCCGGAAAGCCTCTTCATCGAAACCGACGACGCTCCCGTTGACATCTCAGAAGTAGCTGCCCGCGTTGCCGCCGCCCGCAGCAGTTCTCTGCAGGAAATCATGGCCCTGAGCGCCGCCAACATCAGCCGCATAACCCGCCACTGAACCCACATCCAATATTTTTAGAGCGTTTCTGCACTATACTTTGTTAATAATCCATTTCCCGGAGTTTCCTCCTTCGCGTGTCAATACACCACTTTCCCGCAAGAGGGTGATTACTTTCTATTATTACTGTCCGCTAAACCAACCTACCTCTCTCACCACCGTACATGCCATTCGTCATACGGCAAACCCTAACCACGGGTGCGGTTTATCGTAATATTCGGCTATAATGTTGTTTCAAAACTGCGAAAAGTAAGTCTCCTCCATGGAGCAGCCGAATTCAATGCATTGATTCTCAGCGAATGCCCGAGCGTGCATCCATACAATTTAGACGGCAATTTGATATTTTCTATCACCTCTCATTACTCTCAAAATTCCCATTGCTCCCATTACTCCCAAAATTCCCATTATTCCCAAAACTCCCATTACTCCCACCACCTCCCATCAAAACCAATCGAGTAGGAGGTAAACACTAATCGCAGGTGTTTATCTCCTACTTTCGTGTTTACCGACCTCTCACACCACCGTACGTGCCGTTCGGCATACGGCGGTTCTTAACGCGGATGCAGTTTCTCGTAGTATTCCGTAAGTGTGGGATAGTGTGCGCGCTTCAAGTTCTCGTTTGTTATGACTCTGTGTAAGAAAGCATGGGATGTGCGCCAATAGCCCTTTCGGGTGTTAGCCCATTGCCATGCCTGCCATTTCGCGATGCCACATCGTTGCAGGTTCTTGAAGCGTGTCCGCACTCGTTTCCAGCATTTCCATATACACATGCGTATGCGGCTGCGCAACCATTCGTCGGTTTCTTTCAGATAGTTGCGCATCTCGGCAAGCCGAAAGTAGTTCACCCACCCTCGGATTGCATAGGTCAGTTTCTCCTTGCGCTTCTCGTAACCCAAGCTGTTACTGCGCTTTGTCAGCTCCTTGAGCTTCGCACGCAGTTTGGCTTTGGTTTTCGGATGAACGCACAAGCGAGCCTTTCCTCTTCACATGTTGAACGAGTAGCCGAGGAACTTTTGTCCATGGACACTGCCTACGTGGGTCTTCTCGCGGTTCACTTTGAGGAAGAGTTTTCCCTCTATGAACTTCGTGATGCTTTCGCACACCCTTTCGGCAGCTCTCGGACTTTTACAGAAGATGACGCAGTCATCGGCATAGCGCACAAACGGAAGCCCGCGTCTTTCAAGCTCGCGGTCAAGCTCCGTCAGCATTATGTTGCTCAGTATGGGACTGAGCGGGCCGCCTTGCGGTACTCCCTCAGCAGTGTCCTCATATTTGTGGCTGACTATCACACCTGCGTTGAGATACTTATGTATCAGAGATATGACCCTGCCGTCCTTGATTGTCTCGCCAAGTAGCTGTATCAGCTTGCTGTGGTTGACTGTATCAAAGAATTTTTCAAGGTCTAAGTCAACGCAGTATTTATAGCCCTCGTTGATGATTTCCTGCGCCTTTTGCAGGGCTTGGTGTGCGCTCCGTCCCGGGCGGAAGCCGTAGCTTGCATCCGAGAACTTCGGCTCGTACACCAGGCTCAGTACCTGGGCTATGGATTGCTGGATGACGCGGTCTACTACGGTGGGTATGCCGAGTTGGCGCGTCTTTCCTCCATCTTTGGGTATCTCTACCCTCCTTACGGGATTGGGGCGGTAGCGTCCGCCAAGCAGACTTTCAGTCAGTTCATCCTTGTGTTCCCGCAGATATGGCAGTAGTTGCTCTACGTCCATTCTGTCGATTCCACCGCTCCCCTTGTTGGCCTTGACTTGTTTATACGCTCTGTTAAGGTTGTCGGGAGTGAGGATGTATTCCAACATCCTGTCTGACGATAGTTGCACTTCTACGAGTTCGTCTCCAACTATCCCAATCAAAGTAGGCGCTCCCTCATACCTTTCGCGTTCCGCGCTATTCATCTCAGGGCAGCTTTCTTTCGTTTTCTGCTTTTCTCCTTTCATCGGGTAAATAAAGTTTTGCTCGTGTGGTTAGGTTTTGCCCTTCACCCACGCCCACGAGCTTTAAGGCGTTGGCTAATATGGCATCTGCTGACTTCTGTGGGTTCGTTGTTACTGCTTGCCTTGCGGATCGCCCCACAGACATCCCCGATTAAGAACATAATCTTTCAGTCTTATTCTCCCTTGATTTACTCGCGTCAGTCCGGATAGCTATCGGGCTTCAGCTTGTTTTGCAGCCTTACCCCTGACTTTGAGCCTTGTATCAAGTTTCTGTACGTGGAGACAGACTTTTGTCCTTAGCTTCCTTCCGATTCCCCTCGCGGTAGACACCGTTGCCTCAGACTATGCGCTTCCCGCTATCGGGGCGCGCTCGGGACTTACACCCGTTAGATTATGCCCATGTCGGGCGAACAAACAGCGCCCGGGCCGTCTCGGCCGG
Source organism: uncultured Muribaculaceae bacterium (assembly GCA_958439725.1). Classification (GTDB taxonomy): domain Bacteria; phylum Bacteroidota; class Bacteroidia; order Bacteroidales; family Muribaculaceae; genus Paramuribaculum. Next base: position 49,877 of record CAUBWJ010000012.1, on the reverse strand, counting down.
GGCGCTGTCGCAATACCATAGTAATTATCATTTATACCTTGCCTAAGAGTCTATCTCTCAGCTTGTGTGCAGTATAGTATCAAGAGACCAAATAAAGCTTTTAACCAATCTTTTATATCTTATTAATCAATCTATCTTTTTCTCGGTGGCCTCGCTCTCCGCCGGAGCGGCGGCGCGGCCCTGAAACCTTTTCTATCTTTTTTACCTTAAGAGCATGCGCCCTGTCGGAAATGCGTTCATGAATTTCGGTTCCCGTGAGGGAGGGGTGGTGAGGGGAGGAGAGAGCGGAATGGAGAAGAGAGGAGAGGTGTGCGTCTTGATTTTGGGAGAGGTACCGTCTCGTTCCGTCGGGTTGGAGGGCCGGCTCAGCGGTAGTCGGCGAAGCGCTTCTGGAGCTCCTGGCGAGCAAAGAAGATGCGGCTCTTTATGGTGCCCAGCGGCAGGTTCATCTCCTCGGCGATCTCGTTGTATTTGTAGCCGGCCACGTGCATCGAGAACGGAACGCGGTATTTCTCCGGGAACTCGTTGATGGCCGAGGTGATCTCGGCGGCGGTGTAGGAGCCGTCGGGCGACTCAAGTCCGCTGTCCTGCGACAGGTTCAGGTGGTAGCAGTCCTCAGTCTGGTCTATCACCGTGGCCGAACGGGCTATACGGCGGTAGTTGTTGATGAAGATGTTGCGCATTATGGTGAACACCCATCCTTTGAAGTTGGTGTTGTCAACGTACTTCTCGCGGTTGTCAAGCGCCTTCAGGGTGGTGTCCTGAAGAAGATCGTATGCGTCGTCGCGGTTCGATGTCAGCATGTAGGCGAAGTTGAGAAGATTGGCCTGAAGGCCCATCAGACGGTTTTGAAAAGTAGTTGCTTCCATAATGACGGATATTTTGGGTAGTGAAACGATTCTTTGTTCTGGTTTGAAACGGCCGGAGCCGATTCCCTTTTCGGTTTACATCACAAAGGTACGAAGTTTTGATATCTCCAAATTTTTATAGCGTTAAAATGAGTTAATTTAATTACTACGCTGTTACAACCATTGTTATCATACTATATTTCAACGAAATAAAATTTTATCAACAGAGTTACATTTATGTTACGATATAAACAATTAAATATTACAGACTCCCCTTCAACAAACCTAAGCCATTATTTGTTGGAATTGTTAGGATCTTAAAGCAATCGATTCTCTCGCTCCTTAATTAATATAGGTCCAGTAAGATTTATAAGATTTATAAGATTTATAAGAGCTATAAGAGCTATTGGAGCTATTGGAGCTATTGGAGCCATTGGAGCGATAAGAGATATGAAAGCTATAAAAGTTATAGATATTAGTTATGAGTCTCCGCTTATTTATCTGAAGCCGGATTTATCTGGAAGCCGGCGGAAGGAGCTTGAAAATAAAAGCAAATGAAATAAGAGAGGCTCCAGATGAAATCAGAGAGCGAGTAGAGCTCCCAAAACCGTTCCCAAACTGCAAGAGATTAAGTTTTTTTCATTAATTTTTTGCAAACAACCGTTTAATTTAATCTACCTTTGTGGCTTCAAAGCCATGTGATATAAACAGAAAATATTCAGTAACTACACAACAACATGGAAACTAAAGAATTAGACCGAATCAGCTACGCCCTGGGGCTCAGCATGGGCAACAATTTCAAAAACAGCGGAATCGAAACCATCGATGTAAAAGACTTTGCCGATGGCGTGGCAGCTGTGTTTGACGGAGCAAAACCCAAAATGTCCTACGACGAAGCCAAAGAAGAGATACGTAAGTTTTTCGAGGCAATGGAAGCACGCCAGCAGGAAGCCGCAGCCCAGATGGGCAAGGTGAACCAGGAGGCAGGCGAGGCTTTTCTCAAAGAAAACAAAACCCGCGAGAACGTGAAGACCACCGTTACCGGCCTGCAGTATGAGGTGCTGGAAGAAGGCACCGGCATCAGTCCCGAACCGGGCGACCAGGTAACGGTACACTACACCGGCAAGCTCATCGACGGAACAGTGTTCGACAGCTCGGTTGAGCGCGGCACTCCCGCCACTTTCGGTGTGACACAGGTAATTCCCGGATGGGTAGAGGCTCTTCAGCTCATGAAAGAAGGAGCCAAATGGCGCCTGTTTATCCCCTCGAATCTCGCTTACGGCCCCAACGGAGCCGGCGGCGTGATCGGCCCCAACTCCACCCTCATTTTCGACGTGGAGCTTATAAAGGTTATCAAGAAATAATAACCGCAGGCTGCACCACCCTATATGCGTAGATTTCTTTACGCCATACTTTGCCTTATGGCGTTTGGCCGCATGGCAAATGCCGCCGAGCCGGTCGACTCCACGGCAATGGCCCTCGCCACCGTCTGGAGTGAGTTTATCTCGGAGCGTAATGCTTCCGACGCTCCGGCCGATAGCGCGGCCTATATGGCCGGTATTACCGAAGCCCTGAAAGCAACCAAGGCCTCCGATTCGCGCCTGCGCGGAATAGCCGAAGGCATGGCTATGGCCCGGCAGCTCTTGCAGATGGCCCGGCAGACCGGCCTGAAAATCGACCGCGAAGTATTCGCTGCGGCCCTGCAGCAGGCAGCTCAAGGAAACACCGCAGGCTTCACCCGCGCTTCGGCCGAAGCATATCTCGACAATATGGCGGCCGCGGCTGCACGCGAGGCCTCGCAGCGCACCGCCCGTGAAAGCTCCGAGTTCCTGTCGGCCAAAGCCAAACTTCCCGGCGTGACGATGACACCTTCCGGACTGCTATTTGAAGTGGTGACGGAGGGCGAAGGTGTGCCCCCCTCGGCCGACGATACCGTTGACGTCTATTACACCGGCACGCTTCCCGACGGCACCGTGTTCGACTCCACCACCGAAGGCAAGCCGGCATCGTTCACGGTAGGACGCACCGTAAAGGGTTTTGCCGAAGGCCTGCAGATGATGAAACCGGGTGGCCGCTACAGGCTCTACATTCCCGCGGCCCTCGCATACGGCGACCAGGGTGCAGGAAGTGTAATCCCTCCAGGTTCGGCGATAGCATTCGATGTGGAACTTCTCAACGTAAAACAACACTAATACATACAACATCATTCTTCTTATGAAAAAAATCATTTTAAGCGCAGCTGTAGCAATGGCAGTTGCCGCAGGAATGACGAGCTGCTCACAGAAAGGCAGCTCGCTCGAAACCCAGAAAACCTATGCCGACTCCCTCTCCTACGTAATCGGAACCGCACAGGGCGACTACTTCCTCAAGACTATCGAAACCATTCCTTCACCCGACAAGGAGAAATTCTCGAAAGACGATTTCCTCCGCGGAATCAAGGAAGTGCTCATGGCCGACACCAACAAGGTAGGCTACTTCTACGGCATGCAGATTGCCCTCCAGCTCAACCAGAACCTCGTGGCTATGTCGCGTTCCGGCGTCGATGTTGACCGCGCACTCCTCTACAAGCAGTTCGCAGCATCCTTCTCGGCCGACTCCGTGAGCGACGAGCAGGTTGAAAAGAACAACGAGCTTCTCACAAACCTCATGAACCAGGCCCGCGCCAAAATGATGGAGAAGCAGAGAGCCGACCAGGAAAAAGCTCAGAAAGAAGCCCAGGCTAAAGCTGAGGAAAACGAAAAAGCCGGCAAAGCCTACATCGAGTCTCTCAAAGCCAAGGACAGCTCTATAAAGACTACCGAAGACGGCCTCAGCTACAAAGTTGAGAAGCAGGGTCAGGGCGCTACGCCCACCGACAACGACAACATCATGGTTGTCTACACCGGCAAGCTCATCGACGGAACCGTATTCGACGAAAGCAAAGAGCCCGTGCCCATGAATCTCAACCGCGTGATCCGCGGCTTCTCCGAGGGCCTGAAAATGATGAACAAGGGTTCAAAATACACCCTTTACATCCCCGGCGACCTCGCCTACGGAATGAGCGGCACCCCCGACGGTTCGATTCCTCCCATGTCAACCCTCGTGTTTGAAGTAGAGGTAACCGACGTTCAGCCCGCAAAATAACCTGAATTATACAGATAATCCCACAGCGGCCTGCCCGGAACTCAAATTCCGGGCGGGCCGCTCCCTTTATTTTCCCAGCCTATAAGATTTATAAGATTTACAAAACCGATAAAAATCATAGACCTCAGATTTATCACTCCGCCGTGGAGATTTACCGTGTTTTTTATTATTTTTGTAGTCTGAGTATCTATATATAATTCAAAAATGACCCAACTACCCGCCTATTTAGGCATTTCTCTTCGATATCTCGACGCATCCGGCGCTTTTACCGAGCTTTTCTATGGATCGGCAAAGCCCTCCGACATACAGATTCCTCAAGGAATCCCATCACACTTTCTTAATCTCGCCGAAGGCTTCCTGCTTCATTCCGACTCCTCGCGCATAATATTCACATACTTCAACCTCGGCTCTCCCGCGCATCCGGTCACGGCCTCGCTGGCCTATGATTCCCAGGCCCTCGTCGCCGGACGGCCGGTAGTCAGCCTGCTCGCGGCGCTGCGCGCGCACATTGCCTCCGGCGCCACTGTGTCCGAAGCCGAAATATCCAGTATGGTGGCCCGGGCCGGGTTCCTCGACCGAGTTCCGCTCGCCCCGCAGCGCCGGGCGCCGTTCGCCCCCGAAGGCCCGCTGGCATGGACATCCTACATGTCGGGGTCGGACCTTGCCGCCATCTTCACCTTCCCCTGCCAGAAAGCCTACGCCCCTTATAGCGCCGTCCTGGTGCTCCAGCCCACCGCCATCGCCAATCCAGGATCTCCGCTTCCACGCATCACCTCCGAACTCGACCGCTCCCTGTGGGTGGTGTGTCCCGAAGGCGTCAGCGTTTCAAGGAATCCGGTGGAAACCACCGACAAAATCGCAGTCACCTACACGCGTCCGGGCTTCTCACCGGCCGTAGAAACGGTAGATGTGGGCATGACAAGCCGCTTTGCCCGCATATCAGGGCCCGCTATCATAATCAGCACCGCCGAGAAAGCCGGAATTGAATTCAAGCGCAAGGTATCCTATAGCGTGACGAACGACAGCGGCGTTCCCGTCTCCTCCCACACCGTGCTAATCAACGGACGCACGGCCGTGCGCGATGCCAGCACGTTCACCATAGCAAGCACCGACCTTGAAGGCGGCAAAGCCGAGGTTACCGTGTCGGCCACCAATTTCAGTCCTGTAACCGTGCTGCTCACGCCTGCAATGCTCTCCTCCGACAAGCCCATCGCCATCACCCTATCGCCCGAGCGCCGCGGAACGCTGCTGCGTCTCGACTTCGGCGACGGCCGCATATTCGAGAACAGCATGGTATTCGAGAAAAACGACCCCGAATACCGCCTGCTTCGCGCGGGCCGCTTCCACGGCTTCCGCGCCCACCGCATAATGGGCAGCGAGCCTGAGACATACAATGTGGAGGTAAACACGCTGTCGGCACCCGCCTCCGATATGCCGCAACGGATCGAGCCGGTGGCTCCCGCCATAGAAAAAGAGACCGCTGAGGCTCCACGCGAGCCGGAACACCGGCCGCTCAAGGCTCCGCAGATCAGCGTGGCCGAGGAATGCCCCTCTCCCGCCGGGGAAGAAACGGATGAGAATACTCCTTCGCGGCGCACGGCGCGAATCTGGACACGCCGCATAGTTGTCGTGGTCCTCTTTCTTGTGGCCTGTGGCGCCCTCGCCTGGTATATAACCCGCACTCCGGAGAACCCTGCCGCCGTAAGCCAGTCGAGCTTCACCGCCGATTCCGCGGCAGCGTTCCCCGATGCCGAGCCTGCGCTCGAACCACAACAGGCACCTGCCGACGCCGCAACTCCAGAACCCGCCCAGGCCGCTGCGCCTGCCGAAGAAATGGGCAACGACCTTGTTTATTTCAACAACAACGCCGTGTGGCGCCGCGCCGACCTCACCACCGATGCCGGCCGCGCGTTCTTCGACACTATGGTTTCCGGCGACATCGACGCTATAGCCTCTTCCGACTACTTTGCCGTGCCGGGGCGCGCCACAAACCCCAAGGCCGTCCAGATAATAGAGCTGCTCTGGGCCGCAAAAGGCACCGGGACACAGAACTCCAACCAGCGCGTGCTCACCGCCCGGCGCAAATCGGCCGAGATAAATCTCTCGGAGGTCTACGAGCTCCTGGCACGTTACCGCGACGCCAATCCCAACACCGCTCCACGTCCTGTAAAGAAATAAACATTACATAATCCTTAAAACCAACCTCAGCCATGGATTTCGCCAAGCAATGCAACACCATTTTCAATCAGGCCACTGAAGCCTACCATGTGACCGACTGCATCGACGCCCCCGTAGCCAATCCCTACCCCGAAAGCTCGATAGAGCACACTCTCTTTGCCAAAAACATGGTCGACGCCATACAGTGGCACATGGAGGACATAATACGCGACCCCGCCATCGACCCGGTGGAGGCCCTCGAACTGAAACGCCGCATCGACCGCTCCAACCAGGTGCGCACCGACATGGTGGAGGAAATCGACACATTCTTCCGCGACAAATACGCCGGTATAACCCCGCAGCCCGACGCTACCATAAACACCGAAAGCCCCGCCTGGGCCATAGACCGCCTCTCGATTCTCGCCCTCAAAATCTATCACATGAAGGCCGAGACAGAGCGTACCGACGCCGACGCCGCCCACAAAGCCCGCTGCGCCGCCAAGCTCGACGTGCTCCTGGAGCAGCGCACCGACCTCTCGCAGGCCATAGACACTCTGCTCGAAGACATAGAGGCCGGCCGCAAATACATGAAGGTCTACCGCCAGATGAAAATGTATAACGACCCGGCCACCAATCCGGTCCTTTATGCCAGCAAAACAGAAAAATAACATCGACAGGTCCCGTTCGGTACTCATCACGCGCTTCTCTGCACTGGGCGACGTGGCCATGGCCATTCCCGTGGTCTACAGCGTGTGCCATGCCAATCCCCTCACACAGTTCGTGATGGTGACCGCGCGGCCGCTGAAATCCCTGTTCCTGAATCCGCCGCCCAACCTGACGGTGGTGGAGGCCGACATACGCGGAAAATACTCCGGCCCCGTTGGGCTGGCCCGACTCACCGTAGAGCTGATAAGAGACTACGGAATAACACATCTGGCCGACCTCCACAATGTGATACGCACACGTATCATGCGTCTCACAGCCGCCGTGACAGCCGGAGTAAAGGTTGCAGTGATTGACAAAGGCCGTGCCGACAAGCGGCGCCTCACCGATTCGAAATCGCGCAAACTCGTCGCGCTTCCATCATCGGCCGAACGCTACGCCCGGGTGTTCGCATCCCTGGGATTCGAGATTTCCGACTCCTTCCGGTCGCTGTGGGAAGACGCCGGTGCCGACCCCGCTTTATTCGCCGACGTCACCGCTCCCAAGGCGCGTGAAGAGCGATGGGTGGGAATAGCTCCTTTTGCAGCCCATCAGGGCAAAGTCTACCCGGCGGAGCGCATGGAGCGCGTGGTGGAGCAGCTTTCCGCCGACCCCTCAGTCAGGATTTTCCTTTTCGGAGGCGGAGGCAGGGAGCGCGAGATTCTCGAAAGCTGGGCCTCACGCTATCCCCGCGTCACCTCACTCGCCGGGCGCAGACTCGGATTCGAAGTGGAGCTGACCCTGATGGCGTTTCTGGACTGCATGCTGGCCATGGACTCCGGCAACGCACATCTCGCGGCCGTGGCCGGATGCCCGGTGGTGAGCGTGTGGGGCGCCACCCATCCGTTCGCAGGATTCACGGCATGGCGCCAGCAGCCGTCCGACATAATCCAGGCGCAGGTTGACTGCCGTCCCTGCTCCGTGTTCGGCAACAAGCCCTGCCGCTATGGCGATTACCGCTGCTTTGCCCCCATCACCCCCGAGGAAGTTGCCGCGGCCGTGCGCCGCCATTTCCCCGCCGGTGATTCCGTTACAGAACCAACAAATAAAAAACAATCATAGTCCCCGATGGAAGACAGTTTCGACATACGCAACGCCGGAGCGGCATCGCTCCCCCGCGGAGAGCAGGAGCTTGAACGCGCCCTGCGCCCCTCGGAATTCGACTCATTCGCGGGGCAGGACAAGATTGTGGAGAATCTCAAGGTATTCGTGGCCGCAGCCCGGCTGCGCCACGAGGCCCTTGACCATCTCCTGCTCCACGGCCCTCCCGGTCTGGGAAAAACCACTCTCTCCGCCATCATAGCCAATGAACTCGGCGTGGGTTTCAAGGTGACGTCAGGCCCCGTGCTCGACAAGCCCGGCGACCTGGCCGGCATTCTCACCTCGCTTGAGGAAAACGACGTTCTGTTCATCGACGAAATCCACCGGCTCAGTCCCGTGGTGGAGGAATACCTTTACTCCGCCATGGAGGACTACCGCATCGACATAATGATTGACAAGGGGCCCGGAGCGCGATCCGTGCAGCTCTCCCTCTCCCCCTTCACCCTCATTGGCGCCACCACCCGCAGCGGCCTTCTGACGTCGCCCCTGCGCGCGCGCTTCGGCATAAACTGCCATCTGGAATACTACGACCACGAGGTGCTGGAGCGCATCATTCTCCGCTCGGCCTCGCTTCTGGGCGTACGCTGCACCGGCGCGGCCGCCCACGAGATAGCCCTGCGCAGCCGCGGCACGCCCCGAATAGCCAACCGCCTGCTGCGCCGCGTGCGCGATTTCGCACAGGTGAAAGGCAACGGCCATATCGACCCCGAGATAGCGTGCTTCGCCCTCGAGGCCCTGAATATCGACCGCTACGGGCTCGACGAAATCGACAACAAGCTTCTCACCACCATAATCACCAAATTCAACGGCGGCCCCGTGGGTCTCGGCACAATCGCCACCGCCCTCGGCGAGGACACCGGTACGGTGGAAGAGGTCTACGAACCGTTCCTCATCAAGGAGGGATTCCTCAAGCGCACTCCCCGCGGACGCGAGGTGACCCAGCTGGCCTACACCCATCTGGGACTCGACCGGCGCTCCGACCAGGGCTCGCTGTTCTGATCTGATAACAAAAAAATGTAATGGGCTCGATAAAATCGCTGGCAAAGGACACGGCCATATACGGCCTGAGCAGCATTGTGGGACGCTTCATCAACTGGTGTCTCGTGCCGCTCTACACCGTGATGTTCTCCACCGCGGAATACGGAGTGGTCACCTACATCTACTCCATCACGGCGCTGGCTCTGATTATCCTCACCTACGGTATGGAGACAGGCTTCTTCCGCTTCGCCAACCCCCGCGGCGACTCTCCGGACGGAGCTGATGCCGACCCCGCGGTGGTCTATTCCACATCGCTCATATCTCTCGCCGTAAGCTCCTCGGTGTTCTTTGCACTGGTGCTGGTGTTTCTCGGCCCCGTGACCGGTGTGCTTCACTGCCCGGGCCATCCGTCGTTCGCATGGCTCATGGCCGCTACCGTGGCTCTCGACGCCTTCACGGCAATCCCCTTCGCCTACCTCCGCTACAGCAACAAGGCGCTGCGCTTCGCCGCCCTGAAACTCCTGAATATCGGCATAAACATCACCCTCAACATCTTCTTCATCCTCATCTGCCCCTGGCTTTACGCGCAGGCTCCCGAAACCGTAAGCTGGTTTTTCGACCCTGCCTACGGCATAGGCTACATTTTCCTGAGCAACTTCGCGGCCTCGGCCATAACCCTTGTTACACTGCTGCCCGAACTCACGGGTTTCCGCTGGCGTTTCGACGCGGCCCTGCTGCGACGCATGCTTGCCTATTCCGCGCCCCTTCTGGTGCTCGGAGTGGCCGGAATCATGAACCAGACCCTCGACAAAATCCTGCTGCCCTATCTCGTGGCCGACAAGGCCACCGCCATGCAGCAGCTCGGCATATACGGCGCCAACTACAAGATTGCGATAGTGATGGTGATGTTCATCCAGGCGTTCCGCTTCGCCTACGAGCCTTTCATCTTCTCGCAAAACCGCAGCAAAGGCACCGACAAGCTTGCCGTCTATGCCCTGGCCATGAAATGGTTCGTGATTTTCGCCATGGCCATATTCCTCTTCGTGATGTTCTATCTCGACTTCCTGCGCTATTTCATCTCGCCCCGCTATTTCAGCGGACTGAAAGTGGTGCCCGTGGTGATGATAGCCGAATTTTTCTTCGGGGTGTTCTTCAACCTCTCGCTGTGGTACAAGCTCACCGACCAGACCCGCTGGGGAATGTGGTTCTCGCTCATAGGACTGGCAATGACACTGCTCCTCAACATTATCCTCGTGCCCCGCATGGGCTATATGGGATGCGCATGGGCCGCTCTGGGATGCTATGGCACCATGATGGTTGCCAGCTATCTCATAGGCCGGGCGAAATATCCCATTGACTATGGCGTGGGGCGCCTGGGATTCTATTTCGTTCTGGCCATGGCGCTCTATTTGTTCGCCGCCGCAGTGACCGTACCTTCGCAGTGGATCAACATTCCGCTGCGCACCTTCCTGCTTGCCGCCTATGTGGGGGCCGCAATCAAAATAGAGGGAGTGACAATCTCGGAGCTAATTCCGCTCGGCAGATTCTCCCGAAACAAATAGCTGACCGCAACCCATATCTTCCTGACCGCTAAAAACAAAGACTCTTAAATGGACAATCTTCTCAAAAGACTCAAGACCTTCGCCGTAGGTTACTTCACGCTTACGGCCCAGCTCGTCCCCCAGGCCGACGCTGAAAAGTCCATTCGCGACGACGTGACTTTCCGAGGCATCAACATCATCATTCTCGTCCTTGCCATCCTCATCGCCTCCCTTGGCCTCAACACCAATTCCACGGCCGTGATAATCGGCGCCATGCTCATCTCGCCGCTCATGGGGCCTATAATCGGTCTGGGACTCGGAGTGGGAATACACGATTTCGACCTTCTCAAGCGCTGTCTGCGCAACCTCGTGATAGCGGCCGGATTCTCCGTGCTGGCATCCACCATCTACTTTCTTATATCGCCGGTGGCCGAAGGCCACAGCGAGCTGCTTGCCCGCACCTCACCCACCATCTACGACGTCCTGATAGGCTTCTTCGGCGGCGGCGCGGGAATCATAGCCATAGGCGCGCGCCACAAAGGCAATGTGATACCCGGCGTGGCCATAGCCACCGCCCTCATGCCCCCGCTGTGCACCGCGGGATACGGCCTCGCCACCTGGCAGCTCTCCTACTTCTTCGGCGCGTTCTATCTGTTCATAATCAACTCCATCTACATAGCATTCGCCACATTCATAGGCGTGAAGCTGCTGGGATACAAAGGCGCCAATATTGTCAACGACTCCCGCGCACGCCGCGTACGCACATGGGTCTACACCCTCGCCATCCTCACAATGCTTCCGAGCATATATCTTACCTACAACATGCTGCGCCAGAACAAATTCAACATGCAGGCGCAGAAGTTCGTGGCCCACGAATGCGTTTTCCCTGCCACGCAGGTGCTTTCCGAAAAGGCCACAATCAAAGGCAAGGACCGGAAAATCACCATCGCACTCATCGGACAGCCTCTGCCTGTTGACTCCCTCGAACTTGCCCTGACCTCCCGTCTGCAATACTACGGACTTGAAGGCACCCAGCTTTCATTCATCCAGGGCGGCAACATAGTGAAGCCTTCGGCGCAGAACGAGAACATGCGCGACATATATCAGATGGCGCAGTCAACCATCACCACACAGCAGCAGACCATCGATTCCCTGCGGACCATCGTGGCCGACGTGCGCCGCTCCCAGGACTTCGGCTCCAAGATAGCCCCCGAACTGAAAGTGCTGTGGCCCCAGATACGTGATATAGCCATATCCAAAAGCATATTCTCATCCACTGCCGGCGACAAGCCTGATACTGTCAACGTGGCACTCGTGCACTATTCCTCGCCGCTCTCCGCCGAACAGCTCGCCAAGTTCCGCGAGTATCTCTGCGCGCGCCTCTCGCTCGACGAGATAGAGATTGTCAACACTCCCTCCCCACAGAACTTCTCACAAAGCAAAAAGACGGCTCCTGAAGCCAGGAAATAAACCGAGTTGCCGCTACCACGCATAACCATAACCGCATCATGACAGAAAACGATTCAAAACTGCCTGCCAAACGCCCTCTGAAAGTGGTCCTTGTCTGCCACAGCGACCTGCTTGGCGGAGCTTCCATCGTCACCTACCGGCTGATGAACGCCCTGCGCCACGAAGGTGTCGACGCAAGAATGCTCGTCTACACCAAGACCACGCAGAGCCCCGAGGTGGATGTGATTTCGTCACGTTTCAACCGCGGATTCCGCTTCATGGCCGAGCGTCTGGAAATCATGGCCCACAACGGCTTCTCCTATGCGAATCTTTTCAAGGTATCCACAGCCAGTCTGGGCGTTCCCGTCCACAGGCACCCCTGGGTGAAAGAGGCCGACGTGATAGTGCTCTCATGGATCAATCAGGGTCTTCTGTCACTTTCGGGAATCAGAAAACTGGGACAGACGGGCAAGCCGCTCGTATGGACAATGCACGACATGTGGTGTCTCACCGGAATATGTCATCACGCTTACGAATGCAGCCGTTACGAGCAGGAGTGCGGCTGCTGTCCGCTTCTGAATTCTGCCGACCCGAAGGATCTCTCCCACAAGGTATGGAAGAAGAAAGCGGAGCTGTACAGACGTGTGCCCATAACATTTGTGGCCGTGAGCAACTGGCTCGCCGAGCGCTGCCGCAGGAGTTCGCTGCTTGCATCCCGGGACGTGAGAGTGATTCCCAACGCCTTTCCCATCGACGCTTTCTCTACCAAATCGACAGTACGCCTGACCCATTACGACCTCAACCCCGACAAACATATCATACTGATGGGAGCGGCCCGTCTCGACGACAAAATCAAGGGCCTCGACTATGCAATAGATGCCCTCAACTATCTCTTCGACAACCATCCCGAAACATCCCGCAACAGCATAGCCATCTTTTTCGGAGAAGTGCGCGACCCGTCGGCATTCGACCGCCTGCGTTTTCCCCACTACGAGTTCGGACGCATCTCCGACCCCACAGCTCTCAAGGAACTCTACGCCGCAGCCAGTGTGGTGCTCAGCACCTCGCTCTACGAAACTCTGCCGGGCACACTTATCGAGGGCCAGGCGTCAGGGTGCCTCCCGGTGACATTCGACCGCGGAGGACAGGCCGACATCATCACCCATAAAGTCGACGGCTACCTTGCACCCTTCGGCGACATCAGGGAAATAGCCGCCGGCATAATCTGGGCGCTCGCAGAGAAGCCTGACCGACAGGCCCTCCACGACAGCGTGCGCCGCCGCTTCTCCGGCCGCATAATCGCCCGCAGATACATTGACCTTTTCAATGAGCTTCTTTCACGCTCAGACAAAAAATAAGAGCCTCAGTCAGCAACAAATATCGGGGAATCGGCTCTAAGTATTTCGTTTTTGGTTAAATTTGCGGTGCCGTTATAACCAATCACTGAAATGACATACCGCTACGACTATCTCGTGATAGGATCCGGCATCGCCGGAATGAGTTTCGCCCTGAAGGTTGCCTCGGAAAAGCACCGTGTGGCAATAATATGTAAAACCACTCTTGAAGAGGCCAACACAGCCCTCGCCCAAGGAGGAGTGGCTTCGGTAACCGACCTGCTTGTAGACGATTTCGACAAACATATCGCCGATACAATGGTGGCCGGCGACCACCTCAGCGACCCAGCCGCCGTGGAAAAGGTGGTGAAAGGTGCTCCCGCACAGATAAGGCAGTTGGTGGAATGGGGCGTGAATTTCGATAAGCGTCCTGACGGCACATTCGACCTCCACCGCGAGGGAGGACACTCGGAATTCCGTATTCTCCACCATGCCGACAATACCGGCTTTGAAATCCAGGAAAGCCTCATAGCCAAAGTGAGGGAGAATCCCTATATCGACATTTTCGAGCATCATTTCGCGATTGAAATCATCACCCAGCACCATCTGGGCAAAATAGTCACGCGCCGCACCCCCGACATCACCTGCTACGGCGCCTATATTCTCGACACCGAAAGCGGCAGCGTTGACAAATTCCTGGCCAAAGTTACGCTTATGGCCACCGGCGGCACAGGAGCCGTCTACACCACCACCACAAACCCGCTTGTGGCCACAGGCGACGGCATAGCCATGGTTTACCGCGCCAAAGGCACCGTGAAAGACATGGAATTCATTCAGTTCCACCCCACGGCCCTCTATCATCCCGGCGACCGCCCCTCGTTCCTCATCACCGAGGCCATGCGCGGCTACGGAGCCGTGCTCCGCGACCTTCAGGGACGTGAGTTCATGCATAAATACGATCCCCGCCTCTCGCTCGCTCCCCGCGACATAGTGGCACGCGCCATCGACACAGAAATGAAGCTTGCCGGATCGGACCATGTGTATCTCGACGTCACCCATAAAGACCCCGAAGAAACACGCCGTCACTTCCCCAACATATACGCAAAATGCCTCTCTCTGGGCATTGACATCACCAGGGACTACATCCCCGTGGCTCCCGCGGCCCACTATCTCTGCGGAGGCATCAAGGTGGATCTCAACGGAGAATCGTCGATAAAACGACTCTATGCCGTGGGCGAATGCAGCTGCACCGGTCTGCACGGCGGCAACCGTCTGGCATCCAACTCGCTCATCGAAGCCGTGGTCTACGCCGACGCTGCCGCCCGCCACGCATCGGGCGAAATCAGCGGCATATCGCTGCGCGACGACGTGCCCGACTGGAACGACGAAGGCACCCGCCACCCTGAGGAAATGGTGCTCATAACCCAGAGCATAAAGGAAGTGAACCAGATCATGAGCGCCTACGTGGGTATCGTGAGAAGTAACCTGCGCCTGGACCGCGCCTGGAACCGCCTCGACATACTCTACGAAGAGACCGAACGCCTCTTCAAATGCTCCAAGGCCTCCCGCGAAATATGCGAGCTGCGCAACATCATCAATGTGGCCTATCTGGTGATGCGTCAGGCCAAGGAGCGCAAGGAATCGCGCGGTCTGCACTACACCCTCGACTATCCCCCCGTGGCCAGAAAAGACTGACTCCGGCCCTCTCCGCACAATCTTCCGGGCGCCTCCTGCGTTATATATACATATACTCGCTTCGGCCACCGACACACGCACACCCGCTATGAAACCTGAACGTCCATATATTCTGTTTGCCCTGCTGCTGTTTTTCCTGACGGCATCCGCACAGCAGCCCACACTCGACGACCCCGGCGACGGCAGGATAAACAGCGTGCGCGGTTACTATTATACCGAAATTGACGGCGAGCAGGTGCGTATGCTCGTGCTCAACAACGTCACGGTGTATCCTCCGCTCAAATTCAAGAACAAGAAAGAGGAGCAGTTCTACTGGCGCACCGTGCGCGATGTGAAGCGCACGCTCCCCTACGCCAAACTGATCTGCGCCACCCTGCTGGAAACCTACGAATACATCGAGACCTTCCCCACCCAGAAAGAGCGCGAGAAATATCTCAAGGACATGGAGAAGGCCATTTTCGAGCAATACAAGCCCGTGCTGAAGAAATTCACGCGCTCCCAGGCCACAATGCTCTGCAAGCTCATAAAACGCGAGACCGACCAGAGCGGCTACAATATCATCAAGGCCTTTCTCGGCTCGTTCCGCGCCGGATTCTGGCAGACCTTCGGCCGCCTCTTCGGCGTGAACCTCAAAGTGGACTACAAGCCGGAAAAAGACCGCAAAGACGCCATCATAGAGCGCGTGGCCACCCGCGTGGAGCTTGGCCAGCTTTAAAAGAAGCTGGGTATCTGGCGTTTCAACTATTATTTGAGGTCAATGTAAAATAATGGTTGTTAAAATGTATCTGCAATACCCCATGTATAAGGTAAACCAACTCGGAGCGGCGGAGCCGCGTTTTATGTAAAACCCGCTGCGTAAGCTGCGGGGAAAAACGCTGTATGTCGCGCCTGCGGCGAGCCTGGGAATGGCGATGCCGCAGTATCTATTGACCTATTTTTCCGGTAGCTGTCGCAACCGGTTGAAAAAAATTCAGAATGTGAGGCGGGAGCCGGTGGAATCGGAGTGCAGGGTGGCAGTCGCGCCTAATATCAGGGGCATGTTGCGGTCCACGTGTCCCACCGGGGCGTTGAAGGCCACAGGAATTTGAAGGCCGTGCAGCGCCGAAGAGATCATCGCTTCCATTGAAGCGTGGTTCACATCGGGATGATAGTCGGTGAACTGTCCCACAACAATTCCTCGGAGAGTGTCGAGCAGCCCGGCCATGCGGAGCTGACAGAGCGTGCGCTCCACTTTGTAGACCGGCTCGGCTATATCCTCCAGAACAAGAATGGAATCGGGCTGAAAAGGACTATACGGCGTCCCTATAAGAGCCGAAATCACCGCAAGATTGCCGCCACGCAGGGTTCCTCGCGCCGTTCCCGGAGTATCAAATTCCGTCTTTCCCCATTCGAGTGCCCGGAGTGTTCCCTCAAGCGCGCCGAAAAGAGCGGTGGTGCATGGGTCGGAATCGTCGGGATGAAGGGCCAGATGGCGCGTCTGAGGCCCGTGGAGCGAAGCAATGCCGCGATATTGCAGCAAGGCATGCAGGGCCGATATATCGCTGAATCCTATGAGCCATTTCGGAGTTTCCTCCAGCCTCAGAGCGTCGAGCGCCGGAAGCAGATGAACCGCGCCGTAGCCGCCGCGCGAACACAGCAAGGCTTTCACACGCGGGTCATGCCACGCCTCCGTGAAATCCGACAGGCGCTCCTCCACGCTTCCGCTGAACGAACCGTGCCGCCCGAGTGCATGGGGCATTATGCGGACTTCGTAACCGCGGCTACGGACTGCTTGAGCGGCTTTCTCCACATTATCCCTTACAGCGGCTCCTGATGGCGACAGAATCGCCACGACATCGCCTTTTCGCAACGGTGGAGGCAATATCATGGCGCGTCAGCTCACAAGCACGTTGATGCCGCGCTCACGCATGCCGGCAGCCACTTTCTCAAGCTCCTCGCGGCTCACTTTCTCCAGGCGTTCGGCCGGAGTCTTGCGGTCGATGGAGTAGAGCATCACCTCACGGGGCGCGATGCGCACGTAGGCCTCCGTCAGAGCGGCTATTTCCTCAGGGGTGGTGTTGTCAATCTTCTTGCCGTCGTATTCGCCCCTCAGAAGCATTGTCTGCACTATACACTCGGGGGTGAAGGCTGCTATCCTCTCTATCGCGTGCTCCGAGGTATAGGAAGGCGACAGCGGCCGGTCAATCAGCCTCATGGTCGACGTTATGGCGGAGTCCAGTTTGAGAATATTATTGTCGACTTTACGCAGAGCTTCGTCAACCTCAGGCAGTCCCAGACGGGTGGAGTTGCTGAGCACACTTATCTTTACCCGTGGAAAATACTCGTCGCGAAGTTCGATGGTGTCATCCACGATTCCGGAGAATTCGGGATGAAGCGTAGGCTCGCCGTTGCCGGAGAAGGTAATCACATCGAGATTCTCGCCTGCCTCCTTCATGGCACGGAGCTTGCTTTCAAGAGCCTCCCGCACGCACTGACGCGACGGCAGACCCGAAGTGCCGGGACCTTGGGCGTTGAAGCCCGCTTCACAGTAAAGACAATCGAATGAGCACACTTTGCCGTCAACAGGCGATAGATTCACGCCCAGCGACGTTCCGAGCCGGCGCGAATGAATCGGGCCGAACACGGTTTCATGGAAAAGTACGCGCTGCATGGTCTTATCGGGGAAGATTTTCCTGTTCGCTCTCGCGCTTTACGCGAGCCTGTTCCTCAGCTTTCTCTGTAGCCTCACGCTGACGCTCGATTCTTACCGAACGGGGAGCCCAGAAACAACTTGCCAGCGATGCAACGCTCATCAGCGCCATCAGCGCATAGCATACCTTGTAGCCCAACGTGGAGTGTGCGGCCACGAACAGGCCGTCGCGGAACACCCAGAGAATGAAATTGGGAATGAAAAACAGTCCCTGCCAGAGACCGGCATACCAGGTGTATGTGACGTCGGGATTTATCTCGCAGACGAACACCGCGAGAACTATAGCCACCACAAGGGCGCCCAGCATCAGGAGCATTTTACGTAACATGGCTGAAAGTTTTTATATGAACAGACTGTTGAAAAGCGTTGGCACGCCTCAGTCTCTCGACGAGCCGAAGAAACGGAGCAGGTAGAGGAAGAGGTTGATGAAGTCGAGATAGAGCGACAGGGCACCGTAGGTGGAGATGCGGCCGGCACTCTCGGCGGGAGCCTGAAGAGCCATTGCCTTGATCTGCTGGGTGTCCCATGCGGTGAGACCGATGAATATCAGCACACCGAAGCCCGATACGATCCAGTCCATCGTAGAGCTTTTCAGGAAAATATTGACTATCGACACGATAATCAGGCCGAAAAGCGCCATTATCAGGTAGGTGCCCCATTTGGTGAGATCCTGCGAGGTAAAATAGCCGTAGACGCTCATGGCGCCGAAAACTCCGGAGCAAATAAAGAATGTCTTGGCTATCGAAGCGCCGGTGTAGATGAAGAATATCGGGAAGAGCATCAGGCCGTTGACCACGGCGAATACGTAGAACAGCAGCGTGGCCAGAGCGGGATTCATGCGGTTGAGACCGCCCGAAACGCTCATCACAATTACAAGTTCAACACCGAACAGCACCCACATGGCCCAGGAATGGAGCTGGAAGAACTGTATAACGGCGGGAGACTGTATGCAGAATAATGCTGTGAAGGCTGTCACGAGCAGACCGAGGAACATCTTGACATATACGCGCTTCATTATTGCGGAGAGGCGTGTGTCGAGTGCGCGGCCG
This sequence comes from uncultured Muribaculaceae bacterium, assembly GCA_958439725.1. Taxonomy (GTDB): domain Bacteria; phylum Bacteroidota; class Bacteroidia; order Bacteroidales; family Muribaculaceae; genus Paramuribaculum. The sequence goes on along the minus strand of CAUBWJ010000012.1, from coordinate 31,211 downwards.
TCGGACTGCTGATAATAGTTGTTGCCGTTGTAGCTCGGCGGCATTTCATTGTAGTTCATAAGAGTAAATGGATATGATTGCCGGCCACGGATTATAGGCCGGGGTTGTTGTTAGATTATTTATATAACACAAAAACTGTGCCAAATGTTACATTCTTTCAGGCACATTGATGCCGAGCAGCCCAAGAGCGGTCTTTACGGTGCGGGCAGTAGTGGCTGAAAGGGCCAGACGCAACGAGCGCACGGCCGGATCGGTCTCGCCGAGTATGGTGCAGTCGTGGTAGAACTGGTTGTACTCCTTCACCAGATCGTAGGCATAGTTGGCGATAAGCGCCGGGCTGTAGGTACGGCCGGCTTCTGACACGGTCGAGGGGAAATCGGCCAGACGCTGTATCAGCGCTATCTCGCGTTCGCCGGGCTTCACGGCTGAATAATCGGCTGTCTCAACTCCGCTTTCGGCTGCCTTGCGGAGCACCGAACGGATGCGCGCGTAGGTGTACTGGATGAAAGGCCCCGTGTTGCCGTTGAAATCTATGGATTCCTCGGGATTGAAAGTCATGTTCTTGCGGGGATCGACTTTCAGCAGGAAGTATTTGAGCGCTCCCATGCCCACGGTCTCGGCGATAGTGTCGACCTCCTCGGGTGTGGCGCCGTCGAGTTTCTTAATCTCTCCGCGCTCTTCAATCACCTTTTTGGCATCGGCAACCATGTCGGCCATGAGGTCGTCGGCGTCAACCACCGTACCCTCGCGGCTCTTCATGCGGCCGTTGGGCAGATTCACCATGCCGTAGGAGAAGTGCACAAGGTCTTTTCCCCACTTGAATCCGAGGCGGTCAAGCAGAATGGAGAGCACCTGGAAATGATAGTTCTGCTCGTTGCCTACAACGTAGATCATCTTGTCGATGGGATAGTCGCGGTAGCGCAATTTGGCAGTACCGATATCCTGCGTCATATACACCGAAGTTCCGTCGGCACGGAGCAGCAGCTTGTTGTCGAGTCCGTCGGCAGTGAGGTCGGCCCACACTGACCCGTCGTCGTGACGCTCCATTATACCCTCTTCCAGACCTTTGAGCACAAGCTCTTTGCCTTCAAGATAGGTGTCGCTTTCGTAATATATCTTGTCGAAGCCCACGCCCATGCGCTGATAAGTGGCGTCGAATCCGGCGTAGACCCATTCGTTCATCTTCTGCCAGAGACCGCGCACCTCGGGATCCTTGGCCTCCCACTTGCGGAGCATCTCGCGCGCCTCAAGTATAAGAGGAGCCTGCGCCTTGGCCTCGTCCTCGCTCAGACCCGACTCCATAAGCTCCTTCACCTGCTCGCGGTAATGCTTGTCGAAAAGCACATAGTAATCGCCTATAAGATGGTCGCCCTTCTTTCCGGCCGATTCCGGAGTGGCGCCTTCGCCCCACTTCTGCCAAGCGAGCATCGATTTGCATATATGGATGCCTCGGTCGTTGACGATATTGGTCTTGACCACGCGGTTGCCGCACGCTGTCAGTATCTGCGACAGGCTGTAGCCCAGCAGAATATTGCGGAGATGGCCCAGATGAAGGGGTTTGTTGGTGTTGGGCGAAGAGTATTCCACCATAGCCAGTGGCGACGCGTCGGTCACAGGGGTTATACCCCACTTCTCGTCGGCCGCAATATGTGAGAGAACCGACGACCAGAACGAAGGCTCTATGACAATATTGAGGAATCCCTTTATCACGTTGAAGCGGTCAACAGCCGGCTCATTGTCCACAAGCCAGTTGCCAATCTCGGTTCCAACAGCCTCGGGCGATTTGCGGGCGGCTTTCACCCACGGGAAAACAACAATAGTGAGATTTCCTTCGAATTCCTTCTTGGTGGTCTGGGGCTGAATGGAAGCGGCATCTGCATCCACGCCGTAAAGCTCCTTCACGGCCTTTGCCACAGCTTCTGCTATAATAGAATCTATTGACATATCGTGTTGTGTTTTATTTATTGCATTTCATTGAACATTATGCGCCTTGGCGCCCTGCAAAGTTACAATAAATCAGCCAATCCGCCAACCGCACCCTCTCCCCTAATTTAGAAACGATTCAGAGACGCAGAACAACGTGGGTTCGAGACGCAGAACAACGCGGGAACAGCAGAGCAACGCAGAACTTTATATTTTTACATTAATATATTCCGCGTCATTCTGCGATTCTGCGATTCTGCGATTCTGCGACATTCTGCGTTCCAACTATAAACACATTAAATGCGATTTACAAATCTGTAAATGCCTTTATCCAGATAGTCTATATTATAATCAAAATCTTTAGCTACTGTAAAGTCTGGAGCTTTGAAATTTATAAGATACCCTAATTTGAATTCTCCAAATTTCAGATATTCAAGAATTTGAGATACTTCTCTTAGACCCATAAAATTCAATGCCTTGAGTTCGACGGGTATTTTGTCTTCAACAAGCAAATCAACTCTAAGAGCTTTCTCTAACCTCATTCCCTTATAATATACAGGAAAATATACCTGCCGTTCTGAATGGACACCACGTAATTCCAACTCCAGCTGAAGAGCCTGTTCATAAGAAGCTTCATATAAGTTACTTCCCAAGATTCTCCTTACTTCGTAAGCAGCTCCGATTATTTTATAACCCAAATTATTCAGCTTATCAGCATCCATGCTGTAAATATAACACCATTTTACAATATAATAAAATAATAAAGAATTCTGCGTCCCTAACTGTTTGGAGAACGCAGAACGGCGCAGAACCGCAGAATGACGCGGAATATATTAATGTAAAATATAAAGTTCTGCGTCATTCTACGGTTCACGCGTTGTTCTGCGGCCCGAACTATTTAGAGCATATAGGGGGGAAGCGGCTTTTTTGATGATTCGGGGGATTTTCTGTAATTTTGCCGAAACCAACTGAATGAAAATGAAAATAGCATTGATAGGCTATGGCAAGATGGGCAAGACCATTGAACGGATAGCCCGCAGCCGTGGCCACGAGATAGTGAAGATAATTGACGTCGATAACCATGCCGAAATAGATAGCGACGAGTTCCGCAGCGCCGACGTTGCAATCGAGTTCACCGCCCCCTCCGCTGCCGAGGACAATTGCCGCCAGGCTCTCGCCCAGGGAGTGAAAGTGGTGTCGGGAAGCACCGGCTGGGCCGACAGAATTCCCGAAATCAAAAAACTCTGCACCTCCGAGGCCGGAGGAACTTTCTTCTGGAGCTCAAACTATAGCCTGGGGGTGAACCTGTTTTTTGCCCTGAACACCTATCTCGCCCGGCTGATGGACGGCCTGCCGCAGTACACGCCGTTCCTTACCGAAACCCACCATATCCACAAGCTCGACCATCCCAGCGGCACCGCCATAAGTCTGGCCGAAGGCATAATAGACTCAAACAGCCGCATAGACCGCTGGAGCGAGAACCCCGACGGCGAGGGAAATCTTATTGTGAACCATATACGCCTGGGCGAGACTCCCGGAACGCACACCATCACATGGGACTCACCCGTAGACAGCATTTCCATTACCCACGAGGCAAAAAGCCGTGAGGGCTTCGCGCTCGGTGCGGTGATAGCCGCCGAATGGGTAGCCGGACAGCAGGGATTCCTGACCATGGACATGCTGATGAAACAACTTCTTGCCGACAGCACACGTTAAGAGAATATGAAAGAAAACAATTATCCCCCCGTGCTTGCCGACTTCATGGCCCGGGTGCGCAAAGTAAAGAAAACACGCTGGGTGCGGTTCCTTGTGGTCAGCGCCATTTTCGTGGGCTGGGTGGCATGGCTCGGAAGCTGGTGGGTGCTGATTTTCCTGCCGCTCCTGTTTGACATCTACATCACCGGCTACATACCCTTCACATGGTGGAAACGCAGCAAGAACGCCGCCGTGCGCACCGTAATGAGCTGGGTCGACGCGATAATCTACGCTCTGATTCTTGTGTATTTCGTGTTCACTTTCATAGGACAGAATTACGAGATTCCCTCCTCGTCGCTTGAAAAATCGCTGCTGGTGGGCGACTACCTGATGGTCAACAAGATGGCCTACGGCCCGCGCGTGCCTATGACTCCCGTGCATTTCCCACTTGTGCAGAACACATTCCCCATAATCAACACCAAGAGCTATCTGGATTCCCCGCAGTGGGACTACAAACGCCTCAAAGGTTTCGGCCAGGTTAAGACCGGCGATATCGTTGTATTCAACTTCCCCGCCGGCGATACCGTGGCACTGAAAGTACAGAATCCCGACTATTACACTCTGGTGAAAATGTTTGGCCGCAATGCCATAAACATGAACAAGGATCAGTTCGGCGAAGTGATATACCGTCCCGTAGACCGTCGCGAAAACTATGTTAAGCGTGCCGTGGGTCTTCCCGGCGAACGCATAAAGATTGTAGACGGCGAGATCTACATCAACGGCGAGAAACAGCCCATGCCTGCCGACGCACAGTTCGCCTACTATTACCAGACCCCGTCACGCCTCACCGAGCAGCAGTGGGAAGAGTTCGGCATCGCTGTCGACGACCGTGTGGAGGTGCCGGTAAGCGAATCCGAGATTCCGGGCATCCGCGCCCTCGGATTCAAGGTGAACTCCGACGGAACCGTTCCCCCGATTTATCTCTCGCCCCTCACGGCAGCAATGGTAGAGAAGATGGAAGCGTCGCCCGCGGTCATCAAACTCATGAAGCAGCCTGCACCGCAGGGCGAGATGCTTTTCCCCGAAGGAGCATCGAAAGACTGGACACGCGCCGACTACGGCGAGCTGTGGATTCCCAAAAAGAATACAGCAATACGCCTCACTCCCGCCACATGGGACATATACAACCGCTGCATCCGCAACTATGAGGGCCATCATGACGCTTATCTGGGAGAGGACAGTAAAGTCTATATCGACGGCAAGCCGCAGGATTACTACACCTTCCAGATGGACTACTATTTCATGATGGGCGATAACCGCGACAATTCCCTCGACTCGCGCTACTGGGGTTTCGTGCCCGAAGACCATATCGTGGGCAAACCCATGAGAGTGCTCATGTCGTTTGACAAGGACAAGGGTCTTTTCAACGGAAAGATACGCTGGGACCGCATACTCAAGGATGCCAATGGCGGCTTCTGACACCTCGGCCGGAAGGCTTGTGCTCCCTCCGCGCTATCTCGGATCGGTGGATTATTATGCAGCTATCGTAGCTGCGGGAGGAGGCGTAATCTCTACCGGATGGCGTTTCGACAAGCGCCGGAAAGCCACTCACCGCTGCATGATTGCCGATACACGCGGCCCGCTTACCCTCACCGTGCCCATTGTGAAGCCCGTGAGCCTCACCGGCGCCCGGTGGAACGACATAATCGTCTCTGACCATAACCACTGGTGGAATCTTCATATCACCGCCATGCGCTCGGCCTACGGGCGCACGCCTTTCTATGAGTTCTATGAAGACGATTTCATGGCGATAATCAACTCCTCAGCCGCCGGACGGCGCCTTACTGACCTCGACCTGAAGCTTGACGCGCTTCTGCGCCGCCTTATGGGCATAGGTGAATATCCCGTGACGGAATATGACGGCATAGAAACAGCCGCCCCCGCCGACGAGCGGGAAGCGGCCGTAGTGAAGTATTATCAGATAAGGAGCGCCGAACTCGGTTTTCTGCCGCATCTGAGCGCGGTAGACCTCCTCTTCAACATGGGCCCCGAAAGCGCCATTGTGCTGCGCGAAATGGCCGCAGGAACATCATTACTGCACGTCTGACCTCCTACTTACATCATGCCGAGGGCGCGGAGCTCCTCCAATATCTCGTGGCGCGTGAGACGGCGGCGGCGCTTCAGCGTGTCGGCGAAATCATGACACACGCTTCCTATACCCGTGTGGTTGAATACACGCGTGAGATATGTGTAGTTCTTATCAAACAGACGGCCTGACTCATCCTCGTCGAGCGAGCAGCTTTCGTTGCCCTGCTCTATGGAAAGGCGGCGCAGACGCTCCCTGACTGCCGGAGCGAGCGGCTTGCGGTCGCGCACTATCGAGCGGCACATCACATTGGCAAGCGACATGGCCAGTGTAAGATTATAATTCTGAAGAATGCGGTTCCACACCGACTTGGCCGAAAGAGCCGGCGAGCCGGTGAAGTAAAAATCATCTGTCATTTCAAGCATGGAACCCGGATCGGCATCCAGATCCACAGCCGCGAGATACCTCTCGCCGTCAAACACCACTACCGCCACTGCCATTCCGGTAGCGCCATAGCATTTGTCGTCTTCGTTTTTATATCCTAATGTTTCTTCCATCTCTCAGTATTTAGAGCTTATTCTTAAAACAAACATTTATATTAACGGGTTTAGTCCGCTCCCGGAGGAAACCGACTCTCAGTTTATCACCACTATTTTTCCCAGAGCCGCATCGCCGGCGGTGGAGGCCATGACATAATATATTCCGGCGGGAGGACGGCGCGAAGCCATGTTCCACACAAAGGTACCTCCCTCGGCGCGTCCGCGCGCCACCACCGCGCCCGATACCGACACAATCTTCACCAGAGCACCGTCGGTAAGACCGTCGATATGCACTATTCCCTGCGAGTCCGGCTTTACCGGATTGGGATATATCTTCAGCTCCGTAAGCTCGCCACTGTCCGGGGATGTGTCCGATTCAAAACGCACCAGTCCGCGTGGTGTGCCTATATAAATATTGCTTCCCGACGGGTCGGCATACACGCAGTTCACCGCCATAGCAGGCAGCGGAGAATTGTCGGGTGTGAAATGCTCAAGTATGGCGCTTCCGTCGGCCGACACAACATAAACGCCACTGTTTTCCGTGGCTATCCATTTACGCCTGGCCGCATCCACGCTCATGTCATTTATCACCTCGTCGGCCAGAAGATAGTCGGCCAGACCCGATCCGTCGTCGCGCGGCACTTTCAGATGTCTTGCCGTAACCTCCTTCTCCACGGCCGCAGCCGGATTTTCTATACGGTAAATGCCGTTTTCAAGGGTTCCGAGCCACACAGAACCGTCGGTATCCTCCATTATGGCGCTTACCACGCAGTCAGAAAGCAGACGCCCGTCCTGGTCGGCTATGCAGTCGTAGAGTCTGAAACGGTCGTCGGTGATATCGTCAGGTGTTCCCGCGGTGTGGCAGGCAAGGAGTATCTGCGATTTAAGTTTATCGGTAATGAACACCATCGGCGAGCGGCGGCACACGAGAATCTTCGAATCCATATCACCCAGATAACCTTCGGCGGCGGGAACAATCCAGTCGGATACCTTCACCTCCTCCGGATCCAGAAGCGTCTTTTCTTTGGGAAGCACCATAAGGGCCCGGTCGGTGTAGTTGTCGTGATTGCTTACCACCCAGAGATTGCCTCCTTTATCGAACGTAAGGGAGTAGACTATCCATCCCCACACAGGTTTCAGCGGAGAGTTGGACGAGGTGTACCGTCCCGCAAACTTTCCCGAGCGCGTCATATACAGTCCGTCGTTTCCGGTGCCTATAAACACAATGGAAGTATCTGCAGGATTCTCGGCTATGGAGGTCACGGCAAACGGATACGGCCCGTAGGATTGCTGCAGGCCTGCTGTCATATCGCAAGCGGCATATACGGGATAGGGGGTGACATCCTTTATCCGGTCGGTTTCAATATCTATGCACGCGGCTTTACCGGGGATATCGTAGCCGTTGTAACCTTCGGGGAAGCCGAAACGGAAAGATGTCGGCCCATGATTTATGGCATACAGACGCCTGCCGTCGGCCGACGGTGTGAGATAGCAAACTTCGTCCACCGACATTTCTGACGGACGGAAACGCTCCTTCACCAGTTCTACAGTACCATTATCATTTATACGGTAGGCTGCCACTCCATGACGCGAAAGCGCCCAGAATGTATCATCCGACGGCCGAATTCCCAGCATATCGCCTGCTATTTCCTCCGGCAGCCTACACATGGTGTCTTCCTTACCAGAAGCGGAATTGAAGCGATACAGCCTATCTGAGTCGCAATAAAACAGTTCCTCGCCATCGGCAATCCACTGCTTTATTCCCGGGGCGGAAACGGCTGTCAGCTCACCGACGGTAAATGTAGTCGGATTTATCTTTGTTATCCGCAGGCGGTCACCCATCACCATCAAGGAATCCCCTCCGGCATGGCGCAACCTCGCGTTGCCTACAGGAAGCAAAGCGCGGGTAAACGAAAGGCGGTCTATACGGCCATCTTCCGGAATGACCCGCAGAGTATCACCTGCGGCCATAAACAGATTGCCGTCCATAAGTGCCACTCCGCTCACATTGCATCCGTAATTGCCGTATTTCACCACCCGGCCACGCCCGGTATCGACCTTCACTATTCCGAAGTCGGTAGCCATAAACATCTCCTTGCCTCTGAATGCGGCTTCATTGAATGTAAAGGGCCCGGGGAGCTGTGAGTCGGCTATGTCAGACACATATTTCACCTTTCCGTCGGAAGCCATCAGGTCTATCCCGCCGTTTTTATAGCATACAGCAAGACATTTCTGCACCGGATCATAAAAAATACGGGAAATATCATGGCCGTGAAGACCGCTTGTGGCGGTAAAGGGCACAGTCTCTTCCTTATCGGTATCATAACCGAACAGAGAGCCTCCGGAAAGGATATACACCATTCTCTCCGTAGCCACCACCTGCTGCGGAGGGGTGGCAAATGCCTCATATATTTTCCAGCTGCCTGTCACTCCTCCCGCGGCAGATGCCCGGAAAGAGCCGCACAGAGCCATAGCCGCCGCGATTGCGGTGGCGCATAGCTTCATTATATGCTTACCGGCAACAGCAGCTGACATATATCTCACTTTCTCGCGAGAAATTCCATGAGTTTGCGGGTAGCGCGGCCGCGATGGCTTATGGCGTTTTTCTCCTCGGCCGTCATCTCGCTGAATGTGCGGCCACTGTTTTCGGGAACGAACACGGGATCATAACCGAAGCCTCCGCATCCCGAAGGCTCACGGGCTATGGAGCCGTCCACTCTGCCCTCGAATATATGCTCCTCGCCGCCCATCACCAGAGCTATCACGGTCGAGAAATGAGCATTACGGTTATCCTTGTCGGCCATTCGCTCAAGCAGGAGCTTCATGTTGGCTACTGAATCGTGACCCGGACCGGCATAACGCGCCGAGTAGACACCCGGAGCGCCGTCGAGAGCATCGACCATCAGACCGGTATCGTCGGCAAAACAGTCGTAACCGTATCGTTCTTTCACCCACCGTGCTTTTATCAGGGCGTTGCCTTCAAGAGTGTCGGCGGTCTCGGGAATGTCGTCGTGGCAGCCTATTTCAGCAAGCGACACAATATTCCATTCTTCACCGGCGATCCCGCGCAGCTCCCCGAGCTTATGGGCATTATTGGTGGCAAACACTATAGTGCGCTTTTCCATCTCTCAGGCCACTACGATGTTCACAATCTTGCGGGGAACCACTATCACACGCTTCACGCTCTTTCCTTCGAGCCACTGTGCGGCCAAAGAGTGAGAGAGCGCTGTTTTCTCCACCTCGTCGGAAGGTGTGTCGGCATCCACCTCTATGGTGAATCTTACCTTGCCGTTGAACGACACGGCATATTTCACCTTGTCCTCCTTGAGGTATTCCTCGTTGAACTGCGGCCACACGGCATCGCACACTGTCGTGTCGTGGCCTACGGCATGCCAGAGTTCCTCAGCCACGTGCGGAGCAAACGGAGCAAGAAGCACAAGCAGCTGCTCGAGCACCACACGGCTGTGGCATTTCTGCTGCGAAAGCTCGTTGACGCATATCATGAATGCGGCCACGGAGGTGTTGAACGAAAATCCCTCTATATCGGAAGTCACTTTCTTTATCAGCTTGTGGATGGACTTCAGATTGTCGCGGGTAGGTTCGGAATCGTCCACAAGAAGGTTGTCGCCCTTGTAGAACAGACCCCAGAGTTTCTTTATAAAACGGTTCACGCCGTCTATGCCGTTGGTATCCCAGGGCTTGCTCTGTTCCAGCGGGCCGAGGAACATCTCGTAAAGACGGAGAGTGTCGGCTCCGTAGCGCTCCACTATATCATCGGGATTCACCACGTTGAACATCGACTTCGACATCTTCTCAACGGCATAGCCGCATACATATTTGCCGTCCTCGAGCACAAACTCGGCGGTGGCAAATTCCGGACGCCAGTTACGGAAGGCGTCTATGTCAAGAATATCGTTGTTGACTATGTTCACGTCCACATGGATAGGCGTCACATCATACTGGTCGCGCAGATTGTAGCTTACGAATGTGTTGGTGTCCTTTATTCTGTAGACGAAGTTGCTTCGGCCCTGAATCATGCCCTGGTTCACAAGTTTCTTGAAGGGCTCAGGCTCGCATACGTAGCCCAGATCGTAAAGGAATTTGTTCCAGAAACGGCTGTAGATAAGGTGGCCGGTGGCATGTTCGGTACCGCCTATGTAAAGGTCGACGTTGCGCCAGTAGCTGTCGGCTTCCTTACCCACGAGCGCCTCGCTGTTGTGGGGATCCATATAGCGCAGATAGTAGGCCGACGATCCGGCGAATCCGGGCATGGTGCACAACTCCAGAGGGAAGCCTTCGGAGTTCACCCAGTTCTTTGCACGGCCCAGGGGAGGCTCGCCGGTTTCGGTGGGAAGATATTTGTCAACCTCAGGAAGCAGCAGCGGCAGTTCGCTCTCGGCCACCACGTGAGGTACGCCGTCCTTATAATATATGGGGAACGGTTCTCCCCAGTAGCGCTGACGGCTGAATATGGCGTCGCGCAGACGGTAGTTGACCTTTACCTTTCCTATGCCTTTTTCTTCGATGAAGCGCTTGGCTGCGGCAATGGCATCCTTCACTTCGAGTCCGTCGAGCGACAGAAGCTCCGAGCTGGAGTTCATCATGCGTCCGCTCTTGGCGTCGAACGACTGCTCGCTCACGTCGGCACCCTCTATCAGAGGTATGACGGGCAGATCGAAATGGCGTGCGAAAGCATAGTCGCGGCTGTCGTGGGCCGGTACGGCCATAATGGCGCCTGTTCCGTATCCTGCGAGCACGTAATCGCTCACCCATACCGGAATTTTTTTGCCGGTAAGAGGATTGACGGCGTAGGAGCCGGTGAATACACCGCTCACCTTCTTGTCAATCATTCGCTCGCGCTCCGTCTTGTTCTTTATGCTGTCTATATATACCTTTACCTCCTCGCGGCGTTCAGGGGTGGTGACTTTCTCCACATATTCGCTTTCGGGAGCGAGCACCATGAATGTTACGCCAAACACCGTATCGGCGCGTGTTGTGAAAATCTCAAGCTCCACGTCGGAACCGTCGATGGGAAAACGCATCTCCGCTCCCTCCGACCGTCCTATCCAGTTGCGCTGGGTCTCTTTCAGGGAATCGGTCCAGTCAATGGTATCAAGGCCGTCGAGGAGACGCTGGGCGTAGGCCGACACGCGCAGACACCACTGATACATGAGCTTCTGCTCTACAGGATAACCGCCGCGGATCGACACTCCCTCGCTCACCTCGTCGTTGGCAAGCACGGTGCCGAGCTTCGGACACCAGTTTACCATCGTGTTGCCCAGATAGGCTATGCGGTAGTTCATCAGAGTGTCGCTCTTCTGCTTTTCATCCATGGCTTTCCACTCGGCGGCCGTGAAGTGCAATTCCTCGCCGCATGCGGCATTGACGCCTTCGCTTCCTTTCTCCTCAAAATACTTCACAAGGTCGGCAATGGGCATAGCGCGGTCGAGATTGCGGTCGTAGTAGCTCTCAAACATCTTTATGAACGCCCACTGTGTCCAGCGGTAGAATTCCGGATCGCAGGTGCGTATGCTGCGGTTCCAGTCGTAGCAGAAACCTATTTTGTTGAGCTGCTCGCAATAACGTGCTATATTTTTCTGAGTGGTTATCTCGGGGTGCTGGCCGGTCTGTATGGCATACTGTTCGGCGGGAAGTCCGTAGGCGTCGAATCCCATCGGATGCAACACATTGAATCCCTGCAGGCGTTTGTAGCGCGAATAGATGTCGGAGGCTATGTAGCCCAGAGGGTGTCCTACATGCAGTCCCGCACCCGAGGGGTAGGGAAACATGTCGAGCACATAATATTTAGGTCTGGCCTGGTCAATCTCTGTGGTGTACACATTGTTTTCTTTCCAGTAGTTTTGCCAGCGCTTCTCTATATCTTTATGATTGTATTCCATATCTTGATTTATAATGTTTGTTTCACTTGTTTTCTGACATCTCGAGCATTCTCTCTATCGGGCGTCTTGCCTTGTCGATGATCTCAGCATCCACATTCACCTCCGGCAGTTCATAGCGCAGGGTGTTGTAAAGCTTCTCGAGGGTGTTGAGTTTCATATACGCGCATTCGTTGCAGGCGCAGGTGGAGTCGTCCGGCGGTGCGGGGATGAATGTCTTGTCGGGATATTTGCGGCGCATCTCGTGGAGTATGCCGCTTTCGGTGGCCACTATAAATTCCTTGGCAGGGGATTGTCCGGCATAGTCCAGCAGCACCGCCGTCGATCCGAGTTTGTCGGCAATCATGCGCAGCGGGCGGCTGCACTCGGGATGCACAAGCAGCGGCGCTCCGGGATGCTCCTTCTTCAGCGCCTCTATCTTCTCGAGCGAGAATTTCTCGTGTACGTGGCATGCTCCGTCCCACAGCACCATGTTCCTTCCCGTCACGGAGTTTATATAGTCGCCGAGGTTACGGTCGGGACCGAACACAATTTTCTCGTCGGCCGGCAGCGCCTCCACTATCTTGCGCGCGTTGCCCGAAGTCACCACTATATCTGTAAGAGCCTTCACCGCCGCCGAGGTGTTCACATAGCTTATCACCGTATATCCGGGATAATCTTTCAGAAACTCCTCGAGCTCCGGAGCGGGGCAGCTGTCGGCAAGCGAGCAGCCGGCGTTGACATCGGGGCACAGCACCTTTTTGTCAGGGCAGAGTATCTTGGCGGTCTCGGCCATGAAGTGCACGCCACACATCACTATGATAGGAGCGTCGCAGCGGGCGGCAATGCGTGCCAGCGCCAGCGAGTCGCCTATATGGTCGGCCAGGTCCTGGATTTCTCCTTTCTGATAATAGTGGGCCATGATGACGGCTCCCTTCTCTTTCTTAAGCCTCAGTATTTCCTTCTTCAGGTCGACGCCGTTTTCAACCGGAGCGTCAACATAGCCTTTATCCACATTCATCATTATTATTGTTTAGAATAAAATTTTAAAATTTAAATCTTCCATCACCACTAATATAGCCTGTTGATAACTGCAATAACTTTTAGTGCTATTTCTTGCATATTAAGTTATTAAACACTCATCATCATTCATGTTAAGGTTATCAACACTTGAAATTTATGGCTTATAAGCAATTAGCATTGTTATTAACATGGTGTGAATAATATGCAAAGTTAATAACTTTTACCCATTTCACAGCCCTTAAAATGTGGAAAACCCGGTTGAAAACACTCCGAAAGTAAAGGTTAACTTTTTTGGAGTTTGCTCCGTGGCTGTTATATAGCTCGGCAAACGCTTGTTTCCAAATAAAGTTATGGAAAGTTAGCCGAAATCTTTTTAACTTTATCAACACACTTATCAACATCTCTTTTTCACTGTTATTTCCATTTTCTTACTATCTGTTTCCTTCCGTTTTCTCCCTACAAAATTACTCATACTTCGGCCGCCTTTCCCCACTTCTTCCTCCCTACTTTTCAACCGTTTCTTGATTGTAATTATTATAAGTGTAATGAGCCCCGGAGGGGAGGTATCTGTAAAACTGGCTGCGTTAGCTGCCAGAATAGGATGTCTTCCCAGTAAGTGCGGCGAGCGTGGGAATGGCGATGCCGCATAAAAGCGACAGCATGGGCAGCCTGTGTCTACGCTGTAAATAAAATCACGCAATTTGCGGGAATTTGTGAAGGCTTAACTATAGGAAGTTGGGAGGAGAAGTATTTTTGATGTAAATTTGCATTCTGCAAGGCCTACGGGGTTTGCAGCTGACCAGTTCACATCCATAGAATCACAGATGATTGCATTGCGTGGTATCACCAAGAAGTTTGACTCCCTGCAGGTGCTCAAAGGCATAGACCTCGACATAGCCCGTGGCGAGGTGGTGTCGATTGTAGGACCCAGCGGCGCAGGCAAGACCACGCTGCTGCAGATCATGGGTTCGCTCGAGCGTCCCGATTCAGGTTCGGTGGCCTACGACGGTGAGGAGATATTTCTGCTCAACGACAATAAGCTGGCCAGATTCCGCAACCGCAACATCGGATTCGTGTTCCAGTTCCACCAGCTTCTGCCCGAATTCACCATGCTTGAAAACGTGGCTATGCCGGCACTGATTGGAGGTAAATCACGAAAGGAGGCCTTTGCCGAGGCAATGCGGCTGATAGAATATCTCCATCTCGAAGAGCGTGCCGCTCACCGTCCCGCAGAGCTTTCGGGCGGAGAGCGCCAGAGGGCGGCCGTGGCGAGAGCACTCGTGAACAATCCCCGCGCCGTTCTTGCCGACGAACCTTCCGGAAGTCTCGACAGCCACAACCGCGAGGAGCTCCACAGGCTTTTCTTCGACCTGCGGCGCGATTTCGGACATACGTTCGTGATTGTGACCCACGATGAATCGCTGGCGCGCCGCGCCGACCGCATGATCACGATCCGCGACGGTGCCGTGACCGACATCACCGTCAGAACAGATGCAGAATAATCACATAACACAAAAATAAATCCAACTCATAATTTTAATTTACATCCTATTATCTATGAAAAAAATCATCAGTACACTCGCTATTTTCATCTGCTCCCTCATTCCGGCAGTGATGCTTACCTCCTGCCTTGACAATGACGACGAGGGCAAGAACCAGATACTTACAAGCAATTTCGTTACCTACGAGGGTATGCGCGGCGGCAAACCTGTGTTCACTTACGTCAATCCCAAGACTCAGGGTACCGTGACTCTTACCGGCGACCTTGCCGACCTGAAGAATGTGAATGAAGGCGACCGTTGCTTCCTCACCTATTATCTGCCCGCAGGTATCCCCGACGACGCTTTCACCGATTCGCAGATAAAGATCATGCAGCTTGTAGTGGCCCTTACTGCCAGAATAGAGGAAGGCCAGGCTATGCAGGAAAACGATATCCCCGGTCTTGACCTCAATCTGCGTACGATGTATGTCAACGGCTATTATCTCAATCTGCTCGCCACTTCCTATTTTGGCGATAAGCCTGAATTCAAAATCACCTACGAGCCCGAATCCATCGAGACCGGCACAGCCGAGATCTATATTGTTTTCAATGCCCAGACCAATGATGCCGCCCGCGACCTCGATGTTCCCGCATCGTTCAACATCGCTGCAATCTGGAATAATCCTAACGTAACCGCCATCAACGTGCATCTGCGCAATTCCAATTCCGCTCTCGGCCGTTCACCCTTCCTGATAAAAAAAGCAAACTGAAAATGGAAAAGAACAACAAGAACCCCAACGAGATTAAAATCGAGGTGCGCCCCGAAGTGGCCGGAGGAATCTATTCCAACCTTGCTCTGGTGAGCCACAGCCCCAATGATTTCTTTGTAGATTTCATTATTGTGACCCCCAATTCTCCGGTGGCTCAGGTGGAGTCGCGCATTATCCTCACTCCGGAGAATGCCAAGAACCTTGTGCATGCCCTTGCCGAGAACGTGGCTCGTTATGAGGCAACCTTCGGTGAAATCAAGCAGCGCGTTCCACGTCAGCAGAAGCCCCAGGGAGGGATACCCAATCCGTTCTCCGGTCCGGCAAACGCCTGACATATTCTTCCAGACCACACAGATAAATTCCCACTCCTAATTCCGCTCAAAAAATGAAAACCAACAATTTCACCATCTACAATTCGCTTTCGCGAAAGAAAGAACTCTTCCGTCCCGTCCACCCCGGAAGGGTGGGAATGTATGTGTGCGGTCCTACCGTATATGGCGACGGGCATCTGGGACACGCCCGTCCCGCCATTACTTTCGATGTGCTTTTCCGTTATCTGACCCATCTCGGCTATAAGGTGCGCTACGTGCGCAACATCACCGATGTGGGCCATCTCGAACACGATGCCGACAGCGGGGAGGACAAGATAGCCAAGAAAGCGCGCCTCGAACAGCTCGAGCCCATGGAAGTGGTGCAGTATTACCTTAACCGCTACCATCACGATATGGAGCGCCTGAATGTGCTTCCTCCGTCGATTGAGCCTCATGCTTCGGGCCATATCATCGAACAGATAGAGTACATAAAGAAAATTATGGAGAGCGGTTACGCCTACGAGAGCAACGGTTCCGTATATTTCGATGTGCCCAAATACAACCGCGACCATAATTACGGCAAGCTGTCAGGACGCAATATCGACGAGCTTCTCGCCACAACCCGCGACCTTGACGGTCAGGAGGAGAAACACAATCCGGCCGACTTCGCCCTGTGGAAGAAAGCCTCGCCCGAACATATCATGCGCTGGCCCTCGCCATGGAGCGACGGTTTCCCCGGATGGCACCTCGAATGCTCCACCATGGGCGAGAAATATCTGGGCGTTCCCTTCGACATCCACGGCGGCGGAATGGACCTCAAGTTCCCCCACCACGAATGCGAGATAGCGCAGTCGGTGGCCCACAACGGCAGCGACACCGTGAACTACTGGATGCACAACAACATGATTACCATCGACGGCAAGAAGATGGGAAAATCACTGGGCAATTTCATAACGCTCGAACAGTTCTTCAATGGTGATCATCCCCTGTTGGCGCAGCCCTATTCGCCCATGACTATCCGCTTCTTTATCCTCCAGGCCCATTATCGCGGAACGGTCGATTTCAGCAACGAGGCTCTGCAGGCGTCTGAAAAAGCGCTCCAGCGCATGCTCGAGGGCTATCGCCGTCTGCAGTCGCTCAAGCCTTCGGATGTCTCCACCGTAAGCGTACAGCCACTTGTGGATGCCTGCTATGAGGCTCTCGACGACGACCTGAACACTCCAGTGGTCATCGCCAACCTTTTCGAGGCATGCAGCATCGTCAACAAGATAAACGACGGCACCGAGAAAGCCACACAGGCCGACATCGACCTGCTCCGTACGCTTTTCGACACATTCCTTGTGGATATTCTCGGCATACGTGTGGAGACCGCAGGCGCTTCCGACGACGGTACCGACATGAAGCCTTTTGAAGGTGCCGTAGACCTACTTCTTGAAATGCGCGCCAAAGCCAAGGCTGAGAAAGACTGGACCACCAGCGACCTCATCCGCGACCGTCTTGCCGCCATAGGCTTTGACGTGAAGGATACCAAAAACGGTTTTGAGTGGAGCGTCAAAAAGTAACGCTGCCGTCCTCTTATGACAAAGAACGTTCTTAAAGCTCATGCAGCCATCCTTCTTGCCAATCTCTGCTGGGGCATAAATTCCCCGGTCACGAAATCGGTCCTGATGGAAGGAAACATAAGCCCCATAGCGCTGAGCGCCATCCGTATAGGTGGCGCTTCGCTGCTTTTTCTGCTTCTCGGGCTGTTTCTTCCGCAGTCGGTGGCTCCGCGCGAGAAGATAGCGCGCGCCGATATATGGAAAATAGTTGCGGCGTCGGTGCTGATGATCAGCGCCAACCAGGGCCTCTACATCATAGGTATAGGATTCACCAATCCCATAGATTCGGCCGTGATGTGTTCCGTCACTCCACTGCTCACCATGATTCTTGCCGCGTGGCTGCTTCATTATCCCGTTACGCGGCTGAAACTTCTCGGCGTGGTCATGGGAATGGCCGGGGTGATAATGCTCGTATGGGGTAATCGCGCGGGTGCCGCGGCCACCAATCCCGTGCTCGGCGATCTGTTGTGTCTGGGTGCGCAGATGGCAGCCGCCCTTTACTATGTGCTTTTCATGGGGCTTATAGAGCGCTACCATCCCTTCACGCTCATGAAGTGGATGTTTTATATCTCTGCCCTTACCTACGTGCCCCTCTGCCTTCCGGAACTTATTGATGCCGATTATGCGGCCGTATCCGTAAGCGGCTGGGGTGGAATAGCATTCATTATCGTATTCGCCACGGTTCTCTCCTATCTCGCCATCCCCTATGCTCAGCGCTGGCTCCGGCCTACGGTGGTGAGCATTTATAATTACCTGCAGCCCGTTGCGGCTGCCGTGGTGGCCGTGTGGATTGGCGTGGGAAATCTAAGCGCCGCGAAACTCGCCGCCATAGCCCTGATTTTTATTGGAGTCTATTTCGTTACCGCGGCTTCTGTAGCCCGAAAGACCGTATAATTCACCTTTCAGTTTTATTAAATTGAAAAACAGAAGGCTTAAAATAATGGATTAATATATTGATAACCCTTTAATGCTCTTACCATGAAACAGCTACTTTTCACAATTTGTGCATTGGTCCTAATCGGACAGCTATCTTCGGCAGCATCCGCCTGTTACCACTACAGTGTACCGGATAAAGGCTGGAACGAATCGTTAGGAAATCATCGTGCTGTACTTCGTATTGAAAAAAAATCCGAGGCTGTAAGTCTTGACTATCACTGGCGCCGTCACGATACATCGGTTGACAATACATGTTTTCTGATTGTAAACGCCACTACCGGCGATACCGTCCGCAATATTCGCCGTATTGAAGTCACACCGGAAATCTGCAGGATTGAGTTCGGTCCCGTTTCAGTTGCCGGCACTTACTATTTCTATTATATGCCCTACAGGGTGCAGTTCGATACCGGATTCTGCCCCGGCGGTTATCTCCCTCCCGAGGACACGCCGGAGGCCTCATGGCTTGCACGTGCAAAAAAAATGAAGAATATGCCGGCGGCTGAAGTGGAATGTGTGGAGGCCCGCACTGAATTTGACAGCTTTTATCCCATGGAAATTCCGGCAACGAAGTCAGAGGAAAAAGCTTACACCACCGCTGACAGACGCCCCTTCTATATATTTGCCGAAGACCGTATGAATCCTATTCGCATGAACGATGCGATTCCTGTGAAATGGCTCGGCATCAGTCAAGGCGAAGGGTTCCGTGGAACGGCACGACCTAATGAATACTATACTTTCCAGACCGGAGTATGGAACCCTTATTCTGAAGTAGACAGTCTTTCCTACCGTATCACTACACTTACGGATGCAGCCGGCAACGTGATTCGATCTTCGGCGGTGACCTGTTTCAATCTCGAAGGAACTGATCCTTACGGTCGACAGTTCACAAAAAAAATTGATGTGAAGCGCGGTTCTGTGCAGTCTTTGTGGTTCGGTGTGGATATAGCGCCAGACCAGATACCCGGAGTCTATACCGGGACTCTTTCCATCAGCGATGCAGCCGGTGAGACGGCATCACTGCCGGTTACCATAACCGTGGCCGGAAAAGCTGTGGCCGACCGTGGCGATTCCGATCCGCATCTTATGACGCGTCTGCGTTGGCTCAATTCCACACTCGGACTGGCCGATACTCCTGTGGCGCCATATACACCTGTGACGGTCAGCGGCAATACGCTTTCATGCGCAAACCGCAGTGTGATTCTCGACTCTATTACCGGAATGCCGCGTCAGATTGTATCGTTCGGCAACGATATTCTGGCATCGCCCATGAGATTCATCATCACTCCCGCCGGAGGTTCTCCGCTGGAGTTAAGCGCCACTCCGCGAGTAACCGATTCAACCTCCGGACATGCCACTTTTGTATGGGAAAGCACCGCAGGCGGAATTACGGTCAATATGCAGGCCACGCTTGAATTTGACGGAAGGATGGACTATGACATCACCCTTACTTCCGCCACCGATATGGAGATAGATGATATCAGACTCGAACTTCCTGTGCGTCGTGAAACGGCATCATATTTCCTCGGAATAGGACTTCCGGGACAGGATACCCCCATGAGTTACGACGGTAAATGGGATGCTCCGGAAATGACAGTGAACAGTTTTGGAGTATCGTTGGCCACTTCCGAGCAGAAACAATGGCTGTGGCCGTTCGACAGCTACTGGATTGGCAACGCGCACGCCGGACTCCATATGGAATTGCAGGGTAGCGACTATACCGGCCCACTGCTTAATGTGTACCGTCCTCCCTATCCCGAAAGCTGGAACAACAGTGGTAAAGGAGGATTCTCCATACGCACCACCGATACAGCTGTTACTGTCACCGCCTACAGCGGCAGTCGTGCTCTCAAGGCAGGCGAACCGCTGGACTACGAGTTTGCTTTCCTCATCACTCCTGTAAAGGAAATAGACATTCCGGCACAATTTGTCAACCGCTATTACCACAATGCCACCAGGCCGGAGCCTTCGGCCGAGGAATATGCCGCAGGTGTAAAGATAATCAATGTCCACCAGGGCAACGCTCTCAATCCTTTCATAAATTATCCTTTCCTTACCGTCGACTCCATGAAAGCATTCACTGACCGCTGGCATAAAAAAGGAGTGAAAGTGAAGGCCTACTATACCTTGCGCGAACTCAGCAACGCACTGCCGGAGATGTGGGCCATACGGAGTCTGGGTGACGAAGTGTTCCGCGACGGCGACGGAGGCGGTTACAACTGGCTTCGCGAGCATCTGGTTACCGGTTACCGACCCCAGTGGTATGAGCATTTCAAGGGCGAGACTCCGGCAGGTGTGTCGGCTGATGCTGCCATTCTCACTTCGGAGAGCGATTCGCGATGGTATAATTACTATATAGAGGGATTGGCATGGATGGTGCGCAATCTCGGAATTGACGGCATATACCTTGACGATGTATCGTTTGACCGGAGAATACTCAAACGTATGCGCCGTGCCATGGACCAGGTGAAGCCCGGTTGCATTATCGATCTGCATTCCAACACCGGTTTTTCAGTAGGAGCTGCCAATCAGTATGCCGAATTCTTCCCCTATATCGACAAATTATGGTTCGGCGAAAGCTTTCTCTACGACAAGATGACGCCTGCAAACTGGCTGGTGGAATCGTCGGGCATACCGTTCGGTCTTACCGGCGACATGCTCTACCGCGGAGGTAATCCGTGGCTGGGAATGCAGTATGGAATGACGGTGCGTTATCCGTGGTTTACCGAGGGGGTAAACTGTGATCCCACACAGATATGGAAAGTATGGGACGATTTTGGAATAGACAAAGCCACAATGTATGGTTTCTGGGAAAAGAATGTACCTGTCACTTCATCTGATACTGATGTTAAAGTAACGGTATTCCGTCGACCGGATGGCTGCCTGCTTCTTTCTATTGGTAATTATACCGACGAGAACAAGACAGTTAACCTTGATTTCAATTGGAAAGAACTCGGTCTCGACCCTTCTCATGTGTGTCTCTCCGCTCCGGCCATAAAGGACATGCAGACGGCAAATATCTGGACTCCCGATGAGTCCATAGAAGTTGCTCCACGTAAGGGGTGGCTCGTCTACGTCACGCCGCAATAAACGTTTCTGATATACACAGAGAGCGCCTCCGGACCCTCCGAGGCGCTCTCTGTATTCTCTGTGATTTACTCCTTGATGCCGTAGGCGAGGTCGCCCGCGTCGCCCAGACCGGGCACTATATAGGAATGGGAATTTATTTCATCGTCGATTGCCGCTGCCCACACCGTGGTGCGGTCGTCGGGGAAAGTTTTTTTCACATAATCGATGGCCTGACGTGAGGCAATCACCGACGCAACATGCACCTTGGCGGGAGTGCCTTTGGTGAGCAGGGCGCGGTAGCTCAGTTCCATCGACGCGCCGGTGGCGAGCATAGGGTCGGCTATTATCAGTGTCTTGCCGTCGAGTTTCGGAGAGGCAAGATATTCTATGAACACATCGAAATTTTCCTTTTCCTTGTATTTTCTGTAGGCCGATACAAAGGCATTCTGGCTGTGGTCGAATATATTGAGGAACCCTTTGTGAAAAGGAACACCCGCGCGGAAAATCGTCGCGAGAACCACTTCCTCGTCGAGCACCGGACTCATGCATGGGGCCAGAGGCGTTTCAATCTGCTCCATCCGGTAGCGCATAGTCTTGCTTATCTCATAGGCCATAATCTCGCCTATGCGTTCCAGATTGGCGCGGAACCGAAGCATGTCCGTCTGCTTATTCACGTCGCGTAATTCTGTCATATACTGTCCGATAATACTCGGCCTCTGGGCGAAATCTATTACTTCCATCTTGCTGTTTATTTGGATAAAACAAAGATATAACAAATAAACGAAAGGGAGAGTGGCAAATGGCATTAAGTTGTTCCATAAAAACTTATCCCCTCAACTAATATTTCCTTTCGAAGTCGATTGCATTTCTTATGAGATTGATGTTTCTGATGTGGCTTATAAGTTTTATATCTCATATATCTTATATATCTTATGTAAGAGGTTTGGAGGAGATTTTGGGGAGGGTTGGGTGGAATGGGAAATATGACCTAACTTTGCAGGCGGCCGGGTAGCCCGGTATGTTTTTGCTTAAATTTCTTCGATTATGATAAAAAATCTGCTGTTTGACCTCGGAGGGGTGATAATGGATATAAAGCGCGATAATTGCGTGGCTGCCTTCAAGGAACTTGGTATGAAGAATCCTGATGAGTATCTGGGAGAGTATGTGCAGGCCGGGCCGTTCGCCGGAATTGAGGACGGCTCGATGACGCCGGCGCAGTTCCGCGACGAGATGCGAAGGATAATCGGCAATGAGAATCTTACCGACCGGCAGATCGACACGGCTTTCGAACGATTCCTTACCGGCATTCCTGTAAGGCGTCTCAGGGAGCTTGAGAAGTTGCACCGTCATTATGGAATGTATCTGATAAGCAATACTAATCCCATAATGTGGAATGACGAGATTGCCCGCTGGTTTAGGGAGGACGGTCACGACGTGAATTATTATTTCGACGGCATCGTGACCAGTTTCGAGGCCAAATCCATGAAGCCGGAACGGAAGATTTTCATGGATGTGGTAGAGAAGTACGGCATCAAGCCGGAGGAAACCCTTTTCTTTGACGACTCCATTAAGAATTGTGAAGCGGCGCGCGCGCTCGGCTTCCATGCCCAGCATGTGGGCGAAGGTCAGGAGTTCTACGATCTTCTTGAGAAATATCCGGGGATAAAGGAGTGATGAATTGCAAGAAAGCTGCAGTAGTAGGGTTCTTCGACGGTCTGCACCGGGGTCACAGAAGTCTGCTTGACTTCGCCAGAGCCCGTGCGGAGGCGCGCGGGCTGCGGCCTGTGGCCGTTACATTCCGCGAATGCCCCATAGAGTATCTGCGTCCCGGAAGCTCGCCGAAACTGCTTGCCTCCCCCTCGGAGCGCCTGAGGGCTTTGGGCGAATATCTCGGGGAGAATTCGGTGATAGCTCTTGATTTCAACCGGGAGCTCGCTGCGATGACGGCGCGGGAGTTCATGCAGATGCTTTACTGTAAATACGGAGTGGAGCTGCTGGTAGTGGGCTTCAACAACCGTTTCGGGAGTGACCGCGACAAAACCTTTACGGATTATCAGGCCATAGGCCGCGAGATAGGTATGGAGGTGGAGCGTGCGCCTGAACTGGGGGAAATGAAGGGCGTCAGCTCGTCGGCCATACGCAAGGCGATATCAGAAGGCCGGGTAGATGAAGCCGCTGAAATGCTCGGACGGTGTTATTCCATAACGGGAGCGGTGCAGCATGGCAGGCAGCTGGGGCGCACCATAGGTTTCCCCACAGCCAATCTACGGCCGGCCGATTCCAGGCTTCTCGTCCCTGCTCCGGGAGTATATTCGGGAACGGCTTACGATGCTGCCGGCACGATCTATCCCGCGATGGTAAATATAGGGGTGTGCCCGACCGTGAGCTCCGAGGGCACGCAGACCATAGAAGCTCATCTGATAGGGTTTGAAGGAGATCTTTATGGGAAGAGACTGACCCTGGAATTTACAGGGCGTATGCGCGGGGAGCGGCGGTTCGACTCGCTTGAGGAGCTTAAAACTCAGCTCGAGGCCGACAGGGCGGAGGCGTTGCAGGCTTTCAGCGCGGCATCAAGGCCGTGAAGAAATGCCAGAGCGTAATGCCGGTGGATACGGAGACATTCAGCGAGTGCTTGGTTCCGAACTGAGGAATCTCAAGGCAGATATCGGCCGCGTCGACCACAGCCGGGTCAACGCCGTGCACCTCATGCCCGGCAACAATGGCGTATTTTCCTGCCGGATCGGGGCGGAAGTCGCGCAAATCCACACTTTCTTTCACCTGCTCGAGGGCGCAGACAGTGTAGCCCTCCGATTTCAGGCGCCGGATACAATCGAGCGTGGAGTCGAAATGGAGCCATGAAACAGACTCCTCGGCTCCGAGGGCCGTCTTGTGGATTTCCGGCGAGGGCGGGGTGGCGGTGATGCCGCAGAGCATTATGCGGTCCACAAGAAAAGCGTCGGAGGTGCGGAACACCGAACCGATGTTGTTGAGCGAGCGCACATTGTCGAGCACTACGGTCAAAGGCAGCTTCGCCCGGCGGCGGTAGTCGTCGAGCGAAGCGCGGTTAAGATCGAAAATTGTTTTTTTCTGCAAAGCGGGAGTCCGGTTTTCAGTCAATAATGTCGAATCCGGTGTATTTCCGCAGGCACTCGGGCACCGTTATGCCCTGGGGTGTCTGGTTGTTCTCCAGCAGAGCGGCCATGATGCGCGGAAGAGCCAGGGCGGAACCGTTGAGCGTGTGGCAGAGGTGGGTCTTCTTGTCGGCGCCACGGTAGCGGCACTTCAGGCGGTTGGCCTGATAGGTCTCGAAGTTGGAAACAGATGATACCTCGAGCCAGCGTTTCTGGGCGGCCGAGAATACCTCGAAGTCGAACGTGATTGACGAGGTGAAGCTCATGTCGCCTCCGCAAAGACGGAGTATGTGCCAGGGCAGACCGAGTTTTTCAAGCAGCGACTGCACGTGGTTCTTCATCTCCTCAAGCGCGGCGTAGGAGTTTTCGGGCTTCTCGATGCGGACAATCTCCACCTTGTCGAACTGATGGAGGCGGTTGAGACCGCGCACGTCCTTGCCGTAGCTGCCGGCCTCGCGGCGGAAGCATGCCGAATATGCGCAGTTCTTTTTGGGAAGCTCGTTTTCTGACAGAATCACGTCGCGGTACATGTTGGTCACCGGAACCTCGGCGGTGGGAATCAGGTAGAGGTTGTCCTCGTTTACGTAGTACATCTGACCCTCTTTGTCGGGGAGCTGGCCTGTGCCGTAGCCAGAAGCTTCGTTAACAACATAGGGCGGTTCGATTTCCAGATAGCCAGCTTTGCCGGCTTCGTCGAGGAAGAACTGTATGAGAGCGCGCTGCAGGCGGGCACCCTTGCCTACATATACGGGGAAACCGGCGCCGGTGATTTTCACGCCGAGGTCGAAGTCGATAATTCCGTATTTTTTGGCCAGGTCCCAGTGGGGCAGCGCATCAGGGCCGAGCTCTGGCATCGGGCCTCCGGTTTTCTCAACCACATTGTCGGCTGCAGTCTTGCCTTCGGGCACCATGGCGCAGGGAATGTTGGGGATGGTGAGGAGAATGTTGCGAATCTCGAGTTCGGCAGCGGCGAGACGGTCGGCCACGAGCTTCTGCGACTCTTTCAGTGCGGCCACTTCCTTTTTGGTCTCTTCGGCCTCCTCTTTTTTGCCCTCCTTCATCAGCGAGCCTATGCGGGCGGCAAGCTGGCGGAGGCTGGCGGCCTGGTTGTCGTTGTCAAGCTGGAGCTGACGGCGGCTGTTGTCAAGTTCCAGTATTTTTTCAATCGGTTCCTTGCCGTCGAATCCTTTTACGGCAAGACGCTCTATGATGAGAGTGGGATTCTCTTTAATTTGCTGTAGGGTAAGCATTATGTGGGAATTTTAGAAATCAGGAATCAGGAGAGAAGTTCGCGCACCTTGGCCGAGATCACTTTGCCGTCGGCCTGACCGGCGAGGGCTTTGGAGGCAACACCCATCACCTTGCCCATTTCCTTGGCGGAAGTGGCGCCGGTCTGGGCTATAATTTCTTTGAGACGGGCTGTCAGTTCCTCGTCGGAGAGCTGCTTGGGAAGATATTCCTCTATAACGGCAGCTTCGGCGAGTTCGTTCTCAGCAAGCTCGGGGCGGTTCTGCTCCGCATAGATCTGAGCGGTTTCCTTGCGCTGCTTCACCATCTTGGCCATGATTTTCGTGGCCTGGTCGTCGGTTAGGGTACCGTCGGCGCCTTTGGCGGTCTTAGCTTCGAGAAACTCCTTCTTGATGCCCCGGAGAGTCTCCAGACGCACCTTGTCTTTTGCCAGCATGGCACCTTTTATGTCGTTGCTGATACGGTCGAATAAATCCATAGTGGTGAAAATTTTCATATTTTGCCCGCAAAGTTACCAAAAGGGCTTGAAATCCGCAATATAAATATATTGTGGGTTATTGATAGAAGGCGGCGCGGACCATTACGTCGGACTGGGGCATGGTGAAGGTGGTGGCCTGCTGCATGGAGTCGGCGGGGATGACGGTCACGGTGCCGGCGGTTACTGACCAGTGATAGAATACGCGGCCGGGAGCGGGGCTGCAGTCGAGCGAGACTGTTTCGCCGGCGCGGGCGGAGAGGGGCGAGGCCGTGATGACGGTGCCGTCGGTGAAGCGCTGGGTGTTAACCTGATATTCGGTGTCAGGGTCGTTGGTACAACCCATCGCGGCAGACATCATGATGCTGATGCCTGCTGCAAATATTCTGGAACGGGTCATGGTTTAGTCCTCGAGGAAGTAGGTGAGGGAGGTGACTACGCGCACTTCCTTGATGTAGGGAGTGTAGCTGTCGCGGTCCTCGATGGTGAACTGGCCCTGGCGTGCTGATTTTATTTTGCCGATTTTGCTATCGGAGTCGTCGGCGAATTTCTTGGCTGCCTCGCGGGCGTTCTCGGTGGCTTCGGCTATCATCTCGGGCTTGATTTCGTTAAGGCCGGTGTATTCGTAGGAAATCTGGTTGCTGTAGTCGTTGCTCACTACTGCAATTCCTTTGCTCAGGAGCTCGCCCTGGCGGTTGATGAGCTGGCGCACCTTGTCGACCTGCGTGGAGCTGACCGTTACCACTGAGCTTACGCTGTAATTATAAGGTATGGGGTCGTTGTTGTAGCGGTTGGTGCGGTAGTCGGTCATCTGGGGAGCGCCGATGGAAATCTCGTTGTCGGAAAGACCGTTGGCCTTGAGGAATTCGACTATGGCCTGGTTGGTGGAGGCAACCTGGCCATATACGGCGGGAAGGTCGTTGCCTACCTGCTTGGTGGAGATGGGCCATGTCACCTTGTTGGCAGGAACTTCGCGCGTGGCGAGACCTTTCACTTCCACGGTGCGCTGGCTGTCGTTGAACGATTTCAGACCGCTGCGCACGCAGAGCCCGAGTGCCAGAAGTCCTACGGCGAGAATGGCGCCGGTGATTATGGCGGTTGTAGATTTCATAAGTTATTATGTTTTGGGTTAATACGTGTTATGAGCGGATATTGAGCATGCGGAGCATGGGGTCGATCACGGATCGGTCGTTGCTCAGTCGGGGCACCTTGCGCTGGCCTCCGAGTTTTCCGGTGGCGGCGAGCCAGCGGTCGAAGAATCCGCGGGGAACGGCCGTGACCGAAAGCGGGTCGAGGAAGATTCCGCCGGAGCGCTTGGCCTGATAGTCGCTGTTCTCCCGGCAGAGGTTGCGGTCGAGCAGCATGGCGAATTCCTCAGTTGAAGCGGGCTGACGGTCGAATTCTATGAGCCACTGGTGCCTTCCCTTCCGTCCGCCGTCGGCAAACACCGGGGCGGCGGTATAGTCGGCGACCACGGCTCCGGTCTCGGCGCACGTGCGGGCTATGGCGGCATCGGTGTTGAACACCATTACCTCTTCTCCAAATGCGTTGATGAAGCTTTTGGTTCGGCCGGCGATGGTAATTTTAACCGGATTTATGCTTTCAACCCTCACGGTGTCGCCAATCGGGTAACGCCACAGGCCTCCGAGGGTGGTGATGATGAGTTCGTAGATTTCGCCCGGGCGGACATCGGCCACGGTAACGGGTGTCGCGTCGGGAGAGCCGACGGGACGGAACTCGTAGAACACACCGCTGTCCATCAGCAGCATCATGGCGCGAGACGCGGGATCGTCCTGCAGGGCGAAGAACCCTTCGGAGGCATTGTAGGTCTCCATGTATCTCATGCGCGATGGGTCGATGATTGAATCGTACTGGCTGCGGTAGGGACCGAACGCTATGCCGCCGTGGAAAAACACTTCGAGGCCTGGCCACAGCTCGTGCAGCTCGCTTACGCCTGATATGCGCATCACCTCACGCAGAACCGTGAGCATCCACGAAGGCACTCCGGAGAGATTGCTCACCCGGCAGCGGCTCACCTCGCGGGCAAGCTGCGGTAGCTTCACATTCCAGTCGGGCAGAAGTGCGGTGCGTCGGCTCGGGGTCCTTACCAATTCCGCCAGCGGATTAATCGCCTCGATAAGATTGGCGGAGAGGTCGCCCACGCGCACGCGCCGGTCGGTCAGGCCAAGCTCGTTGGCGAAACTGCCGCCAAGAATCAGCGCGCGTCCCGAAAACAGGCGGCTGTCGGGATAATTGCGCAGATAGTGGGCTACCACGAGTCCTGATCCATGGAAGTGGCCACGGTTGAGCATGTCGTCCGTTATGGGCACGAATTTGCTTTTGCCTCCCGATGTGCCCGACGACTGCGCGAAACGCCTCGTGATTCCCGGCCACAGAATATCCTTCTCGCCCCGGATCATGCGCATTACCAGGGGGCGTATCTTTTCATAGGGCGTTACTTCCACGGCCTCGGCAAAGTCGGCGTAGGAGGCCAGACTGCCGTAGCGGTGGGCGCGTCCCCACTCGGTGTTGCGCGCGGCCGCGAGCATCCCGGCCAGCAGCCGTCGCTGTACCTGCGGAGCGTCCTCGGCCGCCCGGAGAGATTCCCGGGCGCGTGAGTCGAAAAGCGGATTAATCAGTCGTGTCAGGTTCATAACAATATGCCGACAAAAATATGAAAAAAAACAAGAATGACGCGATACGGGGCAAAATAGTGACGAAATATGATTGTTTTGAAAATTATTCAGTAAATTTGCAAGTCAGTGCCGCCATAGGCTTATGGCGGTATTAAAACCGTTAGCAACCAACAGATACCTGATGTCGTCATCCTTGTCAAGTCAGCCGAAATGGACCGAGATAGAGCACCTTCCCGAATGGGACGAGGAGTTCTATGACGTCTATACCGCAAAGAAATATGGAAAATGGGTAATGCTCAAGACTCTGAAAGAGCGATACCGCACCGACCCTCGATTTCAGGCGATGATTGAGAAGGAATTTGACGTGCGTTACAACCTTGCGCATCCCCACATCATCATGATCAACGATTTCGAGGAGGTGCCCGGGCTGGGAATGTGCATCATTACCGACGACGTGTATGGCGACTCGCTTCGCAAGCTCCTTGACGGCGGTAAGGTTGGCGCAGAGCATATTGAGAAAGTATGCAGCCAGCTTGTCGATGCCATAGACTACATACAGCGCAACCATCTTGTGCATTTCCCCATCCGGCCTGAGACCATAATTTTCACCGAGAATGTGGGCAATCTCAAGCTTATAGACGTGGGGTTCGACCAGCGCGACCATCTTACGCCGGCCGATGCCTCGGAGGATATCTACAATTTCGGTAAAGTGCTTCGCGAGATGCTCGACCGTGTTCCCGACGCTCCAGGCCGTCTGCGCCGCATAGCCGACAAATGCATGGCCCGCGAGCCGCGGCAGCGCTATGGGTCTGTCCATGAGCTTCGTATGGCCCTTGCCGGACGGTCTGACCGCAAATTCTATATCCTGGTGATAGCTTTTCTTGCGGTGATGGTGGGGCTGCTGTTCTGGTTCAGTTCGGCGTGGGCGCCCTCGGTGGGCTGACAGGAGGCCGCATGGCGGTAAATCTAACAAAAAACGAAAGAAAATGTCCGTAGAGATAAAAGCGATAGAGCATACCCGCAAGGGGCTGAAGCCTTTTGTGAAGTTCGGAATAGATTTATATAAAGGCAATGGCTGCTATGTGCCTCCCCTGGTGCTCGACGAAATCGAGACTCTTTCCCCCTCGGGTAATCCGGCGTTTGAGTTCTGCCGGGCGCAGGCATTCATGGCCTATCGCGACGGAAAGCCCGTGGGGAGAATTGCGGCCATTATCAATGAGGTGGTCAACAACCGTACGGGACGCGACGAATGCCGTTTCGGTTTTGTGGATTTCATAGACGATGCCGAGGTGTCGGACGCTCTTTTCGCCGCTGCCGAAGGGTGGGCGCGCGAGAACGGCATGACCGAGATGGTGGGGCCGCTTGGATTCTCCGATATGGACCATGAGGGAATGCTCGTGGAGGGATTCGACGAGATGGGCACCATGGCTACTATATATAACTATCCTTATTATCCGCCTCATCTGGAGCGGATGGGTTATGCCAAGGATGCCGACTGGATAGAATTCCGCGTGGAGGTGCCTGATGAGGTGCCTGCCAAGATTGCACGCGTGGCCGATATGGTGGCCCGGCGGTATAATCTTCATGTGAAGCACTATACATCGCGCAAAAAAATCAAGGAGGAATACGGCGTGAAGCTTTTCGAGCTGATAAATGATGCTTACGACCATCTTTATGGCTATTCGCCCCTCTCGCGCCGACAGATTGAATATTACATCGACAAATATCTCGGTATTCTGAGGCTTGACTGCGTGAGCGTGATTCTCGACAGCAACGACAGGCTTGTGGCTGTGGGAATTTCGATACCCTCAATGTCGAAGGCGCTGCGCAAGTCGGGCGGCCGGCTCCTGCCTTTCGGCTGGTTTCATCTGCTTAAAGGAATCAAAGGCCGCAACGACGTGGTTGACCTCATGCTCATAGCTGTTGACAAGGAATATATGGGCAAAGGCGTGAATTCGCTTATATTTGCCGATCTCGTGCCGACATATATAAAATTGGGATTCAAATTCGCTGAAAGCAATATCGAGCTTGAGACAAATGACAATGTCCAGCTCCAGTGGCAATACTTCAATTACCGACAGCACCGCCGCCGCCGGGCCTACCGCAAGTCGCTCGTGTGATTTTTCAGGGATTTTTTCTGTGATTTTTCAGGAGGGGAATCTGGTTTTGTAAAAATCCGCTGAGAGGCCTCCTGTCTGGTGGAATTTGCGCTTCGGGAATCTCGGACGGAAAAAGTTCGGTAAAAACCGTGAAAATTCTTGTGGCTTGTAATTGAGTGTAGAGTAGCTTTTTGGATATCTCTCTAACAAACATTAACGCGCTTTGTGTGCAAAATAGTTTCTGAAATATTTGGAGGGAACGGCCGGAATGTCTACCTTTGCACTCGCTTTTGAGAAACGGACGCCGGAGGGCGAC
>CAUBWJ010000011.1 GCA_958439725.1 uncultured Muribaculaceae bacterium | reverse complement strand
CACAGTTCAAAAAACAGAGGCTGCGCCGTAAAACCTTAATTACGACACAGCCTCTGTTTTTTTTATGCGCGTCGCACCCGCGAAACCCGTGGCTGGAGGATATTGCAAAACCGCGAAATGTCCAACCTGCCCGAAATGTAGGGCTGTTCCATGGAGCAGCCGACCATAGAGCATCGGGTATCAGCGGGTGCACGAGCGTACACCCCTACACTTCAAGGGGGTAATTTGAGTTTTGTAGCACTCACCAATGGGTCAGTCGTCGGTGCGGGGCCGACGGACGCAGAGCCAGAGAATCCAGAGCAGAAGGGCTGCGCCTGCCACTGAGGCTATCAGTGAGGCATACTGCATGCGATCGTCCACCCCGGCGAGGGCGGCGAAAAGCGCGCCTCCGCCCACGGCTCCGGCAATGCCGATGATGACGGCAAGGAGAGTGAACCCGCTACCGGCGCCTTTGAATCGGCCGGTCATGAATCCACCGATGAGGCCCACCAGGCTCCATACCAGCCAGATAGACGTGCCGACCGAAGCAAGCGATGCGAGCAGGGTAATCATACAGTCATGAGTTTAAGCGTTGAGGCCAGCGGCGCAATCTGGGCAGCCACGTCGGTGTCGCCCCAGATGTCGGCCATTGTCAGCCAGAGGATAAGGAGAATTATAAGAAATGCCACGCCTATGGCGAGCCATACGTTAGTCTTGGTTTTCTTGCGATGTCTGGAGTCCATATTTCAATTGTCGTTGGGTTAAATACACTTATAT
The DNA here is from genome assembly GCA_958439725.1 of uncultured Muribaculaceae bacterium. Lineage (GTDB taxonomy): Bacteria > Bacteroidota > Bacteroidia > Bacteroidales > Muribaculaceae > Paramuribaculum. The sequence continues at coordinate 68,553 of CAUBWJ010000011.1, read as the reverse complement.
AACGCCGTGGAGGAATAAAGTGTTTTTTTAGCCTAAAAATCTATGTAATCTCACCTTTTAAAAGTAATTTTGCGATAATAATTAACCTGAATTTTCCCGGAAACGGGATAAATCAAAACCCTTTCGCCATGACACTCTTTGAAAAGCTTACGGCCAACGCAAAGGCCAATCCCCAGCGGATAGTACTTCCTGAAGGAACTGAACCCCGCACCCTTACAGCCGCCAACAGAATCATTGCCGACGGCATAGCCAAGATAATCCTCATAGGCGACCCTGTCGAAATCCTCGCTATGGCCAAGGAGCTCAAGCTCACCCATATTCCCCAGGCCACAATAGTGAACCCCGCCGACGAAGCCGTAATCGACAAATATGCCCCTCTTTTCTTCGACCTTCGCAAGAGCAAGGGAATAACCATGGAGGAAGCGCGCCTCACAACCCACAACCCCCTTTATCTGGGTTGCCTTATGGTTAAGGCAGGCGATGCCGACGGCCAGGTGGCCGGTGCCATGAACACCACCGGCAACGTGCTCCGTGCAGCTTTCCAGGTAATCAAGACCCAGCCCGGTATCTCGGTGGTTTCGGGAGCCTTCCTTATGCTGCTGCCTCCCGGCCTGAACTATGGAACTGACGGCATACTGGTATTCGCCGACTGTGCAGTGGTGCCCGACCCCACCGCTCCCGAACTCGCTCAGATTGCAGTGAGCGCCGCCCAGACCGCACGCGACATTGCCGGAATAGAGCCCCGCGTGGCCATCCTCAGCTTCTCGACCAAAGGCAGCGCCAAGCACGAACGAGTTGACAAGGTGATCGAAGCCACAAAGATTGCCAAAGAGATGCGCCCCGACCTCAACATCGACGGCGAGCTTCAGGCCGACGCTTCGATAGTGCCCAGCGTGGCAGCCACAAAGGCACCCAACAGCCCTCTGAGCGGACGCGCCAACGTGCTCGTGTTCCCCTCGCTTGAAGTCGGCAATATCGCCTACAAACTCGTGCAGCGCCTTGGCAATGTAGAGGCCGTTGGTCCCGTTCTTCAGGGCCTCGCCGCTCCTGTCAACGACCTCTCACGCGGATGCTACCCCGAGGATATCTTCAAGACCATAATAATGACCGCCAACCAGGCTATAGGACTCAAGAACAATAAATAAACCCCTTATAACCGAAACAGAAGATGAAAATACTTGTATTGAACTGCGGAAGCAGCTCCGTAAAATACAAACTCATAGACACCGACGCCGAGAAGACTCTCGCAGAAGGTGGAGTGGAAAAAATCGGTCTGCCCGACGGCTTCCTGAAATTCAAACGCCCCGACGGCTCCAAGGAAATCAAGGAGCTGGGCCATATCGACCACCGTCAGGCCGTGCAGGCCATCCTCGATATCCTCACCGACCCCAAGGAAGGCTGCATAAAGTCGTTCAGCGAGATCGACGCCGTTGGTCACCGCGTGGTCCACGGAGGCGAGAAGTTCAACAAGAGCGTCCTCATCACCGACGAGGTGATACAGCAGGTGAAAGACTGCTATCCTCTGGCTCCGCTCCACAATCCCGCCAACATCACCGGCATCGAGGCTATCACCTCACTTATGCCCGGCGTGCCGCAGGTGGGAGTGTTTGACACTGCTTTCCATCAGACAATGCCCGCCAAGAGCTACATGTATCCCCTCCCCTACAAGTATTATCTTGAGGACGGCGTGCGCCGCTACGGCTTCCACGGCACCAGCCACCGCTACGTGTCGGCCCGTGCCGCCGAATTCCTTGGCCGCGACATCAACAACCTCAAGATGGTCACCTGCCACATAGGCAACGGCGGCTCGATCACGGCCGTGCTCAACGGAAAGAGCGTTGACACCTCAATGGGCCTCACCCCCACCGAAGGTCTCATGATGGGTACCCGCGTAGGCGATGTTGACCCCGGCGTCATCACATTCCTCATGGAGAAACACAACCTCAACGCCAAGGAAGTCCAGACGCTCATCAACAAGGAAAGCGGTGTACTCGGCGTTTCTGGCATCAGCAACGACATGCGCGAAATCGAGGCTGCCGACAATGCAGGCGATCCCCGCGCGCATCTCGCCCTCGAAATCTACGAGCAGCGCATCATCAAATACGTAGGCGCATACGCTGCCGAAATGGGCGGCCTGGATGTAATCGTGTTCACCGGCGGTGTGGGCGAAAACCAGACCGGCGTGCGCAAAAACGTGTGCGCTCCCCTCGGATTCATGGGCGTGGAACTCAACGAAGAGCTCAACGCCAAGACCCGCGGCACCGAGACCCTTATTTCCACCCCGGCTTCGAAAGTGGCTGTAGTGGTTATTCCCACCGACGAGGAACTTATGATAGCCCGCGACACCCGCGAGATTGTCGAAGGCCTCAAAAAATAAACTTAGAACAGAATGGAACTTATCAAAGCAGCCGTAGTAGGCTACGGCAATATAGGCCGGTTTGTGATCGACGCGCTTCATGCCGCACCCGACTTCGAGATAGCCGGTGTGGTACGTCGCTCCGCCGCCAACCCTCCCGCCGAACTCGAGGGGATAAAGGTTGTGACCGACATCCGCGAACTCGGCAAAGTAGACGTGGCTATTCTCTGCACCCCCACCCGCGAGGTTGAGAAATACGCCTCCGAATATCTGGCCATGGGCATCAACACGGTCGATTCCTTCGACATCCACACTCTCATCCCCTCTCTGCGCCAGAACCTCGGCAAGATTGCCCGTGAGAACGGGACTGTGGCCGTGATCTCAGCCGGCTGGGATCCGGGAAGTGACTCCGTGGTGCGCACCCTTCTCGAGGCTGCCGCCCCTAAAGGCATCACCTATACCAACTTCGGTCCCGGCATGAGCATGGGCCACACCGTCTGCGTCAAATCCAAGAAAGGCGTGAAAAACGCCCTTTCCATGACCATTCCGCTCGGCACCGGCATCCATCGCCGCATGGTCTATGTGGAGCTTGAACCCGGCGCCAAGCTGGAAGAAGTTGCCGCTCAGGTAAAGGCCGACCCCTATTTCGCGTCCGACGAAACCCACGTGATAGAGGTCGAATCCGTCGATGCAGTGAAGGATATGGGCCACGGAGTGCACATGACCCGCAAAGGCGTTTCAGGCACCACCCAGAACCAGCGGTTTGAGTTCACTATGTCAATCAACAATCCCGCGCTCACCGCGCAGATACTCGTAGGAGTGGCCCGCGCTACCAAGCGCCTGCAGCCCGGCGCCTACACCATGATCGAAATCCCCGTCGTAGACCTTCTCCCCGGCGACCGCGACTCCTGGATCGGCAAACTCGTATAAATTTATACCCCTAATAATAGACCGGCGGTGTGTCAGACTTCGGATTCTGACACACCGCCTGTCGTTATATAGTTCGGACTACATGCGGCAATCTACTCCGGATTAAATACTACTTCTCGGAATCATCTATTACGATAAAGCAGATGTCGCCGAAATGTTGCTTGCTTACTTCTTTGCCTTTAAGAATTGCGGGCATTGTAATCATTCCGCGTGACTCGAGTATGTCGAGCAAATCCCACATTACCTCGTGGTAAAAAACGATCTGACCGACTCGTTCTGACGAAATATTATGGCCCTTATACCATGCCCCACAGTATTTCTTGACGGCGTCGCTTAACCGGTTGGTGATGCTTTTGCACAGGACATCAATATTGTCATTGTTGCGGGCTTGTAATACGGGAATCAGAATATTGCCTTTCTCATCTGTCAGGCCCCAACCTTCCACTGCATCTATCACCTCTCTATTCTCAATCCTGCCGCCTTTAGTTTTCATCACTTCCTTCGCAAATGAAATAAGTTTCTTGGAACTTAGCCTGTATCCTAAGCTATCAGTCCAGTTCTGTCTTACCGGGCCAAAGCCATTTGTGCCGATCTTATCGTGAGAACGGCTCTCATACATCGCCCAGTATGCTCCCGACCATGTGCCATGATCCTCGCAACTTACCGGAGAGGATAATCGCTCGTCATCCCATATATATGTGTCAAGAAGATAGGAAAATATAAGGCTATAAGTCTGGTTGGCGTATCCTGCCTTGTCAAAAGCGGAAATGAGTTGTTTTATTTCAGGCTCGATAACGGGGAATATGCTGTCGGCAAACTCTTTGGATTGCTACGAATGGCAGCAGTCTCATCCTTGCCAAATATATTTATTGAAGTGGTATATATTCCGTTGTCAGAAGAAAGCAAATCGCCTACTTCAAGCAGCCTCAGCTGGCTCTTATTGTAGGGAATGCCAAGTGAGTCTAATTTGGCGACCTTTCCGGGCTGAACGAATGCACACAGAATATCCCAGTTATTATCGGTAAGATAATGCGAGGGATGAAAATTTGAGTAGGAACAGAATGCCGTTACGTCAAACAACTCACAAGGACGTCCAACAATAGAGTTTGGGTCTTGGGGCTTAATGTTGTCGGGCGTTTCGCTCGGAGTTATATCGGCAGCCTGAGCTGCAAACGCGCCAAATGCCATGAGCGCTATTGCAATTGACTTTAATGATTTCATGATTGATTTATTAATTGTAAAACTACTAATTTTTTTGAGGTCGTCACTATAATGACACATGTAACACCCCAAACGTTACATCCGAAACAAAAAAATTTCAGGCCGAAAGATACATGCCTTAGGCTCAATACCTTACAACCTGTTTTTTATAGCCAACCTGAGAGGGCTGTACACATTTTTATTTACCTGCAGCCTTGGCCTGTTCCACTTGCGGCGAGCCTGGGAATGGCGATGACGCAGCGTGCGTAAGCATGGGAATCCGACAGAGGCCCCACGCTTACGCACACAGCGAGGCGCGCATGTTCCGCAGCTTGCCTCGGGGAAATCTATTGGCCTCTTTTTCCGGCAGCTGACGCAACCGGTTGTAAAAATTCGCGCCGCCGGCGCTTTTCGCCTGTTACAATATACTTTGAAGAAGTATAAAGGGGAGCGCCACGGAGCGGGAGAGGACAGACGGGACCGAGGTTTAAAACAAAGCTTCCCGGCCGAATGGCCGGGAAGCTTTCCAAGTAGCGGGGGCAGGACTCGAACCTACGACCTTTGGGTTATGAGCCCAATGAGCTACCACTGCTCTACCCCGCGATGTTTTACGAGTGCAAAGGTAGGCATTATTACCGAATCTGCAATACTATTACGAGAATAATTGTGTTAATTTTATTTAATCCACGCTAAACACGCTGATAAATATGGCATTACAATCGCAGCTTTTTAAGAGAGAAAAACGCGGCCAAAACCGCGAATTCAATATCTTTCACAAACTCCGGCGAGTTATAAAGCTAAATTAGGTATATATTTATATGGTTTTCATTAACTTTGCAACCAGCTAAAAACGTCCTTGCTTTTGCATAAGGCACCATCAATATCCAGCGATATCCAGTAATTATCACAACGATGAAAATATCCCCGTTAATAATGATCAGTTCAGCAGGAGCCATTTTGCTCGGAAGTTGCGCACACCGTCAGATAACGTATCCCAAAGCCCCACAGGACAACACCGTGGATGAATACTTCGGGATGAGCGTCGCCGATCCCTACCGTCCGCTCGAGAACGACACATCGGCCGCCACCAAGGAATGGGTCGAGGCCGAAAACGCCGTGACAAATGCATATCTGGCCGAAATTCCTTTCCGTGAGGACATACGCAAGCGCCTTACTCAGCTCAACAACTATACCAAAGAGGGAGCACCCTCCCGTGAAAACGACGGCAAATATTATTTCTCGAAAAACGACGGCCTCAAAAACCAGTCGATCATATACCGCATGGACTCTCTCGGCACTGAGCCGGAAGTGTTCCTCGATCCGAATTCACTGAGCGACGACGGCACCGTGGCCCTTACCGGCCTCGCACAGTCAACCGACGGCAAATACACCGCCTACACCGTGTCGCGCTCCGGATCCGACTGGACTGAAATCTTCGTGATAGACACCGAGTCGAAAAAACTGCTCGACGACCATATAGAATGGGCCAAATTCACTGGTGCCGACTGGCATGGCGACGGCTTCTTCTACAGCGCGTATCCCCGCCCCGAGGCCGGCAAGGAATTCTCCAACGCCAATGAAAACCATCAGATATACTACCACAAAATAGGCACACCGCAGTCGCAGGACAAGCTGGTGTATGAGGACGCGGCCCATCCGCTTCACTTCCACTCAGCCTACGTGCCCGAAGGGTCCGACTATCTGTTTGTGCTGGGTGGCGGCGAAGGTTTCGGCGAATCGCTCATGCTCAAGAACCTTGCGAATCCGTCGGCACAGTGGCTTGTAGCCGAGCCCTCGCAGCAGTATAGCATCTCTCCCGTAGGGATGATGGACGGCAAGCTTCTTCTTCTCACCAACTATGGCGCAGAGAAAAACCGTCTGATGGCCCTCGACCCCGCCAAGCCCCAGCGCGAGAACTGGACTGAGGTCGTGCCGGAGAAAGAAGGCGTGCTCAGCTCTGTGTCGCTCACTCCCGAAGGCATGATTCTCACCTATCAGCAGGACGCCGCCGACCGCCTCGTGGTCACCGACCGCAAAGGAAACACCACCGGTGAAATCAAGCTTCCCACTCTCGGAACAGTAGGCAGCGTCTCCTCCTCGAAGAAACATCCCGACGTATTCTATACCTTCACTTCGTTCACTTACCCGTCGTCGGTATTCTCCTATAATCTTGCCGACGGCACCAGCAATCTGATATCCACTCCCGAAATAGAGGGCGTGAATCTTGACGACTACGTGACCGAACAGGTGTTCTACCCATCGGCCGACGGAACAAAAATCCCCATGTTCCTCACCTACAAGAAAGGGCTGGAACGCAACGGCAAGAACCCCGTATACCTCTACGGTTACGGCGGCTTCAACATCTCACTGCCTCCCAGCTTCTCAGCCAACCGCCTTCTGTGGCTTGAAAACGGCGGCATCTACGCCCAGGCCAATCTGCGCGGCGGCGGCGAATACGGTGAATCATGGCACCACGCCGGCACCAAGCAACAGAAGCTAAACGTGTTCAACGACTTCATAGCAGCCGCCGAATACCTCATCAATGAAAACTGGACCTCGCCTGAACACATCGCGATAGAAGGCGGCAGCAACGGCGGACTGCTCGTAGGCGCTACGGTCAACCTGCGTCCCGACCTGTTCAAGGTCGCCATACCCCGTGTAGGCGTGATGGACATGATGCGCTACCATCTCTTCACCATAGGATGGAACTGGGCATCTGACTACGGCACGAGCGCCGACTCACCCGAAATGGCCAAATACCTTCTGGACTACTCGCCGCTCCATACAATCCGTAACGACGGCACCCCCTATCCGGCCATAATGGTTACGACAGCCGACCACGACGACCGCGTGGTTCCGGCCCATTCATTCAAATACGCAGCCACCCTTCAGGCTTCCGACACCGGCGACGCTCCCAAGCTCATAAGAATCGACAGCAAAGCAGGTCACGGAGCCGGCAAACCCATAGCCAAAGTAATCGACGAACAGACCGACATCTACTCGTTTATTTTCGAGAACCTCGGCATGAAACCTCAGGTGCGCTGATAAACCCAATTGATATTAGTGAAACGAATACAACTTATAATGCTCGCATGCGGCGCCGTGGCTTTAAGCCTCGGCGCCACTTCATGCTTCACCGGAATTGAAAGCACGCCCAAAATCACCGCTCACGACGTGAAGCGCGAAAAAATCCCCGACAAACCTGAAGACTCTTATCTTTCCGGAATAGACCGGCAGCCTTTCGCCGACTGGCATCCGGGCAAACGGTTCTATATCACCGACAACAAAGTCTCGCTTATGCTCGGCTCTACCGGAGCATCGGCCGGAGAGCTCGCCGGTGATACCGTGACGCTCAAAAACATCTCTTCGGCCACATCTGTGACCGGCGAAGAGGTAACCGACATCACCTTCACAACCTCAGCCGGGACTGACATAACTTACCGCGCCGGATATTCGCCGGAAAAACTCCGGGAAAACGGCATTGTGGAGATTCCCTTCATGATTGAGGAAAGCCTTATCCGGGATGTAACTGCTCGTCTGAAAGGCAACACCTACTATATAATCACCACAGCATGGTATGACGAGAACGGCAACGCGCGCAACGGGCGCAAGTTTGTGCCCGTAAAAGTGGAAGATGTGGTATTCGGCAATTCCTTCTATCCGGCCCGATTGCTGATGACGGATGAAAACGGGAAGCCGTTCAGCCTCTATCTCTCCCTGGGCAAAGACCTGAAAGCCCCCCGCAAATTCAGCAACATTTTCTCGCTCACCGACCCACGCCTGCGCTATCCGCTGATTACCGACGATAACTGGAAACTGATTATCAACGGACGCGTGGCCCTCGAAATGACCCGCGACGAAGCCCGTCTGGCATTGGGCGCCCCGGCCAACATCGACCGGCGCCCCGGCTACAGCTTCATGCGCGAGATCTGGACTTACGAAAACGGCATTTTCCTTATTTTCGAGGACGGACTTCTGAAGAGCTACCGCCAGTAACCGCAAATGAGATGAAACTCACGTTTCTCGGCACAGGCACATCGACCGGCGTCCCGGAACTCCGCTGCGACTGCGAGGTATGCCGGTCGACCGACCCACGGGACAAGCGGATGAGATGTTCGGCGCTGGTGGAAACGGCCGACGCCCGAGTGCTCATAGACTGCGGGCCCGATTTCTACCATCAGATGCTCCGCGCCGGGCAACCCAGCCTCGACTGCCTGATAGTGACCCACAGCCATTACGACCATCTGGGAGGCATAGACGACCTGCGGCCATACTGCACGGCCATCCCCGGAGGATTCCCGGTTTACTGCCGGGAGGATGTGGCCCGGGATATCAGGACACGCCTGCCCTACTGTTTCGGTCCTCATCCTTATCCTCGGTCGCCGCGGTTCAGCCTCCATGAGATCGAGGCCGGAAAACCGTTCTCCGTCTCGCCGCTCACCACTGTGATTCCTCTTGCGGTCAACCATAATCCCTCTCTGCCCATTCTGGGATTCCGAATCGGGCCGCTCGTATATCTCACCGACTGCAAAATCATTCCTAAGGAAACCCTTGAGGCAGCAAAAGGCTGCCACACTCTTGTGATAGGCGCACTGCGCCATAAGCCTCATGAATCGCATCTGAACTTAGATGAAGCGCTCAACGTTATTAATTATGTGAAACCGAAGCGGGCATTCCTTACCCACATAAGCCACGGCATGGGTCTCCACGCCTGGGTAAACCCCATGCTTCCGGAAGGAACAGAACTCGCGTTCGACGGTCTCACCGTCAACTTCTGATTCAACCTAAAATCACATAAAATTATGACAAGAGTCACTTATCTTGAGCACAGCGCCTTCGCTGTAACGCTCTCCGATGCAATCCTCGTATTTGACTATGTGCGCGACCCGTCGCACGCCCTCAAACGCATTCTCGACAAGAATCCCGAGCTTCCGGTGATCTTCTTCGCAACACACAACCATCCCGACCACTACTCAAAAAGCGTCTACGAGATAGCCCAGAGCCACAACCGCACCTATGTGCTCTCCAACGACATTCCGGCAATGAACGTTCCTACCACGCTGAGCGTAGCGGGCATAAGCGCAGGCGATGTCATAGACAATCTCCCCGGAGGAGTGTCAGTGAAAGCCTATAAATCCACAGATAAAGGAGTATCGCTTCTGGTGACCACCTCCACCGGACAGAAAATTTTCCACGCCGGCGATCTCAACGACTGGACATGGAGCGAGGAATCGACCGAACGCGAGGTCCGCAAGGCCGACGAAGAATTCAAGGTGATAGTGAACCACATCGCCTCTGAAGTACCGGCGGTAGACATAGCAATGTTCCCTGTGGATGTACGCCAGGGCGAGGACTACGCCCGAGGCGCACGCTATTTCCTTCAGACCATAAAGGTACACGATTTCTTCCCGATGCACTTCAACGGCGATTACCACAAAGCCTGCGACTTCGCCGACTATGCACCCGAGGGCGTTTCATGCCATTGCCTGCATGAGCCCGGAGAATCAATCGAGCTTTCCAAAGTCTGATTCCGTCAGAAGATAAAAATATTGCGGGGTGCCGAAACATAAGTTTTGGCACCCCGCAAATTTATTATTTCAGTCTATCAGAGCTGAGTTTCGGGATTGAGGTTAGCGCCCTCTATGTCCTTGAAGTAACGGTAGGTGGAAACCATGAGTTCGTCGCAAGCAGCGTCATCGGCCACGATAATGGCTTTGGGATGCATCTGCAGGGCCGAGATGGTCCACATCTGGCTAATACCGCCTTCAACGCCGTGCTTGAGAGCGCGGGCCTTGTTGTGGCCGTTTACAATCAGAAGAACGCTCTTGGCTGCCATCACGGTGCCTACGCCTACGGTGAGAGCGGTCTTGGGAACGAGATCCACATTACCCTCGAAGAAGCGTGAGTTGGCGATAATGGTGTCCTTGGTGAGGGTCTTCATGCGGGTTTTTGAAGTGAGGCTCGATCCGGGCTCATTGAAAGCGATGTGACCGTCGGGGCCTACACCACCCATGAAGAGGTCGATGCCGCCGTAGCTTGCAATCTTCTCCTCGTATTTGCGGCACTCTTCTTCGGGATCTGCGGCATTGCCGTTGAGAATATTCACGTTCTCGGGCTTGATGTCGATCTGATTGAAGAAGTTGGTCCACATGAAAGTATGGTAGCTCTGCTCGTGGTCACGGGGAATGCCCACGTATTCATCCATATTGAAAGTCACAACATTCTTGAAGCTCACCTTTCCCTCCTTGTTGAGTTTTATAAGCTCGCGGTACATGCCTAAAGGAGAGCTGCCGGTGGGACAACCGAGCACGAAAGGCTTCTCGGGAGTGGGATTGGCTTCATTGATGCGGGCGGCTACATAGCGGGCGGCCCAGGCGGATACATTGGTGTAATCCGGTTCGATAATCAGTCTCATGGCTTTACTTTACTTTGAAAAGTGATAATTATATAGCGCAAATTTACAAATCTTTTTCTGAAACAGGAAGCATCTTCCTTGGCAATATCGCGGCTCTTTGTTAATTTTGCAATATTATGATTGACCAGCAGCAAAGACTTCAGATAGAAGAAAAAGCCGTGGAGATGCTCCGCACGGTTTTCGACCCCGAGATTCCGGTGGATATCTATTCCCTCGGACTCATATATAAGATTGACCTTGACGACCAGGCCGTACTGCACGTGGATATGACGCTGACAGCCCCGAGCTGTCCGGCTGCCGACTTCCTCGTGGAGGACGCGCGCATAAAACTGGAAAGCATCGAAGGGGTGAAAGGCGTAGATATAAACATTGTGTTCGAACCGGAATGGAACAAGGACATGATGAGCGACGAAGCCAAGCTTGAACTCGGATTCATGTAATCCGCCAGCACAGATAATGCGAGACAAGACTTATTTCATATCCGATCTTCATCTGGGTGCAGGCTATATTGCCGACACCTATTCACATCAGCGCCGTATAGCCGCATGGTTGCGGAGCATCGCCCCTACTGCCAGAAGACTGTTTCTGCTTGGCGACGTGATTGATTACTGGTATGAATACCGCGATGTGGTGCCCCGCGGATTCGTGAGATTCTTAGGAGCGCTTGCCGAACTTGCCGACAGCGGCGTGGAGATAACCTGGCTCAAGGGCAACCATGACATCTGGATATTCGACTACCTCCCCTCGGAACTCGGAATCAATGTGGCCGACGGCATCATAACCCGCAACCTTGACGGGAAAACATTCGTGATGGAGCATGGCGACGGCGTTGGAGAAGTGCGGGGAGCCTATAGGCTCATGCGGCGGATTTTCCGGAACCGAGTGTGCCAGCGCCTGTATTCCGCCATACACCCGCGATGGACGGTAGGGTTCGCCCACCGCTGGTCAACCCACAGCCGCGCCACGAGCAGTTACATCAGCCCGTCGGTACTCCCCGACACAGATCCGCTTGTGGTCTTTGCCAACGATTATCTGCGGAGCGGCCATCATGCCGACTATTTCATATTCGGCCACCGTCATACCCCCGCTGAACGGCGCGTAGGCCCTGATGGCCGCGCCATGCTCATGGTTCTGGGCGATGCGTTCAGCCACTTCAACTATGCCGTGTGGGATGGAAATACCCTCAGAATGGAAATAATTCCTGAACAGAATAATTACATTTAACTCATTTTAACATTGTATGGTTTCTCTACGGCAAAACCCCTAAAAGACAGAATTCACTGATTATATGGTAATTGTCCTCACTAAAGGCATTTTCGCCATCAAGGAAGTCTTAAAAACATTGCTGAATAACATATCAATTTATTTGATTTAGCATTCCAGGGGCTCTACCTTTGCATCAGAAACCTAACACAATCTTTTTTACCTTAGAAATTGTACCTATTGGAAACTCATAAAAAGAGACTATGTGAGTAGTCTCTTTTTATTTTAACCCACCTCAAATACCCTCGAACATGAAATCAACCTCAAACAGCAACGAAATAGTTCTATGCCGCAGCTTCTACGATGACATCGCGGCAAATCTCGCCGCAGGCGCGCTGCGTGACCACGACATTCCTTGCACAATAGACAATCAGGTTTTCTCAAGCGTATATCCGCTCGGCATGAGCGCGCTCGGAGCCCTGAGGCTCATGGTGTTCAAAAAAGACCTGGAGAGGGCACGCGAAATACTGTCGTCACTCCACTTCGACTGCTACTGACCACTCTTACACATCTCAAAAGAATCTGAGCTTATAGCTTAAATTTTTAAAACAAAAAAAGCTGATGAACCTCAAGGTCCCTCGGGGACACGTTCATCGGCTTTTGCTTCATATTCAACCTTCAGCCACGATGCGGGCTACGGTTTCAGGATCAGGGTTGGTGGCAACAATCTTTCCCTGAGGGTCAATCAGGAACGACTGAAAACCATTGTCCAGGCGATATGCGTCGATAATCCTCGAGGCTTCCTCGCCTTGGGCATGAAATTGTGTCTCCGCATTAAGATTGTCTCTACGCACTATCTCACGAAAGAGGCGCTCGCTACGGTCGAAATTGACCGACAAGAAACAAAATCGTTCTTCTGATGTGATTTTGGAGAGTGAGCGTGTGTACTCCATAGTCTGCAGTCTCGAGGGGGCATCCTTTGCGGCCCAAAAGTTTAGCAGTACATAACTTCCTCGGAGGTCGGCGAGGTTTCTTGAAAAACCGCCCTCCCCGGCACTTACCTCAAAATAGGGAGCCTTATATCCATCAGCGGATAGATAGACTCTCTCGGTATTGGCCGAGACTGAAAACAGAAGAACTGCGAAGAGCACAATGCGAAACATTGTTTTCTTCATTACATAAATTTTATGTTCAACATCAGGAAGCGCCGGAAGGGTGAAAGGTAGAATCACTCGGTTATGATTTCCCGGCTTTCCTTGCCGATTTTCGGCAATCGGGCCATCTCTATGGCCTCGCTTTCTGTCTTATAACGCTGCAAAGATAAGCTTTTCAGCCCAATAGGCCAAAAAATCATATCACTTCGGCTTCCATACCCTCATCCCGACCGCCTGAAAGCCGCTACAGAAGCGGCCTCACGGCCTTTGCTAAATTAAGTTAAATATGCTGTACCAAAGTGGGTCAGCACCCATTTGTCACCCCTGCATGAAAGGGTATTTTACGGAAATGAAGCCTTTTTCCACATTATTTTGTAATTTTGCGCTATCTTAAAGGAGATATGGTCAATTTCAAACACATATCCATATTAATACTTCTGCTGGCCGGATGCATCATGCCCCTTCCCGGCAGCTACGTCCGCGCCAACACCAAAGCTGCGACGAAAGACTTTGTGGTGGTAATCGACGCCGGCCACGGCGACCACGATGCCGGCGCCCTCGGACAGGTAACAAATGAGAAAAGCATAAATTTAGGCGTGGCGCGTAAACTCGGAAAAATGCTTTCGGCAAGAAAGGGATTTAAAGTGGTCTATACCCGCAGTTCGGACCGTTTTGTCACCCTTCAGGGACGTTGCGACATCGCCAACAAGGCGGGAGGCGATCTATTTGTGTCGATCCACACAAACTCCCTCGATAAGAAATCGCCGAAGCGCACCACTATAAAAGGAGCGTCCGTCTATACCCTCGGTCTTAAAAGAAGCGACGAAAACCTGGCTGTGGCCATGCGCGAAAACTCGGTGATGAAGCTCGAGAACGACTATTCCACCACCTACGCCGGCTTTGACCCCACAAGCTCGGAATCCTACATAATATTCGAGCTGAGCCAGAACAAGCACATGGAGCAAAGCATATCGGCCGCCCACAAAGTCCAGCGCGAACTGGTGAAGGCCGGACGTGTGGACCGCGGCGTGCGTCAGGCCAACTTCTGGGTGCTTTTCAAAACCGCAATGCCCGCGATGCTCGTGGAGCTTGACTTCATAAGCAATCCCACTGTTGAGAAATACCTTGCCTCGGAAAAAGGTCAGAAAGAGCTTGCCTCCGCTATATGCCGCGGAATCTGTTCATACCGGGGCTACTCCCCGTCGGACGATTCCGACCTCATCGGAGATATAGATACGGAGCCATCTGACGACGATGAAAGCCCGGAATCTGAAACCGCTCTGCCAGTGAACAATAACCGTCCGTCCAAAGCTTCCGAAAGTCCCATGGACGAGAGAACATCCAATCCCGCCCCCGTAGGAAAGCCCGGCAAGCCAGCAAAAAAGGAGACTGCCCCCACAAACGGCCCCGTCTATAAAATCCAGTTCCTCGTAGCCGACCGCGAACTGCCAGCTAAAAGCAAAAAACTCAAAGGGCTTTCGCCCGTTGAATATTATAAGGAAAACGGAACATACAAATACACCTTCGGCCGTTATAATTCGCCGACGGAGGCCGCACCCGACCTCCGTGCGGTCAAGAAACTTTTCAAAGATGCGTTTATTATAACCACCGACGGCACAAACAGAATAAAATAGAACTAAAATATGAAAAAGAGATTCTCGAAAGAACTTATCATCGGAGGGCTCGTGCTTCTGGCGCTCCTCATTCTGGTATTCGGAATAAACTACCTGAAGGGGGTAAACATGTTCAAGCCCTCCAACTATTATTTCGCCACCTACACCGATGTTGCAGGTCTGGCGCAGTCGGCCCCTGTAACCGTCAATGGTTTCAAGGTAGGTCTTGTGCGTGAGATTTCGTATGAATACGACAATCCCGGCCACATTAAAGTGGAGATGAGCCTCGACCGTCATCTGAAACTTCCGCGCGGCACAAAAGCAATGCTCACCACCGATATGCTGGGAACATCCTCGATAGCTCTGGAAATGGCTCCGGGCAAAGACTTCCACAACGTCGGCGACCAGCTTATCGGCGCCAACGCCTCCGGACTAATGTCAAGCGTGACCAACGACATCATGCCCTCCATCACTGCCATTCTGCCGAAAATCGATTCCATCCTCACCAGCATGACAACAATTGTGAGCGATCCCGCGTTACTTGCATCCGTGCAGCGGCTTGACAAAATAATGGCAAACATCGAGACGAGCAGCGCGCAGCTCAATACCACCATGAAAGCCATGCCCCGTATCGCCGACGATGCTTCCGGACTCATGACCGACCTGAAGACCATCTCGAATGACCTCACGGCCCTCTCAGCCAAACTCCGCGAGATGCCCATCGACTCCACCATGAACAGCGTGAACAGCATCGCCGCACGCCTCAACACCTCCATGGAGAAACTCAACAGCAAGGATTCCTCACTTGGCCTGCTTCTTAACGACACGGGCCTTTACAACAACCTCAACGCCTCGGCCGCAAGCCTCGACTCCCTGCTGAAAGATGTGAAGCAGAATCCCAAACGCTATATCTCTATAAAGGTATTCTAAGGGCTTGCTCCATAACAAATCCCTCCCGACCATCCCCTCAACAGTTAACCATAAATCACATTTTTCCATGAAAAAAGCCGTTCTGGCAGCCTCAGCCATATTGCTGGGGCTGTACGCATGGGCCTCTCGCCCTATAAATCTCAGCTCGCCCGACGGACATATCACCGCTACAATCACTCCGGGCGACAGCCTCACCTACAGTGTCTCATATAATGGCACGGAAGTGCTTCACCCCTCCACTCTGGGCCTTACGCTCACCGACGGAACCAAGGTTGGCCCCGGAGCAAAAGCCAAAGTATCCGGGCGGCGCACTGTCGACCAGACGCTGGAATCGCCGGTTTACCGTGCGTCAGAAATACCCGAAAAATACAATGAGCTTACCCTTAAACTCGCCAAGGACTGGAACGTGGTGTTCCGCGCCTACGACGACGGTGTGGCCTATCGGTTCGTAACCACACGCAAGACTCCGTTCGAGATTGCCGACGAAACCGCATGCTTCCGCTTCCCGGAAAACTCCCCTGTAATCGCTCCATACGTCAACAGCAACAGCAGGGAGTTCACAAAGCAGTTTATGAACAGCTTCGAAAACACCTACACCAAGCTTCCCCTCGACAGCCTCGACAGACAGAGACTGATTTTTCTTCCCATGGTGGTTCAGCCGACCTCTGACTTGAAAGTGCTCATTACCGAATCGGCACTCGAAAGCTATCCCGGCATGTATCTCAACACCAATACCACCCCGGGCACTCTGAAAGGTGTCTTTGCCCCCGTACCCGCCAAAGTGCATCAGGGAGGCCACAATGAGCTGCAGACCATAGTCGATGAATACGAACCCTACATAGCCAAAGTCGAGGGGCCGCGGTCGTTCCCCTGGCGTATAGCTGTCATTGCCCCTGACGATGTGACCCTCGCATCCACAAATCTCAGTTATCTGCTCGGGGAGCCATCACGACTCGATGACACCTCGTGGATCAAGCCCGGCAAAGTGGCATGGGACTGGTGGAACGACTGGAATCTTTACGGTGTGGATTTCGTAAGCGGCGTAAACAACGACACATATAAAGCCTACATCGACTTTGCCCGCGACCACGGTATCGAGTATGTGATTCTCGACGAAGGATGGGCCGTAAACAAAAAAGCCGACCTCATGCAGATTGTCCCGGAGATAAACCTGCCGGAGCTTGTGGCCTACGCCGACAAGCAGGGCGTAGGGCTGATTCTGTGGGCCGGTTACTACGCTTTCATGCGCGACATGGAGAACGTGTGCAAGCACTATGCCGATATGGGCATTAAGGGTTTCAAGGTCGATTTCATGGATCACGACGACCAGACCATAACAGATTTCTATTACAAAGCAGCCGAAACGACTGCGCGCAATAAACTCCTCATTGACTTCCACGGCACCAGCAAGCCCGCGGGCCTCAACCGCACATGGCCCAATATCATCAACTTTGAAGGCGTTCACGGCCTGGAGCAGATGAAATGGGCACCCGGAACTGTCGACCAGGTTACCTACGACGTGGAGCTTCCATTCATCCGTCAGGCCGCAGGCCCGATGGACTATACACAGGGCGCCATGCGCAATGCCACCAGGGCCGACTATCGTCCGGTGAACGACAACCCTATGAGTCAGGGCACCCGCTGCCGCCAGCTTGCGCTTTACATGGTGCTCGAATCGCCGCTCAATATGCTCTGCGACTCCCCTTCCAACTATATGGCCAATCCCGAATGCACCGGATTTATCGCCGAAGTGCCGACAGTGTGGGACGAGACTAAGGTGCTTGACGGCAAAATAGGCGAATACATCGTCACAGCACGCCGCAAAGGCAACACCTGGTACGTGGGCGGTCTCACCAACTGGACGCCACGCGACCTTACCGTAGACCTCGGCTTCATGGCTCCCGGCTCTGAGGTGGAACTCTTCAGCGACGGAGTGAACGCCCACCGCAATGCCCGCGATTACAGCCGCAAGGTTGTCAAGACCGGTGCTGACGGTAAACTGAAAATCCATCTCGCCCCCGGCGGAGGTTTCGCACTGAAGTCTCTCTGAACTCCTGAAAACCTCTCTTCTGAACTTCTCGCGGATTGATGCGGATGACAACGGTTTCACCCGCATCAATCCATGACGGTTCTTATTTGGAACACATACAAATAATCTCCGACGGGCCCAAACAACCCTCAACCCCGCTAACACAACGCGCTCACAGCAAATTTCACACCACGGCAGAAATAAGAATCCAAACAAACAAGCCCTTCTGACAAACAAGTTTTAATCACTATTATTCAGTCGATTATGATTGTTTATTAAAGTTGTAATTTAAGTCAAACGGCTCTATCCCTCTAATCTGCTGAAATTCAATATCGTGTAAACAAATCTTAATCTCCAAATAAAATTGCGTTTTATTTTGCGATATTTTTGAACGAAATTTGTGTTGTAAAAATAGTGAAAGAACAATCTCCTCTACTTCAATGACGCAGAATCTGAACATACAATGGAACAAATGTCTCGAAATCTTCCGGGACAACCTAAAGACCGAGCAATTCGAAGCCTGGTTCAAACCCATTGTGCCGATTGAATACCACGACAACAAGCTGGTGCTCAAGGTTCCGTCGCCATTTTTTATAGAACAGCTTGAAGAAAGATTCTTCAACCTCCTTTCACACGCTCTCAAAAAGACATTCGGCCCGGAAATCAAACTTTTCTATCGCTTCGAACAGGTTTCAAACGAGCCGTCCACAAGCGTGACCTATGGCAGTTCAAAGCCAAGCCCCGCCGTGGCTCCACGTCCGGGAGCGACATCCAACCCGTTCCAGCAGCAGGAAGCGCCCGACATTGACGCGCAGCTCAATCCTCACTACACCTTCGAGAACTACTGCGGAAGCGTCTGCAATAAAGTGGCACGCTCTATCGGCGAGGCAATAGCCAACGACCCCAAGTGCAAGACCTTCAATCCTCTCTTCATATTCGGAGCGCCCGGCGTGGGAAAAACCCACCTGATACAGGCCATAGGCATACGCATAAAAGAGCTCAATCCGTCAACGCGCGTGCTCTACATTACCGCCCGACTGTTTGAGAGCCAGTATACCACCGCTCAGCGCAACGGCAAAATCAACGACTTCATGAACTTCTATCAGAGCATCGACACTCTGATAATCGACGATATTCAGGACCTCATAGGCAAATCACGTACCCAGAATACCTTCTACCACATCTTCGACCACCTGATGCGCAATTCCAAGCAGCTCATCCTGGCAAGCGACTGCTGTCCGTCGAAAATGGAGGGTATGGAAGAGCGCCTGCTCTCACGCTTCAAAATGGGAATGACGGCCGAGCTCGAGCGCCCCGACTACGAGCTGCGCAAGGAGGTGCTGACACAGAAAGCCCAGCAGGACGGCCTCGAGATACCGGCCGAAGTGCTTGAATATATCGCCCTCAACGTAACCGACAGCATCCGCGACCTTGAAGGCATAGTGGTTTCGCTCTACGCCCACGCCACCGTGCTCAACTGCGACATCTCGGTGGATCTCGCACGCAAAGTGCTGGCCCACGCCGTGAAAGTCAACAAGCCTCAGATCAACTTCGAGCGCATAGCACAGACTGTAGCCGGGTACTACGACATAGACCCCGACCAGATTTTCACCAAATCACGTAAACGCGAGATATCAGATGCGCGCCAGATGGTGATGTATCTGGCCAAGAAACATGCCAAGATGCCGTTCACAGCAATAGGCACACGCCTGTCGCGAACCCACGCGACGGTGCTCTACGCCTGCAAGAACATCGAGGAACGCCTTCCTATTGAAAAACAGCTGCAGGAAGACGTCACCAAAATCGAAGCCTCCCTGCAGTCGTGATAACACACTGACGGAAATCCCGTCAGATAGCGAACCCCTGTTTTCTTACATAAGCAAGATATTTCTCCGAGAAGATTTCAGCAGAAGCTCTCGGATAGCGGATCTCGGCATAAACCTGCGCGAGGTTTTTCTTTCCGTTCTCCTCCACAAACCGGTGGCTTTCTGCAAGGCTCTCCTTATATGAGTATATGGCCTTTATATCCTCCGGTGAAAAATCCCGGTATTTCTCATCCATAATAATCGCGTCGGGAGAAAGGCGGTCTGATTCCGGCGCCTCGCCATCCGGCCAGCCGACTGTGATGGTTGTAACCGGCACAACAAGTTTAGGCAAGGAAAGCAGATGTCCTATTTCCTCAGCGTTATAGGTAGTGGTGCCGAGATAGCAGCAACCGAGGCCGTTCATTTCGACGAGAGTATTGAACTGCTGGGCAAACAGACAGGTGTCTATTACAGCCGCCATGAAACTTTGAAAATTGTCGCAGCCGGGGTCGGCGCCGGATTCTTCGCACCACAGAGAGTACCGGCGGTAATCGGCACAGAAAGTGACCACATGCGCCGCTCCCTCCACCTGAGGCTGATTGAAATGGGCCGGAGCGAGAAGCCGTTTCATCTCCGGAGAGGAAGTCACAACGGCGGAATAAAGCTGCATATTGCCGGTATTTGGAGCATGCACCGCGAGCGCGAGAAGATTCCTGACTAAAGCGGCATCCACGGGCTTAGCGCTGTAACGTCTCACAGTGCGCCGGCGTGAAAAGTATTCGTTTATTGAAGTTTCCATTTCTGAAATATTTTTTCCAAATATAAAAATTAAAACTGAAGAAAACCGATACCGACACCGAAATTTTCCAATCGGACAACATGAAGGCACACCTCATCAACTTACATTGCTGTTTTTCTGCATATTAATAATTCAAAATGAATAATCGTTCCTGTGTTGATAAATAATTCGTAAACAATTTTGACAATCCGTATTTTTTTACAAATTTTGCAACCGTCTTTTTACAAACCGTAATTCAACACTATAAACTTACTTAACTGTGGCTACACAAACCTATTCCTACGACGAAGCTTATGAGGCCTCACTGGTATATTTTGATGGCGACGAACTCGCCGCGAGAGTGTGGGTGAGCAAATATGCTCTCAAGGACTCCTACGGCAACATATATGAGAAAACCCCGGCCGACATGCATGCGCGCATAGCTTCCGAGCTGGCCCGCATTGAGGCATTGTATCCCAATCCCCTCTCATTCGACGAAATCTATCATCTTCTCGATAACTTCCGTTACGTGGTGCCTCAGGGCAGCCCCATGACGGGAATCGGCAACAACTATCAGGTTGCATCGCTCTCAAACTGCTTCGTGATAGGACTGGAAGGCAAGCCCGACTCCTACGGCGGCGTTATAAAGATTGACGAGGAGCAGGTACAGCTCATGAAACGCCGCGGCGGCGTGGGCCACGACCTCTCTCATATCCGCCCCAAAGGTACCCCTGTAAAGAACTCCGCCCTCACCTCCACCGGTCTCGTACCCTTTATGGAACGCTACTCCAATTCCACGCGTGAGGTTGCACAGGACGGACGCCGAGGCGCCCTGATGCTCACCGTAAGCATCAAGCATCCCGACTCGGAGAAATTTATAGATGCCAAAATGACTGAAGGCAAGGTAACCGGAGCCAACGTATCAGTCAGAATCGACGATGCCTTCATGCAGGCCGCCATAGACCATGTGCCCTACCGTCAGCAGTTCCCGGTTGATTCCGACCACCCTGAGATAACCAAGGAAACCGACGCCACGGCACTGTGGGCCAAGATTGTGCATAACGCATGGAAATCTGCTGAGCCCGGAGTCCTTTTCTGGGATACCATAAAGCGGGAGTCGCTTCCCGACTGCTACGCCGATCTCGGCTTCCAGACCATATCGACCAATCCCTGCGGAGAGATTCCACTGTGTCCTTACGACAGCTGCCGTCTGCTTGCAATCAATCTATATTCGTTTGTGGAGAATCCCTTCACTCCCGATGCCAAGTTCAATTTCGAGCTTTTCCGCGACTACGTGGGCAAAGCGCAGCGCCTGATGGACGACATCATCGACCTCGAGAAAGAGAAGATAGACCAGATTCTGGCCAAGATTGAATCGGATCCCGAGACCGAAGAAGTAAAACAGACAGAGCGTAACCTCTGGCACAAGATACGCACCAAGACCCTCAAGGGCCGGCGCACAGGTGTGGGAACCACCGGCGAAGGCGACATGCTGGCCGCCCTCGGACTCCGCTACGGCACCACCGAGGCCACCGATTTCTCCGAAAGCGTGCATAAGGCGCTGGCTCTCGCCGCCTACCGCTCGTCGGAAATCATGGCGCGCGAACGCGGTGCATTCGAAATTTTCGACCCGCAGCGCGAAATCGACAATCCCTTCATGAAACGCCTCGCCGAGGCTGATCCGCAGCTTGTGGAGGACATCAGAAAGAACGGTCGCCGCAACATCGCGTGCCTTACCATAGCGCCCACCGGCACCACAAGCCTTATGACGCGCACTTCTTCCGGCATAGAACCTGTATTCATGCCGGTTTACAAACGCCGCCGCAAGGTCAACCCCAACGATGCCAAAGTAAGAGTGGATTTCGTGGACGAATCAGGCGATGCTTTCGAAGAATACATTGTATACCATCCCCGTTTCATCACCTGGATGAAAGTAAACGGAATAGAAATACGCCCTGACTACACGCAGGAGGAACTCGACTCGCTCGTGGCCCGCTCTCCTTACTACAAGGCCACTGCCAACGATGTTGACTGGCTCGAGAAAGTGAGGATGCAGGGACGTGTGCAGAAATGGGTGGACCACTCTATTTCCGTCACAATCAACCTGCCATCCGACGTCACCGAGGAACTTGTAGGCCGACTGTATGTGGAAGCCTGGCGCTGCGGCTGCAAAGGCTGCACCGTTTACCGCGACGGCTCACGCGCAGGAGTGCTTGTGGCTGCCGAGAAAAAGAAACCGGCTCCCATAATCATGGAGCCGCATGTGGCCAAACGTCCCATAGAGCTCGAGGCCGATGTGGTTCGCTTCCAGAACAACAAGGAAAAATGGATTGCGTTCGTAGGCCTGATGAACGGCAAACCATACGAAATCTTCACCGGTCTTGCCGATGACGACGACGGCATTTTCTGTCCCAAATCCATCACTCACGGCAAAATCATCAAGGCCGTGGACGATAAAGGTGTGAAGCGTTACGACTTCCAGTTCATCAACAAGCGCGGCTACAAGACTACAATCGAGGGCCTTTCCGACAAATTCAACCCTGAGTACTGGAACTACGCCAAGCTGATTTCAGGTGTGCTCCGTTACGGAATGCCCATTGACCAGGTACTTAAGCTCGTAGGAGGTCTTGAACTTGACAGCCAGTCCATCAACACCTGGAAAATGGGTGTGGAACGCGCGCTGAAGAAATATCTGCCCAACGGCACCAAAGCTGCCGGACAGACCTGTCCGAACTGCGGGCATGAGACGCTTATATATCAGGAAGGCTGCCTTATCTGCACATCGTGCGGAGCGTCAAGGTGTGGCTGATTCCAAGTCTGAACTCACATTTCATGCCAGATGAAAGCGACATTCCGCATTGACTATGCCACCAGATGGGGCGAAGGTCTCTTCATAACCGGAAACATTCATGCCCTCGGATCGGGTTCCGAGAGCGAGGCCGTGGCCATGCAGTGC
Organism: uncultured Muribaculaceae bacterium; assembly: GCA_958439725.1. Classification (GTDB taxonomy): domain Bacteria; phylum Bacteroidota; class Bacteroidia; order Bacteroidales; family Muribaculaceae; genus Paramuribaculum. The sequence continues at coordinate 45,184 of CAUBWJ010000011.1, read as the reverse complement.
GGTCCCGACGGACACACATGGTCGGCGACGGTGGAAATACCCCCTTCGCAAGGCAGTTTCACCTACCGTTACCTTCTGCGCCGCGACGATATGTCAGAGCGAACGGAATGGGGCGCCCCGCGCTCCCTGTGCCTGAGTCCGAGGCTGCAGGATGTTGTAGTCATCGATTCCTGGCATATCCGCCCCGACGAATCGGAGCTTTACACCTCGGCTTTCACCAAATGCATCGCCTCCCGTCCCGCGACTCCGGGACACGTGCTTCCGCAAGGCAAGCTTCGCCTTACCGTGCTCTGTCCGGCTCTAACCGGAAGCCTCTACCCGGCTGTTTCCGGAGAAACGGAAAGCCTCGGAAACTGGGACACCGCCGTGGCGCCGGAACTGCTTTCGCTGGGAGATTCCCGCTGGTACATCGATCTGGATATTGACACCCTGTCATTTCCCCTGCAGTTCAAATATCTGATAAAGGACCGCAACAACCCAGAAGAAAGCCACTGGGAAACCGGAGCCAACCGTGTTATAGACGCCGTGCCCGTCCCTGCCGACGGCTCGACCGTGATGGAGACCGGCGTAATAGAATCACCGCTTCCCTTATGGCGGGGAGCCGGAGTGGCAGTCCCGGTTTTCTCCCTGCGGTCGACCTCCGACTTCGGCGTGGGCGACTTCCTTGACCTGAAACTGATGGCCGACTGGTGTGCCTCCACAGGCCAGAGCGTGATACAGATTTTGCCGGTCAACGACACCATAATGTCGCATACCAACGGGGACTCGTACCCTTATAATGCCAACTCCATCTTCGCGCTTCACCCGCTCTACCTGCGTCCCGACGCAATGGGTGAACTTCCCGACGCCGCTCGCCGCGAGCACTACCGTCGTCTGGCCGAGGAACTCAACCGTCTGCCAAGCGTTGACTATCAGCGGGTGGTATCTGCCAAAATGGATTATGCCCGTGAACTCTACGAGGCCTCGGGACGCGACGTTCTGAAGTCACATGACTTCATGGAATTCTTCGACCGCAATCTCGCCTGGTTGCGTCCCTACGCCGCCTATTGCATTCTCCGCGACCTCTACGGCACGCCGGATTTCAGCAAATGGGGAGAGTACAGCACTTACAAGCCGCAGATTATCTCCGTGCTGTCAGCCAGACATTCCGACAGCTTCGGATTCATTTACTATGTGCAATATCACCTGGACCGTCAGCTGCGTCAGGCCCGGGATTACGCCCACTCCCGCGGTGTGGCTATAAAAGGCGACATACCCATTGGAATATCGCGCACCAGCGTGGAGGCGTGGACCAACGGATGGCTTTTCAATCTCGACTGCAGCGCGGGGGCGCCCCCGGACCCCTTCTCGGTTTTAGGCCAGAACTGGGGTTTCCCCACCTACAACTGGGACCGCATGGCTGCCGACGGCTACGCATGGTGGAAAGCGCGCTTCCGCAACATGGCCAGATATTTCGATGCCTACCGGATAGACCATATTCTCGGCTTCTTCAGGATTTGGGAAATACCTATGTCAAGCATCCGCGGACTGCTCGGAACATTCAATCCCGCCCTCCCCTATTCCCCCGCCGAGCTGAAGGAGCATTACGCCTTCACCATCGACCCCGAACTGCACTGCACGCCTTATATAACCGACAAGGTTCTTGAAGAGAAATTCGGAATATATGCCGGTGAGGTAAAGAGCCGTTTTCTGCAACCGCTTCCCTCAGGGCGCTACCGCCTAAAAACGGACTATGCCACCCAACGGCGAATCGACTCAAAGCTCCAGCCTGTTACCTCCAAATCGGCCTCCGACATACTTCAGGGGCTTTTCTCGCTCACCGAACAGGTGCTTTTCATCGAGGATCGCCGCACCCCGGGGCTGTATCACCCACGCATCACAGCCCAGGAAACGACAGTCTACAAATCTCTTTCCGACGGCGAGCGCGCCGCATTCGATGCCCTTTACGAGGACTTCTTCTATCACCGCCACAACTCTTTCTGGCGCGAAAAAGCCATGCAGAAACTCCCCTCGCTCACAGAGGCCACATCCATGCTGTGCTGCGCCGAGGATCTCGGCATGATACCCGCGTGCGTGCCCGGCGTCCTTGATTCGCTCGACATACTCAGCCTTGAGATAGAGCGCATGCCTAAGGAATTCGGCCGGACCTTCGCCGACACCGCTTCATATCCTTACCGCTCGGTATGTTCAACTTCCACTCACGACATGCCCCCGATTCGTCTGTGGTGGCAGCGTAACCCCGAGCTGGCCGACCGCTATTTCCATGATGAGCTTGGATTTACAGGTGTCACTCCGGCCGACGCGACAACCGAAATATGCAGCCGTATTCTGTTGCGCAACCTGAAATCGCCCTCGATGCTTGCCATTTTCCCTGTTCAGGACTGGCTTTCCATAAGCGCCGACCTTCGCCGCCCCGACCCGGCGGCCGAGCAGATCAACAATCCGGCTGACCCGCATAACTACTGGTGCTACCGCATGCACCTGCCCGTCGAGACCATGATATCCGCACCCGGATTCTGCAATTCGATAAAAGAACTCATAGCCTCCTCCGGCCGCTGAGTTTCTCTAAAACATACCTGTTCCTTCCGGCAGCGCACCGGGAGGAACAGTTTTATTATGTAATCTCTCCCCGCATATCCCACAAAATTTGTTAACAATCTCGACTAAAATCCGCAGGGATTCCGCATTTTTTGAGGCATAATCACTATCTTTGTATGTTTTAACGCAAAGGCTTCATCTATAACCAAATTATGTCCACGACCCAACAGGATAGGAATACCAGACACCGTGCCGTGATAATGCTTCTATGGCTCTTTTTCGTAGCATTCATTGCCGGGATATTCACATTTCTTTTTTTGATTTACAACGGCGTAATCGGCTATATGCCACCCGTCGAGGAGCTCAAGAACCCACACGACCGTTTTGCCTCGGTGCTTTATTCGTCTGACGGCAAAGAAATAGGCCGTTTCTTCCGTGGCACAGGCAACCGTGTCTACGCCGACTACGACGAGATTTCCTCCAACGTGGTCAACGCGCTTATCGCCACCGAGGATGCCCGCTTCGAGGACCATTCAGGCATAGACTTCCGCGCTCTTTTCCGCGTGGCAGTAAAACGCCTGCTGCTCGGCAACAAAAACGCCGGCGGCGGTTCCACCATAACCCAGCAGCTTGCCAAACAGCTCTATTCGCCCGAAAGCGAGAACCTTCTGAGCCGAGCCATCAAAAAGCCCATCGAGTGGATGATAGCCGTGAAACTCGAGCGCTTCTACTCGAAGGACGAAATAATCAAAATGTACCTCAACCAGTTTGACTTCCTCTACAATGCCGTCGGTATCAAATCGGCCGCATGGGTTTATTTCGGCAAAGAACCGAAAGACCTCAACGTTGAAGAAGCCGCCCTGCTTGTGGGCATGGTGAAGAACCCCTCTTACTACAATCCCGTGCGCAAGCCCGAGCGCGCGCTCGGCCGACGCAACGTGGTGCTCAACCTCATGAAGGAAAACGACATGATCACCAAGCAGGAATATGATTCCCTTGCGGCTCTCCCCATCAAACTCAATTTCCACCGCGTGGACCACAAAGAGGGTACAGCCCCTTACTTCCGCGAGCAGATACGCCTGATGATGCAGGCCAAAAAGCCTGTGCGCTCCGACTATCCTTCCTGGGACGATCAGACCTATCGCACCGACTCCATCTCCTGGGAACGTAATCCGCTCTACGGCTGGATTGAAAAGAATCCCAAGCCCGACGGCTCGAAATACGACATCTATACCGACGGCCTCAAAATCCACACATCAATTGACTCAAGGATGCAGAAATATGCCGAGGAAGCCGTGGCCGAACACATGGGAGGCTATCTACAGCCGGCATTCGACCGCGAGAAAAAAGGCACCAAAGGCGCACCTTATTCCACCAATCGCACCGAAATATCGGAAATCAGGGTGAACCATCTCATACGCAACGCCATGAAACTCACCGACCGTTATCGCATGATGAAAAAGGCCGGAGCTTCAATGGATGAAATCAAGAAAGCCTTCAGCACGCCACGCGAGATGAAGATATTCAGCTATGCAGGCCCTGTTGACACGGTGATGACCCCGATGGACTCCCTGCTGCACCAGAAGAAGTTCCTGCGCACCGGATTCATGGCCATGGACCCCGTAAACGGCCAGGTGAAAGCATACGTAGGAGGCCCCAACTTCTCCTATTTCCAGTACGACATGGTCTCCCAGGGTCGCCGTCAGATAGGTTCGACCATGAAGCCGTTCCTCTACACCTATGCGATGGAGGAAGGCTTCACCCCCTGCTCCATGTTCAGCAACACCCAGCCGGTGTTTACCGACGAACTCGGACGCACCTGGGCTCCCCGCAACTCCGGCAGCGCGCGTGTGGGTGAGGACGTGGATCTGCGCTGGGCGCTCACCAACTCCAACAACTGGATTTCGGCACGCCTCATAAGCCAGCTTTCTCCTGAAGAACTCGTAAGAACAATCCAGAACTTCGGAGTGACCTCAAAGCTTGATCCAGTTATGTCACTGTGTCTTGGACCGGCCGACATTTCCGTGAAAGAAATGGTGAGCGCATATACCGCCTTCGCCAACAAAGGCATGCGCGTGGACCCGATATTTGTAACCTCAATCACCGATTCAAACGGCAACATCATATCCGAATTCACCCCCCGCCACACGGAGGTTATCTCAGAAACAGCCTACTGGCGCATACTTTCCATGCTTCTCGGCGTGGTCGATTCCGGAACCGGCAACCGCATACGCCGTGCGCCCTATAACCTCACGGCCCAGACCGGAGGCAAGACCGGCACCACCAACTACAATGCCGACGGATGGTTCATGGCATTCACTCCCCGTCTGGTGGCCGGAACATGGGTGGGAGGCGAAGAGCGTTTCATCCACTTCAACGGCATGGCCAACGGACAGGGCGCTTCCATGGCCCTTCCCATCTATGGTCTGTTCATGAAGAAAGTCTATGGCGATTCATCGCTTCCTTACCGCCAGACCGACCGCTTTGAATTCCCGGTCAACGTAGACCTCTGCTCAAGCGAATTCTCAGATTCCACTCCTGAAGACGCCTCAGCCGACATTTCCATGGGAGAGGACGTATTCGAATAATCCTTTTTACGTAAAAACAAATAAAACCATATAATCAGATGAAATTCAGTGTCTCCAGCAAAACGCTCTATGCTTTTGCATCTGCAGTCAGCAAGGTTATCAACGCCAAGAACCCTATGGCTATCCTCAACAACTTCCTTTTCACCCTTGAAGGCGATACCCTCACCGTCAAGGCGGCCGATATGGAAAACTCGCTTGTGGGACGCCTGAACGTGACAGAAGCCCAGGGCGACGGTTCTTTCTGTCTTGACGCCCGCAGAATAGTGGAACTTCTCAAGGAGCTTCCCGATCAGGGCATTCTGTTTGAAATCAAGGAAGAAACACTTGAAGTAAAGATATCTTATTCCAACGGCGTTTACAACACCATGGCCATATCCGGCGCGGAATATCCCGGTGAAAAGCCTGAGGAAAACGGCATAAAAGAGACTTTTGTGGCCGGAACCGCCGACGTGATACATGGCATCGAAAATACCCTTTTTGCCGTGAGCACCGACGAAATCCGCCCGCAGATGATGGGTATTCTCTGGGACGTGCGTCCCGATTCGGTGATTTTCGTTTCCACCGATACCCGAAAGCTTGTGAAATACACCAATTCAGCTATAAAACCCGGTGTGACCTGCTCCTTCATCCTGCCGGTTAAAGGCGCAACCGTGCTAAAAAATGTATTCTCGAAAGAGGACGAGATTAAAATCACCGTGAGCCCCACCGCGGTATTGTTTGAATCCGAGTCGTTCACTTTTGACTGCCGCCTGATAAAAGGCAATTTCCCTCCTTACGACCGTGTGATTCCCTCCACCAACTCATATATTCTCACCGTCGACCGTCTGTCGCTGCTCACGGCCGTGAGACGTGTGGCTGTGTTCGGCGACGAAGGCGGCGGCCTCATCCGTATGCGCCTCAGCGCCAACTCTGTGGAGCTCAACGCCTGCGACAATAGCTTCGGCACATTCGGCAAAGAGGAAGTGCCCTGCGACTATACCGGCAAAGAACTCACGATAGGCTTCGGCAGTCAGTATCTCGTGGAGATTCTTTCCACCCTCTCCACTCCCGATGTCGTAATCAAACTCGCCGATCCCTCGCGCCCCGCCCTCTTCCTCCCCGGAGAAAACGACCCCGAGAGCGAGCTGCTGATGATTCTCATGCCGATGAACATTGTAGACTGATCCGCTGATGGAACTGAAACTCACAAGACCAATAGTGTTCTTCGATCTGGAGACTACCGGCACCAACATCACCCACGACCGCATCGTGGAGATTTCCCTGATAAAAGTGATGCCCGACGGCACAGAGATTGAGCGCACACGCCGCATAAACCCCGAGATGCCGATTCCGGCAGAGGCAACAGCCATACACCATATCACCGACGAGGACGTGTGCGGTGAACCGACATTCCGTCAGGTTGCCAAGTCGCTGGCCGAACTCTTCAGCGGTTGCGACATCGCCGGATTCAATTCCAACAGATTCGACATCCCGATGCTTCTGGAGGAATTCAACCGCGTCGACGTCCCCATCGACATCCATACTGCCCGTTTTGTGGATGTGCAGACCATATTCCACAAACGTGAGCCCAGAAACCTCACCGCTGCCTACAGATTCTACTGCGGTGGCGACCTTGAGGCTGCCCACTCGGCCAATGCCGACACAAGAGCCACGCTCGAGGTGCTCAAGGCTCAGCTCGACCGATATCCTGATCTGCCCAACGATGTGAACGCGCTGTCCGACTATTCGTCGCACAACCGCAACGTTGACTTCGCCGGCCGTCTCATTTACGACGACAACAATGTGGAAATCATCAACTTCGGCAAGCACAAAGGGAGTCCGGCCGAAGAGGTTCTCAGAAAAGAACCGGGCTACTACAGCTGGATAATGCAGGGTGACTTCCCACAGAACACCAAAGACGCATTCGCACGAATAAGGCTTCGCATCGACCAGGCCAAGAATAAGAAATCATGTTAAAAGGCAAACATATAGTCCTCGGAATAACAGGCGGTATCGCGGCATACAAGTCTGTGACCCTTCTGCGGCTTCTTGTCAAGAGAGGAGCTGAAGTGCAGGTCGTGATCACCCCTTCCGGAAAAGAGTTTATCACCCCCGTCACACTTTCGGCACTGAGCGGAAAGCCCGTGATATGCGATTTTTTCACGGCCAATACCGGCGAATGGCACAGCCATGTTGACATAGGCCTGTGGGCCGATGCAATGGTAATTGCTCCCGCCACAGCCTGCACAATAGGCAAAATGGCCCACGGCATCGCCGACAATATGCTTGTCACCACCTATCTCTCGGCAAAAGCCCCGGTGTTTGTAGCTCCGGCCATGGACCTTGACATGATGGCCCATCCGTCGACAACCGCCAACCTCGCCCTGCTCCGCTCTTACGGCAACCATATAATCGAACCGGCCGAAGGCGAACTCGCAAGCCATCTTACCGGACGCGGACGCATGGAAGAACCGGAGCGTATCGTGGAAGTGCTCGACGAGTTTTTCTCGCGCAGGCAGCCCCTTGCCGGGAAAAAAGTGCTGGTTACCGCAGGCCCTACCTACGAGCGAATAGACCCGGTGAGATTCATCGGCAATTTCTCCACCGGAAAAATGGGCTATGCCATAGCCGATGCCGCCGCGCGCATGGGTGCGGAAGTCACTCTCGTGAGCGGCCCCGTCTCAGTCAAGGCTTCTGAAAAAGGGGTGACGACCGAACATGTGGAATCGGCTCGGGAGATGCTTGCCAGCTGCGAGAAAGTATGGTCTGAGACCGACATAGCCATAATGTGCGCCGCAGTGGCCGATTATGCCCCGGAGAATCCCTCCGGAACCAAAATCAAACGTGAGGGAAACGAGCCTCCACATATCACCCTGGTGAAAAATCCCGACATTGCCGCCACACTCGGTGCCGAGAAACGTCCCGGCCAGATTCTCGTGGGTTTCGCCCTCGAGACGGACAGCGAGGAATCCAACGCAGTAAAAAAACTCCACAGCAAAAATCTCGACATGATTGTGCTGAACTCCCTCCGCGACCCCCAGGCAGGTTTTGGCACTGACACCAATAAAATCACAATTTTCCGTCAGGGAGCAGACCCACTGCGCTTTCCCGTGAAGTCAAAGCGGGAAGTGGCCGTAGACATTCTTGACGAAATCATAAAATTACACTGACCTGACAGATGAACCTCGCCCGGATTGCACTCACTGTTCTTGCGGCCGTTTTTACGGCCGCGGGTGTCTTGGCGCAGGAACTTGACTGCAAAGTAGAAGTCAATACCGAGCAGCTCACCGACACTCGCGAAGAGATATTCACAGAACTTCAGCAGACCGTGAGCGATTACATGAACTCCACGAGGTTCACAGACACGAAGTTCGCCGTCAACGAAAGAATCGGATGCCGTCTCTTCCTCACCGTCACGGGTTATAACGACGGTGTGGTTTCAGGCGAGCTTCAGGTGCAGTCGGTGCGCCCGGTTTTCAACAGCTCATATAATTCCACGCTGCTCAACATCAAGGACGAGCACATCGCATTTCCTTTCCGTCCGGCCGACCGTCTGACGTTTTCGGAAACCACCGTGGAAAGCAATCTCACGGCGCTCCTCGATTTCTATGCCTATCTCATACTGGCTCTGGACTTCGACTCTTTCTCTCCCCGCGGGGGCCAGCCGTATGTAGAACGCATGGCCTCCATAGTGCAGCAGGCCCAGGCAAGCGGCTCAAGCGGATGGCGCATGTTTGACGACAACCGAAACCGCGCAGCCATAGCCGAGGCCCTTTCTGGCGCTGCACCGGCAGCCCTGCGCGACATGAGCTATGAATATCATCGCAACGGACTCGATGTAATGTCCCTGAGCCCCGACAAAGGCCGCGACGCCATTACATCGTCGCTCGCCACGCTGAGCAAGGTCAATGAGATGGCTCCATTTTCGGTAGCGCTGACAATGTTCCACGACTCGAAGCTCGACGAACTGATAAACGTCTACAGCCGCGGGGCGGAAACCGAGCGTAAGCGCGTCTACGAAATACTTGAAAATATTTATCCGGCTGAGAACGCCAGACTCTCGGCTATTCTCCACCCCTCCAATCAAGAATAAAATGCTGAAGTCTCTCCATATATCCAACTATGCCCTGATAGATTCGCTTGATATCGAATTTGACAGCGGCCTGAACATCATCACCGGCGAGACCGGCGCCGGTAAGTCCATTATCATCGGCGCGCTGTCAATGCTGCTCGGCGGACGAACCGACACCAAAGCCATACGGCGTGAAGACATGAAATCGGTGATAGAAGGCACTTTCAGCCTGTCACCCTCAACACCATTGGCAGAAATTCTCAAAGGGGCCGACGTGGATTTCGACGCCACCACGTGTATTCTCCGGCGCGAGATTTCTCCCGGTGGCAGATCAAGAGCCTTCATCAACGATACCCCTGTGAATCTCACGCTGCTCCGTGAAGTGGGACTGCATCTGGTCGACATTCACTCACAGCATCAGAACCAGCTTCTCGCAACGCCCGATTTTCAGCTCAATGTAATCGACGCACTCGCCTCCAACCAGCAGCTGCTCGAGGAATATGGCAAACTCTATTCATCCTTTCGGGAAGCTCTCCATAAACTCAAGGCTTTCAAGGCGGGAGTGGAGCGCGACAAGGCAAACGCCGACTTCATGCAGTTCCAGCTTGAACAGCTCGAGGAACTCAATCTCCATCCCGGCGAACTCGACACACTCGAACAGTCGCGTGACCAGCTCGCCGATTCCACCCGTGGCAAGAGCCTGGCAAACGAAGCCCTTGAGGCTCTGAAAACCGGCGACAGCAATATACTTTCGCTCATAGAAACGGCCCGCGACGCCATAGCTGATCTGGAGACATTTACCGAAAGCGTCCGCAACCAGAACCTTCTTGACAGACTGGAATCGGCAAGCATAGAGCTTAACGATATAGCCGAGACTGTTGAGACAATCGATGCCTCAATTCTCGTTGACCCCTCTGAACTTGAGGTGGCAGATGCCCGTATAACCGAAATAAGGGCCATGATGAGGAAACATGGCGTGGAAACCGAATCGGAGCTGATTGCGATACGCGACCGGCTCGAACACCGCCTGAGTCATCTCGCGGAAGCGGATTCTCTTGCTCTGCGGCTCGAGACACAGGCCAAGCGCGCCAAATCGCGCGCACGGGAACTGGCCCGCACCATTTCCGAACGCCGCGCGGAGGCAGCCCGTGATTTCGGCGAGAAGCTGATAGAGACCGCACGCCCCCTCGGCATGAAAAATCTTCAGGTAAACATTGCGGTCGAGCCCTCCGAACTCGGCCCCACGGGAATGGATGCAGTGGAATTCCGGTTTGCGTTCAACAAGAACCAGGAGCCCATTCCGGTGGGCGGAGCTGCCTCCGGCGGCGAAATCTCGCGCATAATGCTTTCCATAAAGTCCATTATCGCCAACCGCATAGAACTTCCGTCAATCATATTCGACGAAGTCGACACCGGAGTGTCGGGCGACGTAGCCAACCGTATGGGCCTGATGATGCTTGACCTTGCCGCCGGACTGCAGGTGATAGCCATAACCCATCTGCCTCAGGTGGCTGCCAAAGGCAAAGTGCATTTCAAAGTGTTTAAAGAGGATGACGACCTCTCAACCCACACCCGCATGGAACGCCTGACACCGGAAAGGCGCATCGACGAGCTGGCTCTGATGCTGTCAGGTTCGCCCGACGACGAATCGGCGCGCCATACCGCCGGAAAACTCTTAGGGCTTTTCTAAGCTGTTTTCCCTCCTGTTTTTCTAATATAAAATACCCTAAATAATGCAACCAAACGATTACATCTTCGGTCTGAGAGCTGTGATGGAAGCCATCGAGGCCGGTAAAGAAATAGACAAGCTGTTTGTACGGAAAGACCTTTCGGGGCCCCTTGCAACCGAACTTCTTGCCCTCGCGCGCGAAAACAGACTCGTGGTGCAGCGTGTGCCCGAGGAGCGTCTCAACCGCATCACCCGCAAGAATCATCAGGGCGTGATAGCCATGATGTCGGCCATCACCTATCATTCCATTGACAATCTCGTACCCGAGCTTTTCGAGGCCGGAGTGCTACCTTTCGTGATAGTGCTCGACGGCATCACTGATGTGAGAAATTTCGGTGCCATAGCCCGTACGGCCGAGTGCGCGGGAGCCGACGCCATAGTGATTCCCGAGCACGGCAGCGTGAGTGTGGGAGGAGACGCCGTAAAGACCTCCGCAGGCGCCCTGATGCATCTTCCGGTTTGCCGCGAACGCACTACACTCTCAGCTGTGAAGCGTCTGCGCCAGTCGGGCTTCAACGTAGTGGCCGTTTCGGAAAAAGCCGACATCAATTATACCACGGCCGACTATACCGTGCCGACAGCCCTTGTGCTCGGCGCCGAGGACACCGGCATCAGCCCTGAAGTGCTGAAAGAGTGCGACACATTTGTGTCCATTCCCATGTTCGGCCACATAGGGTCGCTGAACGTATCCGTAGCCGCCGGTGTTCTTATGTACGAAGTGGTCCGGCAGCGACTGAAAGCCAATCTCGAAGTAATCTGACCCGGACTCCTCCAGACACTTCCATCTCATTAAAACCATCCAAACCAAATACCTGACTGATGAAACGTTACATAAACTATCTTCTGATTCTTTCTTTCCCATTCATGTCGTGCACGGCCTATGCCCAGCAGCAACGGCTTGAATCAGCTCCCGTAGTAAATCCTGAGATTCCCTCCAAAGTGGAATTTGCAGGGAAAGCCGTAAAGCTTGACCGTCCCGACCTCTGGGAACGCTACGACCGGGAACTGACGTCGATGGTCTACACCCACGGCAACACACTCCTCACAATCAAACGCGCCAACAGATATTTCCCCGTAATAATGCCCATACTGAAGGCCAACGGTGTTCCTACCGATCTTGCTTACCTGGCATGCATCGAGAGCTATCTCAATCCACGCGCTTACTCTCCCGCAAAGGCTGCCGGGTTCTGGCAGTTCATACCTTCGGCCGGAAAAGAGTACGGCCTTGAAATCAACGACTACGTTGACGAACGCTACAATCTTGAAAAAGCCACGGCAGCCGCCGCCCGCTATCTCAAATCGAGCTACAACCGTTTCGGTAACTGGGAATCGGCCGCCGCATCCTACAATACGGGAGTGGCCCGCGTGAGCCGCGAACTCGAGGCACAGCAGGCATCCAGCGCCTACGATCTGTATCTGGCCGAGGAAACCTCGCGCTATATGTTCCGTCTTTTGGCCATGAAAGAGATTATGGAGCACCCTGCGAAATATGGCTTCAATCTCACTGCCGAGCAGCTCTACCAACCGCTCGAATACAAGACGGTGACTGTGGATTATCCTGTGGAAGACTGGCCTACATGGGCACAGGAACAGGGTATAAACTACCTCATTCTGCGCGACAACAATCCCTGGATACGCGCCAAATCGCTTCCAAACAAGACGGGCAAAGCCTACAAGGTGCTGATTCCCACCAAAGCATCCCTGCAGAGGACCACCGACCCGTCCAAACTTAAAGTCTTTGACCATAACTGGATTAATGAAAGATAAGAAGCACACTGAAACCATTGAGGAAAACATCGTGACCGATGGCCCGCTCGACACTCTTGAGGTTTATGGCGCGAGAGTCAACAACCTCAAGAACATCGACGTGAGCATACCGCACAATGCCCTCACCGTCATAACCGGTCTGAGCGGCAGCGGCAAGTCATCCCTGGCATTCGACACCATTTATGCCGAGGGCCAGCGACGCTATATAGAAACATTCAGCACCTACGCGCGCAATATGCTCGGCAATCTCGAGCGTCCCGACGTAGACAAAATCACCGGACTGAGTCCGGTAATAGCCATCGAGCAGAAAACCGTAAACCGCAACCCGCGAAGCACCATCGGCACCACTACGGAAATCTACGACTTCCTGCGACTGCTCTACGCACGCATCGGTCAGGCCGTGAGCTATCTCTCGGGCGAACCGATGGTAAAATATACCGAGGAGAAAATCCTTGATCTGATTCTCACCAAATTCGAGGGTAAGAAAATCTACATACTCGCCCCCCTTGTGAAAAACCGCAAGGGCCATTATAAAGAGCTTTTCGAATCCCTCCGCAAAAAAGGCTATCTTACCGTGAGAGTGGACGGCGAACTTCGCGAAATCACTCCCGGCATGAAGCTCGACCGCTATAAGAACCATTCCGTTGAGCTTGTGATAGACCGTCTGAAGGCCTCGGCCAAAGATACCACCCGTCTGCGCGAAACCGTTGATGAGGCATTGCGTCAAGGCGAGAAGCAGATGATGATCTACGATGTGGACGCCGACGCCGTAAGCCATTATTCGCAGCAACTCATGGACCCCGCCACGGGCCTCAGCTACCGCGAACCCGCTCCACACAACTTCTCGTTCAATTCACCGCAGGGCGCATGTCCCCGCTGCAAGGGCCTCGGCTATGTCAACGAGGTCGACCGCGAAAAGGTGATGCCCGATCCCTCTCTCTCCATCCATGCCGGAGGAATCGTGCCGCTGGGGAAATATCGCAACTCAATGATATTCTGGCAGATTGAGGCCATACTAAAGAAATATGGCCACACTCTCAAGACACCGATATCCGAGATAAGCGAGGAAGCGCTCAACGACATCTTCGACGGCACCGACGAACGGCTGGTGATCGAGAACGGCACCATGTCCATGAACAACTACTTCCTGACCTATGAGGGCCTTGTGAAGTATCTGGAGATGCAGCGCGACGACGATGCCGGAGCGGCCGCACGCAACTGGAGCGAACAGTTCTTCTCCAAGGTCGAATGCCCCGAATGCCACGGACAGCGCCTCAACCGCGAGGCTCTTCATTTCTTTGTCGACGGAAAGAACATCGCCGAACTCACCCGTATGGACATCGGCGAACTTTACCGCTGGGCCTCCACATTCGAGCAACGCCTTTCGCCCACCCAGGCCCTGATAGCCCGCGAAATAGTGAAGGAAATACGCACACGCCTGTCGTTTCTGGTGGACGTGGGCCTCTCTTACCTCTCGCTCGACCGCCGTTCGGCCACACTGTCGGGCGGAGAAAGCCAGCGCATAAGGCTTGCCACGCAGATAGGCTCGGAGCTTGTGAATGTGCTATATATCCTCGACGAGCCGAGTATCGGCCTGCATCAGCGCGACAACCACCGCCTTATCACGTCGCTGAAAAAACTGCGCGACGCCTCCAATTCCATAATAGTGGTGGAGCACGACAAAGACATGATGATGGAGGCCGACTATATAGTGGACATCGGTCCCAAAGCGGGCCGAAAGGGTGGTGAAGTGGTGTTTCAGGGCACTCCTGCCAGGATGCTTGAGACCGCTACTCTCACCGCATCATATCTCACCGGAAGCAAAAGTATAGAAATTCCCGCGCAGAGACGGCCCGGAAACGGAAAGTTCCTGAAACTCGAAGGTGCATCCGGCCACAACCTCAAGAATGTGGACCTTACGCTCCCGCTGGGCACCCTCACCTGTGTGGCAGGCGTGTCGGGCAGCGGAAAGTCATCGCTGGTCAACGCCACCCTGCAGCCCATCCTCTCGCGCCGCTTCTACCGCTCGCAGCAGCAACCGCTCCCCTACCGTCAGCTGCTCGGAATAGAGAACATAGACAAAGTGGTGACCGTCGACCAGACTCCACTCGGCCGTTCCCCCCGCTCCAATCCCGCCACCTACACCGGTGTGTTCTCCGACATCCGCAATCTTTTCGTGAATCTGCCGGAAGCCAAAATAAGAGGCTACAGGCCCGGGCGCTTCTCCTTCAATATCTCGGGAGGGCGGTGCGACGCCTGCAACGGCAACGGCTACCGTACCATAGAGATGAACTTCCTGCCGGATGTGCTCGTGCCCTGCGAGGTGTGCGGCGGCAAACGCTACAACCGCGAGACACTCGAAGTGCGCTTCAAAGGCAAATCCATAGCCGACGTGCTCGACATGACCATAAATCAGGCCGTGGAATTCTTCGAAGCCGTCCCCTCCATCCTGCGAAAAATCAAAGTGCTTCAGGACATAGGCCTCGGCTACATCAAGCTCGGTCAGCCTTCATCAACCCTATCGGGAGGAGAGAACCAGCGTGTGAAACTCGCGGCGGAACTCTCGAAACGCGACACCGGCAAAACCCTCTTCATACTCGACGAGCCCACCACCGGCCTTCACTTCGAGGACATACGCGTGCTTCTCGATGTCTTCAACCGTCTGGTCGACAAAGGAAACACCGTACTGGTCATAGAGCATAATCTCGACGTGATAAAATGCGCCGACTATGTGATAGACATGGGTCCCGACGGTGGCAGCGAAGGCGGCCGCATAATAGCCGCCGGAACCCCTGAGGAAATCGCCGCCGGCACGTCCCCCACCGCCGAATTCATCCGCGCCGAACTCACCGCCGGGTAAGTCCTGGCATATTTTCAGCTACATTTTTCAATTAATTTGGAGAATAAGCGTCTGAAAATTTGTCTATGTAGCGAAAAATGACTTACTTTGCACTCGTTTTATGGCTCATCCTGTAAAGCTGTTAAAAATGATGCGCTTAGCAGTGATATGAGAACTGAGATGGCGGCCATAAGACGCAGAGTTAAAAAATAAGTAAATTTATTGAGCTAAGTAACACGAACAGCCATGTCAAAAGTTTGTCAGATCACAGGCAAGAAAGCGATTGTGGGTAACAACGTATCCCACTCAAAGCGTCGCACCAAGCGCAAATTCAACGTCAACCTCTTCACCAAGAAGTTCTACTGGGTTGAGCAGGATGCATGGATTCTCCTGACCCTCTCAGCCAACGGTCTGCGCACCATCAACAAGAAGGGTCTCGACGCCGCAATCAAAGATGCTGCCGAGAAGGGTTATTTAACTGAAATCAAATATTTAGAATTCTAAGAACAATGGCAAAGAAAGCTAAAGGTAATCGCGTGCAGGTAATCCTTGAATGCACAGAACACAAAGCCAGCGGTATGCCCGGTACTTCTCGCTATATCACCACCAAGAACCGCAAGAACACCACCGAGCGTCTGGAGCTTAAGAAATACAACCCTATCCTCAAGAGAGTAACCGTTCACAAAGAAATCAAATAATAACTACCCGATATGGCAAAGAAAACCGTAGCATCTCTGCAGAAAGGCGAAGGACGTACCTACTCCAAGGTTATCAAAGTAGTTAAATCGCCCAAAACCGGCGCCTACACCTTCCAGGAGCAGATGGTTCCCAACGATGCAGTTAAAGACGCACTGAAATAATCAGCTGTAAACATCATACTTGCGGAGGCTGCCTCCGCTGCTTAACATAACGAATCCGGGCTGTCCCTACATCTGTAGCGGCAGCCCGGATTCGTTATGTTTCTACCTCTTATTCTTCAAGCGGCTGAAGGGTGAGAGCGTATCCGCCCGTGGCATTCATCTTTACCTTGAGAACGTCGGCGGATGTCACGGTATTGGTGGCTATCTTTATGTCCTCCGGATTGGCGGAGCCGGGAACATCGGCGTAGGAAGTGGCAAGATACCTGCGGTCGGCGGTCAGGAAGCCGAGAGGCAGATCTATTTCACGTGCCTCGCTGTTGGTGCCTGCTCCCACATAGAATGTATCGCCGGCGCGGCGTGCCACAACTATATACTCCCCTATCTCGCCCTGCAGGGCCTCAGACCAGTCGCAATCGGCATTGAACGTGCGGAAGAACTCAAAGGCGTCGTGACCTTCGTAGTTTTCGATAAGGTCGGCAGCCATCTGAAGCGGAGAATATATTATGACCCAGTTGGCAATCTGACGTGCGAGAGTGGTCTTTATGCAGCAGTCGGCATTCGGGCCGTTCCATTCCAGGCGACCCTTGTCGGCCTTCGCGCGCGAATAGTCAATGTCAAAAATACCCGGTGTGTAGTCCATCGGACCCGAAAGAAGCCTTACGTAAGGAAGCGTACACAGATAATCGGCCGAATTGCCTGCCGACCATGCGTTCCATTCCATGCCATGCCGCGTGCGCCCTCGCGCGTCATCATGTTGGGCCAGGTGCGGCGGATGCCCGTTTCCTTTATCGGTTCATGGGCATCTATCATCAGCCGGTAACGCGCTGCCGTCTCTACCACTTTCAGATAGTGGCGCACGCCATATTGCGAATGGTGCAGATAGCCGCCCTTGAAACCTCCGGCATAGCCTGTCTTTACCGTATGGATTCCCAGACCTGCGTAATAGGCAAAAGCCGAATCCATCGCAGCTTCATATTCGGGGATGTTGCCGCCGGTCTCATTGTGGGCCCAGAGTTCTATGCCGTTGGCGCGGGCATAGGAAGCCACGGAATCGATATCAAAATCGGAAGCGGCACCCACATAGTCGAAGCTCTGGTTTCCGCCCCAGTTCTCCCAGCCTTTGTTCCAGCCCTCGAAGAGAACGCCCTGAAGATTATTGGCCTTGGCGAAATCTATATATTTTATGGCGTTGGCAGTTGTAGCCCCATGGCGCGGTCCCACGGTCCACGTCTGGGTGCCGAGATGCATTCCCCACCATATACCCACATATTTCTGGGGCTTTATCCATGAAGTGTCCTTGATTCTGGACGGTTCGTTGAGATTCACTATAAGATTGCTGTTGATCAGATCCACGGCGCTCTTGCCAATCTGGATAGTGCGCCACGGTGTGACGAACTGCGGACCGACGTAGGCCTTGACTCCGTCGGGCAGCGGGGCCAGATTGGCTTTCAGGCCACCCTCCGGGGAACGCTTCAGGGTCATCTCGGGATAATCATAGAGTGCGGCCTCGTGGATTGAGCCGTAAACGCCCGTTTCGGTCCGGAATGTGAACGGGGTATTGGCATCCTCAACATCAGTGAGCGCCAGATTGCGGTATTCAAGCTCGTAGGTCTCGAAATTTCCCGGAATCGACCATGATGTGCCGTTCATCGCGAAATTGAATTCTGTAAGCTCATCAGTCACTGCAATGGTATCCACACCGTCAACCTTCCATTCGTAACGGAAAGCCATTCCGTCGTCAAACACGCGGAAGCGTATAGTAAGCTTTGATGTGGAATCTGCCATATTGACCGCCATTTCCCGATAAATTTCCCGTACAACCTTGTTTTCGCCCCAGGGCTGATTCCAGACGGTGTCTTTCTGTGAAAATTCAGCCGATACACTGGCTTTGCGGGAATCGAAATTCCATTGGTCGGAAACTATTCCAAGAGCGGAAGGGAGGATGAGTTCGCGCCCGTCGACATTAACGGCATATTGCGGATGGTCACCGTCGTTGGTGAAGAAAACTTCAATACGGCCGTCTGGCGACTTCACATCTGTACGCCTCGAGCATGAAGCGGCGCCTATGAGCGTCAGCAGTGCGAATGCAATAAAAAGCTTTTTCATGATTATGATTTGGGATTGAAAAATGTTTCTCAGGTACGATTCACAAATATAGGAAATCAAACGTTAAACCTTTCATTTTTATATAAAAAGATTCGCAACCTGTGCCAGCTATTATGCACAAATGCAGCTTAAATGTCACATTTATTGGTGCTAAGTGGTTTTTTCCGTACCTTTGCCGGCCAAATCCGCTCCGTGTGGAGCCACTTACTATTTTTATTATGAGAATTTCTAACAAACTTATTGTATCGTCACTGGCACTTATCACCTTCCTCTCGGCATCGGCCGAAGGATATCAGATCAACACCCTCAGTGCTAAACAGGGAGGCATGGGCCACACCGGCACCGCCCTCAAGCTCGGCGCCGAAAGCATGTTTTTCAATCCGGCCGGCCTTGGTTTCTCGTCAAAGACACTCGACCTCACCGGAAGTTTCAATGCACTCAAGCCTTACGTATCGGCACGCAACTGCCGGTCGACAGTAATGGGAAATACCACAGATTTCCCTTCAAAATACGATGCCCACAACAACATCTCCACCCCTCTTTTATTAGGAGCCTCGTTCCGTATCTACGACAATCTGCAGGCAGGCATAGCTTTCTATACCCCCTATGGATCGTCAATCAACTGGACCAACAACTGGCCCGGTGCCGAGCTTAATCAGAAAGTAAAGCTCGCCACCTACACCATTCAGCCCACGTTCTCCTACCGCATCTCGCCGAAACTGAGCGTCGGCGCCGGCCTTATGATTACATGGGGCTCCGTTGACCTTTACAAGGGCCTCATAAGCGGCACCACATTCGACAGCGTGCTGCTTCCGAAGCTTCAGAGCATGGGAATGGACGTGACACCCTTCGGCACCACCGCTCCCGCCACCGTAAACCTCAACGGTAAAGCAGAGGTAGCTTTCGGATTCAATGCCGGCGTGATGTACGACGTGTCAAGCAAAGTAACCCTCGGTGCCAACTTCCGTTCACGCCAGCTCATGAAAGTGAAAGCCGGCGACGCAAAGGTGATTTATGCCAACAAACTTGCCGAGACTGCCCTTGAAAGCTCACTCGGCCTCATCAACGAGGCCAATTTCAGCGCCGCCATGCCTCTGCCCTGGGTGCTTACCATAGGAGGTTCATACCGTCCTACCGACCGCTGGACTCTTGCCGCCGACGTTGCTCTCACCGGCTGGAAAACCTACAAGCACCTCAATATCGATTTCCTTGACGAGAAAGTGTCTGCCTTCAACCAGCATATCGCAAAGGACTACCGCGACGCCTGGTGTTTCCGTCTTGGTGCGCAATACGCCCTCACTCACCGCTTCGATCTTCGTTTCGGAATGATGATAGACACTACTCCCGTCGACAAGCACAACTACAATCCCGAGACACCCGGCATGACCAAAATCGAGCCGTCGGCCGGACTTTCATTCCGTCCCATAGACCGTCTTTCGATTGACTTCTCCCTGCTGTACGTAGCCGGACTCGGCTCAAAAGGAGCTTCCATCACCCATGAGGACCTTCTGCTTAAAAGCGTCGGAATGCCTTACGAGAAAACCTTTGTGGCAGACTACCGCTGCAACGCCATCAATGCCTCAATAGGTCTCAACTATTCCTTCTGATAAGTTTTTTTGAGAAGAAATAAGAACTTTTATGGCAGCCCGTAAGTTATACTTAAGATTAATAACCCAAAATTCAATTAACTTACGAAAATTCCGATTATGAAAAAACTGATTCTGGCCACGGTTGTAGCCGCAGGAGCACTTCTCATGGCAAGCTGTACAAGCAAAGCAGAAAAAAGCGAAAAAGATCTCGCAGCTAAAATCGAGAACTGCACCAACACCGACAGCATAAAGGTGTATGTGGACCAGGCCAAAGCCTATGCGCAGAAACTCGTGAGTGAAGGCAAGGTTGACGAAGCCAAGAAGTATCTCGAGCAGATAGAGCCTGTGGTAAAAGCAAAGGCTCCCCAGCTTGCCGGCGCGCTCTCTACTGCCGAAACAGCTCTTGACAAAGTGAAAGAAGCCGCAGGCGATGCCGCTGACAACGTAAAGGCCGCAGGCGACAGCGCTGCCGTAGCAGCCGGTGAGGCCGTCGACAAAGCCAAAGACGCTGCAAGCACAGCCGTTGAAAACGCCAAGGACGAAGCTGCCGCCAAAGTTTCCGACGCAGCCCAGAAAGCTTCCGACAAGGTAAGCGATGCCGCACAGCAGGCTAAAGACAAAGCCTCTGAAAAGGTCAACGACCTTCTGAAAAAGAAATAACGCGACCTGCTTAATACTATCGCAAGGCGATGTGCCCCTCCGGCGCATCGCCTTACTTTTTCAGTATGATTGCCAGCACCCTTATTTTTCTGGATGAGAGTCAACGGCGTTTTCCTCACATTTTATTAATTTTGCATCCTCATAATAACAACGCTATCAGTAAACGATGTCTATATTGAAATCCAAGCTTTCCAAAGTTATTTTTGCAGTGGTTGCATCTTTCACAGTCAACCTCATATGGCAAAATGTATGGCGTGTGACCACACTGCTCGAAATCCCGCGCCAGACAGTCCTCAACGACTCTGCAAGGGATTTACTGTTGGCTCTGGCGGCATTTATCGTTTTGTCTATCGTGGTGAGGCCCAAAGAACAGGGTTCATTTCTCGGACTTGAATCAAATATCATAAAAGGATTTTTTGTAGCTGTGATTTCGGTTTTGCCCATCTATATAGTATTTCCTCTAATCGGCACTATAAATCCCGATCTTACCGTTCCGTTGCTTGTAAGGAAAAGCGTTTTGCCCGGCTTCATCGAGGAACTGATATGCCGCGCCTTTATGTTCGGATTGTTCTTCCGGTATGCTAAGACAGGTTTCTTCTGGGCGGTCTTATTCCCGGCCGTTCTGTTCGGCCTCGCCCACACCTATCAGGGACATGATATAGCGTCAAGCCTTGCGGCATTTGGCGTCACATTTATCGGAGCCGTGTATTTCAGCTGGATGTACGTTGCATGGGGCTTCAACCTCTGGGTTCCTGTCGGGCTGCATATACTGATGAATGCCGCGTGGGTAATATTCAACGTCACAGGCACCGAAGTTGCTGCCGGAGGATTGATCTCCAATCTTGTCAGGGTTGGCAGCATTGCATTGGCCATCATCATCACCATCTGGTTCCATAAGAAAAAAGGCGAAAAGGTCTTCGACCATCCCGTCTGGAGCTTCTAAGCTCTCTCGGCATTAAATTGGCTCAAGCTTCACCTGCCATATTTCTTTTTCAGGTATTCCCTGAGTTTCGGAGAATCTTTGCCCTTATACACACGGTTGCGGTCAAATACGGTCCAGCTGTCGCCATCCGGAAAGTCTATCTTTTCAAAACTTGCCGCATCAGCACCGGGAGAGACTTCCCCGTGCCACACCAAACAGTTTGATTTCGATTTCAGCGGAAGTTGCGGCATCCGAGCGCCCTTCCACTATATTTTGCTTTCCGGATCGGGCTGCCTGCAGCATCTGGTCGTAAGTGCGGTCGGTTTTGGCTATATGGCCCTGCAGGAAATAATAAGTCAGGTCATAGATGGCCTCGGCCTTGCGAAACACATGAAGCTTGCGGTAGCTTGTCTTGGGCCGGGCAAAATCGGGAGGCATGGTGTGGATTTAATTAGGTGAGGGATTAGAGGAGTTATTGTAGCTACTTTAGCTAAATTAGCTATTTTAGCTATCTTAGCTAATTCACTCGCAAATATAGCGCTTTTTCTCTCACTCTTTTCTTTGGCTGAGAGATTTTTGCGGAAACTTTAAGGGTTGATCAGATGTTTTAATGGTATTAAAAAACACTGACCCGATTCAAAATTTATTTATTAAGAAATGAATATCCTTAAAGCCTTGGTTTGTTCAGCCGCATTAGTCATGCCGGCGTTGGCAATGGCTGTCCATCCCCGCCAGTATCCCGACACATTTCTGATACCCGAACGTGCCATTATTCTGACCGGCAACAGAGCATCGGCCGGACGTCTGGTAGCCGTACTCTATAACCAGGAGGACATGCACTTCAATGAGCCCAACTGTCCCCGCTTCCTCTTCCTTGACCGCGAGGGAAAGATAGCCCTCGGAATCGGCGGCTATGCCAAGGTATCGTTCCAGTATGACGTGAGAGGCTCTATCGACCAAGGCGCCAACTTCATTCCATATGACATTCCGGTTCCCAACCGCGACGACCAGGAGAGCGCTTTCTACGCCAACGCCAACCACTCGTCCATATTCCTGCAACTGGTGGGACGCAATGAAAAAATAGGCACATACCAGATGTACATACTCGGCGATTTCACCGGCAACGGCTTCAAAGGCTACGGTTTCCGACTCAAGCAGGCATACGTGTCAGCCGGATATTTCACCGTAGGTCTGGCCAACAGCACTCTGATGGATGCCTCGGTAGGCACTCCCGGCATTGACAATATCGGCCCCTCGGGCGAGACATTCCGGCGCAACGTACTGGTTCGGTTCAATCCGCATTTCGGAAGCCACTGGTCAGCCGCAATCTCCATAGAAAACCCGCCTACAAGCTACTCCACCGACGAATACAGCAAGCATATCAATCCACGCTGCCCCGATATACCCGCCTACGTCCAGTACGCCTGGATGGACGGCAAAAGCCATGTGCGTCTGAGCGGACTGTTCCGGTCGCTTTCTTACAGAAACCTCGTGGCTGAGAAAAACAAATCGGTAACGGGCTGGGCGGCCCAGCTATCCGGCAAATTCTATGTGGCTCCCGGCTTCACTCTCCTCTATCAGGGCTCTTACGGCCGGGGTTACGGCTCTTATGTCAACGATATGGCAACCGGCCTTGACCTGGTGCATACCGAAGGTGGCGCAATGGAGGCTCCGCGCCAATATGCATTCGAAGTGGGCGCTACATATAATCTAACCAAGGATATATACCTCGCGGGGGCCTACTCCAAGACACGTGTGCTCGGCACAAACTATCTCGGCGACGAAGCTTACAGGGGTTCCGACTATATCTCGGCCACTGCATTCTATAAAATAATTCCCGACATGCAGATAGCTCTCGGTTACCTGCACGGCGTGCGCACCGACTTCAACGGCGAGCGCGGACGCGCCAACCGCATTGCCGCAATGCTCAAATATTCCTTCTGAACAGAACGGAAATTCGTTATATAATTGCCTGTTTTCCGCAGATTTTAGTAAATTTGCGGTCTTATAAGGCACTGATATTGAAAAATACCGACTATAAAATTCCCGAATTACCCGAGCAAAAGCCCGCAGCATCCCATCGCCGCGGGCTGCTCGCGCTTTCCCCGGCGCTTATGTTTCTCGCGCTCTATGTGGGAGCATCTCTTGTGATAGGCGACTTCTACGCCATACCCATCACCATAGCGCTTGTGGCGGCTTCCATCTGGAGCATAGCCATCTACCGCGGCCATCCGCTCCAGGACCGTATCCGGACGTTCTCTGAGTCCGCCGGTAACCACAATATTCTCTACATGGTGTGGATTTTCATCCTCGCCGGAACCTTCGCCTCACTCGCCAAAGGCATGGGAGCGGTCGACGCCACCGTGCGGCTCACGCTGGTATGCTTTCCTGCCGACTTTGTGCTTCCCGCCATATTTCTGGCGGCGTGCCTGATAAGCATGTCGATAGGCACTTCGGTCGGCACCGTGGTGGCTCTGACCCCTCTGGTTGTCGAACTCGCGCAGAGCGCGGGCGCGCCGGTGCCACTTTATGCAGCCGCTGTGCTCGGAGGAGCGTTTTTCGGCGACAACCTTTCATTCATCTCCGACACCACCATCGCCGCCACGCGCACCCAAGGATGCCGGATGAGCGATAAATTCCATGCCAACCTGCGCATTGCGCTCCCGGCGGCCGTGATAACGCTTGCAATTTACACCGTGATAGGTCTTGACAGCACGGCTGCTGTTCAGAACGTCTCATTTGCATGGAGCGATGTAAGGCTGGTGCTCCCCTATCTTCTGGTGATAGGCATGGCTGCCTGCGGAGTCAACGTTACCGTGGTGCTCATCTGCGGAATCATCGCGGCTCTGGCAGCCTCGCTCCCATTCGGCATGACGCCGCTCGAAGCGGCCGGGCTTATGGGCAAAGGAGTTGAGAGCATGAGCGACCTCATAGTAATAACCCTTCTTGCCGCAGGAATGCTCGGCATAGTCAAGGCTGCAGGAGGCATCGACTACCTCCTGTCGCTCATCACCACGCGGGGTCTCGGCTACCGTGGCGCCCAGGCTGCAATAGCCGTCATCACATCGTGCGTCAATCTGTGCACGGCCAACAACACCGTGGCAATTCTCACCACCGGTTCCCTCTCCCGCTCTCTCGCCACCCGCTACGGCATATCGCCGCGACGCGCCGCCTCGCTGCTCGACACCTCTTCCTGCATTACCCAATGCCTAATACCGTTCGGCGCCCAGACCCTCCTTGTGAGCGGCATGGCTGAAATCTCTCCCGCCGCCCCGTGGCCCTATCTCTTCTATCCCTGGGCGCTCTGTGTGTGTCTGGCAGGAGCCATCATAATCGGCTCTCCGCGTCACGCCGTAAGTACGGCGGAATTTGCAGAAGCCTAATTTTTTCTGCAAAATTTTCGTCTCCCCGTGCAACTTTATCCCGGTGGTTGCGTCTGATTTCACAGATGCGTTTTTATAGAAACCAAAATTATTTATCACAATAACCGATTTATGAAGAAAACTTCGCTACTGCTATCTCTGTTCATGGCGCTCGTGATGCTTCTGCCGCAAGCACTCACCGCCCAGCAGATGCCCCAGTTAGGAACCGACCCCGACGTAAGGATAGGACGGCTTCCCAACGGCCTCACCTATTACATCCGCCACAATGAGCTCCCCAAGGGACAGGCCGATTTCTACATCGCCCAGCGCGTGGGTTCCGTTCTCGAAAACGACGAGCAGCAGGGCCTCGCCCACTTCCTCGAGCACATGTGCTTCAACGGAACCACCCACTTCCCCGGCAAGAACCTTATCAACTGGCTTGAGTCCGTGGGCGTGAAATTCGGTCAGAACCTCAACGCTCAGACGGGAGTCGACATGACCATCTACAACATCGACAATGTGCCTGTGGCGCGCGAGAGCGTCCAGGACTCCTGCCTGCTCATTCTCCACGACTGGGCCAACGACCTTCTCCTCCTCCCCGAGGAAATCGATGCCGAGCGTGCCGTAATCCATGAGGAATGGCGCACTACCAATGTGGGCCAGATGCGCATACTCACCGACCTGCTTCCGAAAATTTACCCCAACAACATCTATGGTCACCGTCTGCCCATAGGCACCATGGAGGTGGTTGACAACTTCCCCCATCAGGCTCTCCGCGACTACTATGAGAAATGGTATCGTCCCGACCTTCAGGGTATAATCGTGGTAGGCGATATCGACGTGGACCGCATAGAGGGCAAAATCAAGGAAATGTTCTCCGACATAGAGATGCCAGAGAATCCCGCCGAGCGCATCTACTTCCCCGTAGAGGACACCAAAGGCACCATCTATGCCATTGGCCATGACCCCGAGCAGCCCATAAGCATAGCCCAGCTCATGATCAAGAGCGAGGCATTCCCTGATTCGCTCAAGAACACTCCGGCCTACCTACTTACCAAGTTCATGACCCGGATGATCACTTCGATGCTCAACACCCGTCTTGCCGATCTTCAGGCAAAGCCTGACGCACCCTTCGCACAGGCCGGTGTGATGTACGGTGACTTCCTGCTTGCCCGCACCAAGAGCAGCGTTGACCTTGTAGCCATCCCCAAGACTCCTCAGGAGATTATTCCCGCCATATCGGCTGTATACCGCGAGGTGCTCCGCGCAAAACGCGGCGGATTCACCATTACAGAATATGAGCGTCAGCGCGACGAATATCTGTCGCAGCTCGAAAACGCCTACAATAACCGCAACAAGCGCCAGAGCAATTCCTACGTACAGGAATACGTTGCCAACTTCCTCTCCAATGAGCCTATCCCCACTGTAGAGGAAGAATTCAAGCTCATGCAGAACATGTCGGGCATGGTGCAGGTTCAGATGCTCAACCAGCTTCTGCCGCAGCTCATAACCGACGACAACCGCATTCTTCTCATGCTCCTGCCTGACAACAAGGAAGGCAAATACCCCACCGAAGAGGAAGTAGCCGCCGCTCTCGCCGCTGTTGACGCCGAGACCATCGAACCCTACAAGGAAGAAGTAAAATCCGAGCCTCTGATTCCCTCGCTCCCCGCACCCGGCAAGGTTGTAAAGGAAGAGCACAGCAAGCAGTGGGACGCCACCGTATGGACCCTGAGCAATGGCGCCACCGTGATTGTGAAGCCCACCGACTTCAAGGACAACGAAGTGCTTTTCTCAGCCTACGCCAACAACGGAACCTCGGCCTACGGCTCCGAATATCTGAAATCTCTTCTGTTCATGCCTACGGCCCTTGACCGTTACGGACTCGGCACCTACACCCGCACCGACCTCAACAAATATCTCTCAGGCAAACAGGTTATGCTCTCTCCTTCATTCGACCTCTACAGCCGCACTCTCACCGGCTTCTCCACGCCCAAAGACCTTCCTACCCTCATGGAGCTGATCTACATGGGATTCACCTCCATCAACTTCACTCCCGAAGAATTTGAAGCCCTCCAGAAAAGCGAGATTGCATCGCTCCACAACAAGGAGAACGATCCTCAGTCAGTGTTCCGCAAACGCCTGTATGAAACACTCTTCTCCTCTCCCCGTCTACGCACCCTTGAGGTGGCCGATGTGGAAGGCGCAAGCCGCGAGCAGATTCTCGACATCTGCAAAGCCATGACTTCCAATGCAGGAGAATTCACATTCACCTTCATAGGCAATGTCAATCCCGATTCTCTCAAGCCCATGGTTGAGCAATATATCGCTTCGCTCCCCGGTAAGAACGATCCCGCCCTGCGCAAATTCAAGGGCGTTGACAAACAATTCGAAATGAACCACGGCGTCATCACCAAGACCTATACTACCTCCATGCAGACCCCGCAGACATGGGCATACGTCGACGCTTCCGGCGAACTTGCCTACAACGACCGCAACTACTTCCTTGCCAGCATGGCAGGCCAGATTCTCTCGAAACGTCTCAACGACATTGTAAGAGAAAAAGAAGGTGCCGTATATTCAATCGGAGCTCAGGGCCTCCAGTCGCGCAACAGCGTTCCCAACAGCCAGCTTCTTACGGCGTTCCCCATGAAGCCTGAAATGAAGGATAAAGTGCTCGGCATAATCAAGGACGAGATGAACAGCCTCACCTCCACAGTAAAACAGACCGAGCTTGACCCCGTGAAGGAATTCATGGTGAAAGAAGCCACTGAAGGAAAAGAACTCAACGGCAGCTGGCTCGGTGCCATAAACGGATGGCTCGCCAACGGTGTGGATACCTTCAACGGCAACATCGAGACCATCAACTCCGTGACAGTGGACGATATCCAGAACTGGGCAAAACAGTTCCTCGGCCAGGGCAACTACATCACCGTGATTCTTGATCCAGCGGAAAAATAATCAACTACTCCGTATAAACAACCATTAGAATAGTCGCTGCAGGCAAGTGCTTGCGGCGACTTTTTTATGGCGTTTGGTATCCATCTTATCGGGGAATATAGTAAATTTGTAAATCATAATTACTTACTTCACGTTCGATACTAAAATGAAGAAGCTCCTTTCACTGCCCTCAAACCTTGTGAATTGTATTTCCGACATCGTTCCGCAATGGTCGGAGGAATCATGGTTCTGCACAAGCGACCCCGCCGACAGCCGTCTGGGTTCCGGCGCCGGCACCGCATGGCTTCTCGACCGCTATGAGCAGTCGGGCGCCCGTAACACCTCCGGCAAAAAAATCATAATCCATGCCGGCGGACAAAGCCGCCGCCTCCCGGCCTACGCCCCTATAGGAAAAGTGTTCACACCGATTCCCGTGATGCGCTGGGCCGTGGGCGAGAAAATTGACCAGACCCTGCTGGACCTGCAGCTCCCTCTCTATGAAAAAATCATGCTGCAGGCGCCCGAAAAGCTCAATACACTCATAGCAAGCGGCGACGTATGCATCCGCGCCAACTCCCGTCTGCCTCAGATACCTGCCGATGCCGATGTGGTATGCTACGGCATGTGGGTGGACGCCACACTCGCATCCCACCACGGAGTGTTCATGAACCCGATCGAATCGCCTGATGAGCTCGACTTCATGCTGCAGAAGCCATCACCGGCCCGGCTGGCGGAACTCTCCCAGACACATCTCTTCCTGATGGATATAGGCCTGTGGCTGCTCAGCGACAAGGCTCTCGAACTGCTTCGCCGCCGCTCGCATAACCCCGACGGCTCCTATAAGTTCTACGATCTTTACTCGGAATTCGGATGCGCCCTCGGCAAGAACCCGTCGGCCGACGACGAAGAAATCAACCAGCTTAAAGTGGTAATCATTCCACTTTCCGACGGCGAATTCTACCACTTCGGCACATCGCGCGAACTCCTTTCGTCGACACTCGCCCTCCAGAACCTCGTGGCCGACCAGAGGCTTGTGTTCCACCGCAGTACCAAGCCAGGGCGCGCCCAATATATACAGAACTGCATGGTGGACAGCTCCCGTCTTACGGCCGCCAACACCAACATCTGGATTGAAAATGCCTGCGTTGGCTCCAAATGGCTTCTGCGCTCAAACCATATAATCACCGGCGTTCCCCGCAACGACTGGCAGATAGACCTGCCTGACAGCGTGTGCGTGGACATGGTACCCGTGGGGGAAAAAGGGTGGGCCATCCGTCCTTACGGCTACGATGACGCCATGAGAGGCTCCACCATGGCAGATACCACACTCTGGATGGGTAAACCTGTGACGGAATGGAGCCGTGAGCGTGGCGTGACCATACCTGAGGCCGATCTCCAGTCGGCACCCATCTTCCCGGTTATAACCAATCCGGATGACGCTGAATGCATTATCAACTGGATGGTTTCGGACGCTTCCGACACGCGGGCCCGTGAGCTGTGGATGAATGCCGACAAACTGTCGGCCGACATGCTCCTTGACAACGCCAACCTGCGCAGAGCTCAGGAGCAGAGAATCGAGTTTCAGCGCAACAACATCTCGCTGCTCGGCCGTAATTATAACCGGAGCGTATTCTATCAACTCGACCTGGACCATCTCGCCACTCTCATGCAACGCGAAAATGTGCCTGCTCCCGCGCCAGTCGACGGCAATGCACCTGTGGAATTCCAGATACGCAACGCCATACTCCGCGGACGTCTGCTTGACGACAAATCCGAGAGCGAACGCGCGTTCCGCACCCTCCGCGACGCCATTCTGGAAACGGCTCAGAGCAAACCGGTGCTTCCCACCACCGACGTCTATTCCGACCAGATTGTATGGGGCCGCAGCCCGGTGAGAATCGATGTGGCCGGCGGATGGACCGACACTCCCCCCTACTCGCTTTTCAACGGCGGAAAAGTGGTGAATCTCGCTGTGGAGCTTAACGGACAGCCGCCGCTTCAAGTATTCGTGAAGCCCGCGCCGCACCGTCAGATAATACTGCGCTCCATCGACCTCGGTGCGTCGGAGACAATCGACGACTACGAGACACTGCTTGATTTCAAGCGCGTGAACTCTCCGTTCTCAATTCCCAAAGCGGCCCTCGCGCTCTGCGGCTTCGCTCCGGGTTTCTGCGAGAAAAATTACCGCACACTCCGCCAGCAGCTTGACGACTTCGGCTTCGGCATTGAAATAACCCTTCTCTCGGCCGTGCCGGCCGGTTCTGGCCTGGGCACAAGCTCCATTCTGGCTGCGACAGTGCTCGGCGCGCTCAACGATTTCTGCCGCCTCGGGTGGGGAGAAAGCGAGATAGGAACGCGCACGCTTGTGCTTGAACAGCTCCTTACCTCGGGAGGCGGATGGCAGGATCAGTACGGCGGTCTTCTCGGAGGCGTCAAGCTCCTTGAAACCTCAACCGGCATCCTGCAGCAGCCTTCGGTCAACTGGCTCACCGGCGCGCTTTTCGCCGACCCGGAATTCGCTCCGTGTCACCTGCTGTACTATACCGGCGTTACGCGCACCGCCAAGCATATCCTTCAGGAAATTGTGCAGCGGATGTTCCTCAACTCGGGTTCCACACTCACGCTCCTCGGCGAGATGAAAGAACACGCCATTGACACAGCGGCCGCAATCCAGCGCCGCGATTTCACGGCCTACGGAAAAGCTGTGGCCAAGACGTGGATACAGAATCAGAAACTTGACAGCGGCACCAATCCCGACTCCGTAAAGAGAATAATAAAGCTGGTGGAAGATTACACCTTAGGACTGAAACTTCCCGGCGCCGGCGGCGGCGGATTCCTGTATATGGTTGCAAAGGACACCGAAGCCGCTTCACGCATCCGTCGCATCCTGCAGGAAAACACGCCTAATCCCCGTGCGAGAATGGTAGAGATGAGCCTTTGCCGCAAAGGCCTCCAGATCTCCCGCTCGTAACCCATTATTCAACCATTACAACGACAAAAGACGGAGCACTCAAAATCAAATTGAATGCTCCGTCTGATTTTTTGTACGGACAGCGTTCGGACTATTATCCCACTACCTCATTTACTAAGAGGATTCTTTGGCTTAGTGGCTTGGAACTCTTTCAGATACTCCGGCACACAATATGCGATATCAAGGAAATCGCGGTCGCGGTAAGCCTTTTCAGCCAGAGGCATAATATCCACGGCCAGCGGCGCCACATCATCCACGAACACCACACCGGGTGTGCGCACCACGTCTTTGATCTTGTTGCTACCGTCGCCCATAATAAGCAGACGTCCCGGAGCGGCCTCGGCCGCTGTCCGGTCAAGACTGTCGGGCTCGACAATCAGCGGATGGGGAGCCTCAACGGTCTGGAGCGCCATGTCATAAACAGCGGTATATACCTCCATTCGGCGCGCATCGATCATGGGCATGAATCTGTCGTCGGGCTCGATATCGAAATTGAACATGGTATGCACGGCCATTATCTTCATGGTATCGACCCCTATCAGAGGAATATCCAGCGCAAAAGCCAGACCCTTGGCTTCGGAAAGGCCTATGCGAAGACCGGTATAGCTGCCGGGCCCCATGGACACAGCTACAGCCTCGAGTTTCATCTCGTGGTCGCGCACCCAGTCAAGGCACCCTTTTATATAGCCGCTCAGCAAAGCGGCATGATTACGCCCCTTGAAATCCTCATAATGGCAAAGGACGGCTCCCTCGGCGGTCAGAGCCACGGAGCAGACCGATGTTGAAGTATCGATATTCAGAATTAAAGCCATGATTCAAAAATTTGCGGCAAAGTTAGATATTTTTCCCCTGCAATTAGTAAATTTGTAAAAAATACATAATAGAATGTTGCTATCCATGACAGGATTCGGCAAGGCAGTTGTCGAACTTCCTACAAAGAAAATTACCGTAGAAATCAAATCGCTTAACAGCAAGCAGCTTGACCTTTCAGTGCGTGTGCCTTCGGTTCTGCGCGAAAAGGAGATGGAACTTCGCAACACCGTAAGCCGCAGAGTACTTCGCGGAAAAGTGGAAATGAACGTCTATGTCGAGAGCATTACCGGTGAAACGGCCGTGCAGTTCAACATAAACCTTATGGAAGCCTATAAGAAGCAGATTGAGAACATGGCCTCGACGCTTGACATCAGCCTGCCCTCCGACTGGTATTCCGTTCTGTTCCGCTTCCCCGACGTGACCAGATCAGATGCACCGGCCGACACCGATGCCGCGGAACTTGCCGCATGCACCACGGCCACCGACCGCGCTCTCGACGCCCTGATGGAATACCGCGCCGCCGAAGGCGCAAAGCTTGAGGAATTCTTCGCGGTGAGAATAGACCGCATACGCAATCTTCTGGCTCTCGTTCCGCGCTACGAAAGCGAGCGCGTGGAGAAAATCCGCTCACGAATAATCGACAATCTCTCGCAGCTGCCGCAGGTTGAATACGACCGCGCGCGTCTGGAGCAGGAAATGATTTTCTATATAGAGAAACTCGACATCAACGAGGAAAAGCAGCGTCTGTCGCAGCATCTCAATTACTTTATGGAGACCATCGCCGCCGAACCGGGCCAGGGCAAGAAACTCGGATTCATCAGCCAGGAGATGGGACGCGAGATAAACACTCTCGGCTCCAAGAGCAACCACGCCGAGATGCAGAAAATCGTGGTGAAGATGAAAGACGAGCTTGAACAAATCAAGGAGCAGGTGCTCAACGTACTCTAAAATCCATATACCGCATGACACCTTCCCAGGGAAAAATCATAATTATCTCCGCTCCTTCCGGATGCGGAAAATCCACCATCATCAAGGCCATAATGGACCGTGGCAACGTTGACATGAAATTCTCTGTCTCGGCTACCAACCGGCAGCCCCGCGAGGGCGAGGCCGACGGCGTGCACTATCACTTTCTTTCGGATGC
The DNA here is from genome assembly GCA_958439725.1 of uncultured Muribaculaceae bacterium. GTDB lineage: Bacteria > Bacteroidota > Bacteroidia > Bacteroidales > Muribaculaceae > Paramuribaculum. The sequence goes on along the minus strand of CAUBWJ010000011.1, from coordinate 12,305 downwards.
CGAGTTCCGCGACGCGATAGCCAACGACGCTTTCGTGGAATACGAAGAGGTATATCCCGGCCGCTTCTACGGCACGCTCAAGAAAGAGGTTGAGGACAGATGTGCCCGCGGAGAGAACGTGGTTCTCGACATAGACGTGAAAGGCGGCGTAAGAGTAAAGGAAATGTATGGCGACCGCGCCAAAAGCATATTCATCATGCCTCCTTCGGTAGAAGAGCTGCGCCACCGGCTCGAATCGCGCGGAACAGACACCAAGGAAGCTATCGACCAGCGCGTGGGTAAGGCCGAATTCGAGCTCACATTCGCTCCTCGCTACGACACGACCGTTGTCAACGACAATCTTGAAGAAGCCGTTGATAACGCTGAACGTGAGATTCTGGAATTCACATCCCCCCAGGCCTGAAACCGGCGGCCGCAACGATTATGGATGGAAATGAGCGAAAACGTCATATAGGTTTCTACGGAGGCTCGTTCAATCCTGTGCATGCAGGCCATCTGATTCTGGCCGACTATATCGCCCAGTTTACCGGATTAGATGAAGTCTGGCTGTCGGTTAGTCCTCTGAACCCGCTGAAGGCCGGGGAAGAACGGCCTGTGGACGACGAAGACCGTCTGGCGATGCTGCGCCTCGCAATCGGTGACAATCCACGGTTGAAAATCAGCACCATCGAACTTTCGATGCCTCTGCCCACCTATACCATCGACACTCTCCGGGAAATCAGCCGCCTCCATCCCGACGCGAAATTCTCCCTGATAATCGGAAGCGACAACTGGAAACTCTTCAATCGCTGGAGATGCCCGGAAGAAATCATAGAATGCTTCTCCCCCATAATCTATCCGCGCCCCGGCTACGAAGTGGATGCCCGAACGCTTCCTCAAGGCGTGACGCTGCTTGAAAAAGCCCCGTTGCTCGACATCTCGAGCACATTCATTAGGCAGGCCATAGCCTCAGGACACAATATGGAGTATTTTGTTACCTCCCGGGTCTGGAACTATATAGTGAAGCACTCTCTTTACAAGAAATAAAACGATATCCCTCATGAACCATACCGACAAGCTAAGCCCCAACTCACTCGCACTCATAGCACTCTGCAACGAATATTGCGCCGCGGTAGAAAACGCCGCCGGATCCGACGCCCGGAGCTTCACCGACACAATGCTGCGGCTGCTTCCCCGCATCTACATCTCCGTTTCCGACCTTTCAGCCGAAAACATGGAGGAGACCATGGGACTCGATTCCGCGCTTGATGAAAGCCATTACGACGAGGTGAGAAACGCCATAGCCGCACTGATGGGCGAGGAGGACACATATCTGGAAGTGTTCGAGGAGGATATGAAATATTCCGATACCCCCATTGCCGCCTCTGTTTCCGAAGGACTTGCCGATCTCTTCCAGGTGTTCTACAACTTCATAGAATCGGTAAAGGACGCTCCTTCTTATCTTGTAACGGCCGCTCTCGCCTCGCTCAAATACGACTTTGAAAACTACTGGAGCACCACTTTATGCAATGTGATGCGTCCGCTCAACCATATAAAATATAACTCACCCGACAATCAATACGATGACGACTACCAAGACTAATCCGGTGTCGGCCCGCGTGGCCGACCTCATGGCTTTCCTTGATGCCTCTGTGGTAAATTTCCTTGCGGCCGATGAAATCTGCCGCCGCCTTGAAGCCGCCTCTTTCCGGAGACTTGACGCAGCCGACAGCTGGACCCTGCAACCCGGCGGCAAATATTTCACGGTAAAGAACAATTCCGCTGTAATGGCATGGAGAATGCCATCCGCAGCGAATCATACAGCCATTCCGGCCTGCCACATAATCTCGGCACACAGCGACAGCCCCGGCTTCCGCATCAAGCCAAAAGCGGCCATACGCACCGAAGGCGGTGTGGTGAAACTCAACACCGAGGTTTACGGAGGCCCGATTCTATACACCTGGTTCGACCGCCCGTTGTCAATCGCCGGAAGGGTGATACTTGACAGCGGCAACGTGCTTGAGCCGGAGATACGCACAGTGTGCATACGCCGTCCGCTCCTCACCATTCCCCACCTCGCCATTCACTTCAACCGTCAGGTGAACGAAGGCAATCCGCTTTCCAAGCAGAAGGACATGCTGCCGGTGATAGGCGTGGTAAACGATGCTCTCGAGGCCGACAATCTGCTGATAAATCTCGTAGCCGGAGAACTCGGTGTGCCTGCCGAAAAGATTCTCGACTTCGACCTCTCGCTTTTCGATACCACTCCCGCGTGCACTCTGGGCCTTCACAACGAATATATAACCTCCGGCCGCATCGACGATCTGAGCATGGCCCATGCAGCCATATCAGCGCTTATCGACGCTCCCGAAGAAAGCGCCGACATTCGCGTGGCCGCCATATTCGACAATGAAGAGACCGGCAGCGGCACCAAGCAGGGGGCGGCATCCCCTCTGCTCATGGACACCCTGCGCCGCATATTCTCCATTCAGGGCCACAGTGAGGAAGACTATCTGAGAAGCGTTGCGCGCAGCTTCATGATCTCCGCCGACAACGCCCACGGACTGCACCCCAATTATCCTGAAAAGCAGGACCCCACAAGCCATCCCCTCCTCGGCCACGGGCCGGTGATAAAGATAAACGCCAACTGCAAATACATGACGGATGCCGAAAGCGCCGCCATCTATGCCGGAATCTGCAAGAAGGCAGGCGTGCCGGTGCAGTATTTCGTTAACCACAGCGATGTGGCAGGAGGCTCGACTCTCGGCAACATCCTCACCTCGCAGATAAACCTGCGCGGAGTCGACATGGGAGCCGCTCTCTGGGCAATGCATTCGGTGCGCGAGACGGCTTCGACCACCGATGTGGACTATATCATTGATTCCTTCATAGAATTCTTCCGTCTGTAAAGCGCCGTACATCCAAACCCGGCTTCAGGTTATACAATAAAACATCAGGCCGCGCCACAGAGCATGAAACTCACGTGGCGCGGCCCGTTTTTATTATAATCTTCGATCTGATTACTTGGCTATAGCGCAATTCTTGCACTTCTCGGCGATTTCGGTGAAGAAATCGTTGCCCTTGTCATCAACGAGGATGAATGCGGGGAAGTTCTCTACCTCAATCTTCCAGATGGCTTCCATGCCGAGTTCGGGATACTCGAGAAGCTCAACCTTCTTGATTGAGTTCTGCGCGAGAATGGCTGCGGGACCTCCTATCGAGCCCAGATAGAATCCTCCGTGCTTGTGGCAGGCATCGGTCACCTGCTTGCTGCGGTTGCCCTTTGCAATCATTATCATGGAGCCGCCGGCTGCCTGGAACTGGTCTACGTAGGGGTCCATGCGTCCTGCCGTTGTCGGGCCGAAGGAGCCTGAAGGCATTCCCTTGGGAGTCTTTGCGGGGCCGGCATAATAGATGGGATGATCCTTGAGATACTGGGGCATGGGCTCGCCGCGGTCAAGACGCTCCTTGATTTTTGCATGGGCTATGTCGCGGCCAACGATAATGGTGCCGTTAAGCGACAGACGGGTGGAAACGGGATATTTGGTAAGCTCGGCAAGAACTTCGTTCATGGGACGGTTGAGATCGATTGTAACAACATCGCCCTCGCCTTCCTTGCGGTATTCCTCCGGGATAAGCTCGCCGGGGTTTGCATCAAGTTTCTCGATCCACAGACCCTGAGCATTGATTTTAGCCTTCACATTACGGTCGGCGGAGCAGGACACGCCGAGACCTACGGGGCATGAAGCGCCGTGACGGGGCAGACGGATCACACGGATATCGTGGGCGAAGTATTTGCCGCCGAACTGGGCGCCGAGACCGATTTTGCGGGTTTCCTCGAGAAGCTGTTTCTCAAGCTCGACATCGCGGAATGCATGACCGAGTTCGTTGCCTTCGGTGGGAAGATTGTCATAATACTTCACAGATGCTTTCTTGACGGTGGCGAGGTTCATCTCGGCTGATGTGCCTCCGATCACGAATGCGATGTGATAGGGAGGACAGGCAGCTGTGCCGAGAGTCTTCATTTTCTCCACAAGGAAAGGCACGAGAGTCTTGGGGTTGATAAGAGCCTTGGTCTCCTGATAGAGGTAGGTCTTGTTGGCAGAACCTCCGCCCTTGGCAACGAAGAGGAACTTGTATTCGTTTCCGTCAACTGCATGGAGGTCGATCTGCGCGGGGAGATTGCAGCCGGTATTCACCTCGTCATACATATTCAGGGGTGCGTTCTGCGAGTAGCGGAGATTGTTTTCGGTATAGGTGTCGTAGACGCCCTTTGAAAGGCGTTCTTCATCGCCTCCGCCGGTATATACGTTCTGGCCTTTGTTACCGTGGATGATTGCCGTACCGGTGTCCTGGCAGAAAGGAAGCTGCCCTTTTGCAGCCACTTCGGCGTTGCGAAGCATTGTAAGAGCCACAAACTTATCGTTCTGGCTTGCCTCGGGATCCTTGAGAATCTTGGCCACAAGCTCATTGTGCTCACGGCGCAGCATGAAGGCATTGTCGTGTGTAGCCTGACGGGCAAGAACGGTAAGCGCCTCGGGGTCGACGACGAGCATCTCGTGTCCGGCCCAGTTTTCAACTTTCACATAGTCCGATGTCAGAAGATAATATTCCGTGGTGTCCGGCGACATTGGAAACATCTCCTGATACTTAAACGGTTTAGTAGCCATATCGATTCAGGTATTGAGTGTTATTGATTTGAATGATCTGTTGATGCAAATATAGAAATAATTCGCAGAAAACCGAAAGCGGAAGTCGGACGCAGTCCGGGCCGCGGTCGCAAAGCGATTCGGTTGATGCAAATATAGAAATTTATGTGTGTTAAAACAAACAATAATACGGAACCGCAGGTTATATTTTAAAATTTCCTGACATGCAAAAACTTTTAATTGGCCTTCTGGCCTTAACCGCACTCGTGTCTGCCGGCTGCGACGAGACAAAAAAACTTGCCGGCGAAGTCACCGGAACCTGGACATCCAATCCCACTCCGTTCATTGCCACTGACGGCAGCACGGCAACGTCAATCGAGAATATTGTATTCGAACGCGATTCAACCTCAAATGGAGGTATGGTGATTATCACTTCACTCATTTCTTCTACCGGGTCTTTTACCGGAAGCTCCACAATAATGAGTCCGTTCAGTGTCTCGGCGGCAGCCAAATCGTATATTTCGGGCCACTGGACAGCCGTGGACGACGATGAACTCCTCCTGGCTCTCGATCCCGCCACCATGACGGTGGAAGTGGACCCTGATGCCGTGGTGATAACGTCAGACCTGAATTTCAGCCCGGAGACAAGCCCTATTGACTCTATCCGCCCGCAGATAGCCGGGGCAATGAAAGCGACCATCACCCAGACCCTTCTGCATCACTACGTCAGCTATCAGGAACTTGACGATGTGAAAGTGAAGGGCTCAACACTTCAGTTTGAAGTGAAGGACGAGAAGCATCTCCTGACTCGTCAGGGCCCCGCAAAATAAACCGCCGGATTTACAGTTCAATCCCCAGCTGATTGAATTTGGCAAAATCGTACTCCTTGAGGCCACATGCCTCAAGGGGCACGGCTTCATTATGGTCGGTGAGATAGAACATTGCGGACGGAGTGTAGTCAAAAGAGGCCACGGAGCGTTTCGTGTCATGACCGGGCCAACGGATTCCGGCGATATCAAGGGCGGTATGGAAAAACGAGACACTTGTGGCAACCGGCTTTTCGCGGTTTTGCCTCAGTGCCGTGATGCGTCCGGGCAGAGCATCGTCATAGCCCTCCGATGTCCACACTAAGAACGGAACATGCAGCTGATAGTAGCTCGGAACCGGCGAGGCATGGAGAAAGAGATCGCGGTCATCGTCGAAGAGATCCTCGCCGTGGTCGCTTGTATACATGAGTGCCGAGATACCTTTGCGAGTCTTGAGAATGTTGATTATACCGGCAAGGAAATCGGAGGTATAGGCAATTGAGTTGTCGTAGGCGTTGACAAGTTCTTCCTTGCAGGAACGGTCGACCTTTAGCGGGGAATCGGGAAGATACATTGCAGTGGTCTCGGGGTAGCGGTCATCGTATGCGAAATGTGAACCGTAGCTGTGAATCACCACCAGCTGTTTCCTGGGGTTTGCATCCAGAATGGACATCAGGGGCCCGAGAGTCTTTTCATCGAAATGGGCCTCGGCCTCCGCCGTGTCCAGATGGTCCTTCAGGAACATCACCGTATCGGCTTCCTCGCCCATGAAGTCAATGAAAGAATGGTTACGCCGCTGATTGGATATGAAAGCGGTTGAAAAGCCAGCCTCGCGGAATGCAGAAAGTATTCCACGGGTAGAGTAGATGCTGTCGTTGAATGTGGAGGCCTCAACGGGCGAAAGCAGCATGGGGACGCTCTTGTGGGTGGTGTTTGACTGGCTTATGGCACGCTTGAAAAACACCAGTGCAGAATCTGAGGCAAGCGGCATATTGGTGCGACGGTCATATCCCGCGAGCTGCCAGTTTTCGGCACGCGAGGTCTCCCCTATCACTATAACGTAGAGCTCGCTGAGCCCTTCGGGATGAGTAGGAACCGCACCGAAACTGTATGAAGCGGTATTCTCTTTGAAATGCGACGTGAGGATAGTTCTTTCTACGGCCAGATAGATATTGTAGCCTACATTCAGCGGATAAATGTCAGCTACCGGATGGAAAGGGCGGCCGCTGAAGAATGACGCCATATAGCATACGAGACCTATGCAGATTGTAACCAGGCTACCGAGACGGTTATATCCCAGAACTTTCTTTGGCAGCCTCATGCCGCGCGCCACGGCCACCCCCGACGATATGAGAGGCGGCAGAAACACCACCAGCACCAATATGATGGCCGGCATCATGGACCCGAGCAGCTCGGTGGCCTCGCCATAATTGGTGGTCATTACATTCAGAAGCATGTCTACGGCAAGCACCGAACGGCCGTAGATATAAATGAGCACAACCTGGAATGCCGCGAAAAATTCAAAAATCACCATCCATAGGCCTGCCTTTCCCGTATTTCGGGTCAGAGACATAAGCAGCCAGTAAATACCGGCAGGCAGCACTATATTGGTGATGCGCTGAACCAGGCTCAAATCCTCGGTTATAGAAAGGCATATATTTGGCATCAGGCATCCTGCCACAGTCCATATAATGATGACAGGAAGAAGATACTTCGATGCGTTTGATTTGTTTTCCATTTTTGAATGTACCGTTAATTCTGATTCTCACATCAGAATGCTTCGTTTATACTGAATATGAATGCTGTTTCTCCCCGGCCTACACCGAAGTCGACCCTTACATTTGTCCTGCTCTTGAATTCCCATCTGTAGCCTATGCCGGCATTAGGCAGGATGTGGCGGAAGCGCATGGCCGAAAGTCGTGGGAATACCGTTCCGGCTCCGGCCCACACCGCAAGCCCGTTGCGCCGGTAGACATGCTGACGGAGCTCGAATGTGATATCCATTTCTCCCTTGTCGCGGAAACGCCCTTCGTAGTATCCACGCATAGTGCTGCTGCCGCCAAACGTGGAGAGCTGGCTCCAGGGGACATCTCCGTAACTCAGTCGGGCATGATAGGCTCCTGCCACTACTCCCCCCTTCCACACTCCGCGGTAAAACCGCAGACTCAGTTCGGTGTAGCCGAACTCCTTAGGCATATTTCCGGCAAAAGAGGGAAAATAGCGCTGTCCCAACGCGCAATAAAATCCCGAAGTAGCCGCCGTGAGATTATCGCGGGAATCATACTGCACACGGAAACCTATGCCCGCATTGGTGCAGTTGAGCTTCTCGCCATTCCACCGGTATAGATTTTCCGACGTGATATCCTTTGCAACAGACCGCTGGAATTCCGCTGCAGGCCCGATGTAGAATGCCCGGCCGATCTTGAAGAGATAGTCTATGCTCGCTCTCAGATAAAGCTCACGGAAATCAGTATAGTCCGAGGCTTCCGAGCCGGCACGGTAGCCTATGCCCCAGAAATGCCGGGGGAAGGAATAGAAATACATGTTATAATCCAGCCTTTGCCTGTCATGCGGAAAAATATGGTCGCCACGGATTCCTATGAGCCAGAATCCCACGGTAGAAATATCGCCGTAAAGCGACACATTGGAGGGAGTGGTGAGACTGTCGGCTATATTTTTCCTGTAAAAACCCGCAGCCACCAGTCCGAGACCCAGTTTGGTATCGGAAGAGTAATGTGGGCCGCCAATAACGCTGAAATCAAAACGCTTGTTTTGCTTTTCGGTGTTGGACTCCTTGAAATAATCCTTCACACGCTCTATTAAACCGCGTTTGTTTACCCCCGAAGAATCATCAGGCTGAAACCGGCTGTTATCACTCCATACATGAACGCTGTCTGTTTTCACCGCGGGACAATGCACCCCTCCCCTACCGATTAAGGGCAAGGGAACCGAAAGAAGGAGTATTACCGACAGTACGGCTAATTTTTTTGCAGACATAAATATACAAGAAAGTCCCTGGCCCAAGGCCCGGAAACCTATTAAGAGCTTGTTTAATAATAAATGTTGACGACAGGGCTGTCAGTCGTCGAGCAGATTTTCGTTTGTGATGAGGGAGTTATGGGGTTCCATAACGACCGAAGAGCAAGCGGAAAGATGCCGGCGAATGACAGCTGGGAGGTAATTCCTACTAATACTTTTACAATCAATCTGAAATTTCATTAATTTTTAAACTTACGGAAGATGGATTGAACTTGTTTATGTTGTCCTTCATTCGCATATCTTGGCCGCTTTTCGTCCTGCTTCTCTGTCGTGTACATCAAGTACACTCCTTCGTCGCAGAACAAAAATCCGCTCAAGCTATGCGACCCTGTCGTCAACATTTATTATTAAACAAGCTCTAAAACCACTGCAAATTTATTGATTCCCATAACAATCTGCAAGCATGCGATATAGCCCTGAATGCCGCACTCCGCTCCCCGACGCGCGTAACTTGAGAGACGTATTTGCCATTAGCGGATTTTAATTTCTGCTTAAGAAAAGAAAAACGTGTGACAGACTTGTTACAAATTAAAGCAATTATTTATGTCATTCTTTTCGGCCTCAAGACTCTCCTTATGCCTTATCGGTATCGTGCTCTCGCTCACGGCCTACGCCGGAGAGATACAGCCCGACAGTCTCGAGACGGCACCGAGAGAAATCAAAGCCGTGCAATACGTAGAAAACGGCGAGGGTTTCACTCTTGGCCCGTGCCCGGCTCCGGAGTTAGCAACAGGTGCCGGGGATATAATACAGGCAGCAAGAAAGCTTCCGCGCGCCATGCGGCCGGACATCTATGATTTCCCCTATTCAGCAACCCTGAGCATTCCTGACTGGCGAAAACTGTGGGTAAACACTGCCGTTCTCATGGGCGGCGGAATCACCGCACTCGGTGTGCTTGAGCTTCTGCCATCCGACGCTACGGCATGGAATAAAAAGGAAAACGCCAAGATACCTCTTCTCAAACGCTATTGGCGCAATGTGCGTCAAGGCCCGGTATGGGATCACGACAATCCGGTGTTCAACCTGATTCTTCACCCCTACGGGGGCGCGGCCTATTACATGTCGGCCAGATCAGCCGGCTTCAATATCTGGGGCTCGTTTCTTTATTCGTTTGCCATTTCCACAGGATTCTGGGAATATGGGTTCGAAGCCTTCAATGAAATCCCCTCGGTACAGGATCTGATTGTGACGCCGGTAATAGGAGCTGTAGTAGGCGAAGGGTTCTATGTGCTTAAACGAAAAATCCTTGAGCGGGATTACAGAGTGTTGGGCTCAAAAGCCGTCGGTTATTTCCTTGCATTCCTTCTCGACCCCGTGAACGAGGCCTGCGGATATTTCACGGGTTACCAGAAACACCGCGCCGACCACCTCCGCGCACCGGAAATCAAAAGCGCCCCCTGGCTGGCTCCCGACGCAGGCGGAGGCGTAAGCGCCGGCCTTTCGGTAGCTGTAAATTTCTAATTAAGTAGTATCTTTGCGCAATAAATCCCTCTGAAAACCAAAAGTTATGAAAAAGACATTGTGTTTACTGCTTACCGCTGGCCTTGCGTTCCATGTATCATCGCAAAGCGTCGAGCCGATAAAATACGGCAACTTCAACAGCTGGATTACACGCGAAATAAAAGAATCGGCCATCATCGGAGGCAAGACGCGTCCCGTCTATGAAATAGGCCCGACTCAGACCATAATAGGGGCCAAACCATACTTCAACGGCGATTCGCCCTGGGGAACGAGCAATGTATATGCCCGCGTGTCGGGAATCACAAAGACTTCAAACGCAGTTTTCCCGTCGGTGAGAAGCGGTGAGAACAAATGCGCCAAACTCACAGCTATGATGGAGCGCGTGAAAGTGCTCGGCCTAATCAACATGGATGTGATGGTTGCCGGTTCTATCTTCCTCGGCGAAATGATAGAGCCTATTACATCCACCAAGAATCCCTATTCAAAGATGGAAATGGGCATGCCCTACACCAAGCGTCCCAAATACCTGGTGTTCGACTACATGGCCGATATCCCCACCGAAGACATCAGAGTTAAAGCCACCGGATTCGGATCTCCCAAGAAACTCCGCGGACGTGACGAAGGCGTGGTGTTCATTTTCCTTCAGCGCAGATGGGAAGACTCCGAAGGCAACATCCACGCGCGCCGCGTGGCCACCGGCGGAGAGGCATTTACCAAAAGTTCGCCATGGGTCAACGGTCATAAACTGAAACTTATGTACGGCGACATCTCCACCAAATTGCCTTATCCGTGGCTGGCTCTCCGTAACGGCGATAACGCCTATTATGCCCGCAATTCCAAAGGCGAGATGCGTAAAGTGATGGAAGAAGGCTGGGACAGTGCCGACGCCACTCCCACCCACGCCGTGCTCATGTTCTCGTCGGGCAACGGTGAGGCTTACGTCGGTACACCCGGGCTCACTATCTACGTTGACAACGTAGGTTTCGGATTCTGAAAAATCCTCTGCAATATCAAACGGGCTGCGGAAACTTGATTTCCGCAGCCCGTTCTGTAAATGAGTTCAGTTATATTTAGAACGTGTAGAAGAATCCGAATGTGAGATTATTGCCGTTGAGCATCAGGCCTCCCTGGTTGCTGTAGCCGGCCTCCTTGGCTGCATTGTTGGCGCCCTCATATCCGAGCATACCTACATGGGCCACAAGGCTGAAATTATCGGTGAGGTTAACCGAGATACCGGGACGGAAACCGAGATTCCATGTAACGGCGGTCTTGCTGTCATCATCCTTATAATGTGTCCAGCCCGCACCGAACCCAACTGCTCCGTCAACGAACAGGCTGATCAGATTGTTCGAGCTGCGGAAATAAGTGTAGCGGAGATAGGGATTGAACTGGAAAATGTTTGTAGACACTCCCTGTCCGCAGAGATGGGTATAGTCATAACCGAGCTGTGCGCCAAGGGCCCACTCAGAGCTGAAGTTATAACCGATTTCAGGAAGAATCACAAAGTGGTTGGTGCTGGCATCGGTTGATTTGTCGTGGCTGTCATGCCAGTAACCGAGCGAACCGCCTACGTAAATGTTGGAATTCTGTGCAGCTGCACCAAGTGAGGCAATCGCGAGGACTACCATTGCTAAAACCTTTTTCATAATAAATTAAAATTGGTTATGTAAATAAAATTTTACCTTAGAGCCTCAGGGAATAATAATGGTTATGAAGGAGGCTTTCTTTGTAAATAGGCTTTAATTGCGCCGTAAAATTATAAAAAAATCACTTAATGCAACCCTCGGACCATGATTTTTATCATTCAAGCAAAAAAATCTTCAAAAAAATTTTTGCAGTTAAAAAAAAGTCTATACCTTTGCACCCGTAATCACAAACACGGCAGGAGAGCCGCTGAGATTCACAACAAATATTGCCTTGTGGTGTAATGGTAGCACGTCGGATTCTGGTTCCGCCTGTGAGGGTTCGAATCCTTCCAAGGCAACTCAAAGAAAGAGCTAAGTCACGCAGACTCAGTTCTTTCTTTATTTTTACCCCGCCGCGGAATGTTAAAAATTGTAATTTTGATACAAATTTGATACAATTGCCTGGAATGCGTGGTTTATAAAGGTTGATAATCGTATCTAAAATAGATATGCGAACTATCATTGGGTATCGCGTGTTTATGTTATCGAGTGCTAAGATTTAACAAAGATTCAACAAGGCTGTTTGAGTTTGATTGGCTCTCATCATTAATAACACTTAACGTAACACCCGCAAATGCCAAACCCTACGACATTACGAGATGTTGTGCCAATATTGGAAGACCTGAGGCAGCTCACGAAAGTTCCGCTGGTAGCCAAACAGGATACAATTTTATACAAGCGAATAG
>CAUBWJ010000010.1 GCA_958439725.1 uncultured Muribaculaceae bacterium | reverse complement strand
GGAGCGGCGATTTCTGTACAACCCGCTGCGTCAGCTGCGGGACCGGAGGCCCCCCCTTCTCTCTGCGGCAAGCCTCGGAGAGCGCGATGCCGCAGTGTGCGTAAGCTTGGGAACCCGACAGACTGCTCACGCTTACGCAACAGCAGGGGGCAGTATTTTGCCGCTCATTCTATATAAAACAAAACCTCGGCGTGCCAAAACTGATTTGACACGCCGAGGTTTATTTTGGTGAGACGTCCGCGGGGCGGAAGCCCTTATGTCAGGCGATGATTACTCGCGAGTGAAGTTTATGCCTATTTCAACCTGGGAGGTTGTATCGATAACCCCAGGAAGTGACATTAACATTCCTTGAAGCATATCGGCCATTCCTGCCATTGAAGGATCCTTTTTCACTTCTGCCATAATCATCTCAATAACTGATGGATCGGAAAGTAGAGGTCCAACTGTCTTTAACACGGGCAAAAGCACTTCCGTTCCAAGATAGAAGCTGTAGGAATTCGGGTCTTCTGACGGCTTGGTAACAAGATTGTAATCGTCATCGTAACCTGATTCAAGAGCACGACCGAAGTTTACAGGAATACCATTGGCCACCATCGGGAGGAGATAATTGATAAGTCCCTCAATTACTTCATCAGGATTCATCCCACTTTCCGTTGCTTTTGAAAGGGTGTTCGCGATAATCTGCCGGGGATTTAGGAAGAGAAGTAATGTATTGTCATCCTTTACCACATATTGAGCCAGACCCGCAGGGGCGGTGGTAAATTTGTCTGAGAGACTGCCATCGTCCTGAATCTCGGCATACTCTGCCGTCAAATCACCATTTTCGGCAAAAGTAACAGACTTTAGGGCTGCTTCGAGCATTTCACATACTGAGAATTGAGGATTTCCATCTTCATCCTCACCAATAAGGGGAATAACCAATACAAAACTGAGTAAGTCTCCAACTGGCATTTCAGAACCGAAAAGTTCAAGTCCTTTTTCCGATTTCCAGACCACGCGAGCAATATTAGAGAAATTACCGGCTAAAGGATTTAAATTATACTTTCCGGCGAGCGAAGTGTTTTTGAGCTTCACGTCGCTGATTTTCAGAGTAACACCGTTAGGGCCTACAGCGCCGGTATAGTTGAAGGTGCAATAGTCGGTCTGGGTGTTGCCGGTGAAAGAGCATGTGTCGGCCTCGCCCGTGAGGGTGAGGGGTATTGTTACGGAGGGACTGCCGGGAATCAGGCCGGGAGTGGGAAGCATGATATCGCCGTCGGCCTTAGACTGGGCTGCGGCGCCTGCTATCAGTTCGCTGAGGTTGATGGGTTCGCTTTCTATTGTAAGCTTAGGTTCTGTTCCGGGTGTGAATTTTACAATCTGGCCTGCAACGGGAGCATCGCCCATTGTAAGGGTAACGGCGTTGCCTTTGTATTCATTGGCGGGAATGTCCTGGCCGGGAACAACAACGGGATCGGGATCAGGATCGGGAGTGGGAGATTTGGGATCGTCGCTGCTGCAGGATGCAAACATTCCGAGCATGGCAACGGCAGCCGCGAGGCTGAGGATTTTCTTTTTCATTGCAAAATGTTTTGTGTGTAAACTATAATCTACTAAATAACTATGCCTGCAAAGGTAATTCTTTTTTTTTAACCAAAACATTTTTCACATTTCCTTTAAGAAACTTTAGAATCCGGCGAGTAAAACGGGTCAATGTAAAATAATGGTTGTTAAAAGGAGTCTGCAATACCCCATGTATATGTATATACCCCATGTATATGTATAAGGTGAGCCGGCTCGGAGCGGCGGAGCCGCGGGGTTTTGTAAAACCCGCTGCATCAGCTGCGGGGAAAAATGCCGTCCGTCCCGCCTGCGGCGAGCCTGGGAATGGCGAGGACGCAGTGTGCGTAAGCGTGGGAATCCAGGCAGACTGCCCACGCTTTCGGGGGCAGCGAGGCGCGCATGGTAACACCGGAACAGGTTTAAAATGAAAGTGCACTTCTTCACAGAAGCGCACCTCCCTCATAACCAAAATTCAAGTATATATTGTCTAACAAAACATTGTACTGCTCTATTTCAGGCTGCGGGCATCCGGAAGAGCCGGATGCGGGACGGCGTCGGTCGAACAGCGCAAAGCCTACGGCGGCGCGTGCCGGACGAGGTTTGGCGTGACCGGAGTCGGGGAACCTACAGAAAGGATTCCGGTGGGGAACCCGTTCAAGATGAGTGGGATACGGTATTGAGAAACAAATAATTGTGCTTTGTTTGATTCATGATATCCGCCCCCGTGTGCGGGGCCGACCCTGTACGTGTTCGTTTCGTTTGCAATGCAAAATTACTACTTAAGCTGTTAAGTGTCAAGAACCTGAATGCAAAAATATCGAAAAAAAACTAAATGTACGATTTAACATATCGGCGGTTCAGCGCACGCTCCATGAATGCCTATCATTCCCGTCATGGACGGCTGGACGCCGACCCTCCCAGTGGCTCTCCCGGTGCTCTGCAAAAAAATCGTCACTCCGGGTGGGCGGGGTGACGATCTTTCTAAGTGCAATCTTGTAAATTATAATCGCTTGCTTTGTCAAATGGTGGGGATTGACGATGAGGGCTTCAGCTGGTAGGTGTGGTCAGGACGGTTGCCGCCTTTGCGGTGGAGCAGCCAGGCTTTGCCGCCGTCTGTCTCCTCGATGGTCCAGTCGTAGGCGGGATTCATCATCTCGCGGCGCACACTGCGGGGGAAGGCATTGGCGGCTCTGGCGCGTTCCCACGTGGCTATGGTGGCGATTATTTCATCGCGCTGCGGAGCGGAGCCGATCACCGAGGGCGACATAGGCATGTAGTAGATGGCGCCGTGGCCGATTGAGGTTGCCTCCACGTGGTTGTAGTCCTCAACCTTAGAGTCGGGGCCTATCTCGAAGTTCGAGCCGAAGGTGGCGGGGAAGTAGTTGGCATAAGCAACGTCGCGTATGTCCTTGCCCTCGCTTGTGGCGCTGCCCCATTCGCGGGTGTCGATATCATACATGGCCTTGCCGCCGCCCACGTTCCAGAAGCTCTGGTAGTGCCAGGAGCCTTCCGAGAGGGTGGCGCCTCCCACCCGCAGATAAGGCACGCCCAGTTCGGCTGCTTTCTGGAACATGCGGCGCATGAAGCGCTTCACCGAATAGTAGCCGTGGCCCTGGTTGAAGAGGAATTCCTGGCCGTCAAGGTCGAAGTGGGTTATGCCGCTGTTGGCTGCCATCTGGCCGTAGTTGTCGGCCATGAGGTCCTGAAGGGCCATGTTGGGAATGAGGCCGTCGTAGCCGTAGTTGATGGTCACCTGTGTCTTGTCGAGCACATCGCCGGCCTTGTGGGCCGAGGGGGTGGTGCCCCAGTAGCCGCGGGTTACGTTGAGCAGCGTGTCGCCCGACACTCCCAGGTAGTGTATCAGCTCCTTGCCTATCTTTATTATGTTGAGGCTCTGGCAGTGGCCTTCCCAGCTGCCTATCTCGTCCATGTAAAGAGGGTTGTCAACTCTTATCACGGTGTCGGTGGCCGATATGTCGGCGGCGAGGGCGCGGCGCAGCTGATAGCAGATGCTGTCGCTGGGCACGGGAACCACGTCGGATGTGCCGGGGGCCATCGAGTTGGTGATGGTAACGCGGCCCAGCAGCACGCCCTTCTCGGCTGCCTTGTCGGCAAACTCCTTGTGCGAGAGGTCGCCCGATTTGAGCTTGAAGGGCTTCTTCTCATGGTCCGGGCCGTCGACATATCCGCCGTTGGCGCGGTCGGGGTGCAGGAACTGGTTGTAGGCATAGATAGCCGCATAGCCCATCTGCGAGGTATAGTCTATCACGCTGTCGAATTCCGTGCCGCGCACCATCACGTCGGGTTTGTAGGCCGTGGGGTCCTTAATCCACTTGCCGTTGATGGTGGGGTGGGGCAGGCCTTCCTTTATCACTATGTCCTGAATCACGTCCATCAGCGCCGTGGAGTCGGGGCTGCCCCAGAGGGCCACCTTCGACCCTATCATACCCACGCCTTCTATCGGCTCAACCTCTATGTGGTTGGGGATATTGGCCTCCATGTGGGGGATGAGCGAGTAGGCTATGGTGCGCCGGCGCGAGCGGTCGCGTGTGGAGTACTGGATGGATATGCGGCCCAGGCTGTCCACTGTTGCGGCGTTGCCGTACATTATGCGGTAGTAGGGCTCTTTGTGGGCATAGAATGCCACGTCGCTTATGCCGTTGCCACCCAGGGAGAAGCGCTGGCCCTCGTAAAGCGAGTCGGGCAGCGGGAAGCGCACGGGGTCGGGCGTGTGGATTATGTATTCGAAGGGAGCGGCGTCGGCGTCGAGGTCGGCGGTGCAGCCGAGGGTGTTGTCGTCAAGCGCGAGCAGTCCCACGGCGTAGTTATTGACATCGGAGGTGTCGCGGGCCACGCCTATTACTTCGCCCAGCAGGTTGGTGATGTTGGTGTGGACCGAACCCCACTGAGCGGCATCGATGCCTTCGGGAGCCTTGAGGTCCACAAGTTCCATGCGCAGATATTTTCCGCAGGGCTCTATTTTCACTTCGGCCTCCATGCCGTCATCATACTTCAGTTTCATCACCTTGGTGAGGCGGCTATAGCTCGCCTCGGCGGGATAGTGCCATGTGGAGTCGGTGCTGTTGTAGAGAGTGAGCAGCGGCGAGGGTTTGTCGGCCGGGCTCAGCTCGGGCGCGTTGTCTACGGTGCTGTTCTTAAGCCCGGTGATATATCCGCGGCCGTCTACCGTCACGTCAAGGTAGTCGGTGGCGAAATGCCAGGGGGCTTCCGACGTACAGCCTGCCAGCAGAACCGCTGCGGCCGATACCGGCAACAATAAGTGTCGAAGTCTCTTGTTCATGTTGATTTGATTGGCTGTTAATAGGTTGTCTGGTTATAATGGCGATATAATGAG
The DNA here is from genome assembly GCA_958439725.1 of uncultured Muribaculaceae bacterium. Taxonomy (GTDB): domain Bacteria; phylum Bacteroidota; class Bacteroidia; order Bacteroidales; family Muribaculaceae; genus Paramuribaculum. The sequence continues at coordinate 67,032 of CAUBWJ010000010.1, read as the reverse complement.
GACTTCCCCGGTGGTTTTTACAAGGGGGAAGTCCTTCGTTGCATAATACACTGTTTTATTAATCAATCATTTTTCCCAATCTGATGAAAAAACTATATGCAGGGGAATCAGTCAAGGGGATTGAAGTTGCCGCCCCACTCGTTGTTCTGCTGAAGCTTGGAGTTGCGGTCAAGGGTTCCCTTGGATAGCGGATAGAACCAGTGGTTCAGGTCGAGGTTGAACTGATACTGGGGTTCGCCGTCCACATTTTCAATGAAATCGAAGCGGAACAGACTTCTTGCATTGTCATCAAACATACTGGCGTTCCAGTCGAAACCGGCAATATCGGCGGGATTCTTTATTACAGGATAGAGCGTAGAGCGATACTTGATTTGATTCAGGTGGTCATACTTCTTCCAACGGCGAAGGTCGTTGAAACGCCGTCCTTCGTAAGCAAATTCAATGAAGCGCTCGTTGCAGTAAACCTCGCGGATGTCGGTGGTGTTTGATGCGGTAATTCCGTAGTTGCCGGTGCCGGCTTCGATGCCTGCGCGGGCGCGGATTTTGTAAAGCACGTCAAGAGCCTCGTTGGTCTTGCCAAGCTCGTTGGCACACTCGCCATAGTTCATCAGCACCTCGGCAAAGCGGATTTCAATCCAGTCGGTCTCGGCATTGTAGAGGTCATTTATTGAAAGAAGTGATTTGTCAACACCCTTGCGCTGGAAGTAACCGCTGTATCCGCCGCCTACACCGACTCCAAACTGGTCAAACGACATCGATTTATATGTGCCGTCTCCATTGTCTACCCAGGTGTTCCAGTAGTTTTCAGTTCCAAGTCGGTCAGACGTGAAGTCCATACCCGGACAAAGGATTGTTGCATGGAAGCGGGGGTCGCGGTTGGTATAGAAGTCAGTCATGAACTGAGCGTTGTATGCAGGGTCAGAAAGGCGGTTCACATCGAGTGTGAGGGGCGTTCCGTCTTTTTTGGGGAAAGCCATGAGCAGAGGCAGGATGGCCTGGTTGTAGTTTGCATTGTCCTTGGTGAGGGGCTCAGGACGGATTGCATTCTGGCCGAAGGTGTGGTCGGGATAATAGTACTGGTTGACCATCACCACCTCGCAGTTGCGTTCGTCATACCAGATATCGGCGAAATCACCCTGATATAGATTCTTGCCGTTGGCCTTGAGGAAGTCCACGGCAGCCTTGTTGGCGTCGTAGGCCTGCTGCCAGCGGTTGTTGTCGTGGTTGGGGTTGAACAGCGGGCTTGCATAGTAAAGCAGCACGCGGCCTTTGAAAGCCAGGACAATTCCTTTGTCAATGCGGCCATAGTCCCTTCCCGTCCAGGTGTCGGGGAGCAGTGAGGCTGCTTCGTCGAGGTCGGCTATAATCTGGGTCATGCACTCTGAAGTGGAGTTGCGGCTTACGAAAAGTGAGGGCAGATCGGTCACATCCTGCTCGTGCAGAATCAGAGGAACGCCACCTACGGTAAACACTTTACCCCAGTAATCCCATGCGCGCCAGAACAGAGCCTGGCCTTTCATGGCGTTCTTTGTGGCGGGGTCGAGGAAGTCCACGTTCTCCAGATGGTCAATAAAGAAGTTAATCTTGTCGATTGTTCCGTAATTGAGTCCTTGTCCGGTATTCTCTGCGGTAATCAGACCGCGTGAATACATACTCAAGTCGGTGGGACCGTTCATGCCTTCATCTGTATTGTTGGCATTGGTGGGCCATCCGGGCATGCTTGAGCCGTAGATGTCGGTGAGGAAGGCGCTGATCATTTCCTGGTCAGTCCACACGTTGTCCGGGCTAATGGCACCGGTATTTGTATAGTCGAGGTCGCAGCCGGTAAGCGAGCACAACGACAGGGCTATGGTTGCCGATAATAATATTTTTTTCATTGGTACAGGCTTTTTAGAATTTGACGTCTACGCCGAAGCTTATGGTACGCATCACGGGATAAGCGTTGCCGTGGCTGATTTCGGGGTCGTAGTACTTGTTGTTGAATTTGCTGAGTACAAACAGGTTGGTTGCCGACATATAGAAGCGGATATCGTCAAATACCTTGTTGTAGAACTGGTTCTTGGGCAGAGTGTAGCTCACTGTGAGATACTTCATGCGCAGGAAGCTTGCGTCCTTGAGCCAGAAATCGGTGTATTCGTCGTAGGTTTTTCCCTGGTTGGCGCTTTTGCGTTTGGGCAGCGAGGCATTGGGGTTTTCAGGTGTCCAGCTGTCGTTATACCAGTTTTTCCACATACGGTTCCATTCCACACCCTCGCAGAGGTCGTAAACCCATTTCTTCTGTCCGAGTCTGCCGTTGAACATCATGTCTATAGCAAGTCCCTTCCAGCTGCCGCCGAGGTTGATACCGAAAACAACGGGGTTGTTGCTGTCACGGAGTATCACGCGGTCCCAGCTGTTGATAATGCCGTCGGGCTTTCCGTCGGGTCCGGATACGTCTTTGTAGACCATCTGGCCGAGTTCGGGTTTGTGACCGTTGAAGTTATAGTCGGGATGCTCGCGGTTGAAGGCATCGAGTTCTTCCTGTGTGCGGATAATGCGGTCAAACCGGTAGCCGGTGATGTAGCTTGTGGATTTACCCACGGGTATGTCTACAAACTGGGCGTTTTCAGCATAGTCTTTTACTTTCACCTTGTTCCAGCCGTAAGAAGCTGTAAGGCGTCCGAAGTATGTGAAGTCTTTTGAAGCACCGTTGTAGCCAATCTCGAAGTCGAAGCCCTGAGCGTGGATTTTACCATAGTTTTCGGCGGGCATAGAGAGCGAGAAAGTGGTGGGGAGGGTATTCTGGCGGTTGCCGAGAATATCGTAGGAGTTGCGGTACCAGTAGTCGAGCTTGGCATCCCAGTGGTTGAGGAAATTCACATCAACACCGACGTTGTAGCTGAGAGCCTTTTCCCAGGTAAGGTTCTTGTTTACCACGCTGCCGTAGGTAATGCCGTTATAGCGTGAGCCGCCTTCGCCAAGGTATGTGGAATTGCCCTGACGGTAGGATTCCTGCCACTGCCATCCGCCCACGGAGTCGTTACCTGTAAGACCTACCGACGCGCGAACCTTGAGGAAGCTGATGGCGGGGGTGAGGCTATTGAAGAAGCCTTCACGCGAAATTACCCAGCCCAGGGAGCCTGCGGGAAAGAAGCCCCAGCGCTTGCCGGGAGCGAAGTTCATCGAGCCGTCCTCGCGGAACGAGAAGTTGAACAGATATTTGTCGTCGTAGGTGTAGTTGAACTGGCCGATATACGACATGCGTCCGCTTGTCCAGTCGGTATCGCCGCCGCCGTTGGTGTTCTCGCTCGAGCTGCTTGCTGCCCAGAACTGGTCTGTGCGGTAAACGGGGAAGTCCTGACGGTAGCCCCATACGCTGGCGCCGTTGCCTTCATACCATTCGGTTACGAGGGCTGCCGATACGCGGTGAACGTCGTTGAACGTATTGTTGTAGTTAATCTGGACGTTGAACTGTTTGTCGCCGCTCCAGCCTGAAGTTTTCTGGAGATACTCACGACCGTCAAGGGCCTTTTTCCAAGATATAATATCTTCATCTTTGGTGGAAATTATGCGTCCGTTAGGTCCGGAGCGTTTCATAATTGCCATCTGATAGCTTGTGTTGTAACGTGAGTTGATGCTGTTGGTCCAGCTGCGGCTATACGAAACCTTTGCGCTGAGTCCTTTGAGGAACGGAGCGTGATATGTAAGATTGATAATGCCCTGGGGTTTCAGATACTGGTTTTTGTTGTAGCCGCCTGCACCGTCTACCACCGCACCCATGTTGGCAATCCAGCCATAATCGATATATTGGCCGTTGTCGGTGTAAACGGGCTGGTCGGGCTGCCAGATGCGCAGTTTCTGATATGTATCATACGGACCGCCGAACACCATATTGTTCTGGTAATTATTGTAGATAGCCAGACCTGCGAATAGCTCGAGTTCTTTGGTTACTTCGGCTGTGATGTTGAGTCGCAGATTATATTTGTCGTATTTCAGCGGTTTCATGAAGCCGGTCTGGCGCACGTATGATGCCGCACCGAAATACTTGATTTTTTCTGTACCGCCGCTGATGCTGAAGTTGTGGTTCTGGGTGGTAGGACGCTGCCATACGGTTCCCAACTGATCGTAACCCCAACCGCCATTGATATTGCGGTAATGATCAAGCTCTTCCTGCGACCATGCCCAGCCTGCAGGGTCGGAGTCGCCATTGATTCTTCCGTAAAGTTCGCCGGTTTCAACGGCGTTGGTAAGCTCGGAGTTTTTGGTGCGTGAGTCAAAACCGTAGCTGTATGAATAGTTCATGACGGGCTTGCCTGTCTCGCCTTTCTTGGTGGTGACTATGATAACACCGCCGGCTGAACGGGAACCGTAGATTGCGGCCGAAGCGGCATCCTTGAGCACGGTGATATCCTCGATTTCGTTAGGGCTTAGAGCATTGAAGTCACCGCTGCCGCGCACAACGCCGTCTATTACGTAGGTGACGTTCTGTGCGTTCCACGATGAACCGGTGCGGATGCTGATGGACGGGTCGGAGCCGGGAATGTCGGCCGGAGTGCCCACGTTCACACCCGAAAGTTTACCTGCAAGAAGGTTACCGGCCGATGTGGTTGGAAGGGTCTTGAGATTGTCCTTAACCTTCATGGTCGATACAGAACCGGTCAGAAGGCCTTTGCGCTGGGTGGTATAACCGATCACAACTACCTCTTCGAGGTTCTTGGAGTCTTCTTTGAGCACGATCTTGAGGTCGCTGCTGTTACCCACGGTTACTTTCTGGGGAAGACAGCCTATAAAGCTGATTTCCAGCACGGTTTTATCGTTTCCCTGAATTGTGAACCGGCCGTCGATGTTGGTGATTGAACCTTCTTTCTGACCAACGACTTTCACCGAGGCTCCTACCAGAGGATCGCCGTTCTCGTCGGTCACTTCTCCGGTGATTGTACGCAGGTTTTGTGCTGCTGTTTTTTTGTCATCGGAAGATACTCCATTGCTTTCTGTGGGATAACCTACTGATTCATAGGAATTTACCCCCCCCCCACAATTTCTGGGAGTTTGCACTTTCTTGTTGTCCGCTCAGTGCGAGGGCCGCCTGACCGTCGGTCGGCGCAGCTGTGGGTGATGCTTCTGCTGCCAAAGGCGCACACATGCACACACCTCCCAGAAACAGCGATGCCAACATTGAGCTTCTGCCCTGATAATTAATACTCTTACTCATGATAAAAGAATAGGTGAGTTAATGGATAATGATATAAGGAATGTTAATAGTCTACATGGCATGCAACAAAATTATATACATATTTACTCTTTTTAAATGAATTATATTATCAATCAATTGCACTATCTTCTGAATATGCATTGTCAGCCCCAAAAAGCCCCGATTTTAGCCTTCCGACGCCCGAAATCAGTTAACAAAAAATATCCTAAAATGCGGGAATACCCGATTTTTCGACGGCCCGAGGTCATGGCCCAAGCTACCGCTCCTTGCGGCATCGCATTCTCCGAAGCTCGCCGCAAATAGAAGCGATATCATACTTCTCTGGCAGCTTACGCAGCCAGTTGTAAAGAAATCGCGCCGCCGGCGCTCCCGGTTCGCAGGCACATGGACCGTCGATATCCTTATCGACGGCGAGATGAGTGGCGATAGGGGCGCCGACGCTCCTGAGGCGGGGTAGCGCAGGATGCGCGATTTTTTTACAACCGGCTGCGTAAGCTGCCGGAAGGAAGTGCCCCCCCTTCTTCAAGCGCGGCGAGCTTCGGAAAATGCGCTGCCGCGTAATGCGTCAGCGTGGGCGACCGTCAGCATCCGCGAATTCGACGGCCGGAGGCCGACGTTCCCAGGGCCACGTGGCGGCCTGATGCGAGGATGTAGCGAAAAAATTCCTAATTTTGTGGCGCAACACCATTTTACCGATATGAACTCATCGCTCACACCACTCATAGGAATGAACCTCGCCCAACTGCGCGAGGTGGCAGAAAAATGTTCTTTGCCGACGTTTTCGGCTAAACAGATGGCGAGATGGCTTTATGTGCGCCGCGCAGTGTCAATCGACGAGATGACTGATATTTCCGTCCGCGGGCGCGAGCGGCTCAAGCAGGAATATGAGGTGGGACGCACGGAACCTCTGGCAAGAGTGGTGAGCGCCGACGGCACGGTGAAGTATCTTTTCCCGGGCGTGGGCACGCGCGACATAGAGTCGGTGATGATTCCCGACGGCGACCGCGCCACGCTCTGCGTGAGCTCACAGGCGGGATGCCGCATGAACTGCTCGTTCTGCATGACGGGCCGCCAGGGCTTCCACGGCAACCTTACGGCCGCGCAGATCATCAACCAGGTGCTTTCGGTTGAGGAATCGGAACGCCTTACGAACATAGTATTCATGGGAATGGGCGAGCCAATGGACAATTTCGATGCCGTGCTTGCCGCCATAGAGGTGCTGACGGAGCCCTGGGGACTGGCCTGGAGCCCGCGCCGCATCACAGTGTCGACCATCGGAAAGCTCGACACCCTGCGGAAACTGCTTGACCAGACTCAGGTGCATGTGGCTGTTAGCGTGCATTCCCCCTTCAGCTCCGAGCGCGCAGGGCTTATGCCCGTGGAGAAGGCTTATCCGCTGCTCGACGTACTGAAACTGCTGAAGCATTACGATTTCGCCCATCAGCGCCGCCTGTCGGTGGAATACACCATGTTCCGCGGCGTGAACGACGATATGCGCCACGCCGACGCCCTGGCCCGGCTGCTGCGCAACATGCAGTGCCGCGTGAATCTGATACGCTTCCACGCCATTCCGGATTCGGAACTGAAAACAGCCACGGAACCGGTAATGACCGCGTTCCGCGACCGCCTGAACTCACACGGCATCACAGCCACCATACGCGCCTCGCGCGGCGAGGACATCATGGCCGCCTGCGGCATGCTCGCAGGCAAGAACCGCCAGGAAAGCGCCTCCTGACAGAGAATATCGTAAAACTCAAAGTTACCGTCCAAACTTGTAGGGATGCTCGCTCGTGCATCCACTAAAACGCCCTCCCTATCCGGATTGACCGTATAAGGAGGGCGTTTTATATTTTTATTATGCGTCCTATTACTGCGCTACACGGCGTGAAATCACGTCGAGAGATTTATGCAGGTCGGATACAACGGCCGATGTGGGATAATAGGAGGTCATGGCTCCGGTGCGTATCGGCAGGAGAGCCTGCTCCAGAAGCTGGAGACCGGCAAGATCCTGGCGGTTTTCAAGCTCCTGGCGGAGCAGACGTATTTTCTCGGACATCTGTATGCCCTCGACCATGCGCTCGTAGCGCACGGAAGTGCGTCCGTCGGGATATACGAAGTAGGTGTCGCCCGGGGCAAACATGTGGAAACGGGTGTCGGTCATGGGGTGGTCGGTCCAGTTGTTGAACGACCAGTGCAGATAGCCGTCGAATCCGGTGGCGGTGGCATAGACGGGAAGGTATGCGCCGTCGGCGGGAGCGCTGTTGCTGAACTGGCTTGGAGCGGGTGTGGCGCAGCAGGTGTAGAGGATGCTGCGCTGTCCTTTGGCGCGGCGCTTGTTGAGCACGGTCTCGGGGAAGAACTCGCCCTTGATCATGGTGTAGGACTGGAGGGTGTCAACGAGTTCCTTATGGTAGTTGCCTGCGAGAGCCATTTTCAGGCCGGGCACGGCTGTCTGAGCCACGTTGAGGGCGGCGAGCATGTCGGGCAGCCCGCGCTCGTCCATCACAATCTCGGTCTTGTCGTACCATCCTTTCTGCTTCAGGTGGGAAGTGAGGTCCTTAAGCAGGGCTGTCCAAAGCTCGCTGTACTCGGGCGAGCCGGGCTTGCATTCTATAAATTTCAGGCTGTCGGTGGCGGCGTCGCGGTAGCGGTACTGGGGCTGCCAGGGAACCATGGTGAAGCACTCAAGCACCTCGTCCACGCCGTGGTCGGCCATGAACTTCACATAGCGGTCGAGCACCGTGTAGTCGAATTTCCATTTGCCGTCCTTTGTGCGCACGGTCTCAACCATGGGCTCGAACTTGTCGTTGCTCTGCTCGCCCCAGGGTTCGTAGAAGAGAATCACGCTCACGGCTTTCTGTCCCGCGCGCGCCAGCATATCGGCATACGGAGCCATCTTTTCAAGGTGGGCGTCGCTCCACGGCTCAACGCCGTAGTAGCGCGAGATGGCGTAAGGCTGCTGCCACATGTCGAGATAGAACGCGTAGTCCTTGGGCGCGGGAAGGGTGTTAGGCGCCACATTCACCTGCAGACGTGCCGTGGCTACGGTCTTGCCGGTGGAGGCTGCCGAGGCGGTGAGCGTCATGGTGTAGTCGCCGGGTGCAATGTCGCGGGGCACTTCCACGGTGACCCATACCGGGCGGACGCTTTTGGCGGGAATTGCAGCGTCGGTGCCGGGAAGGTCAATCATGTCGGGGACGGTATAGGTTGGGAGATCGGCCGAGGGATAGCCGCAGGTGTTGTAGGCGGTGGTGATCACATAGCGCATCAGCGAAGCCTGGCTGCCGGGAGCGGCAACCGACTTTCCGGCGCGCTGCAGGGGCGAGAGGCTCACCTTTACGGGGCCGCAGCCCTCGGGGCTTATCAGCAGCGCCTCGAGGCCCAGGCGCTCGCCGCGCCATGCGTTGACAATGGTGTCGGAGCACTGGGTGACTTCAGGCGTGGCGAACTGGCGGTAGTGCTTGTCGCCGGGAGTCCATGTAAGGCGAGTGGGGCCCGAGAGGGCAGCCCAGCCTGAGGTGTCGACGGTCGCGGTGTCCACCGGTTCGGTGTAGGGATCGCGGCTCTGGTCTTTGGCGGCGCCATAGGTCGCGCCGGCAAGAATCATTGCAAGAAACAGGATTGATTTTTTCATCGGTAATAAACATTTAAGTCACAAATTTAACCATTTTATCACACAGTCCGAACCCACCCCGCCGATTTTTGGCCGGCAGAGGTGGGCTTGTAAGAAAAAAGATATCTTTGTGTACACTTTTTTGTACACAAATTTGTTATGCTATTGAAAAAAAATGTATGTTTGTACCGAACTAACAGAACAGAGTTATGGAAGTATTATCAGTAAGAGATTACCGGAACAATCTGGCTGCCTCTTTCGACAGGGCCTCCGAGGGTGAACGCGTGCTTATTCGCCGTAAAAAATCCCTTTACGCCCTTGTGCGCATCGGGAGTGAGGACCTGTCGCTCTCGCAGGCTCAGCAGAGCCGCGTGGATGAGGCTGTAAAAAGCATCCGACGCAGCTGGAAGCAGGTGAAGCAGATGGAGGCTGGTGAAATCCCCGTGAAATCGGCAAGAGCGTTTATAGATGAGCTTTGACGTTTCCACTACTCCGGATCACTTATACCGTTGTCACCATGGAAACGGAAGGTCGGGTATATCTTATGAACGTCTACGATAAGTCGGACTTCTCAACCGTTGAATTATCCGTCCTCAAGGAGATAGCCAAAGGGCTGGATTAAGCGTGGAATCAATATTTGTTTTTGCGGAGAACAATTTCTTATTACTTTTGCAATCATGAGAATTGTGATTCAAAGAGCTGCACGAGCCTCGGTGAGCATCGCCGGAGAGAAAGTGGCCTCGATAGGCCGCGGTCTGATGGTGCTCGTGGGGGTGGAAGAGGGCGATACGGAGGCGGATGCCCGCTGGCTGGCCGCGAAGACGCTCGGACTGCGGGTGTTTGACGACGAGGCCGGCGTGATGAACCTCTCGGTGGAGCAGACCCATGGCGGCATTCTGGCCGTAAGCCAGTTCACGCTCACGGCCTCCACACGCAAGGGCAACCGCCCGAGTTATATCCGTGCCGCCGGCCATGCCACGGCCACCGCGCTTTACGACCTCTATTGCTCGCTGCTTGCGCAATCCACGGAGATTGCCGGAGTGGGCCGCGGAGTGTTCGGCGCCGATATGCAGGTGGAGCTGGTGAACGACGGCCCCGTGACCATAATAATTGACTCCAGACTGAAAGAATGATTACCGACGAACAAAGCGACATAGGCCTGCGCGAGCTTCAGGCGAAGGTGGACGGCTGGATCACCACCGTCGGTGTGCGCTATTTCAGCCCGCTCACCAACATGGCAATCCTGGCCGAGGAAACCGGCGAAGTGGCACGCATTCTTGCCCGCACCGACGGCGAACAGTCGTGGAAACCGGGCGAAAGCGCGTCGCTGGCCGATGAGCTTGCCGACGTGATATGGGTGGTGGCAGCGATAGCCAACCAGCACGGCGTTGACCTGGCCGAGGCATTTATGAACAATCTCGCAAAGAAATCCATTAGGGATAAAGAGCGTCACCGCTCCAATCCGCGCCTGCGCTCCGAAGGCGAGTGAACCGATAACCAAAATAAAATACATATACGTTATGACTGACAGATACCACAAGACAGTGAGCGAAAGCAATGTGCTCACCGACGACAATAAGGTGAAGGAGGCCGTTGCCGCCATACTCTCCGCCAATCTCGAACAGGCGCGTACCACCGATGTGTACCGACTGATTTTCTCGTGCATAGACCTCACCACACTCAATGCCACGGATTCGCCCTCGTCGGTGGCACGCTTTACGGAGCGCGTGAATGATTTCGAGACCGACCACGGCGACCTGCCGTCGGTGGCCGCCATCTGTGTCTATCCGAATTTCGCGCCCGTGGTGCGCACGGTGCTCGACGTAACTGAAGTGAAGATAGCCTGTGTGTCGGGCGGATTCCCCTCGTCGCAGACCTTCCCTGAGGTTAAGGTTGCCGAGACCGCTCTGGCTGTGGAAGGAGGCGCCGACGAGATCGACGTGGTGATGAACCTGGGCAATTTCCTTGACGGCGACTGGGAGGAAGTGTGCGACGAGCTTTCGGAGCTCAAGCAGTCGTGCCGCGACGCCCATCTGAAAGTGATTCTCGAGACCGGTGCTCTCGGCACGGCCGAAAATGTGCGCGCCGCTTCGGTGCTCGCCATGTATTCCGGCGCCGATTTCATCAAGACCTCAACCGGCAAGGGCTATCCCGGCGCGTCGCTCGAAGCTGCCTACGTGATGTGCTCGTGCATCAAGGAATATTATGAGAAAACCGGCCGCAAGGTGGGCTTCAAGGCCGCCGGAGGCGTTTCGACCACGGAAGAAGCCCTTGGCTACTACTGCATAGTGAAGGCCGTGCTGGGCGACGAGTGGCTCACACCCGAATATTTCCGCATAGGAGCGAGCCGACTGGCCAACAATATCCTCTCCGACATTCTCGGCGAGACCGTAAAATATTTCTGATATGAACTATTGGGTTATTATCGACAATCAGAAGGTGGGCCCGATGTCGCTCACCGAACTGATGCGCATTCCTCTCACGCCGGAGACAATGGTGTGGCACACCGGTATGGCCGACTGGCGAAAAGCCGCGTCGTTCCCCGAACTCGCCCCGCTGTTCGGCACCACGGTGCAGGAACCTCCCGCCGCTCCGGACTATACCGATCCGTATCCGCGCCAGCCCTACATCAACCGGCAGCCGGCCGCGGCGCGTCCGCGCATGCCGGAGACCTATCTGGGCTGGAACATCGTGGCCATATTTCTGTGCTGCTGCATCCCGGCCATAATAGGCGTGATATACTCATCGAAAGTATCGTCGCGCTACAACAGCGGCGATTATGAGGGAGCTCGCAGCGCGTCGACGGCGGCATGCGGCTGGCTTATAGCCTCGATTGTGGCATGGGTGGTGATTCAGCTTCCGATTATGCTTTTCTTCAACGCCGTGGATCTTGTCACCTCGCTCTGAGAGAAAAAGAATACTGCCGATTGCAGCCGGTGCCATATTGGCGCTGGCTGTAATAGCTTTATATGCGTTTGTTGACCCCGCGGCTACGCTTTTCCCCCGTTGCCCGCTGAAAGCGCTTACCGGCTACGATTGCCCCGGATGCGGCTCCCAGAGAGCTTTCCACGCCATACTCCGCGGTGATATAGCCGGAGCATGGCGCTATAACGCGGCGCTGTTTTTCGCCGTGCCGGTGATCGGGCTCTACTTTGTTTCGTCGGGTTGCCGCGAGAGATATCCGCGTCTCTATGCCGCACTCAATTCCCGCGCGGCAATCGCCCTGATAACCGTGACCACCGTGGCCTGGTGGGTGTTCAGAAATCGCTGAAGTGCCTGGGCTTTATCACTATGCCCACGCGAAGCTGCGAATGGAATTTGTTGTAATCCAGCAGCCCTTCACCGTAGCCGTTGTAATACTGGAGGAAGAGATACTGGTTGTCGCGCTTGAACAGGCGGTAGTTCAGCTCTATTATGGTGTTGTAGTTGAGCTGGAATCCACGGCGCTTCACCAGGGTAATGCCGGCGCCGAAGCGCTGGTCGGCGGTATTGAACGTCATGCCGGTCTGGTATATGCCGCAATAGTCGAGGATGTCGGGATTGTTTTCGCCGTCCACAAACGGAATCCAGAATTTGCCGTGAATCATAAACTGGGGGTCGACTATTATGTTGGCGCCGAATGAGAGTTTGTTCCAGGAACGCGATTCTATTCCGTCGCGGCCGTTGCTTTCGTGCTCGAGCATCATCACCATTTTGCCTATGAAGCGGTTTTTCACAAACAGAGGCTTCGCAAGACCCACGCCGGGATTGAAGTTGAGGTCGGTCATGGGAAACGATTTCTCGAGCACGTTCCAGAACACCTTCTGCGTGTAGAAGAGATAGAGATATGTGCCCCAGGGGAGCGTGCTCTTTGTAAGGCGCTGCGCTATGGATATCTGGAACTTTACGTTGGTGTTCTCTTTGGTGGCTTTGGGGCCTACCGAGGGGCCGAATATGAAATAATTGTCTTTATATAGACCGAAATACGGCTGGTCGTCAAACGCGCGGCGCACGCTGTCTGTGTTGATAATCTGCGAATCGTTGCGCGTGGTTATAATCTGCCCCCGGGCCTGGCTCAGCCCAAGGACAGCCACGAATGCGGTGATTAATAGTCGGAACGGTTTCATTATCTCTGCAAATATAATCGTTTTGCCGCTATGTTGAGCACTTTCGGCAGAAGTTTGCATGCTTACCATATAAGTTTGCAAAGGTGAGGCGGAATAATTATCTTTGCTGATGGCTGCGGGCGCCCGTAATCTTTCCCCGCCGCTCAGCAATTTATCGTGAACAGCAGGATTTCAATTGTCATAATCACCATAGCCGCCCTTTTCCTGGTTTCGTGCGGCAAAAAAGACCATTTCACAGTGCAGGGACGCATTGACGGCCTCGGCACGGCCACCGTGTCACTTACCTATTTTGCCGACGGCGGACTAAAGCGCATCACGGCCGTATCGGAGAACGACAAGTTCGGCCTCCGCGGCGAGGCTTCGGCTCCGGCGCTGGCCATTCTTGATGCCGGAGGCTTGCGACTTGCGACAATCGTGGTGCGAAACGGCGACAAAATCAAGATTACCGGCCCGGCCGACGGCTCCGACCGGCTTAAGATTTCGGGCAGTTCTTCCTCCGACAAGATAGCCCGCTGGGTATTCGACAACCGCGAGGCGCTGGCTTCGGGCGACACACGCGGCATCAACGAATCCATTGCCCGGTTTATAGGCGAAAATAAATCCAACATGGCTTCCACGGCGTTGCTGTCGACTTATTTCAATCCCCGCGGATATGAACGGACTGCCGACTCACTCTTCTCGCTCCTGAGCCCTGAAGTGCGCACTCCGGCCCTTACCCACAATTTCAATTCCGTACTGGCCTCGCAGCTTGCCGCAAGTGCCGGCAAGGAGCTGTCGTCGCTCACGCTCTACGACCGCAGCGATTCCGTGGTGACGTTCAGCACTCGCCGTAAATCCTACTCGCTGATAGCCATAGTGGGTTCCGACCGCGCCCAGCGCGATTCGGTGATTCCCGCCATGAAGAGCCTCAGCACAGGCAGCATAAGCCCACGCGTGGCCATTCTCGAAATATCCACGGCTCCCGATTCTACAGCCTGGAAAACCTCCGTGGCTCCCGACACGGTCTCATGGCGCCAGACCTGGGAACCGGTGGCGCTGACCTCTCACGCCCTCAGCCGCCTCGCCATACCGTCGGTGCCGTTCTTTATAGTGACCGATTCCACCGGCACGCAGCTTTTCCGCGGGCAGTCGGTGACTGAGGCCACATCAGCCATCGCCAAAAAAATCTCCCCGAAATAATGCTCATCAAGACTTTCGGTGCCGCCGTTCAGGGCATCGACGCAATTCTGGTTACGGTTGAGACCGTAGTGGAGCGCGGTATCGCCTTCACAATGGTCGGTATGCCCGACACCGCCGTGAAGGAAAGCTATGCCCGCGTGGTATCGGCCATGCAGCAGTCGGGACTTGAGTTCCCGCGCCGCCGCATCGTGATAAATCTCTCGCCGGCCGATGTCAGGAAAGAGGGCGCGGCTTATGACCTCCCGATTGCCGTGAGCATTCTCGCTGCTTCCGAACGCATTCCCCGCGACCGCCTCGACCGTTTCATGATCATGGGTGAGCTGTCGCTCGACGGCTCCGTGCTTCCCATCCGCGGCGCCCTCCCCATGTCCATTCTCGCCCGCTCACTCGGCTTCGAGGGGATGATTGTGCCCGCTCAGAACGCCCCGGAGGCCGCCGTGGTCAATAATCTCGATGTCTACGGGGTGAAGTCGCTCGCGGAGGTGGTCGACCTGCTCTCCGGCACCTCCTCTCTCGAGCCGACAGTGGTCGACACACGCGCCGAGTTCATGGCCGAGGCCGGACGGTTCCCTTACGATTTCAGCGAGGTGAAAGGTCAGGAAAACGTGAAGCGCGCCCTGGAGGTGGCGTGCGCCGGCGGTCACAATATCCTGCTTGTTGGCCCTCCCGGAGCCGGCAAATCCATGATGGCAAAGCGGTTGCCGTCGATTATGCCCCCGCTCACGCTTGCCGAAGCACTGGAGACCACCAAGATACACTCCGTAGCAGGCAGCCTGCGCGGAGGCTCGCGGCTCATGACGGCGCGGCCCTTCCGTGCGCCGCATCACACCATCTCGCCCGTGGCGCTCGTGGGCGGCGGAACCAATCCCGTGCCAGGGGAAATCTCCCTGGCCCATAACGGCGTGCTTTTCCTTGACGAATTCCCGGAATTCTCGCGCGGCGTCCTCGAAGTGATGCGTCAGCCTCTCGAAGACCGCCATATCACCATAGCCCGTGCCAAATACACAATAGACTACCCTGCGGGATTCATGCTCGTGGCGAGTATGAACCCGTGCCCCTGCGGCTATTACAACCATCCCACGCGGCAGTGCATCTGTGCGCCCGGCGCCGTCAGAAAATACCTCAACCGCATCTCCGGCCCGCTGCTCGACCGCATCGACCTGCAGGTGGAGATACTCCCCGTCGGTTTCGACGAGATTGCCTCGGCACCTCCCGGCGAATCGAGCGCAGCCATAAGGGCCCGGGTGGTCGCCGCCCGCGAGCGTCAGGCCCGTCGCTTTGCCTCGGAGCCGGGCGTGTATTGCAACGCACAGATGACCTCGCGCATGCTCCGCACCCATTGCCCCCTCGACGCCGAATGCCTCGCCATACTGCGCGATGCCATGACGCGCCTCGACATGAGCGCCCGCGCCTACGACCGCATCCTCAAAGTGGCCCGCACCATCGCCGACCTCGACGCCTCCGCCCCCATCCTCCCCCACCACATGCGCGAAGCCGTCAGCTACCGCACCCTCGACCGCTCCTCCTGGGGCGCCTCCCCCTCCACCCCCCTCCCTTTCTGATTTCAACAAAATCGGCCAAAGAATAGGTCTATTGAACTTTTATAAGAAATTTTTAAGGGTAATAAACCGATGCTTCATACAAGTCAAAGAACAATAGCATTATCGGACAAGAAGGTGATAAATATTTATCCTACCGTTCATATTGAGCTATAGTTTTCACCCTCTCGTTTTTACTATAATGCATTGCTGACTATATCATATCAAGAGTGTGCAACAGTTTTTTGTCGAGTTATTATTACTGTCTCTTCAATTCTATACAAAACTTAGCCCCGACAAATCCGGTAGCCAGATATAGTTCTTTCTGTGATTTTCCACTTATGGGAGGCTTTTTATTCAAAAATATCTGCAAAAAGCGGGGAAAGGCTTGCTTATTAAAAAAATTGCCATTACCTTTGCAAAGCAAAAACGGGGTATTAGCTCATCTGGCTAGAGCGCGACACTGGCAGTGTCGAGGTGAGCGGTTCGAGTCCGCTATACTCCACTTTGTAAAGGCGAATCTTGTAACTCTCAAGGTTCGTCTTTTGTTTTATGATTATAAATGATTAAATTTGAGGCTATGAAACTCATAGAAATGAACATAGACAAGATTATCGCCCTGTGCAAGAAATACAAGGTGGCGAAGCTATGGGTTTTCGGCTCAATCCTCACTCCCCGCTTCAATGACGAGAGCGATGTGGATTTCTCAGTCATATTTCATTACGAACAGATTCCTGACCTGTTTTTGACATTCTTCGATTTTATTGATGAATTACAGACACTTTTAGGCCGCAAAGTTGATTTGATAGACGAAACGGCAGTTAAAAATCCGTATTTTCGCACTGAACTCGACCGGACCAAATTTCTAATCTATGGATGATCAGATTTATAAATCGCTTAGAGACATTCTGACGAGCATAACTCATATTGAGTTGTTCTGCTCGACACGGCCGAGAGAATTCAAGGCATTTTGCGAGGATCTGTGCTTCCGAAGTGCCGTTCAGTGGGAGATTGCAATAATTGGCGAAGCGATGAACCGCATTCTTAAAATTTGCCCCGAAATTCCTATTACTTCCGCACGACGAATAGTCAATACGCGTAATTATCTGATTCATGGGTATGACAGCCTGAGGGAAGATTTGATTTGGGCTATTATTATAAATCATTTGCCATTGTTAAAGACAGAGGTATCTGGACTGCTGGAAGGTGCCCAGGAGTTTTGACTGAAGCCCACAACCTCTGCTTGCCACGCATGTGGAGGTATTTAAATAAATCTCCCATCCCAAATTAAAGTTCCGCGCCGGTTTTCATCCCAGCCGAGGCCAGCTGCGGAGCATACGCCCCTCGATGCCCCCGAAAGCATGGGCAGTCTGTCGGGGCCGACGCTTACGCGCACTGCGTCATCGCCATTCCCAGGCTCCCCACAGGTGGGGCTGACAGCGTTTTTCTCCGCAGCTTACTCAGCGGGTCTTACAAAACCCCGCAGCTCCGTCGCTACGAGTTGGCTTACCTTATACATGGGGGTATTGCAGACACATTTTAACAACCATTATTTTACATTGACCTGTCATAAAGAGCCTGCCTGGGTCTGCGAAGCGGGAGGCTTTCCATGAATCTTTTTTTGCGATGCAATCCGCCACTCCAAGTGTCCCACGTGCCCTTTTTATTCATTCCGGGGAGAGGCGGCGGGTTGTGTTAAAAAAGTGACAGATGTGTGGCCCTATCGGCTACAATAACGAAAGGGCAGTCTCTCGACTGCCCTTAAGCTTCAAATACACAATTATCTATAAAACAACTATATTATTGGATTTCGGCCACCTATTCACAATCGGTGGCAATTTTCCCTTAAAGCATTGCAAAATTACAAAAATCGGATATTTCACGCCAAATAATAAACGTATTTTAACCAAAAAATATGCAACCTCAATTCCGTTTCGTTTTCGCCCCCGGAATTCGGGCTGAACCTGCAATACAAGCCTGCAATAATTTGGCCAACCGAAAAAAACGGAGACCACTTTGAGACGTTTCGGCAATAAAAGATTATCTTTGTACTTTGCTAAAGAATGTTCCGACAATGACAAACCAAAAGCAAACAGACAGGTCCCGGACCGAGGCAGCAACCGCCACGCGCAAACGCGAGCCCTGGTGGCGCTACGTGCTCAAATACGGCGTGCCGCTTGTGATTACCGTGGGGCTGTGCTATCTGCTGTTCACCGGCGTGGACTTCAACGAGATGGCCGCCATTATCCGCGACAACTGCAACTACTGGTGGATATTGCTGGCCCTGGTGATAAGCGTATTCTCGCACATTTTCCGGGCGATGCGCTGGCGCATCCAGCTGCGCGCCGTGGGTGTGCGCCCTCCGCTGTTCAATCTGGTGCTTTCCATCTTCGGCTGCTATGCCGTGAATCTGGTGCTCCCGCGCCTCGGTGAGCTCTGGCGCACCGGCTACATCGCCCAGCGGCAGGACGCGCCGTTCTCCACCGTGTTCGGCTCGATGGTGGCCGACCGCCTGGCCGACACCCTTACCGTGCTTCTGCTCTGCGGCATCACATTCCTGGCCGCAGGTCATCAGCTCCACACCTACCTGATGCAGAACACCGAGAGCTACGAAAAGCTTGTCGACCTTATGCTCTCCCCCTGGCTATGGGTGGCCGTGGCAGCCGTAATCGCCGCGATAGTCGTGATTCAGATCCGTTTCCCCCACAACCGCGTGGTGATGAAAGTGAAGAGCTTCCTCACTGGCATCTGGCAGGGATTCGCCGTAGTGGCCACAATGCCAGGGCGCGGACGCTGGCTTCTGCTCACCGTGGCTATCTGGGGATGCTATTTCACCCAGCTCTACGTGGCCTTCTTCTCATTCCCGCTGACCGCCGATGTGGTGCACACCTACGGCGCCACCGCCGTGCTGGTATGCTTCATGTTCTCGAGCCTATCCATGGGCGTGCCCTCCAACGGAGGCATCGGACCCTGGCAGTGGGCGGTGATATTCGGCCTGAGCCTCTATGCCGTGCCGGGTCTTACCAAAGGCTATGCCACCTCGTTTGCCAACCTGGTGATGGGCTCGCAGACACTGCTGCTCATCCTGCTCGGTATCTTCACGTTTATCTGCATCGCCGTGCAGAAGCGCCACGGCTCCGCAGCAATGCCACAACTACATAAGCAATGAAAAATCCTCTCCAGGTCAAAGACTATTACTCCGGCGACCCCGACGAGAACCCGCAGGAGACCGCAGTCACCGCCAGCGAAGGCGAGTCATCGGGAACGACGTCGTCCAACCGGATTACGTTCAGCACCGACGACATTCCCGGCTCCGACGCAACATCCGCAGGAAACCCGTCTGTGAACTCAGGCAACGGAAATCCCGGCACGCCCGACGACGATACCCGGAAAAAACGCCACGGATGCCGCAAGTTCCTGATATGGTTCGTGACCCTGGCCATCGTGGCACTCGGCCTGACGTTCTATCTGCGCTATTTCAACCCCTACGTGACCGACGCCCGGCTCACGGGCCAGGTGCTTTCGGTCGAGAAACGCGGACTGATATTCAAGACCTTCGAGGCCGAGATCGTGACACGCGACGCCCTCGCCGACACCACCCGCGTCTACACCCGCGAATGCTCCATGACAGTGGGCGACGATGCCCTCGCACGCCGCCTTCAGGCCCTCCAGGGCACCGGCCGCCCCGTCACCGTAAGCTACGAGCGCTTCTACGGCACTCTCCCCTGGCGCGGAGGCTCCACCTCGGTAATCACCGGCATAGTTTCGGAATGACCCCTCTCCACACTCTACGATTGTAATCACACAAACACATATACCAACAAGAAGTTATGTCAGAAATCAAATGCATCGGCATCCTCACCTCCGGAGGCGACGCCCCCGGCATGAATGCTGCCATCCGTGCCGTGACCCGCTCGGCCATTTTCAGCGGATTCAGAGTCAAAGGCATTTATCGCGGATACAAAGGCCTGATATCCGACGAAATAGTGGAATTCAAGACTCAGAACGTGTCCAACATCATACAGATGGGCGGAACCATACTCAAGACCGCCCGCTGCCCCGAGTTCCAGACCCAGGAGGGACGCCAGCTCGCCTACGACAATCTGCGCCGGCAGGAGATTGACGCCCTGGTGGTGATAGGCGGCGACGGCTCACTCACAGGCGCGCGCATCTTCGCCAACGAATTCAACTTCCCCATCGTAGGCCTTCCCGGAACCATCGACAACGACCTCTACGGCACCGACTCCACCATAGGCTACGATACGGCCCTCAACACCATCATGGAGTGCGTGGACAAAATCCGCGACACCGCCACCAGCCACGAACGCCTCTTCTTCATCGAGGTGATGGGACGCGACGCAGGCTTCCTCGCGCTCAACGGAGCAATTGCCTCCGGTGCCGAGGCCGCCATCATCCCCGAGATCTCGACCGAGGTCGACCAGCTTGCCGAACTCATCCAGAACGGCTTCCGCAAGAGCAAGAACTCCTCGATAGTGCTGGTGGCCGAAAGCCCCGTCACCGGTGGCGCCATGGGTCTGGCACAGCGCGTGAAGAACGAGTATCCCGGCTACGACGTGCGCGTGTCGATTCTCGGACACCTCCAGCGCGGCGGCTCGCCCACGGCCCACGACCGTATCCTGGCATCACGCATGGGAGCGGCCGCTATCGACGCCCTGCTTGACGACCAGCGCAACGTGATGATCGGCATCAAGAACGACACCATTGTCTACGTTCCCTTCACCAAGGCTATCAAGAACGACAAGCCCATCAACCGCACCCTCCTCGACACGCTCCGTCGCCTGTCGATATAATACAGGATGAATCTCCCCGAAGGATTTATCGAATCGCTAAGCCAAGGCTCCGGCGCGCCGCTTTTCGCGGGGCTGCCGGAGGCTTTGTCGCTTGACCCTGTGGTGTCGGTGCGAATCGACCCGGCCAAAACACCGCGCGGAGGCTGGGCTGACGACGCACGCGCCGTGCCGTGGGCCGAAACCTCGGGCCGTTATCTCCCGTCCCGTCCAGCCTTCATTTTCGACCCCCTGATGCATCAGGGCGCCTATTACGTGCAGGATGCATCGTCGATGTTTCTCGGCCACGCGGTAAGATGTATCACCGAAGGCCGCTCCGGCCCCGTGGCTTATCTTGACGCATGCGCCGCTCCGGGAGGCAAGACCGGCGCGGCAATCGACGCCCTGCCGCCCGGAAGCGTGGTGTGGGCCAACGAATACGTGCCCCAGCGAGCCGCCGTGCTCCGCGAGAACCTTGCCAAGAAAGGCTACCCACTCACGATTGTGACCACCGGCGACACCTCGCGTTTCGCCGCGCTTCCCGACTCGTTCGACATCATTGCCGCCGATGTGCCATGCTCAGGCGAGGGCATGATGCGCAAGGACGCCGAGGCTGTGGCGCAATGGAGTCCGGGCCTTGTCGCACAGTGCGCGGAACTGCAGCGCTCCATACTGCAAAACATATGGCCGGCCCTGCGACCCGGAGGATTCCTCATTTACAGTACCTGCACTTTCAACCGCCGCGAGAACGAAGACAACGTGCGCTGGCTCATCGAAACCTATGGTGCCGAAACAGTGGAACTGCCTGCAGACCCCGCATGGGCCATAGCCCCGGCACTCGACAGCGACATGCATGCCTGCCGCTTCATTCCCGGCCGCACCGAGGGTGAAGGGCTGTTTCTCGCCGTGCTCCGCAAGCCTGGCGGCGAAGCCTTCACCCCGCAGCCGTCCGCTGAAAAGTCAGGCGGAAAGGGAGCAAGGAAAGAACGGCGGGGAAGCAAACCGGCTCCCGTGCCTGCCGAAGCGCAATCATGGCTGATGCCCGGTTGCGGCGCCACGCTCACGCTGGATGGCGACAGAATCATGGCCGTCTTCCCGCAGTCTGTGGCCGGAACACACCCGTCTCTTGAAGTCGGCACAGTCAAAGGCCGCGACGCCATCCCATCGCAGCAGCTCGCCCTCAGCCGCATCTACCGCCGCGGAGCCTTCCCGGAAGTGGAGGTGGACCGCATGTCGGCCCTGATGTATCTGCGCGGCGAAGCTCCGCAACTCCCCTCCGGCACCCCGCGCGGCCACATACTTCTCACCTATCGCGATCTCCCGCTGGGCTTCGTGAAAAACATAGGCAACCGCTGCAACAACCTCTATCCGCGCCCGTGGCGCATACTGTCGGCTATCCCCTCGCCGCTGCCGCCATTGCCGCACATTTGACAAATAGAGGGATTATGAGTAAATTTGCCATAATGAAACCAATCAAGAAACTGCTTTTGCTTCTGCCGGTGTGCACGGCTCTGCTGTTTGGCCTCACCGGATGCGTGCCGCGCTACACATTCAACGGCTCGGCGCTCGACTACAGCGTCTACAAGACCATCCACGTAGCCAACTTCCCCATACGCGCCGCCCTCGTGTACCCTCCGCTGCAGCAGACGTTTGAAAACGAGCTGCTCGACTACATCTCCGCCAACACACGGCTCCAGACCGTCGACGGCCGCAGCGACCTCGTGCTTGAAGGCGAGATAACGCAGTATTACCTCACGCCCCAGGCCGTGACCGAGGACGCATACGCCTCGCGCACCCGTCTCACCATAGGGGTGAGAATAAAATATACCGACAACAAAGCCGAGAACAAGGATATCGACCAGAGCTTCACAGCCTACCGCGACTTCGACAGCTCCCAGATGCTCACCGACGTGCAGGACGAACTCTGCCAGCAGATAAGCGAGGAACTCGTGCAGCTGATATTCAACGCCACCCTCGGCAACTGGTAACCCCCTCTTCTCCCTCCACCGCAATGGCCATCAACCCCACCCTACAGCAGTTTCTGGAAACGCTCCGCACCGACGCCGCCCCCGACCCCGGGCTAACGGACTCCATGCTCGAGCTGTATCCCTTCTTCACTCTTCCGGCAGCAATGGAACTTAAACGCAGCCGCGAGACCATGACGGAGGAACGCCGCGCGCGCCTGTCGGCCTGCGTGGCCCTCAACGCCCCCGACAGCACATCGCTCATGCGGCTCATTGACCCCGACGGCGAACGCCTCGCCTCGCTCTACCCCCAGGAAGAGACGGACAATACACCGTCCACCGACGACGCCATCGCCACCTTCCTCGACACCTACGGCAAAATAGACGAACGCGAGCAGGCGCT
Source organism: uncultured Muribaculaceae bacterium (assembly GCA_958439725.1). Lineage (GTDB taxonomy): Bacteria > Bacteroidota > Bacteroidia > Bacteroidales > Muribaculaceae > Paramuribaculum. The sequence continues at coordinate 44,251 of CAUBWJ010000010.1, read as the reverse complement.
GCTCGAACGGTTGATTTTCAACCCGGTGCCCGACTACTCGTCGGTTCTCGCCCGTCAGGAAGCTGCCGAAGCCGCCTCCGGCGCCCCTGCCGAAAGCGAGCAGGACCGCCGCCTCGACTCATTCCTCGAGACACACCGCCCCGCCCAGGCTCCCGCTCACGCACCCGAGGCAGCTCCTGCCAAACCGCGCGAACACCACACCCCCAAAGCCCCTGCCGATTCCACACTTAGCGAAAGTCTGTCGAAAATCTACATAAAGCAGCGGCGTTTTGACAAGGCTTACGAAATTATAAGCCAATTAAGTTTGAAAAATCCGGAAAAAAGTATTTACTTTGCAGACCAATTGCGTTTCTTGCAGAAACTTATCCTGAACAGCAAATACAACAACAAATAATATAACATCTAAAAATGTACACGCTCCTTATCATACTCACCATCCTTGCAGCTCTGCTGCTCATCGGTGCCGTGCTGATTCAGCGCTCAAAAGGCGGCGGCCTTTCGTCATCATTCGCCGGCTCAAACCAGATCATGGGTGTGCGCCGCACCAACTCATTCATCGAAAAAGTAACCTGGACTCTCGCAGGTCTCATCTGCCTCTTCTCCATCCTCTCCGCATTCGTGATGCCCACAGGCGCAGAGCGCGTAGGTTCACGTGTAGAGGCCGTATCCACCCAGCAGGTGGTTGAAGGCGGCAACTTCGACACCCAGGCTCCCGCTGCCCAGGCTCCCGCTGCTCCCGCAGCTCAGGCTCCGGCTCCCGAAGCCCCTGCAGCCCCCGCAGAATAAAATTTCTCAAACGTCATAATTTAATTCCGGAGCGACGCCGCACCAAAGCAGCGTCGCTCCGGTTTTTATATCCTCCGACCACCAGAGGCCGACGCTCCCAGCGCCGCAAGATGAAGGAAAAGATGTAGCAAAACTCAAATTACCATTCAAACCTCTCTCTGCCCTTGAACGCGAGGGGAGCCGCGGAGCGGCGATTTCTTTACAACCCGCTGCGTCAGCTGCGGGAAACTTCTCTCTGCCCTTAAACGCAAGGGCAGTCGCGGAGCGGCGATTTCTTTACCACCCGCTGCGTCAGCTGCGGGAATTTTCTCTCTGCCCTTGAACGCAAGGGGAGCCGCGGAGCGGCGATTTCTTTACAACCCGCTGCGTCAGCTGCGGGACGAGGAGCCACGTTCCCCCTCTCTGCGGCGAGCCCCGGAGGACGCGATGCCGCAGCATGCGACAGCATGGGCCAAAACCGATTCCCCAAGCTTGCGCATCTTGCGAGGCGCGCTTTCTCCCAAGCTTGCCTCGCATATTTACCGGGAACTCCCTGTCCGGAAGCTAACGCATCCGGTTGTAAACAAATCGCGCATCCTGCGCTTCCTCTAAGTCAGAGAAACTTTCTTATGAGTTAGAGAGACAGTTTTTCATAACATGGAGTTATAGTCGCGGAGCGGCGATTTTCTCCAACTCGCTGCGCCAGCGCTGCGGGAAACTTCTCTCTGCCCATGAACGCAAGGGGAGCCGCGCAGCGGCGATTTCTTCCAAAGGGTTGTTTCACCCCCTCCGTTCCTGCCAAGGGGAGCACTCACTCCCGGCTGTATTTGATTCGGAATTTATCAAGCAGAATTTTGAAATTATCCTGGGCATTTAGGCAGGTATCCATCAGATAACCTTTTATCTTCGGCCAGTTGCGGAGACCATTATAGTAGAACATCTTCAACTCATCCGTTATAATATATACTCCATTTATCGGCAAGGAATCCTATTGAATATACCAACAACACAGCAAAAACTTGCCGATACCGGCAAGTTTTCAACGCACGATACCTTAAAAAACCTCACCTCTGTCCGTGGAAATTTTTACGGACAGAGGTGAAGTGAGAATTATTCTGTGGCTGCGGAGGAGAATCAGCGGAAGATGGCGGGGGCGGATTTTTCGCGGGTGCGGACTATGGTGTCGAAGAGATCGAGGCGCTCCTGGGGCATGCGGGCAAGGGATTTCCATTCATCGGAGCCGTACACGCCTATTTCATCGAAGCTGAAGGGCTTGAACCCTATGCGGCGCACAACTTTGGTGGAACGCAGGCGGAAATTGCCTTTGACAGGGTCGATGAAGCCGGGATTGGCATAGATGGAATGTGAGTCATGCAGTTTTTTCCACTCGGCGAAAGTCTTGCCGTCGAATTTTGACGTCTGGCTCGCATCGGGGTCCCAGTAGCAGTTGCGGTCCATGTCGAGCTGCGCCGACGACCACACACCCGAAAGGAATACAGGCGTGTCGCCATACACTATGTTGTTGGAGAACCGGAACGACTCATGCTTTTCAGCGCGGGTAAGCTGCAGCTGATGGGTCACGCAATAGGCGAAGATATTGTTGGTGATTACGTTTTCCTTGCCGTAGTGCTGGTGGAAGCCACCGCTTTTGCAGCCGTACACAAGGTTATTGTCCATCACTATGCCGGTGGAACCCTCGTCGGTATAGAGTCCCCAGCCGCCGTAATCGTAGGAATATACATGGTGTATGGAATTGTTGTGTACGCGGGTACCCTCGGAGAGGCCGAGGGTGTAGACGGCGCCCATGTCGGAGAGCTCGCCCCAGCCTATGTGATGGATGTGGTTGTAGGCAATCTCGTTGCGTTTGGCCACGCTCGGGGTGTAGCCCCATACCCATCCCACGGAGACACCCGAATAGAGCAGGTCGGCAATCTCGTTGTGGGTCACCTTGTTGTCAGATGCATGGAATATATTCACGCCTGTTCCGCAGGGGAACACAAGGCCGGTGCGGGTTATTATATTGTTGTCGACAGTGATGTGGGAGGTCACAGTACCTGCGCCACCGTCGGCGAGGGCCTCGCCCGGCACGGTGGTCTCGCCTATTTTCACGCCGCCAGCGCCGAGATACCGCAGAAGCGAGTGGGTTATCGACGAATGATGCACATTTTTCTTAAACCAGATGCCGGCATTGCCGGTATGCTCTATCCGGCAATTGTCGAAGGCGATGCGGGAGGCATTGTCGACCGTCAGCGCCGCATCCACGGGAGCGGCAGCCTGTGCGGGCGGATTGCCGCTCTTGGGCATCACATGAGCCGAATGGCTGAAGGCGATATTGCGGAAGGTTATGCCGCTCACCGGATGCTCCGGAGTGCCCTGGACGCGCAGCAGCGACGAAAGCACGGGAGCGTAGGCCACGGTCGACTCCGGTTTCTCGCCCGGCAGAGGTATATAATAAAGGCAACCTTCGGTTTTGTCGAGATACCACTCGCCGGGAGCGGTGAGGGCGCCGCGGTAGTTCTCAAGGATGAAGCGCGAGTTTGAATCTATGGAATTCCACGGCTTCATTGCCTCGCCTGCGGTGTAGAAATAACCGGAATCGGGCTGCGCGAAGGCTATATACTTGCGGGTATTGTCCCATTTGTGGTAGAACATCACCACCACATCGGTGAGCTCGGCCGGAGTCATGCCCTTCAGACCCTCGAGATATTCAGGCTTTACGGCAATGCACTGGGTGGCATAATTGGCGGTTTTGGCCGGCTGACCCGCATGGACAGTCTCCCGGCAGCCACCCACCATGTACCATCCGGTGTCGGGGGTGCGGGCGCGCGTGGCAAGATGGCCGTCGAAATAGAGCTGGTCGAATACGGCCCCATACTGTTTCACTTCCGGAACTTCGGCCGTCCATGTTCCGTCGGGCTGAACGGTCCAGTCTTTGATGGCCATGGCGCCGCTGATTACCGGCATATCGGCCGCATCGCCTTCGATTACAACGGGCCTTGAGGGCGATTGAGTGATTTCCAACGGAGCCGTCAGACGGTACAGGCCGGGGGCAAGACGGATTCTCAGAGTGTCGAATCCGGATGAGTTCCGGGCGATGACCTCGGGAATAAGCGAGGGATGCTTTACGCTTACGGCATCCTGCGCTCCGGCCATAAACGGCAGGAGCAATGATGCTGCGATGAATAATTTACGGTTCATGATTGGTTATGGTTTGGTGAATAGTCGGCAATTATTAAAAACGTATGCACGGATCCGTAAGGAAAGCCATGCATACGTTGGGGACTATGAAAAAGTTTCGTTTATTTTTTGGCTTTCGCTGCTTTGGCCTGCTGCTTCTCTACGGCTTTGGCGCGCTTCTCGTTGGCGGCTTTGGCCTTGACGCCTTCGGGGGTGCGGGAGAAGGAGTAGGGACGCGACTCGGACGCTGTGCCGCGGAGCTTGTTGGGGGTGGAGCTCATGTCGAAGTCGAGTACCGGGCCTTCCCACAGCTGCTCGTGAGTGATATAGGTCTTGTCCGTGGGTGTCTTGTCGATGGAAAGAGCGTTCACATAGATATTCTCGTCGGAATTGCTCGGAGCGTTGATTTCAACCGTCTTTCCGTTTTCAAGATGGATTTTGGCCTTCTTGAACTGAGGTGATCCGAGGATATACTCGCCTGTGCCGGGTGCCAGAGGATAGAAGCCAAGCGATGAAAGCACATACCAGGCCGATGTCTGGCCGTTGTCCTCGTCGCCGCAGTATCCGTCGGGGTTGGGGGTGTACATGCGGTTCATCACGTCGCGCACATGCTTCTGTGCCTTCCAGGGTTCTCCCGAGAAGTTGTAGAGGTAGATCATGTGCTGGATGGGCTGGTTGCCGTGGGCATAATTGCCCATGTTCATGATCTGCATCTCGCGGATTTCGTGAATCACCTGGCCGTAATAGCTGTCATCGAAAATCGGCGGCACGGCAAACACGGAATCCATCATCACGTTGAACTCGCGGTCGCCTCCCATGAGGTCTATCAGGCCCTGGGGGTCGTGGAACACCGACCAGGTGTAGTGCCATGCGTTGCCCTCGGTGAACGCGTCGCCCCATTTCAGCGGGTTGTACGGACTCTGGAACGTGCCGTCCTCGTTACGGCCGCGCATAAGGTTGTGGGAGGGATCGAAAAGATTGCGGTAGTTATATGCCGCCATGGCGTAGGGCGCGAGTTCCTTCTCCGATTTGCCGAGGGCCTTTCCGAGCTGATAGATGCACCAGTCGTCGTAGGCATATTCGAGGGTGCGGGCGGCATTTTCCTTGATACCCACATTGTAAGGCACGTATCCGAGCTTGTCGTAATACTCGTGGCCGAGACGGCCGGTGGAGCTTACCGTGGGATGAACCTTGTGGGCGCCGGAAGTCACGGCCTGCCACAGCGTCTCCATATCTTCGGCCTTGATGCCGTTGAGATAGGCGTCGGCCACCACAGAAGCGCTGTTGTTGCCCACCATACATCCGCGGTGTCCGGGGCTGGACCATTCGGGCAGGAAGCCGCTTTCCTTATAGATGTTGACCAGAGCTTCCTGGAACTTCCGGTTCTGCGAGGGATAGAGGATGTTGAGCATGGGGAAGAGAGCGCGGAAAGTGTCCCAGAAGCCGGTGTCGGCAAACATATAGCCGGGGAGAACCTCGCCGGTGTAGGGGCTGTAGTGCACGGGATTGCCCTGGGCGTCTATCTCATAGAAATTGCGGGGGAAGAGCAGGGTGCGGTACATGTTGGAATAGAACGTGCGCTTGGCGTCGAGAGCGTCCTCTCCGCTGTCCTCGATTTCTATGCGTCCGAGGGTCTCGTTCCATTTCTTGCGGCCCTCGGCCTTGATGCGGTCGAAATCGCCGTCGCCAAGCTCCTTGAGATTGAGCAGAGCCTGCTCGGGGCTGATGAACGACGATGCCACACGGGCATTCACCACCTGACCCTTGGCGGTGGGGAAGCCTACGATGGCCATTGTGTGATTGCCGGTGGCCGATTTGCGGGCGGTGGAGAGCACGCTGTCGGTTACGGTGGCGGTATATGTGAACGGAGTGTCAAACTCCATCACGAAGTAGTTCTTGAAATTCTCAGGCACGCCTCCGCTGTTGCGGGTGGTGTAGCCGGTGATGCGGCGGTTGGCCGGATCCACGGTCACGCTCGAGCCGTGGTCGAAGGCATCCAGCACCACGGTGGAGGTATCGGACTGCGGGAAAGTGAACCGGAAGGCCGCGGCGCGCTCGGTGGGAGCCAGCTCGGTGGTCACGTCGTGGTCAGCAAGATAAGCCTTGTAATAATACGGCGTGGCGGTCTCGGCCTTGTGGGAATACCAGCTTGCACGGTCGTTCTCGCCATACTTGATGCCGCCGGTCACGGGCATTATGGAAAACTGGCCGTAATCGTTAATCCAGGGGCTGGGCTGGTGGGTCTGCTTGAAGCCGCGCAGCTTGTCGGCGGCGTAGGTGTAGGCCCATCCGTCGCCCATTTTTCCTGTCTGGGGGGTCCAGAAATTAAGGCCCCATGGCATAGCCACTGCGGGATAGGTGTTTCCGGTCGAAAGACTGTATTTCGACTCCGTGCCCACGAGGGTGCTTACATAATCAACAGGTTCGGCTGCCGAAGCCGCATAGACCGACGCTCCGAGCAGCAGAAGAGATGTGAGTTTTCTCATGATTCTGGTTATAGTATTGTTCTTATGATTGATTTTTCACGGAAAGATAACGAGCCCTTACGCTCACTCTTACAAAGATAGTTAACAACGGGCATATTTCCACCGGGAGGTTGAAAAAAATTCGGTAAATTTGCAACAATTAGAATTTTTGAATAGGAATTATGGAAATAAAGGATTTAAAGATAGTTTTTTTCGGTACTCCCGATTTCGCCGTGGCGAGCCTTCGCCGCCTTCATGAAGCCGGATGCGACATAGCCGCCGTGGTCACCGCTCCCGACAAACCCGCTGGGCGCGGCAAGCATCTTATGGCCCCGGCCGTGAAGACCTACGCCCTCGAGGCCGGACTGAAAGTCATGCAGCCGGAGAAACTCAAGAATCCCGAATTCGTCGACGAGCTCCGCAGCCTCGGAGCCGACCTGTTCATAGTGATAGCTTTCAGAATGCTTCCGGAGGTGGTGTGGACCATGCCACGCCTCGGCACATTCAACCTCCACGCCTCGCTGCTGCCCCGCTACCGCGGAGCCGCCCCCATAAACTGGGCCGTGATAAACGGCGACACCGAAACGGGCATCACCACATTTTTCCTCAAACACGAAATCGACACCGGCGACGTGATTGACTGCCGCCGCATAGACATAACCGACAGCGATGACGCGGGCACGGTCCATGACCGCCTGATGGAACTGGGCGCGGAACTCACGCTCGACACCGTAAGGGCCATAGCCGCAGGCACTCTCCGCACCACTCCCCAGAGCGAACTCACAGCCGAAACCGGCCGCCAGCCTACCCCGGCGCCCAAGATTTTCAAGGAAACGTGCCGCATAGACTGGACCAAGGCGGCCACCACGGTACGCAATCTCATACGCGGCCTCTCGCCCTACCCCACCGCCTGGACGGAGATGCACGGCGTGGGAGCCGATGCTGCTTCGCTGAAAATATTCAAGGCCTCGCTTACAGGCATTCCCGCCGACGCAGAGCCCGGAACGGCCACGGTCGACGAGCGCGGACGCCTCATGGTTGACTGCGGCGACGAGAAGCTGCAGCTCGACGAAGTGCAGGCACAGGGACGCAAGCGCATGAGCGCCGCCGATTTCCTGCGCGGCTGCCGCATGACGGAAATGAAGCTGGTTTAAACGTCAGTCGAGCGTCTGTTCGCCGCCGCCGTTCACAAACAGCACCTGCCCGCTTATCCAGGCCGAAGCCGGCGAAGCAAAAAACAGCACGGCGCGTACTATGTCAGACACCTCACCGAGGCGCCGGATGGGCGTGCGGCGAAGCATTTTTGCCTCGATTTCAGGGGTAAGAACCGACTCAAGGGCGCCGGTGCGGGTCGCTCCGGGCCCCACGCAGTTTATCCTCACGCCGTAAGGGCCGAAGTCGTAGGCCAGATTCGCGGCAAGATGGTTCATGGCAGCCTTAGACGACGAATACACGCACATGTTGGCCTCCTTGTTGATGGAGCTGACCGAGGTGATATTGATGATGCTTCCGTAGCCTGATTTACCCATTTCAGGCACTGCGAGCTGACACAGGCGCCAGGGAGCGAACACATTGATGCGGTAGATGCGCTCCATATAGGCCGTATCGATTCTGAAAGGATTCTCGCGGCCGCCACCGCCCATTCCGGCGTTGTTCACTAGAATATTCACCGTACCGTAAGTTCTGACCGCCGTGTCGATGAGGCTGACAAGATCTGCATCCTCAAGCACATTGCATGCCACAGCCGTGGCGCTGCCTCCCGCGGCGTTGATGGCGTCGGCCACTCCCCGCGCCTTTTCGACGCTGATATCGCTCACCACTACCGACGCTCCGGCCGCCGCGAGAATCTCGCAGCTTCCCTTGCCAATTCCGTCGCCACCCCCGGTGACCACGGCAACCTTTCCTGAAAGGTCGAAAAGCTCTGATATATCCATTTCCTTTGTTTATTGACTGTAAAGAATATAACCGCATACGGGGCACAGGAGTTCATATCATGGCGATGTCAGCGCCTCGCAATGAAAAAAGCTACGTTCAGAACGAGAACTGCGCCATTGCCCCCACGCGGCGCGCCCAGCGGCTTGCGCCGTCGTGGTTCACACGCTGGCCCATGTCGAATTCCGCGCCTACCTGAATGCGGGCCGTCAGGTTCCAGAACACATTGGCGGCAATCATGCGGCCGGTCTTGTATTCGTCGGGAGCCATGTCGGCGCCATGAGGCATGTAATGCGACTGACTGTAGTTGGCCGAGACAAACACGGACGGGGTGAAATTATACTGAAGACCCACATTCCATGCCACGGCAGCGGGCGCATACATCGTGCCGGGACGTGCCGGATCGGGAATCAGGTCGTATTTGCCTATCTGGAGGTCGCCCCCGAGGCTTTCATAGCCTTTTCCGCCGTTCACCGAACCATAGAATGTAATCTGGCGCGTAGGATGCAATACTGTGCTGAGTTGCAGTCCCCACCCGGCTTTGTTGTGGTTCCTGCCTTCCACCATGTCGCGGTAGGGAAGGGTGCGCAGAATTCCTGCAAACCTCACATGTGCCGTCTGGCTCCAGGCATACTGCACGAACGCCGCAAAATCAGGCATCCAGTCGTCGACACTCTCGCACACCGCGTCCTCTTCCGTGATGTTGCTCGAAGGAGTTTCGGCCGACAGCGCCACAGACCAGCGCTTTCCTATGGGCTTTAGCCAGCGCACAAGCACGTTGGTGGGCGAAACCTTGTTATTGGGCCCTTGCGCGTCCACGGTGGGGGGCACGGCGGCAGGGTCGGAGAACGTGGAGTTGGCATAGCCTATGGTCCAGTTGTTGATAATCGCGTAGGCCTTTTTCAGATGGAAATCACGGCCTTTGTACCCGTTGAAATTAGCCTCGATATACAGCTGATACTCACCGAGCTTCTTATTTTGACCTATAACCCTGAAAAACAGCGACGACCCGGCCGGAGTGGTTCCGAACGTACGGTCGTGGCGCGGATCGGGATTCATGCTGATGAGATATGGAGCGAATCCGCTTGCGTTGACGGCGCCTCCCCAGTCGTAATATCCGCGCATCCTCACGCAACCGCCTATACCCATGGCAAGCTGCGCGTCCTTGCTCATGAACAGGAAATAAGGCGCGGCGGGGTCCTGGAAATGACGGAACTGGTCGAAATAGAACTTGTCGACAAGCTGGCGCACGCTGTCGGCGTAGGCCTGCCCGACGCCTTTGCCCGGCGACTGTTCGCCGAAGGTTATCACTTTATGGCTGCTTTTGAGCGAATCGAGCTGCTGGTCTACATAGCTGTGCACCTGCGCCACGGCCCCAAGAGCCGACGCAACGAGAACTAATGACAGTAAACGCTTCATAATAATACAAGGGAAAAGAGTTGAAACGGCATATTTCTGAACGGTGACAGACGGCACCACATAGAATCAACATACCTGAGCTTACATTTGTTTTTTAACCGATTGAAGCCGGCTCATTTAATGAAAATGAGCTATCTTTGCAGCAGTATGGAAAAAATCACACAAAAATTGCGGTCTATCGCCGCCATAATGCTGCTGGCGGCCGCCCTCCCCGCCGCCGCAGGCATATTCAGTTCGATTCCCGACAGCACCTACCGTTACGGCGTGACGCTCAACGGCTCTGTAAGTTCGGGCGACTTCACTCCGTTCTGGCTCGTAAACAACCGCCAGGGACTCTCTTCGCTCCGTAAAGACAACGGATACCTCCGCGCATCACTGTTCCGCCGCGCCGACACCACCCGCACCTGGAGCTGGGATTTCGGAGTTGACCTTGCCGTGGCCGCACACTATCAGTCGACATTCAACGTGCAGCAGCTCTACGCCGGCGTCAACTGGCGCTGGCTCAACCTCACCATAGGCAGCAAGGAACGCCACGCTTTCCTGGGCGACTGGCGCCTGAGTTCCGGCGACCTCCTGTTCTCGGAAAACGCACGGCCCATCCCCCAGGCCCGTCTGGAGACGCGCGATTACGTATTCATCCCCGGCACCCGCAACTGGCTGTCGGTAAGAGCCTACATATCTGTGGGCGCATTCACCGACACGCACTGGGCCGAGGACTATGTGCCCGAGACGTCGCGCGTGGCCCGCAACGTTCTGTTCCATTCCAAGGGACTCATGTTCCGCATAGGCGACCCTGCCCGCGACCAGCTCACCTTCGAAGGAGGCATGGAGATGGGAGCGCAGTGGGGTGGCACCATACGCCGCTACGACAAGGCCACCGGCAAATTCACATACTCCCACATGGGTCACTCGCTCAAGGATTTCTGGCATGTGCTCATACCGTCATCCGGCGGCGATAGCTCAGACCCCACGCAGATGGGCGAGATTCTCAACTGCTACGGCAACCACACCGGCCAGTGGAGCTTCGGCCTCAACTGGCTCCCCGACTACACACAGTGGGGCGTGAAGGCCTATTACAAGCACTACTTCGAGGACCACTCGATGATGACCTTCGACTACCCCTGGCGCGACATGCTCATTGGCGGCGAGATACGCCTTCCGGCCAATCCGGTTATCGACAAGTTTGTCTACGAATACCTGATGATGAAATTCCAGGCCGGTCCGGTCTACTGGGACCACACCCCCGAAATCAACTCACAGGTTAGCGGCCGCGACGACTATTACAACCACGGCATCTACAACGGCTGGCAGCACTGGGGCATGGGCATAGGCAACCCCCTTCTGCGCGCTCCCCTCTACAACTCCAACCACGAACTCTATTTCTATCATAACCGCGTCAAGGCCCACCACTTCGGTTTCGGAGGCGCTCCACTGCCCGGACTCGACTACCGTGTGCTCTTCACCTACAACCGCTCATGGGGCACATACGGTTTCCCCACATCGCAGGTGCTCCACGGCTACAATCTGCTTCTGGAGGCCACATGGCGTCCCGCACGCCTCAAAGGATGGAGCGGAACCCTCTCGCTCGGCGCCGACTGGGGAAAACTCACCGGACGCAGCCGCGGCATGATGCTTTCAATCTCTAAATCAGGATGGCTATGAAAACCCTTTACAAAATAATCGCTCTCACCCTTTTTGCGGCCACAGGGCTGCTTGCCGCCGGATGCCGCGACTGCCCCACCAACGGCAAACTCGACAACCAGTGGCAGATCATGAAAATAGAATACCCCGACGGAACCGTGCAGCAGCCCGAGAAACTCTATTACTGTTTCTATCGCGACATAGTGCAGCTCACCACCGGCGGAGTGGTGGCCACCGCCAACCTCTCCCAGAAAGGCTCCACCCTCACCATGGAATTCCCCTACAGCACAGCCGACAAGCTTACTCCCTGGGGACTCACGCTGGCTCCCGGAGAACCCACCAACGTCGCCGGCCCGGTGTACACCGTGGAGATCGACCATCTCTCCGACCGCACCCTCCGCATGATCACCTCCCAGGGCGTCACCATCTCCTGCCGCAAATTCTAACCCGGCCCTCTTCCACAAAAAACCAAGAGGGTGCTACAAACTACCGAAAAGCAGGGGGCTGCTCCACCATGGAGTAGCCCCCTAAATCCAATCAACAATCCTGTCGGCAGACCCAGTAGCTTCCCTAAAGTCAGTAGCCTCCCTAAAGTCAGTAAAGTCAGTAAAGTCTGTAGTGTCCGTAATGTCCGTAATGTCCGTAGGGTCCGTGATCTCACCCCTTTTTGTTGCGGTAATCCTTCCTGGCATTATACATCTGCTCGCGTATCCCGCCTTCTTTCAGAAATTGACGTTGCTGAGCCTCCATAAGCCTGTGAAGCAGATAGGAAGCCTGATAAATCAAAGCAATACAAAGATTGCAATACTCCTCCGCCGAATAAGAATCAGCAAACTTCAGAGGATCCATCATGAAATCCTCTGACTTTATATAGCCTACCAGCGCCTCCTTCCGTGGAAAACCCTCCTCCCACTGCCGAAGCTCATTCTGCCGCAGGTAATCCTCATAGTCCAGTAAAAGCTCTTCAAGCGAAGCCTTGGCCACATTCGTAAGCTTAATTTCCGTCTCACGCGACGTTTCCGAGGCCATACTCCCCTCGGCAATATTCTGCTTGCCTGAGCGTGCCGCCTGCTCCATCTGATCCCGTATACGGCTGTTCACAGGAATATACTTCCTCACAAAATAAACCGTAAGATCATAAATAATCTCCGTAAGCTTATACACCCTCAGGCTCCGATACCCTCCCCTCTGTTTCAGAAATCCCTCCATAGCTTTAAGGTATTGATTGAAAGACGCTAAATTATAAATAAATCCTCAATACCAAAACCCTCCCCCCAAAAAAATCTCCGCCTCCCCCCAAAAAAAGACAAAAAAGACCCTACCGACCTTACAGACTCCTCTGACCTTACAGACTTTACTGACCTTACAGACAGTGCTCCCCCATTAAAAAAGAGTCCCAGCAGCTTCAATAAAGTCGGTAAGGTCCGTAAAGTCCCTAAAGTCGGTAGCGTCCGTAGTGTCCATAAGGTCGGTAGGGTCCGTAATGTCCCTAAAGTCCGTAATGTCCGTAGCGTCCGTAATGTCCCTAAAGTCCGTAATGTCGGTAGCGTCCGTAATGTCCGTAATGTCCGTAGCGTCCAATAACTGAAGAGGGTGGCGAAACCAACCGGTTCCGTCACCCTCTCATTGTTGGGTCGATATCACTCCTCGCGGAGTGATGCCTTTATGTTAGGTTGTCTAACAATTCCTAATTAGTAGATTATAGGACCTGCACCCCAGTTGGGAGCACCTACATCCTGCCACAGACGCTCGGTATTGAGGATACCTGCCTGGAAGTCAGCAACAGCATTCAGGGTAAAGCCCTGGCGGCTGTAAACCTCAGCAAGGATATCTCGCATCTGGTCTGTATCGCTCGGCTTCTGGAAGTCGGGACGACGAGGCATAATCGTTGCGGCAATAACTGAGTAGGTTGTGCGGGGAAGAATGCTTGAACCAATCTTGGGCACACCTGAACGACGGGCAGTCACGAAATGGTCAACAGTATTGAACATGAAGTGGATTTCCAGGTTGAGGAAAATCTTCTCCAGGTCTTCCGACTTGTTACCGGTCAGCTGATAGTCAGGACGTGCGAGAAGTGCAGCGACCTCACCGTCCTGGAGTGCGATATTTGCTTCATATTCATCGGCATATCCGTAAGTCTGATCGTAGTACTGAACTTTATTGAGACTTGCAAGGCGAGCCCAGGTATTTACAGACTGCTCAACAGCTTTTTTGAAATATTCAGCTGCGGAACCAAGACCGGCAACGCCGCCGTATGTAGCAAACTCAGCGAGATAGAAGTTAATTTCAGCTGCCGAGAGATACATATCGTAGCGAGGAGTATCGGTATCATAGTCAGCACGTTCGGCGTTATCACCCGGTATACGTGGAAGTGTGAAGTCCTCGTTTGTACGGATAAGTTTCTCGTTAGCAGTAGAGTAAGGACGATAAGAGAAAGTTGCGTCTGCTTCTCCTACGTGAACTGAAATCTGGTTGCCACCTTCTGCGGCTCCCTGGCTATAAAGGAAGTACTGGCCATTTTCCTTGTTGTGGAGATTAGCACCGGTTACGGGGTCAATCATGTCAGGCACACCGATATAGCGGGCCCAGAGATTACCACCGAATTCGTCCTTGTAACCTTTGAATACACCGTTGTCAATTATGCAACGCTCAAGAACAACAGGAGGCATAACATCCTTATGTCCGTTAGATAGGTAATACTGGATAACCTTACCGGTCCAGTTGTTCTTCTCGAACTGGAAGCGGAGACGCGGGTCTTTGTTGGTGCGGAGCCAGTCTACAACTTTCTGGTTACCTACGATACCGTGATAATCGTAAGAAGTATTGCCTGAACCATAAGCAATTTCACCTGCATCAATACCGGTCACAGCATCCAAAGCCCTTGCTGATGATTTGTTGAAGAGAACATCATCGGCAGAATCGGTAATCACACCGTCAGCAACGGCCTCTCCTACAATCTGTTTTGCCAAAGCTGCATTCTGAGCAAGCAAACGAGTGGCAAGTTTCACGCGAAGAGAACTTGCAAACTTGGCCCATTTATTCCAGTCTTTACCAAAAATGATATCATCAGAAGCGCTACCGGACTGACCGGCAGGAGGATTCTTGAAGACCTGAACTGCATTTTTAAGTTCGGTATTCCAAAGGTCATAAAGATCTTTTACTCTATCATACTGAGGAGTAAGAGTGCCACCGCGATAAGCTCGTCCACCTTCAGTATAGGGAACATCACCGGAAGTATCCGAATCCATGATGCCACAATAAATAGCAATCACCTTGACAGCCTGAAGATATGCATTATAGCTTGCAGCCTCTTCCTCCGACATCTGTCCGAGGGTATATTCCATTTCACTGACATAAGTGAGAGCCTTTACCATGCAGCCGCTTGTGGAAGGAACACTGTTCTTAAGTGTTTCCTCTGTGATACCGCTGGAGAAGCTGGCCATCTGGGAGTTGATGAAAGTAGGTCTTACTCCATAGAAGTAGTGACCGTAGCCGAAAGGATAGAACGCGAATTCGGCAGAGCAGAGTAGAGTAGAAGGGGTTGCCTTCGTAATCTGTGTCGGCTTTGTATTTTGATCGGACCAGTCGTCGCGGCAGCTGCTGAAACCTACCAGCATGGCGCCTACGCAACCTACCGAAAGAAGTTTTTTAAATTTATTCATAGTTGTGTTGTATCAAAATTTTTGGTATTAGAACTGGGCATTGATAGTGAAAGTGAAGCTTGCAACAGTTCCGTCGTAGTTACGGATACGGAACTCGTGGGAGTTGGTACCGCGAACTGACTCGGGGTTGATGCCGTTAGGTAGACTGTTGTGGAGATAACCGAGGTTGTGACCGGTAGCGGTAAGAGTAAGGCCCTTTGCACCAATCTTGGAGGCTATGGTCTGAGGCATCGAGTAGCTAAGAGAGATCTCACGAAGTGCTACATAGTTGAGCTTATGATACCACATCTCGTTTACAGAACCACCGGTTGAGGTGTAGCCCCATGCGTTTCTGAACAGCTGGTAAGTACCGGCATGTGAAGGCTCAACAATACCTTTTTCCATGAGTTCGCGGAAAGTCTCGCCGCTTGTGTATTTACCGGATCCTACTACATAGGTATAGGAGCCATCGCCACGAGGATTACCGGTGTTGACCATAGTTGCAATTTCTGTACCGGTTCTGAAGATACCCTCAGGTATCACACCGTCGTTGTAAGTCTTACCGGTCCACATTGAAGTAAACTTCGTACCGCCGTGAGCAGCATCGCGCCATTTGAGAGAGCTCTCAGTGATACCCATCTGGGTTCCGTAACGGTTGTTGAAGGCTGCTACGTAGCCACCCCAGCGGCCGTCGATAGCCACATTGAGTCGGAGGTTCTTCCAGCGGAGATTAGTTGATACACTACCGAGGAACTTGGGGTTGATATCGCCGATAACTTCGGGAACCATAGAAGGACGCTCGTAAGCTACCTTACGGGTATTGTTGAAATTCAGGACATTGAGACCCGACTCGGTGTCTTTTTCAGGAGCGGAGTCAGACATAAGGGTACCGTAAGCACCACCCACCTTGGCTACAGAACCAACACGGAAGTTACCGTACTGTACATTACCGGAGAGCTCGATAAACTCGGCAGCGTCGGGATGGAGTTCAACAATCTTGGAGCGGTTGCGGGTATAGGTGAAGTTGATATCCCATGTCCAGTCCTTTGTCTCGATAGGAGTGGCATTGAGAGCGAGCTCGATACCTTTGTTTTCGATGTTACCGGCATTGATGAGCTGACGGCTGAGACCTGACTGAGAAGGAACGGAGATTTCCATGATCTGATCCTTGGTATTCTCCTTATAATAGGTGAAGTCGAGACCGAAGCGGTTGTTCACGAAACGCCAGTCGAGACCGAACTCCCATGAAGTCTTACGTTCGGGTTTGATGTTGAGAGCGTAAGCGGTGCCGGGAATACCTACGGTAGGAACATTTGTACCGTTATGGTCAACATTTACAAAGCTGTAAGCTGAGTTGATGCGATAGGGATCGGTATCATTACCAACCTGAGCCCATGATCCACGGAACTTAGCCATAGATACCCACCAGGGGAGATACTCGCGGAAGGTATTGTCGGCAAGCCATGATGCGGATACCGAAGGATAGAAGTAGCTGAATGTACCATGACCATCAGAATACAGAAGAGCAGAAGACCAGTCATTACGTCCGGTTACGTCAACGTAAACCTGACCCTTCCAGCTTGCGCCGATCTGAGCCATTGCTGACCACATTGTCTTCTTACCGCTGACATCGGCAGAATACGTGGGAGCATTCTTGGAGTTGGTAATAAAGAACTTGTTGTAGTTCACAAGACCGCCATTGGTATGAGCGGAGCTTGCCTGATAGTAGGAGTGGAAATACTCACCTCGAAGCATGGCATGAGCCTCGAAATCGCCAAAATCCTTATTGATGTTTGCATTGATATTGAGGTTGGTCTGCTCTTTAGTGCTCTGGCTCAGAGCATAGGAACCACCTTCACCGTCGATACCGGTACCATATTCTTTATCCTCGCCACGAACATTGTAGTAGTTGAAAGAACCTTCGGCGCTGAGACGCAGCCAGTCGAAAGGAGTAACGGTAATCTTGGCGTTAGGACGAACCACATTTTCTTTGCGCATGTAGGTATTCTCGAAGATACGCCACCACAGGTCGTTCTGCGCATTGTTGTAGTTGGGGTCGCCGGGGATAGGCAGACCGCCGCGGGAACCTTTATAATTATGCTTCTCATTGGCAACGTCGACCCAGGGCTGAAGGTTGCCGCTATAGGTGAAGAATTCACCCATATTGAGAGGTGAGTTGCGGGGAGTAGAGTTAGCAAATGTAACACCGCCTTCAACGTTCACAGTCTTGCTGATCTGGTGGGAAGCCTTGAGCATATAGCTGAAACGCTTGAAATCGTTGCGGTCAACAACACCTTCTGAGTACTGATAACCGGCCGACATATAGAATGTGGTGGTTTCATTACCGCCGGTTACTGCAACGTTGGTGTTGCTGGTAAAGCCGGTGCGGTGAGCATCCTTGTAGTTGTTCTTGAATGCGTGATAAGGCATGATACGGCCGTCAAGGTACTCTACGGGAGTTCCTTCATAGTCCGAATATGCAGCACCCCAGCCATAGCCGCCGCCATTGTTGGCGGTTGCGATAAGAGAGGGAACGCCATTAGCATTAAGAGCGAGTCGGTTATCCCAAGGATCCTCGCCATAGGTGCTATAGCCTACACGGGGGCCGGAACCATAAATAGTGTTGAACTTAGGAGCACTGATCATCCAGTTGCAACCGAGGCTCTGAGTAACGGTCACGCCGTAACCCTTTGAACCCTTACCGCTCTTGGTTGTGATCACAACCACACCGTTCAGACCGCGGGAACCGTAAAGTGCGGTAGCGGCAGCACCCTTCAGCACCGATACCGACTCGAAGTCGGCGGGGTTGAGGTTCTTCAGCTCGTTACCGTAGTCAAGGTTATTGCCGTCCCAGTCAGCTTCCTTATCCTGCTGATCATTATCGAGTATAATACCGTCTACAACGTAAATAGGCTGGTTGTTCTTTCCGAGGGTGGAAGCACCGCGGATTTCAATCTTGTTGTGACCGAAGAGACCACCGTCAGACTGGTTGATGTTCACACCGGCAACTTTTCCCTGAAGTGCCGACACGGGGTTAACGACGTTAGTGTTGAGTTCGTCGCCCTTGAGTTCGGTCACTGCGTAACCGAGGGCTTTCTTTTCACGTTTCATACCGAGAGCGGTCACAACGACTTCGTCGAGGTTGTGGGCGTTCTCTTTAAGAGTAATGGACACGGGCTCGCTACCGGTAACCTTGAAGGTATAGGGGTCGCAGCCTATGTAGGTAACTGTGATTTCGTCGCCGATTTTTACACCTTTCAGCGAGAACTCACCATCGATATTTGTGGCAGCGCCTGTTCCGGCACCTTTCACAATCACTGAGGCGCCGATCACCGGCTCACCCGTTGAGTCATACACTGTACCGGTACACGTTACAGTCTGCGCAGGGGCCTGTGCAGTCTGAGCTTCCGTGGCATAAACCGCTCCGCATGCGCCGCAGGAGAGGATACCGGCCAGCATCAATTTAGTTAATTGATTAGGCATAGATTGGTTAAAAAAAGATTGATTAATAAAAATGTGTATCTAAAATATTTATATTTCGATTGGTATTGGATATTTTTCCTGTATGGTCTCTTTCAATTTGCATTGGTTTTGATTCCATGGCATCGGGAAGAAACGGGCATACGCTCGTAGACTTCCACTTGCAAATTTACAATAAAAACATCGACAATTCCAACAAAACAGTTGTTTTTTTCTATGACAAAACGCATTTCCTTACCCGTTTAGTATCCATTCAACCCCTAAAAGGCTTATTTAACATACCTAAACCCATTTTTACAACCCGACTCCTATGGTCGGCGCTTCGCCTCCGGGGCGCTCAACTTCCCGCCGTTTCTCCCCACGGAGCGCCGGAGGCGCGATTTCTTTGCAACCTCCCTGCGGAGCCGGAGAAAAGGAAGCCTCCATATAAAATAAAGAGACAAGCTACTAAAACAAAGATGCAAGTTGCGGAGCATGCGTGCCTCGCAATCCGCGTCGGCATGGGGTCTCCTCAGAAAAATTATGTATATTTGCCGTGGCACAACATATTTTAACCAATCATTCCACAGCTTATGAAAAAGCAAATCACCCTTCTTGCGCTGCTTGCCGCAGCCGCAACCCAGGCCGCAGCCGCTCCGGCTGCCACCACGGGTCCCGAGGCAAGACTGCTCCGCTTCCCGGCCACCAACGGCCGCGACGTGGTGTTCAGCTACGCCGGCGACCTCTACACCGCCCCGCTTGCAGGCGGCGAGGCACGCCGCCTCACCTCCCACGTCGGCAACGAGATTTTTCCCCGCTTCTCGCCCGACGGGCGCCAGATAGCCTTCACCGGACAATACGACGGCAACACCGAAGTATATCTGATGGACGCCCGCGGAGGCGAACCGCGCCGCATCACCTACACCTCTACTAATTCGCGCGACGACCTGGGCGACCGCATGGGTCCCAACAACATCACCATGGGCTGGGCGCCCGACGGCACGGTTGTCTACCGCAACCGCATAGGCGACGGATTCGACGGCCAGCTCTGGAAAGCTCCCACCGACGGCTCGATGCCCACCCGCATTCCCCTGCCTGAAGGCGGCTTCTGCTCCTTCTCGCCCGACGGGAAGCGCATGGCCTACAACCGCGTGATGCGCGAATTCCGCACCTGGAAATACTACCGCGGCGGAATGGCCGACGACATCTGGATCTACGACCCCGCAAAAGGCACCGTGACCAACATCACCTCCAACCCGGCGCAGGACATCGCCCCGATGTGGATCGGCGACGAGATTTTCTTCATCTCCGACCGCGACATGACCATGAACCTCTTCGCCTACAACACCCTCACCGGCAAAACCGAGAAGGTGACCGACTTCACCGACTTCGACATCAAGTTCCCCTCGTCCGACGGCCGCACCATCGTGTTTGAGAAAGGCGGCTACATCTACGCCTTCGACCCCACCACACGACAGTCGCGCAAAATCGACATCACCCTTGCCGCCGACAACGTCTACGCCCGTCCGCAGCAGCAGTCCGTGGCCGACCGCATAACCAACGCCAGCCCCTCGCCCGCAGCCGAGCGCATGGCCGTGACGGCCCGCGGCGAAGTGTTCGACGTTCCCGCAGCCGGCAAAGGCGTGACGCGCAACATCACCCGCACTCCCGGCGCGCACGACCGCGCTGCCGTGTGGAGCCCCGACGGCAAGTCGATAGCCTACATCTCCGACGCCACCGGCGAGACCGAAATCTGGCTCAAGGACGCCGACGGCTCCTCGCCACGCCAGCTTACCAAAGGCAACGACACCTACATTCGCGCCCTCCAGTGGACGCCTGACGCACGCCGCATCATCTACACCGACCGTAAGAACCGCGTGGTGAGCGTTGATCCCGCATCAGGCGCAAAAACCGTGCTCTTCACCAATCCCGAGCACGAGATGCGCGGCATAGCCGTATCACCCGACAGCCGCTGGATAGCCTATTCCCGCTCCGGCGCCAACCAGATGGGCGTGATCTACGTGCGCTCCCTCGCCGACGGCAAAGAGTATCCCGTGACAGAAAAATGGTATGATTCATCCTCCCCGATATTCTCCTCCGACGGCCGCTACCTCATCTTCACCTCCGAGCGCGACTTCAACCCCACCTACGGACAGCTTGAGTGGAACCACGTCTACAACAACATGGGCGGCATCTACATGGCCATGCTCACCGCCGACACCCCCTCTCCCCTCCTCCCCGAAGACGAAAAACTCGCCACAAAATCCGACAAGTCCGACAAGTCCGACAAGTCGGATGCTACGGCCGTCACCATCGACCCCGAAGGCCTTCCCGGCCGCATAGTCAAGCTTCCACTCCAGGCAGGCTACTATCGTCCCGTCTACTCCGACGGCAAAAACGTGTGGTACTCCTCCCGCCGTTCCACCCGCGCCTTCGACCTTGCCAAGGCCGAGGACAACGCCGTGGCCGACGCCATGATGATTCCGGCTGCCGACGGGAAACACGCCTTATATATAATAGGTGAAAAAATATACACCGGTCCCCTCTCGGCATCGAAAGTGAAGCTCGACAAACCCGTCGACCTCTCCGACATGGTTGCCGTCATCGACTATCCCGCCGAGTGGGCGCAGATTTTCAACGAGACCTGGCGCGCCTACCGCGACGGCTTCTATCTTGAAAATATGCACGGCGTAGATTGGAAAGCCATCCACGACAAATATGCCGCCCTGCTTCCCTGGGTAAAGACACGCCTCGACCTCAACTACCTCATCGGCGAGATGATATCCGAGCTTGCCTGCGGCCACGCCTACGTAAATCCCGGCGAGAAACCCGAAGCTCCCCGCGTCTCCATGGGTCTGCTCGGTGCCGACATCAGCCGTGTGAAAGGCGGCTACCGCATCGACGCCATCCTCGAGGGCGCTCCCTACTCCAAGGAACTCGTTTCCCCGCTTGCCCAGCCCGGCACAGGCGTTAAGGCCGGCGACGTCATCACCGCCATCGACGGCATCGCAACCGACACCGTTGCCAACATCCAGACGCTCCTCGCCGGAAAAGCCAGCGTGCTCACCGAGCTTACCATCGCTCCCGCCGGCTCCGCCAAAGCAGCCCGCAAGATCGTTGTCAAACCCCTTGACAATGAATATCCTCTGCGCCACCTCCAGTGGGTGCGCCGCAACATCGACCGCGTCGACAAGGCCTCCGGCGGCCGCGTGGGCTACATCTACATCCCCGACATGGGTCCCGAAGGCCTCAACGAGTTCGCACGCTATTTCTATCCGCAGCTCGACAAAGAAGCCCTCATCATCGACGACCGCGCCAACGGCGGCGGCAACGTGAGCCCCATGATCATCGAGCGACTGATGCGCCGCCCCTACCGCATGACAATGCGCCGCGGCTCCAACCTCACCGGCACAGTCCCCGACGGCTCCCATACCGGCCCGAAAGTGCTCCTGATCAACAAATATTCAGCCAGCGACGGCGACCTCTTCCCCTGGAGCTTCAAGGCCAACAAGCTCGGCACCGTTGTGGGCACCCGCACCTGGGGCGGTATCATCGGCATCAGCGGCTCGCTCCCCTACATGGACGGAACCGACGTGCGCGTGCCCTTCTTCACCAACTACGACGCGGCCACCGGCCAGTGGATTGTTGAAAACCACGGCGTTGACCCCGACATTCTAATCGACAACGACCCCGTGAAAGAAGAAGCCGGCACCGACCAGCAGCTCGACAAAGCCATCCAGGTTGCCCTCGACCAGCTCAAGGACCGCAAACCCCTTCCCCCCGTCCCCGCTCCCCGTACATTCAAATCCCTCGGCCTCTGACGGTTAAACATTAGAATTCGAATCCCATCCAAGGCGTTGCGTCAAATTCCGATATTTGGCGCAACGCCTTCCTATTTAAGCTAAATCAGCTAACTTAGCTACCCCACAGAATATTTTTCGTAACTTTAGGCCCAAAATCCAAAATACGCAATGAACCGCACAAAGCAAGTCCTCCGCAGCCGCACATTCCTCGGCACTCTCATATCGCTGGTCCTCATGGCCATAATAGCCTTCGTCTACTTCTATCCCGACGCCGCCCAGGGCAACGTCCTCCAGCAGTACGACACCCAGCAGGGCATAGCCATAGGCCAGGAAGTCAAGGCCTTCCACGAAGCCACGGGCGAGACCTCCCGCTGGACCAATTCTGTATTCTCCGGCATGCCCACCTTCCAGATTTCTCCCTCCTACCCCTCCGGGGCGCTCTTCCGCTGGATCAACACCGTGATGGGCTTCGGCCTTCCGGCTCCCGCCAACCTCGTGATGATGATGATGCTCGGTTTCTTCATCCTGCTCATGACCATGCGCATGCGGTGGTATGTGGCCCTCATCGGAGCCATTGCCTACGGATTCTCATCCTATTTCGTGATTCTGATCGGTGCCGGACACATCTGGAAGTTCGTCACCCTCGCCTATATCCCGCCCACAATAGCCGGTATAATCCTCTGCTACCGCGGCCGTTATCTTGCCGGAGCGGCAATTGCCGCCCTCTTCGCCATGATGCAGATTGCAAGCAACCACGTGCAGATGTCCTACTACTTCCTGTTCGTCATCCTCGCCTTCGTCATCGTGGCCCTGATCAAGGCCGTCAGAGCGCGTGAGATGCGCCGCTGGCTCATAGCCACAGGCTCCCTCGCCCTTGCCGGCGTGGCTGCCGTGACGGCCAATCTCCCGAGCCTCTACTACACCTACGAATACTCCAAGGAGACCATGCGCGGAGGCCATTCCGAGCTGACCCGCACAGATGCCTCGGCAGGCTCCGAGGCAGGCCTCGACCGCGACTACATTACCCAGTACAGCTACGGCGGTGCCGAGACCTTCACCCTCCTCATCCCCGACATCAAGGGCGGCGCTACTGTCAAACCCGAGAAAGGCTCCAACAAGATGCTCACTCTCGCCGACCTCGACGAAGCCAAGGAGATGGTTAAAAACGGCACTATTTCCCCCGACGAAGCCTATTACCTGGGCTACGTAGGCCAGTATTTCGGCGAGCCTGAGCCAACCAACGGCCCCGTCTATATCGGCGCGCTGATTTTCGCGCTGTTCCTCGCCGGATGCTTCATGGTGCGCGGCCCGCTCAAGTGGGCGCTCGTGATTCTCACGGTGTTCTCCATCCTCCTTGCCCTCGGGCGCAACTGCATGTGGCTCACCGACATCATGATTGACTACATGCCGATGTACAATAAGTTCCGAACCGTAGAGAGCATTCTGGTGATAGCCGAATTCACCATGCCCCTGCTCGCGGCCATGGCGCTGCAGCAGATTTTCACAGGCACTCCCGCCGAGTCGCTTGCGCGCAACCGCCGCGGCATAGCCTGGGGCTTCGGCATTGCGCTGGGAATCTGCCTTCTTGCCATAATCGCGCCCTCCGTCTTCGGCTCCGCGGTGACCGACACCGACCGTCAGACCGACGCCATGATCGCCCGGCAGCTCACCGCCCAGGGCGCCGACGCGGCCACCCTTCAGGCATTCTCCCTCAACAATCCCCACATATTCGGAGCCATTGAGAATCTCCGCTATTCCATGGTGAGCGCCGACGCCATGCGCAGCTTTATGATAGCCGGCGCGGGGTTCGGCATCCTCCTGCTCTACCTTTACGGCAAACTCTCCCTCGGCCTCGCTGCCGTGATAGCCGGAGCGCTCGTGTGCGGCGACCTTTTCTTTGTCAACAAGCGCTATCTCGACACGGAAAGCTTCGTGCCCAAGCGCCTCAGCCGCGGCGACCCGTTCCCGCTCACCGATGCTGACCGCACAATCCTCGCCGACACCGTCACGAGCTACCGCGTGCTCAACATGCCCCAGTTCTGGCAGCCCGGCCCGTCCTACCGCCACAAGACCATCGGAGGCTACCACGCCGCCAAGCTCACCCGCTATCAGGATCTTATCGACCGTCACTTCCAGCCCTTCCTCTCCGGAAATCCCTCGGCAGGCGACTGGAATGCCGTCAACATGCTCAATGCCCGCTATATAGTTGACTATACTGGTACCCCGCTTCAGAACGAAGAAGCCCTCGGCAACGCCTGGTTTGTCGACTCCGTGGCCTACGTTGACGGCGCCGATGCCGAAATGGCCGCTCTCGACGTCATCAATCCCGCGCGCACAGCCGTGGCCGACCGCCGTTTCAGCGACATTCTCGGCACCTCCGCACCGCGCGCCGCCGCCGACACCATACGCCTCACCACCTACGCTCCCAACCGCCTCACCTACCACGCCGAGAGCGCCCGCGGAGGCGTGGCAGTGTTCTCCGAGGTGTTCTTCCCCTGGGGATGGACTGCCACCATCGACGGTCAGCCCGTGGATATAGGCCGCGTAAACTATCTGCTGCGTGCCATCAGGCTCCCTGCCGGCAGCCACACAGTGGAGATGCGCTTCGACCCCGCCTCGCTCCACGCCACCGACACAGCCGCCACCATAGCGGTGATTATCATCTATATAGCTCTCGCCGCAGCCCTTGCGCTATATATCATCGGCCGTCGGAAAGCCGAAACCGTTCCCGCGCATGAACCTACAGTGGGCTAAGCATCCCCTCTCGCGCCGCCTCCGCTCGCGGGGCTTCGGCGTCCACTCACCGTTTGCCTTCGACTTCATCCGGGAGGTGCTCGCGCAGCCCTGCGCATACTATTGCTACGCCCGGATTGCCTCACTCGCCGCTTCGCGCCGCGATGCGGCCACGTCCCGGCTCCTCTTCCGCGTCGTTCTCCGCTTCCGTCCCCCTGTCATCGGCCTCATGCCCGGCACCACCCTCTCTCCCGCAATGCTCGCCGCACTGGAAGCAGCCATGCCCTCGGCAACAATCGTCACCGGAAATGCCCCGTTCATGATCTGCACCGGAACATTCCGCGGCGCTCCGGAACCGGGCACAATAATATTTTCCACGCTTCCTTATTCCGACCCGGTGGCCCACTGTGCCCCGGCCTTCGGCATGTCGTTCAAAGGCTCCTCCGGCTCCGTCTACGTAGGGCTGCCCCATCTGCCGCGCCAGACATTCGAACTCACCGACTGACCTCCTTCCCCGCCATGAGAAAGATTGACGACACCGAAAAAGCCATTGCCGGATTCGAGGCCTTTCTTGTGCTCGAACGCGGCCTCTCCGACAACACCCGCACCGCCTATCTGGCCGACGTCGCCAAACTCATCGCCTATCTGACCGAAGAAGGCGTCTCGCTCAACGATGTCACCCTCTCCCACCTCCAGGCCTTCGCCGCCGACCTTTTCGACCTCGGTATCTCTCCCCGCTCGCGCTCCCGCATAATCTCGGGAGTGAAATCATTCTTCCGATTCCTGAAAATGGAAGGATACCTCGATTCCAATCCTGCCATACTTCTGGAAAATCCCAAACCGGGCCGACACCTTCCGGAGGTTCTGAGCGTCGAAGAAATCGACGCCATGATTTCAGCCATCGACCCCGCATCACCCGAGGCCGTGCGCAACCACGCCATCATGGAAACGCTTTATGGGTGCGGCCTCCGCGTCAGCGAGCTTATAAACCTTGAAATCAGCCGCGTGTATCTCGACGAGGAATACGTGGTGGTGCGAGGCAAAGGCTCGAAGGAACGCCTTGTGCCCCTCTCGCCCGTGGCCGCCGCCGAGATTCGCCGCTGGCTCGTGGAGCGCGCCGCCATCGACGTGAAGCCCGGCGAGGAAAACATGCTTTTTATCTCGCGCCGCGGACGCCGACTCACCCGCGTGATGATTTTCTACATAGTGAAACGCCTCGCCGATCTCGCGGGAATCAGACGCGAGGTCTCGCCCCACACTCTGCGCCATTCCTTTGCAACCCACCTGCTTGAAGGGGGCGCGAATCTGCGGGCCATCCAGCAGATGCTCGGCCACGAAAGCATAGCCACCACAGAAATCTACATACACATCGACTCCTCAAGGCTGCGCAGCGAAATCCTTTCCTGCCATCCCCGAAACAATCCTGCCGCTCTCGCCGACCTATGACACAGAAACCTACAGTAGTGGGGCGCTTCGCACCTTCTCCATCCGGACGCATGCATCTGGGCAACCTCTTCACGGCCCTCATGTCGTGGCTATCGGTCCGCAGTGCCGGTGGACGATGGATTCTGCGTATCGAAGACCTTGACCCGCAGCGCTCCCGCCGCGAGCACGCCGAAGCGATAGAAGACGATCTCCGCTGGCTCGGTCTCGACTGGGACGAAGGCGGTCTCGACGACGTCGGCCCCTCCGGGCCCTATAGCCAGAGCCGTCGCGGCCATCTCTACGCCGCCGCCCTCGGGGAGCTGCGCTCCGCCGGCATGGTTTATCCCTGCTTCTGCACGCGCGCCGACATCATGGCCTCGAACGCGCCCCATCTCTCCGACGGCAACATCATCTATCCCGGCACATGCCGACCGGCTCCCGCTCCGCCCTTTCCCCCCGTAGTCACCGACCGCCCTCATTCCGAGCGTCTCTGGGTGCCCGATGAAACCATCGAGTTCACCGACCGGTTGTGCGGCCCCATAAGCTCAAACCTGAGTACCGACTGCGGCGACTTCGTGCTCCGCCGCGCCGACGGCGCCTGGGCCTATCAACTCGCGGTGGTTGTCGACGATGCCCTGATGGGCGTCACGGAAGTGGTGCGCGGCGACGACCTTCTTCTTTCCACCCCCCGACAGCTATTGCTTTACAGACTTTTAGGCCACACTCCTCCCGAATTCGCCCATCTCCCGCTGATTTGCAACGAAGCTGGCATCCGCCTCTCCAAACGCGACCACGCCATGAGCATGGCCCACCTCCGCCTCACCTCCACCCCTTCAGAGGTAATAGGCCGCCTCGCAGCCATGGCCGGCCTCACCGACTCCCCCTCCCGTCCCCTCACCCCCTCCGCTCTCATCCCCCACGCCCCCGCCCTCTTCCACAACCTCCGCCACCATCCCCACCCCTAATCCCCACCCAAATTTGCAAGAATGCACGCGCGTGCATCCCCTTATAATCAACGCATTGTGAACATGAAGGTATTGCAAAAATCAAATTCCCGTCCAAACGGTAGGGATGCACGCTCGTGCATCCGCTGAGAACCAACGCATTGAATAGGGCTACTCCATGGAGCAGCCCTACTTTTCCCTGTTTTGAAAATCCCCCATCGGAGCACCGGAGGTGCGATTTCTCTACAACCCACTGCGTAAGCTGTGGGACCCGAGAGCATCTCTCCTTCCTGTGCGGCAAGCCCCGGAGGGCGCGCCGCCGCACAAAGCGTAAGCATAGGCCTTTGCTGACAGCCTCCTGACGACCAGAAGGGTTTCCCATGCTGTCGCATCATGCGGCAGCGCGCTCTCCGAGGCTTGACGCATAGCGATGCAGGTGCCACTCCCTTCCCACAGCTCACGCAGTGGGTTGTAGAGAAATCGCACCTCCGGTGCTCCGCGAGACGTCTTCACCATTCTGTGAGCACCTGTTTCTCACCCCCCAGACAGGGCAGGTTGGACATTTGGGGTGATGGATTGCGTTGCAAAAGCAAAAAAAGCCGCATGACTTCACGTCACACGGCTTTCTATGCGCTTCAGGATGGGCTTGAACCAACGACCCCCTGATTAACAGTCAGGTGCTCTAACCAACTGAGCTACTGAAGCTTAACTAAACCCTAAATTCTTTTGGCGCTTCAGGATGGGCTTGAACCAACGACCCCCTGATTAACAGTCAGGTGCTCTAACCAACTGAGCTACTGAAGCTTAATATCATCACTTAAAAACGATGCAATGCCCCTCTGGACAATTGCGTTGCAAAATTAATCCCATAATTCCAATTTTGCAACTTTTTTCCCACTTTTCGCATATTTTTCTGCAAAACTCTTCACAAAACTCTTTATGCCATTGCGAAGCAAGTTATGCCAAGTTTCTCCTCAATATTGGCTACACTCTTGAAGCTGAGGTTTTCGGTCCCCGACAATAGTTTGCTGACATACTGCGGGCTAACGCCAAGACGTGCAGCAAGGTCGGCCCTTTTCAGACCGTTATCCTGCATATAACCGATAAGAGTCACCGCAAGCTGCCGCGACCAGCGCAGCCAGCCCTCGTTTTCTTTTCGCCACGTAGCTTCTTCGGTAAACCGCGAGGGAGTTTCACTCTGATGTTCTTCCAGAAATTTAATTGCCTTGCTTGCCATAAGATTATTCATTAGTAAGTTCAACAAAACTGTCCTGATCAAAAACGCCGTTATCTTTAAGGAATGCCTTGCATCGGTTCAGCTTTTGCAATTCGAGCGTGGTATGTTCCCGCTCTTGCATAGTCCGGGTAAGTTTGATAGCTCCCCCGGTTACAATGTAGACATTAGGTTCAAGCCTGATAGCGTAAATCCGAAGCCAGCTTGCATGACGTTCTCGATTCCAGTTGCGGGCCTTCTCCCGGCTCAGTTCACGCGCGCGGTTGTCGGTGATATCAAGTGGTTTGAAGAGTTCGTCAAGATGCTCCGTGTATGGGATCTCAAGAATAAGTTCCTGCAGCGCCTCCGCATCTTCAAACGTATCATTGACGGCTTCATCGAGTCTTTCTATATGAAAATAACTTTTAAGATCTTCTATATTTTCCATAAAGAAATCAAGCAGATACTCGCCATTGGTCCAGTTGCGGAACAAAACTGTGAGTTCATCCGCCTCTTTGCCCTGAGCTTTGACAGCCCAAAGATGGTCAAACCCGTCTATTATCCTGACGAACTTCATATCCTATAAACATTTGTCTAAAAACAAAGTTACGAAAACAGTATGAATTTTGCAACTTATAGGTTGATTTTTTCTCCTCCATAAATCATCGATATAGTCCATTTTTGTCCCTGCATACTGAAACAAAACATAAAATAGCCCTTCTCCCGAAATATTTCATCCGTTTATGTGTTGTAACAATAGCTGTTTCGCGTGCTTTGCCCCAGATTGAGGCCGGAGATTGCGCGAAAACGCCGAATTATCATTATTTTTGTCGCGGCTTTTAACTTTGTTAATTAACAACGCCGTTCTCAACCCGCCTTTACGCTCATGAAGAAGCTTTTCTACGCCATCGCAGCCCTGATTGCAGCAGGGTTTGTATCTACAGCCGCCACACGCAGCCCCAAATCAGCCGTAGCCCGCAACATCGACGTGTTCAACTCGGTGATGAAAGAACTGCAGACAAACTACGTGGATTCCATCGACGTGGAGGCTTCGGTGCGCACTGCCATCGATGCCATGCTCGAGACCCTCGATCCCTACACGGAATACATCCCACGCGACAAACGCGACGACTTCAACAGCCAGAACAACGGCGAATACGCCGGCATCGGAGCCATGATCGTGCAGCGCGACGGGGGCGTGTACATCGAGGAGCCCTATGCCGGGGCTCCATCGGCCAAAGCCGGGCTGAAGGCCGGCGACCTTATAGTGGCCATTGATGGCGATACGATGCTCTCCAAGCCCAGCGCGACGGTGAGCGAAAGGCTGCGCGGCGCTCCCGGCTCAACCATAAAGGTGACGGTGAAACGCCCCTATACCCCCGATTCCATCCTCGTGCTCGATGTCACCCGCGAGAAAATCCGCATACCTTCCGTGCCTTATTTCGGCACAGTGGCTCCCGGCATAGGCTACATAGCCCTCACCCAGTTCACCGACAAGTCGGCCGATGAAGTGAAGACGGCCCTGAAGACCCTCATGGACACCGTTGAGCTCAAAGGCCTCGTGTTCGACCTCCGCGACAACGGCGGCGGCTATCTGGAGAGCGCCGTGAAGATTCTCGGCTACTTCCTGCCCAAGGACACCGAAGTGCTCCGCACGCGCGGCAAAGGCATCCTCAACGAGCGTGTCTATAAAACCACATCCAAGCCCATTGCCCCCGACCTGCCTCTTGTAGTGCTCACCGATGGCAACACGGCCTCAGCCTCCGAAATCACCTCCGGAGCCCTCCAGGACCTTGACCGTGCCGTAATAATGGGCTCGCGCACATTCGGCAAGGGCCTTGTGCAGACCACCCGCGACCTTCCCTACGACGGTCTGCTGAAAGTCACCGTCGCCAAATACTATATTCCCAGCGGCCGACTCATCCAGGCCATTGACTACTCCCACCGCAACCCCGACGGCACTCCCGGACGCATCCCCGACAGCCTCACCACCGCCTTCACCACCGCCTCCGGACGAATAGTGCGCGACGGCGGCGGCATCACCCCCGATCTGGAGGTGAAATATCCCGAGGTGAGCCGCGTCACATTCAATGTGGTGCGCGACAACTGGGCCTCCGACTACGCCACCCGCTTCGCCGCAACCCATCCGACGATAGCCCCGGCCGGACAGTTTGAGATAACCGATTCCATCTTCGAGGACTTCAAGAATTTCATAGACCCCGCCAAGTTCCAGCGCGACAAGGTACTGGAGACCATCATCGACCGTCTGCGCCAGGCAGCGCAGGTCGAGGGCTACATGACCGACAGCCTCTCCACCCAGATAGACCATCTGGCCACGATGATGAAGAAGCCTCTCGATGAAGAGCTTGACGCCAACCGGGCCACCATTTCGCCCTATCTCGCCCGCGCCATCGTGGAGCGCTATTATTATCAGGCCGGAGGCATCGAGAACGCTCTCCGCACAGATCCCGGCGTCGACTCGGCCGTGACCGTGCTCTCCGACCAGGCGCGCTACCGTCAGCTTCTGGCTCCGGTACCCGACAACACCAAAACACCCGCAAAGAAATGAACTTACGCGAACTCTCCGCGACATTCTCACGCGGTCCGCGGGGAAAGGCCATCCAGAAAGGTCTTTCCGGCGCCGGCCGCGTGATGAGTGTGTATAATGCCGCCGGCTCGTCGGCTGCCATGATGCTCGCCATGCTGCCCGAGGGCACGCGCACCGTGGCCGTGGCCGACTCGCTCGACGATGCCGGATACCTCTACCACGACCTCACCCGTCTGTGCGGCGAGGACGCCGTGGTAATGTTCCCTTCAGGCTACAAACGCGACATCAAATACGGTCAGGCCGACCCTCCCTCGCAGATATTGCGCACCGAAGCCCTCACCCGCTGGGAATCGGCCAACCCGCCCCGGTTCATGGTCACCTATCCCGAAGCCATGGCCGAGAAAGTGGCCACACGCCAGGCTCTGTCACGCCACACACTCGAACTGCGCAAAGACCGCGCCGCCGACCTTGCCGAAACCGTAAGATGGCTTCGCGACAACGGATTCACCCAGACCGACTACGTCTATGAGCCCGGCCAGTTCGCCGTCCGCGGCTCCATCCTCGATATTTTCGGCTACAGCCACGAGCTTCCCTACCGCCTGGATTTCTTCGGCGACGACATAGACTCAATCCGCACATTCAACGTGGAGACACAGCTCTCCGAGCAGAAACTCGACGCTATTTCCATTACCTCCAACGTGGCCGCGGCAGGTGCCGGAGAGTCGATTCTCGAATTTGTAGGCCCCGACACACTGCTGGCGGTGCGCGATGCCGGCTATACCGTTGACCGCGTGCGCGCCGTGACGGCCGAGACCTTCTCGGAAAGCGCCATGATCGCCGACGAGGGCGACCGCTCGGCCATGCGGCAGCTTGTCGACGCCGAGGCCTTCGCCTCTAAATTCCCTGAGTTCAGGCGTCTCGATTTCACCGCGGGCGCAGTCCCATCGCGCGAAGCCTCCGCCTCCATCGACCTCGATTGCTCGCCACAGACGCTATACCACAAGAACTTCGACCTTATAGCCGAATCGTTCACCCGATTCATCGACAACGGCTATACAATCCACATCCTCTCCGACTCCGAAAAACAGTTCGAGCGACTGCGCGACATCTTCGCCGACCGCGGTGACAAAATAGAATTCACCCCGGTGGAAGGCACACTCCACGAAGGATTCGTGGATCATCTCACCCGCCGCTGCGTGTTCACCGACCATCAGATTTTCGACCGTTTCCACAAATACAGCCTCAAGAGCGACCGTGCGCGCTCGGGCAAACTCGCCCTTTCGCTCAAGGAGCTCAGCTCCATAGAGCCGGGCGACTACATAGTGCATGTGGACCACGGCGTGGGACGTTTCGCGGGCCTGTTCCGCACCAATGTGGCCGGACGCACACAGGAGATGATAAAACTCGTGTATGCCAACGACGACATCATCTTCGTTTCCATCCACGCTCTCCACAAGCTCGCCAAATACCGTGGCAAGGAAGGCGTGCCACCCAAGATAAACAAGCTCGGCTCCGGCGCATGGAACAAGATGAAGGAGCGCACAAAGAGCAAGCTCAAGGACATTGCCCGCGACCTCATCAAGCTCTATGCCGCCCGCAAGAACGAGCAGGGATTCGCTTTCTCGCCCGACAGCTACATGCAGCACGAGCTGGAAGCATCATTCATCTACGAGGACACCCCCGACCAGCTCACGGCCACTAAATCCGTGAAGGCCGACATGGAGAGCCAGCGCCCCATGGACCGCCTGATATGCGGCGACGTGGGCTTCGGCAAAACCGAAGTGGCCGTGCGCGCGGCGTTCAAGGCAGCCGCCGACAATAAGCAGACCGCCGTGCTCGTGCCCACCACCGTCCTCGCCTACCAGCATTACCAGACCTTCTCGCGCCGCCTGAAGGACTTTCCCGTGAGGGTCGACTATCTGTCGCGCGCACGCACGGCCAAGGAAACAAAGCAGGTGCTCGCCGACCTCGCCGAGGGGAAAATCGACATCCTCATCGGCACCCACAAGCTCATCGGCAAATCGGTCAAGTTCCATGACCTCGGCCTTCTCGTTGTGGACGAGGAACAGAAATTCGGAGTGGCCGTCAAGGAGAAGCTCAAGCAGATGAAAGTCAACGTCGACACTCTGACCATGAGCGCCACCCCTATTCCCCGCACCCTTCAGTTCTCGCTCATGGGAGCGCGCGACCTCTCGGCCATAACCACTCCTCCGGCCAACCGCTACCCCATTGTCACGTCGGTCAACACCCTCAGCGACGACATTCTGGCCGAAGCCATAAACTTCGAGATGTCGCGCAACGGCCAGGTGTTCATCGTCAACAACCGCATAGAAGGCCTTCATGAGCTTGAAGCGATGGTGAAGCGTCTTGTACCCGACGCGCGCACGCTCGTGGCCCACGGCCAGATGCCTCCCGAAAAACTCGAGAAGTCCATACTCGACTTCGCCAACCACGACTACGACGTGCTCCTCGCCACCACAATCATTGAAAGCGGCGTCGACATGCCCAATGTCAACACCATAGTGATAAACAATGCCCAGAACTTCGGTCTGAGCGAGCTTCACCAGCTCCGCGGCCGCGTGGGACGCAGCTCCCGCAAAGCGTTCTGCTACCTCACCGTTCCCCCGCATGTACCGCTCAGCGAGACCTCGCGCAAGCGCCTCCAGGCCATAGAGAGTTTCAGCGACCTCGGCTCTGGAATCCACATAGCCATGCAGGACCTCGACATACGTGGCGCGGGCAACCTGCTCGGCGCCGAGCAGAGCGGATTCATAGCCGACCTGGGCTACGAGACCTACCAGAAAATTCTCAAGGAAGCCGTAACGGAGCTGCGCACCGAGGAATTCCAGGATCTCGAGCAGGCCGACATAGCCTCCGACGGCGAGACCGAATATGTGGCCGACTGTGTGATAGAAAGCGATATGGAGCTTCTCATACCCTCCGACTATGTGCCCCAGGAAAGCGAGCGCATAGCCCTCTATCAGGAACTCGACTCCATAGAGCGCGAGCTCGACCTGCAGAACTTCCGCAGCCGCCTCGTCGACCGTTTCGGCAAGATACCGCCCGTCACGGCCGAGCTTCTGCGCATCCCGCGCCTGCGCCGCCTGGCACGCCGCCTGGGCATAGAGAAAGTGGCGCTCAAGCAGGACGTGATGTATCTCTATTTCGTCGACGAAAGCAACAAGGCTTACTATCAGAGCCCGATGTTCGGCAAACTGCTGCAATATCTGCAGCTCAACACGTCGCGCTGCCGCCTGCGCAACCGCAACGGCCGCAACAGCATCTCGGTCGACCATGTGTCGACGGTCGAGGAGGCCCAGCACGTTCTCCAGCAGGTGCTCGAGCTCAAAGGCATCTGACCCTTCCCGGGCCAAAGGCGCGTCTTCCTGTCAGTTTAGCCGTCTTTTTTTGCGGATAATACGGTATAATTCGCTAAATTTGCTTTACAACTCCATAAAAGCCAAATGAACTACCGTATATTCCCCCCTACACGGTTGCCCGAAGCAGAAATCACCCTGCCGCTCTCTAAGAGCGTAAGCAACCGCGCCCTGATTATAGCGGCCCTCACTCCAGGAATGCAATTGCCCGAAAACGTGGCACATTGCGGCGACACACGCGTGCTGCGCTCGTCGCTCGAATCGCAGGCCAACTCCATCAACGTGGGTGCGTGCGGAACAGCCATGCGCTTTCTCACCGCCTTCTATGCCTGCTCACCCGGAAAAGAGGTGATTCTCGACGGCGACTCCCGCATGCGTCAGCGCCCCATAAAGGCTCTGGTCGACGCTCTGCGCGTGCAGGGGGCTTCCATCACATACATGGAGAATGAAGGCTTCCCGCCCCTGAAGATTTCGGGCCGCAGGCTCGCGGGAGGAGAAATCACCGTGGACGCCACCGTAAGCTCACAGTTCATATCGGCCCTGCTGATGGTGGCGCCTCTGGGAGAAAACCCGCTCACGCTCCGCCTCTCTGGCGAGGTGCGCTCGTTCTCCTACATAAAGATGACCCTTGCAATGATGGAGCGCGCCGGAGTAGAATGCGACATCACCATGCCTGAGATACGCGTGCCGGTGGCCACATATTCCCCGGTGGAGCAGAAGGTGGAGCGCGACTGGAGCGCGGCCGCTTTCTGGTATGAGGTGTGTGCCCTAACATCAGGCTTCATCAGCCTGCCCGGCCTTGCCGACGATTCCCTGCAGGGCGACCGCGCCTGCGCCGACATATTCGCGCATCTCGGCATCACCACCGAATTCACCGCAGGAGGCGCCGAGATTGCCGCCTCGCCCGATATCGACGGCCGTCTGTATGCCGACCTTTCCGACAATCCCGACCTCGCTCCCGCCATTGCCGTGACCTGCGCCCTCACAGGCACACCATTCCACCTCTCCGGACTGGAATCGCTCCGCATAAAGGAGTGTGACCGCATAGCCGCCGTGACGGCCGAGCTTGCCAAACTCGGCATTATGGTGCATCCCTCCGATTCCGGTCTGGAGTGGGAACGGCAGATAAGAAAAGTGGAGAATGTACCCGCATTCGACGTCTACGCCGACCATCGCCTGGCAATGGCGCTCGCGCCCGTGGCAGCCTGCGTGCCAGGCATAGTGATCAACGACGCCGACGCCGTCAACAAATCCTATCCCGAATTCTGGGACGACCTTCGCCGTTGCGGTTACGTGACGGTTGATGCCTCCCTGTCGCCCGAGGAAATTCAGGCGCATCTCGAGGCCGAAGGATACTTCGACGAGCCGGAGGACGACGACGATGACTTCGACGATGACGACATGTAACCCCGCTCCACGCCAAGCGTTATGATAGTAGCTCTTTACATACTTCTTGCTCTGGTGGCCGTAGGCGCGTTGCTCTATATCCTCCACCGCCGCGACACCGCGCGCTCACAGGCCGCGGACCACGCACAGCCGCAGCCTCCCGCTCAGGAGCAGGAGGAAGCCTGCTGCGGCATGCATATCACGTGTGAGCGCGATTCGCTTCTGGCATCGGTATCCCCCGAGATAGTGTATTACGACGACGAGGAGCTTGACCGCTTCCGCGGACGCCCGGCCGACGGCTACACCCCCGAGGAGGCCGACGAGTTCCGCAACGTGCTCCTTACGCTTCTGCCCCACGACATAGCCGGATGGGCCCGGAGCATACAGCTGCGCGGCATCGAACTGCCTGCCGACGTGCGCGAGGAACTGCTGATGATAGTGGCCGAGGAACGCCGCGCGCGTGCCGCCGCTCCTATCAGCGACCATACTGCATAAATGAACGGATTTTTCGACATATTCCATTACGCCTTCTTCAACCATGCCCTGCTGGGTGTGGCCATCATCTCCGTGGCCGCCTCGGTGATAGGCTCCTACATAGTTGTGCGCCGCCTCGTGGCCATAAGCGGAGGCATCACCCACGCCTGCTTCGGAGGCCTCGGACTGGGCTATTTCCTGGGCATAAACCCCATGCTTTCAGCAGCCGTGTTTGCCATCTGCTCGTCGGCTGCCGTGGAATGGATGGCTTCGAAATGCCGCATACGCGAGGACTCGGCCATTGCAGTGATATGGGCGCTGGGAATGGCCATAGGCATCCTGTTTGTGTTTCTCACGCCCGGCTATGTGCCTGAACTCAACGCCTTCCTTTTCGGCAACGTGCTCACCATTTCCACCGCCGACCTCTGGACATTCGCCATATTCACCGCCGCGCTGCTGCTGTTCATGACGCTGTTCTACAGCCGCATAGTGGCATGCGCGTTTGACCGCGACTTCGCCCGCGTGATGGGTCTGCCGGTGCGCTTCATCACCTACGCCATGACGGCATTCGTGGCCGTGGCCATAGTGCTCACCATAAAGCTCGTGGGAGTGATGCTGCTCATGTCCATGTTCGTGCTGCCGCAGCTTGTGGCCGAGATGTTCACCCACCGTTTCAGCTCCATGATGGGTCTTTCGGTGATAATATCTCTGGTGTGCAGCCTCGGAGGGCTGATAATCAGCGCCGCGATAGATGTCCCCGCGTCGGCCCTGATAGTGATGATAATGGTGGTGGTGTATGTAGTGGCAAGAGGCGTCGCCTCGGCCACAAGGGCTTCCTGAACCTCATATTATCCGCCATGTCGCGTTCCCGTGGAATCCTGTTGCTGCTGACCGCCCTTGCGGCCCTCACCGTGCTTCAGGGATGTTCCATGAAGAAAAACACCGCCGCCACACGCGGCTATACCGCCTTCATAACCCGCTACAACATCCTTTTCAACGGCGACGAGCATTACCGCGTGACTATGGATGCCATGGAGCGCGACTATCCCGATGATTTCTCGCGCATGCTCTACGTCCATCCCGCCGAGGCGCGCGCCAACCCGGAGGCACCGCAGCCCCAGGGCGATTTCTCGCGCTCGGCCGAGAAAGCCGAGAAAGCCATACGCCTGCGCTCCATCCGCCGCCGTCCCGCACCGAAACCGGGCCACAGGAACGATCCCGCCTACCGCGAGTGGATGAAACGCGAGGAATACAATCCCGTGCTCCACAACGCGTGGATGCTGCTCGGACGCAGCCGCTACGCCGACGGCCGTTTCCTCGACGCAGCCGCCACGTTCTATTATGTGGCGCGCCATTTCCCGTGGCTTCCGCAGACCGTCACCGAAGCCCGGCTGTGGATGGCGCGCAGCTACATTGCCGCCGGATGGCTTTTCGAGGCCGAGATGGCCCTTGCCTCGGTGAAAGAGAAACACCTTGTCACACCGCAGCTGCGCGGCCTCTACAATCTCGACATGGCATCGCTCATGATTCGCTCCGGACGCTATGCCGAGGCCATTGCGCCCCTCCGTGCGGCCATTCCGACCGAAAAAGGCATAGCCCGCGCGCGCCTCACCTTACTTCTGGGGCAACTCTACGCGGCCACGGGGCAAAACGACAGCTCCTACATGGCGTTTGACCGCGTGGCGCACACACGCGGCATTCCCCGGCGCATGCGCTTCAACGCCCGCATAAGCCGCAGCGAGGTGTGCGCGCCCGCGCGCGCCGACAGCGAGATAAAATCGCTCCGTTCTCTCGCACGCTACGCCGTAAACGCTCCCGACCTCGACCAGATTTATTACGCCATAGGCAACCTCTCCCTTGCCAAAGCCGACACCGCGGCGGCCATGGAGGCGTACCGCACTGGCATAAAACATTCCGACGCCCCGGATGCCGACAAAGGCCGGCTGCTTGCAGCCCTCGGCAATCTTTATTACGACCGAGGCCTCTACACCGAGGCCCAGCCGCTGCTTGCCGAGGCAATGCCCCTGCTTCCACCCGATTTCAAGGGCTACGACCGTCTGAAAGAGCGCAGCGATGCCGCCGACCGTCTCTCGGTGTTCGCCTCCGAGGTCACCCTGCAGGACTCTCTGCTGCGCCTCAGCGCCCTTACGCCGGAGGAACGGATGGAGACAGCCCGGCGCCTCGCCCGGGAGTACAAGGACCGGCAGAAACGTCTGGAGCAGGAGAAGGCCGCGTCCGAGACCGCGGGAAACCAATCCATTCCCGTTCTCACCCTTCAGGGCTCCGCCGCGGCACCTGCGGCGTTCACGCTCAACACCGACCGCGCATGGTATTTCTACAACCCGGCCCTGCGCCGCGCCGGAAGCGCCGAATTCCAGAAGCGATGGGGCAGCCGCCGTCCCGACGACGACTGGCGCCGCTCCGACAAAACCACTTCCCTGCTATCCACCCGGTCAGAGCTTTCCGAAGCCTCGGAGGCCTCCGAAGTCTCCGAAAACTCCGAGTTCTCCGATTCCCCCGACCGCGAGACCGTCGCCCGCCGCTCCGACCCCACATATCCCGATTACTATCTGGCCCAGATTCCGGCGGACTCAGCCAGCGCCGCCCGCGCGCGCCTCACGGTGGAAGACGGCCTCTACAATATGGCGCTGATGCTAAAGGACCGGTTAGGCGACTATCCGGCGGCCACACGCGCCTTCCGTGAGCTTCTGCACCGCTTCCCCGCCACACCCGTGCGGCTCGACGCACTCCACAATCTCTACCTTCTGAGCGCCCTCCGCGGCGATGAGAGCGAGGCAGCGCGCTACCGCCGTACAATCGTGGAGGAATTCCCCGAATCGGCGCTCGGACGCGACATGGCGCGCCCCGGCTACAGCGAACGCCTGCGCCGCATGGCAGCCGTGGAAGACAGCCTATACAACCGTGCATACGCCGCATATATGGCCGACGACAACCCCACTCTCCACAGCCTGTACCGCGAAATGACTACCGATTATCCCGCGTCGCGCCTCATGCCTAAAATGATGTTTCTGGAGGCTCTGAGCTACGTAAAGGAGAACCGGCAGGACGATTTCACCTCGCTGATGCGGCGCCTTGCAGCGTCGTATCCCGAAAGCGATGTGTCGCCCCTTGCCGCGGCCTACACATCCCGGATAGAACGCGGTGAGACCACGGCCCCGTGGACGCGCAATGTGCGCGGCATCCAATGGGACACCCGCATGCTCTCGGACCACTCTCATGCTCCCACCGCCCCTGACGAGAATCCGGTGCCGACCGACTCGGCCGCCCTTGCAGGCCCGCAGACGGTGCTGCTGGTGTATGACGCCCTCACCACCGACGGCAACACCATGCTGTTTGAGGTGGCGCGGTTCAATTTCGCCACGTTCACGGCCGCCGGTTTCGACCTCGAGAAAATGCGTTTCGGCAATCTCGGCATCATCGCCATCTACGGCTTCTCCTCCCCCGCCGAGGCCTACGGATACCGCTCTTTGCTGGAAAGCGACGCTCCCGCGGCCCTGAACGGAAGCTGCGTGCCGCTTGTTATTCCACAGAGCGAGTTCAGCCGCATGCTCGCCGAGGGCGCCACACTGCGCCGTTATCTGGAGAATGCGGCAGCTGAGCGGCTCGAGCAGGTGCACCGCTCCGTGCTGCCGCCCGAAACATACGCCGGCGAGGCCGAGGAACGCCGCGCCATTACCCCGCAAGACGCCAAAGTGGAAACCGGGGCTGACGAGGCCTTCGATATCCCCGTACCGCCCCCGCCGCCTGTAATGAACCCGAAGAAAAGCGTGCGGCGCCTGCGCCCCGCACGCCGTCCCTCCTCAAACCTGCGCTGACCATGAACCCCTACCGCATACTCTGGGCCGACGACGAGATAGACCTCCTGAAGCCCCACATAATCTTCCTGAAGTCGAAAGGCTACGACATCACCACCGTCAACAACGGTGCCGACGCGCTGACTCTCGCCTCCGAAAAGCCCTTCGACCTCATAATCCTCGACGAGAACATGCCCGGCCTCTCCGGACTTGAGACCCTCGACCGCATCAAGGACGCCGACCCCGATGTGCCGGTGGTGATGATAACCAAGAGCGAGGAGGAGGATATCATGGACCAGGCCGTGGGCAGCAAGATAGCCGACTATCTTATAAAGCCCGTGAATCCCCGCCAGATTTTCAGTTCGCTGAAAAAACTGCTACATTCACGCGAACTGCAGTCGGAGACGGCCTCGGCCTCCTACCGCAACCGCTTCCTGCAGATTACCGACAGCATCAACCGCAGCTCCACGGCCGCAGAATGGTTCGAGACCTACCGCACGCTCACCCGGTGGGAACTGGAGCTTGACGGCACCGATTCCACCGACATGGCTCCTTTGCTGGAGATGCAGAAGACCGAGGCCGACTCGGCTTTCGCCAAGTTCGTGCGCAGAAAATATGCCTCGTGGATGACTCCCGGCGCTACCGGCCGACCGGTGATGAGCCCCGACGTGTTCCCTTCGGCCGTCGCCCCGCTGCTGCGCGAGGGCCACAAAGTGCTGTTTGTGCTTCTCGACAACTTCCGTCTGGATCTGTGGCGCGCCATCCGCCCGCGGCTGGCCGATTCGTTCGACATAGAGGAGCGCATGCAGTGCTCCATTCTCCCCACAGCCACGCAGTATGCCCGCAACGCCATATTCTCCGGCCTGATGCCGGCCGAAATAGCCCGCACCTTCCCCGACCTGTGGGTGGACGAGGACGCCCCCGAGAGCAAGAATCTCAACGAGGAGCCGCTAATAGCCCGGCAGCTGAGCCGTCTGAAACTGGACGTGCCCTTCTCCTATACCAAAATCAACGACACCGAGGGGGGAGAGCGCCTTCTGCGCGATTTCCACACGCTCGAAAGCAACGCGCTCAACGTGGTGGTGTTCAACTTCATCGACATGCTCTCGCACGCGCGCACCGACAGCCGCATGATACGCGAGCTTGCCAACACCGATGCCGCCTACCGCTCGATAAGCCTCTCATGGTTCCGCCATTCGGCGCTGCCGGAGCTGCTGCGGCGCGCTTCCGACGCCGGATTCCGCATAGTCATCACCACCGACCACGGCTCCATACGCGTGGACCGTCCGGTGGAGGTGGCCGGAGAGAAAACCACCACCACGGCCCTCCGCTATAAGCTCGGACGAACCCTCGGCTACAATCCCCGCGAGGTTTTCGAGATAAAGCGCCCCGCCGACTTCGGACTACCCTCGCCGCAGGTTGCCACTGCCTATATCTTCGCCACCGGCCACGACTTCTTCACCTACCGCAACAACCGGAGCCACTACGTGCGGCTCTATTCCGGCACGCTGCAGCACGGCGGCATATCCCTGCAGGAGATGCTGCTCCCTCTGATAATCCTTTCGCCAAAAAACAAATAACTCTGATATGAAAACCGTAATCGAAATTCCCTCCACCGAGACGCTTCCCGAAGCCTGCCGCCGCTTTCTCGGCGCCATGGGCAACCACACCATATTCGCCTTTTTCGGCGAGATGGGCGCCGGCAAAACCACCTTCATCTCCGCGCTCTCGCGCATGCTCGGAGTGAGCAGCGACCTTGCCGGCTCCCCGTCTTTCTCCATTGTCAACGAATACCGTTCCGACACCACCGGGCGAACCATCTACCATTTCGACCTCTACCGCCTCGACGAGCCTGAAGAAGCTCTCGACCTGGGTATAGACGACTACTTCGACTCCGGCAACCTGTGCCTGATAGAATGGCCCGAGCGCATAGAGGGGCTGCTCCCCGATGACACTGTGAAAGTGGACCTGGCCGTAAACCCCGACCTGACGCGCACGCTCACACTCACCTTTCCCGAATGACAACCGATTCCGCAACCCTGCAGAACCTCACCCGGCTGCTTGCGGCGCTGTTTGCCGCAGGCGGGGCGCTGTGTCTCTACGCCGCCCTTCGCGGCAGCTCATGGTTTTTCCGCTCCCCCAATGTGAGATGGCTGACCGACCGCCTTCCCCTGTCGCTGGCCCGCGCCCTCTACGCCCTCCTCGGCCTCGCCATAATAGCCATGGCCGCCACCCTCGCCTTCTCATAAATCAAAAAACTCCCCGGAACGGCCGAGGCGGTTCCGGGGAGTGCAACAATAACATGAAAAAGTTTAGAGTGTACGCAAAGGCTTGATGTCAAGCTTCACGGGATGCAGCATATTTTCCGGTGCCAGGATGGTATCGAGGTCCTTCTTGGTGAGGATGCCGTGTTCGAGCACGAGGTCGTAGACACTGCGGCCTGTCTCCAGGGCTTCCTTGGCAATCTTGGTTGAATTCTTGTAGCCGATCACAGGATTGAGAGCGGTTACCACGCTTATGCTGTTGTGAACCTGCTTGCGGCAGTGCTCCACATTGGGAGTGATGCCCTCGATGCAGCGGGTGCGGAGGGTGGCGAAGCCGTTGATCATGATATCCACCGACTCGAAATCGCACTGCGCCATGATAGGCTCCATGGCGTTCAGCTCCATCTGTGCGGCCTCTCCGGCCATTGTCACGCAGAGTTCGTTGCCGATCACCTTAAAGCATATCTGGTTCATCACCTCGGGAATCACAGGATTGATCTTGCCGGGCATGATTGACGAGCCGGGCTGCATGGCGGGAAGATTGAATTCGCCAAGCCCGCAGCGCGGACCGCTGGCAAGCAGACGGAGGTCGTTGCAA
Organism: uncultured Muribaculaceae bacterium; assembly: GCA_958439725.1. Taxonomy (GTDB): domain Bacteria; phylum Bacteroidota; class Bacteroidia; order Bacteroidales; family Muribaculaceae; genus Paramuribaculum. The sequence goes on along the minus strand of CAUBWJ010000010.1, from coordinate 1,172 downwards.
ATCTTGTTGAGCTTCACGGCCACACGCTTCAGAGCCGATGCGTAGCCCACGAGGCACGATGTGTCGCTGGTGGCACCAATAAGGTCTTTGCTGAGTTTCACATCCCAGCCGGTGAGGATTCCGAGTTCCTTCACCACCTTCTCGGCATAGCCGGGTTCGGCGGTGAGGCCGGTGCCTATTGCGGTAGCGCCCATGTTTACGGTCAGGAAGTCCTCGGCAGCCTCGTCGAGATGCTTGATTTCATCGGTGAGGATTGATGCGAATCCGTTGAAAGTCTGGCCAAGAGTCATGGGCACGGCGTCTTCGAGCTGAGTGCGGCCGATCTTGATGATGTTTTCAAACTCTTTTGCCTTACGGCGGAAAGCCTCTATCAGCACTTTGTAATGCTCCACGAATTTCAGGTGGGTATAGTACATGCCGATGTGGATGGCCGTGGGGTAGGCGTCGTTGGTCGACTGGGCGTGGTTCACAACATCGTTGGGCGAGCAATACTGATACTCGCCGCGCTTGTGGCCCAGGATTTCGAGAGCGCGGTTGGCAAGCACCTCATTTATGTTCATATTGGTGGTGGTGCCCGCTCCGCCCTGGATCATGTCGATGGGGAACTGGTCGTTGAACTTGCCGGCAGCCACCTCGACGGCGGCTTCCTCTACGGCGCGCGCCTGCTCGTCAGTTACGAGACCGAGCTGGTGGTTGGCGCGTATGGCTGCGATTTTGGTTATGGCAAGACCCTTGATAAACAGAGGGTAGTCATAGAGATGAAATTTGCTTATCTCGAAATTCTCGAGACCGCGCAGGGTCTGCACGCCGTACAGCGCGCATTCCGGCACTTCGCGCGCACCGAGAAGGTCAGATTCGGTGCGATAGCCTTCTTTGCAATTCTGCTGCATTTCTATTCGTTTTGTTAGGTTAATGTAAAATTCAGTGTCTTCAGGTAAAAGTCTTCAAATATAACACTCATATTTTATCCGGCCAAATTTACTTGACGTCGGGAATGAATATTCTTGAAGAATATGGAATAAACCGCCAGTGAATATACAAAGTTGACTTCAGACGCATTTTTAACATATACAAACTTAAAAAAAGTAAGAAAATGCTTGCGTTTAATAAAATAATCTATTACTGTCCGCTAAACCATAAATCAGTGAGTCCAACATCTTGAAAGGCAGAAG
>CAUBWJ010000009.1 GCA_958439725.1 uncultured Muribaculaceae bacterium | reverse complement strand
TGTCTTTCAGGAAGTTGGACTCACTGCTTTATGGTTTAGCGGACAGTAATAATAAGAATTAAGAATTCGCTTTAAAAATAAAAAAGTCCCGGGGGCCGGGACTTTTTTGTAGGGGGGAGGAATGGATTAGTCGCCCATAGTGCGGAGGAGCTCGTCGTTGTCGACGGTGCGTTCCATGCGGTCTTTGATGAATTCCATTGCTTCGAGGGAGTTTCTGTCGGCAAGGAAGCGGCGTAGGATCCACATTCGGTTGAGTGTCTCTTCACGCAGCAGCAGATCGTCGCGACGAGTGCTTGATGCCATGATATCGACGGCGGGGAACACACGCTTGTTGGAGAGCTTGCGGTCGAGTTGGAGCTCCATATTGCCGGTGCCCTTGAATTCCTCGAAGATCACCTCGTCCATCTTAGAGCTTGTCTCTGTAAGGGCAGTGGCGATTATGGTGAGTGAGCCACCGTTTTCGATGTTGCGGGCGGCTCCGAAGAATCTTTTGGGCTTCTGGAGCGCGTTGGCATCCACACCACCTGAGAGAATCTTTCCGGAGGCGGGCGAAACGGTGTTGTAAGCTCGTGCAAGACGTGTTATGGAGTCAAGCAGAATCACCACATCATGTCCGCATTCAACGAGGCGTTTGGCTTTCTCAAGCACTATTCCCGCTATTTTCACGTGGCGTTCGGCCGGTTCGTCGAATGTCGAGGCGATTACTTCGGCGTTAACGCTGCGGCTCATGTCAGTCACCTCTTCGGGACGTTCGTCGATGAGAAGTATCATGATATACGTCTCGGGATGATTCTCGGCTATGGCGTTGGCAATATCTTTGAGCAGGATTGTCTTTCCGGTCTTGGGAGGCGCCACGATGAGTGCGCGCTGGCCCTTTCCGATGGGGGAGAACATGTCGACCACGCGCGTGGAGAGATTGCAGGAGCGACCTCCGGTAAGGTCGAATTTCTCGTTGGGGAAAAGCGGGGTGAGATGCTCGAAGGGAATGCGGTCGCGAATAAATTCGGGAGAGCGTCCGTTTACGTTGAGCACATCGCTCAGCAGGAAATATTTCTCGTTTTCGCGGGGGGGACGCACTGCGGCTTCAATCACATCGCCGGCTTTGAGTCCGTAGGCCTTTATCTGCTGGGGTGTGAGGAATACATCGTCGGGCGATGAGAGATAATTGTAGTCGCTCGAACGGAGGAATCCGCAACCTTCCGGCATTATTTCAAGCACACCTGACGTCTGGATTATTCCGTCGAAATTGTATGTGGGCTCCTGCTGACGTTGGAAACGGTTATTCTTTTTATTGCGGTTTTTCTGCTGTTGCGGCTGTTGCTGCTTATCAGCCTGCCAGGGTTCAGCAAGAGTAATGGGGGCCGTTGCCGCAGCTATGGCAGCTTCTTCTTTTTCGCGCTGCGAGCGGGGAACGAAGCGTTTGCCTTCCGAACGGGGGAAGAATGATCCGAATGCTGTGTCTTTCTGAGGGCGGAAGTCGCGTTTCTGTTTCTGTTGCGGCTCGGATTGAGTGTTTTCTTCATTTGCTGTATCCTGACGCTGAATTACGTCCTGTTCAGATGCCGAGGGTTGTTCAGCAGGAGCGGCGGTGACGTCCTGATCTGAGACCTGTTTATTAGGAATAAAGTCGGTCGCAGAGTTTGTGGGTAATTTTTCTACCTCGTTAGAAGTGGTGTCCACAGCATTGTTGTCAGTTTTCACTTCGCGGTTTTCACTCTCTGAAACGGCCGAAGGCGCGGCGTCGGATGCCTCTTCTGCAAGTGACTGTTTCGGTTTGCGCCCGCGTTTTTTAGGCTGGGGATTTTCTGAGGCGGATATATTTTCGGCTTCCTTTGCGGTTTCGGAACCCTCTTTCTTAACCTTTTTCTGCTTCGCCTTGGGCTTCGGTGCAGGTTTTGCGTCGGATGGAGCGTCGGTTGTAACATTCTCCTCGTTTTCCTGCGTTTTTGCTTTGGGGGGACGGCCGCGGCGCACGCGTTCTTTCGGTGTGCGCGGTGCGCGTTCGCTGACGTTGGCGGCGGCATTTATAGCCTGCTGGTCAAGAATTTCGTAGACCATGTTGTCTTTATCGTCAGCATTGATTTTTTTCAGGCCCATGGAGTCGGCAATGCCCTTGAGTTGTTCCTCGGGCATATTCTTCAGGTCTTCAATGGTGTACATAAATAGAGAAATCTATAATTTCAGTGCGTGCCCGCAATAACAGCGCTCATGAAACCTGACTGACCTGCGTGCGAAGACGGGGAGGTGCGGTCGCTTGGCTGAATGTGCGGAATAAATTTTAGTTCGGGGGATAGTTAGGAGGTCATTAATGCATTGTAAGATGCTATGACCGGTGATACGCCGGGAATTGTGCGTATGCTGTTTTGCTTTTGCTCTGCAAATTTAATACCGAATTTCCAATAAAACAAGAAATGCCCCTAAAAGGTTGCGCCCTTAGTGTTTATCACATTAAACCGGGCATAAAAATATCGCGCCGGATATTTCCCGACGCGATATTTATAACTTAAAATCTATGGATTACTCCCACTCGATGGTTGCCGGCGGTTTGGAAGAGATGTCGTAGGTCACGCGGTTTACGCCGCGCACTTTGTTGATAATCTTTGTGGAGATTTCGGCCAGGAATTCGTAGGGGAGGTGTGCCCAGTCGGCGGTCATGGCGTCGGTGGAGGTCACTGCACGCAGAGCCACGGCGCGCTCGTAGGTGCGTTCGTCGCCCATCACACCCACGCTCTGAACGGGAAGAAGTATCACGCCGGCCTGCCATACCTTGTCATACAGACCGTGGTCGCGGAGTCCCTGGATGAATATATGGTCGGCTTCCTGAAGCACTGCCACTTTCTCGGGAGTGATGTCGCCGAGAATTCTCACGGCGAGTCCGGGGCCTGGGAAGGGATGGCGCGAAATGAGGTGTTCGGGCATTCCGAGCTGACGTCCTACGGCGCGCACCTCGTCCTTGAAGAGCAGACGCAGCGGCTCGCAGAGTTTCAGATTCATTTTCTCGGGGAGACCACCCACATTATGGTGGCTCTTTATGGTTGTTCCGGTAATGGACAGCGACTCGATGCAGTCGGGATATATGGTGCCCTGGCCCAGCCATTTCACATCTGAGATTTTGTGGGCCTCCTCGTCGAATACGTCGATGAATCCTTTGCCGATAATCTTGCGTTTCTTTTCGGGGTCGGTCACTCCGGCGAGTTCCTTGAAGAATTTTGCCGATGCGTCAACTCCTATCACATTCAGGCCGAGTCCCTCGTAATCTCTGAGCACGTCGGCGAATTCGTTTTTGCGCAGCATTCCGTGGTCAACGAATATGCAGGTGAGGTTCTTTCCGATGGCTTTGTTGAGTAGCACAGCGGCAACCGACGAGTCGACACCGCCGCTCAGTCCGAGCACAACCTTGTCGTCGCCCAGCTGCTCGCGAAGGGCTGCCACTGTCGATTCTATGAAGGAAGCGGCACTCCAGTCCTGACGCGAGCCGCACACGCCTACCACGAAGTTGCGGAGCAGCGTCAGTCCGTCGGTCGAATGGTAGACCTCCGGATGGAACTGCACGCCCCAGCGTTTCTCGCCTTTTACCTGATAAGCGGCTACCGGCACCTTTTCTGTTGAAGCGATAATCTCGAATCCTTCAGGAAGGGAAGTGATGGTGTCGCCGTGGCTCATCCACACCTGGCTGCCCGGCTCGATGCCGTGCAGGAGCGGATTGGCTTCATCTACCTGCGAGAGAATGGCGCGTCCGAACTCGCGGCTGTCGGCGGGTTCAACCTTGCCTCCTCCGGCCATGGCCATGAGCTGCGCTCCGTAGCATATGCCGAGAATGGGATAGCGGCCGCGTATCTTTTCAATGTCGATTTTGAAAGCTTTCTCATCGTAAACCGAGAAGGGCGAGCCTGAAAGAATCACACCGATAACCGAGGGGTCATCAAAGGGAAATTTGTTGTAAGGTAGAATTTCCGAATAAGTGTTGAGTTCGCGCACTCTCCTGCCTATAAGCTGGGTGGTCTGAGAGCCGAAATCAAGAATTACTATTTTCTGCTGCATAATATTGTAGAGGAATTCAACTGAACAAAGTTAATAATTTTGCATCACAGATGCAAAACCGGCGCAGTGAAGGCGCCGTATCGCCTATCAAGCCATCACCCCTTGAGGGGAGCGAGTTCCGGGGGATTTCCCACCAGCCACACTATGTCGTCGGTCTGGAACTTAAGATCGGCCGTGGGGTTGAGGAATTTGTCGTCGCGGTTCACGCCCACCATCAACGAGTGGAATTTATCTCGTATATGGCTTTGAGCAAGAGTCTTTCCGATAAGGGGAGAGGTCTCGGTAAGATGCAGGGAGGTGAGTTTCATGTCGGAAGTGTTCACCGTTTCCTTTATGTCGGAAGGCTTTTCCACTTGTGAGAGAAGCTCCTGTATCTGGTAGTCGGTTCCTATCACGCCTATTACATCGCCCGGGAATATGCGTTCGTTTCCTCCCGGCACCGGAATGGTGATATCGCCACGCTGGATGGATGCGACCGATGCCCCGTATTTGCGGGCTATTTCCGATTCATCGAGCCTGCGACCCAGAAACGGACATCCGTAGCCCACGGTCATAAATGCCAGATGAAGGTCGGAAATCACATTGTTGTTGCGTCCGCTGCGGCGCAATTCGCGCTCGTTGAGGTTATTGAGGAATTTCTTTTCAATTCCTGCCATGCGTTTCTTCACATTCTTGGAAATCATGAATATGAAAATCAGGAAGAAGGCGATGGCTACAGTAACGCCCACGCTCCAGGTGTAAATGGCCGAGAGGATATACACCAGAAAACTCAGCGAAAGGAGCAGACGGAAAATCGTCATTACAATAAGCGGCACATCGAAGCGCGCGTTGGCCGAGATGAGGCGCGAGCGCTCCGTGCGGCGTGAGGCCGGAAGTGAAAGAGCCAGAAGGAAGGGCGCCATGGCGGCAATGGTGATAACGGCTGTAACAAACCTTCCCCAGCCGTGCATGAGCGAAGTCATCACGGGCAAAAGCCATCGCTGGGTGATGATGCAGATGGTGATGAGAATCACCGAATACAGCACTATGCGCCAGAGATAGCGGCGCAGAACGGTGCGCCAGAGCAGAGCTGTCTCGCTTTCCTCGCAGGCCTGTTTGGAATAGCGGGTGATAAGGAACTGCAGGCTGCTCGGCAGATGTTTCTCCACTATGCTGTAGAACGGGTCGGCCATGCGTATGAAATATGGCGTGGTGAATGTGGTGAGCACCGAGACTGCCACCACAATAGGATAAATCGTCGGGTCGAGCACACCCAGGCTCATGCCGAGCGATGCGATAATAAAGGCGAATTCACCTATCTGAGTCAGCGAGAAGCCCGACTCTATGGCAATGCGCAGCGTCTGCCCGGTGATAAGCATGCCGAATGTGCCGAAAACAATCATACCTACGATTACAACCGCGGATAAAATAAGTATCGGCACCCAATACTGGGCTATGATGGTAGGATCTACCATCATGCCTACCGAGATGAAAAACACCGAACCGAAAAGGTCCTTGATCGGGACAGTGACGTGCTCTATCTTTTCGGCGAAACTTGTGCCGGCGAGAATCGAACCCATCACGAATGCTCCCAGAGCCATCGAGAATCCGCAGTAGACGGAAAACACGGCCATACCCAGACACATTCCCATAGCCACGATGAGCAGAGTCTCGTCGTTGAGAAAACGGCGTGTGCCATTGAGAAACGTGGGAATCAGGAAAACTCCCACAGCAAACCACATGATGAGGAAAAATCCCAGTTTCATTATGCTGTAGAGCATCTCGGAACCTTCCACACTGTTGTTTATGGCGATTGACGAGAGTATCACCATCATCACCACCGCGAAAAGATCCTCCACAATCAGCACTGCGAAAACCAGCGACGCAAACTTTCGCTGGGTAAGGCCGAGATCATTGAATGCCTTGATGATGATGGTGGTGGATGACATCGAAAGCATCCCGCCGAGGAAAAGGCTGTTGATTCGCGAGAACCCCAGAAGGTGTCCTATTGTGAATCCGGCTATCATCATGCCGCATACTATTACCAGAGCCGTGACCACGGCCGAACCGCCGGCATTGAGCAGCTTCTTGAAGCTGAATTCAAGTCCGAGCGAGAACAGGAGCACTATGATGCCTATCTGGGCCCAGAAATCGATGTTGGCCTCGGTGGTGACCGACGGAAGGTATTCGAAATGCGGACTTGCCAGAAATCCGGCCACTATGTAGCCGAGCACCACCGGCTGCTTTATCCATTTGAAAAACAATGTGGTCACGGCGCCGAGAATCAGTATGAAAGCAAGGTCTGAAATCAGGCTTTCAACGCTGATATTTGCGGCGGCAGTTATTGATGCTGTCAGCATTGGGCTCAGATGGTAACGGAATTAGCGAGAGAAATTGCGGTGGTTTCGTTGAGTTTGCGCAGCCTTGAAAAGAGCTTGACATAATCGGTGTTCTCCGGCAGGATTGTCACCAGATTAAGCCGTGTGCAGGGGTCCTTGAAATCATATTCGGCGTAGACGTTCACAAGCTGTCCGCGGAAGCCGGCTATTATCTCGCGATATGGATCGATGCTGGTGACGATGCTTTCGGTCTTAACGCGGATTATGCGGTTTTCGCCCCCGAGGTGCACGCGGTGCTCAAGCTGCTCGAGGAAGAGCAGAATCACTATTATCAGGGCCGTGGCGATGATGGCTATTGCATACATCCCCACGCCCACAGCCATGCCTATCGTGGCCACCATCCATATTCCGGCCGCTGTGGTGAGACCGCGCACCGAGCCTTTGCCCTGGATTATAGCTCCGGCACCAAGGAAACCTATGCCGGTGATTACCTGGGCGGCTATACGGCCCGGGTCGCCGTTTTTCAGTCCGAGGTATTCCTGCGGAACATATATGGAGAGAATCATGGCAAGAGTGGCGCCCATGGAGATGAGAGCGAATGTGCGCACGCCGGCTATCTGGCCTTTGCGTTTGCGCTCAAGCCCCACACAGCATCCCAGCAGCATGCTCAGTATGAGCTTGAACGAGGATGAGGCGGTTGTGACCTCCACCGAGTTGATTGCGTCGTAGAGAGAGTTGAAATCCATCGGAAACCGGGTTGCTTATTTCTTTAATGTGAAGTGGCGCGAGGCTATGCGGAAGTTGTCGGCAAACAGCTCCACCAGATAGTCGCCGGGGGTAAGGGTGGTGTTCACATCCCAGTAGATGGTCACGCCGCTCATTTCGTCGCCGGTATATTCAATGGTTTTCTTGGCAGAGCAGGGCACATTACCACCCTCGAAGCTGAAAGAACCCGCGTTGCCCAGAAGCTGCCCTTCGGGATTGACTATGCGCAGGTAGATTGTCTTGGAGCCGACGGGAGTCGAGTTGTTCTGAGGGATGGTGAAGGTGACCTTCAGCTGTTTTGCTTTCGTCACGTTTTTCTCCTGCTTGCCGTTTTTCTTGAGGGGCGTGAGGGTGAGGCCTGTCACGTTGAGTTTTTCGGCAAGAGTCATGCGCTCTGTCAGAGTCTTGTTTTTACCCGAGATTTCAGCCACTTGTGAGTTCAGCGCCTGGTTGCGGCTCTTTATCTCCTGATTCTCGGCGCGCAGTCCGGCGTTTTCCTTTGTGAGGGAGTCAACCTGAGCTATGTAGTTGCGCAGAAGTCCGCGCAGTGTGGCTATCTGGCTTTCGAGGTCTTTGATTCTCTTGGCGTTCTTGGTCTTCTCGCTGTTGAGTTCCTTGATGAGCTGCTCCACCTTGTTTTTTGCAGCGGTGTATTTGGCCAGGATGGTGTCGTTGGCCATCTGCACGGCCTGGTTCTCATACTGGCGGAATTCCGAGTTTATGGCTTCGAATTCATTGGAGAGCGAAAGCTGCTCGTTGGTGAGCTGGAGCTGCTCGTTTTCGGCCTGGGCCACATTTACCTGATGCTTCAGCGAGGTAACCTGAAACACGCTGAACACAATGGCTCCGAGCAGAAGCACTGCCAGAACGGCTATTACCCACATTATGGGGGTGAATTTCTTTATCTGGGACATGACTTATAGTGACTGGAAATAAGAGATGTTTAATTTTTAAGAAATAGATGCGTCGCCGGAGCCGGAGCGGCCCGGCGACGCAGGTTATATTTTATTCTTACATTCCGCGGCCGTGGCAGTTCTTGAATTTCTTGCCGCTTCCGCAGGGACACGGATCGTTGCGTCCGATTTTAGGCGCCGCCTTCATTGGCTGGGGACGCTGCTGCTCGCCCTGGCGCGCCGAGGCGGCCTGACGCTGGGCGTTCTCGCCCGGCACAGCTTCCTTGTTGGTGCGGTAGCGCGAATAATCAGTGCCGTTGTCGGGCATGGCGCGCTGCACCTCCGGTTCGCGGCGTGTCTGGTCAGGTTCGGGCTGACGCACATATATCTGTCCGCGCATCAGCGTTGCCACAGTCTTTGAGTTGAGGTTTGAAAGCATTTCCTCAAACAGATGGAAGGAATCGACCTTATATCTTACCAGAGGATCTTTCTGCTCGTAGGTGGCGTTCTGCACTTCCTGACGCAGGGCGTCGAGTTCGCGGAGATGTTCTTTCCAGAGTTCGTCAATCGTTACCAGCAGCACTGCCTTGTGCCATTCCTTAACGATTGACTTGCACTGCGAGTCGTAGGCCTGGCGCAGGTCGGCACGAAGATGGAACATGCGCTTGCCGTCGGTAATGGGCACGATTATAAGTCCTTCCATGCCGCGGTTCTCCACGCAGTCGCGGATCACGGGCTGCGCCACATCAATAATTCTCTGGCTGCGGCGGTTGAACTCGGCCATGGCGGCATCATGGATTTCCATGATTATGTCCTCCTTGGATTTGTTGCGGAATTCCTCGGCGGTGAAAGGCGGCTCGATTGTGAGAATCTTCATCAGTTCCATCGACAGGTCGTCGTAGTCGGCGGCGGAACTGTAGCGTGTCACCAGATCCTCCACCACATCGTAGAACATATTGGCGATGTCGATGCCTATGCGTTCGCCGAGCAGGGCGTGGTGACGGCGGCTGTAGATGTAGGTGCGCTGCTTGTTCATCACGTCGTCATACTCCAGAAGGTGCTTGCGGATACCGAAGTTGTTTTCCTCCACGCGCTTCTGGGCTGATTCGATGGCCTTGTTGAGGGTGGAGGATTCAAGCATCTCTCCCTCCTCGATACCGAACTTGTCAATCATCTTGGCCACACGGTCGGAGATGAACAGACGGGTGAGCTGGTCCTCGAACGATACGTAGAACACCGACGATCCGGGGTCGCCCTGACGGCCGGCACGTCCGCGGAGCTGGCGGTCGACGCGGCGCGACTCATGGCGCTCCGTGCCTATGATGGCGAGACCGCCCGCTTTCTTCACCTCTTCGGGGAGCTTGATGTCGGTACCGCGGCCGGCCATGTTGGTGGCGATGGTCACTGTGCCGGCTTTTCCGGCCTGGGCCACGATTTCGGCCTCGCGCTGATGGAGCTTGGCGTTGAGCACGTTGTGGGGAATATGGCGCATTGTTAGCATTCGGCTGAGGAGCTCGGAGATTTCCACGGAAGTGGTGCCCACAAGCACGGGGCGTCCCTTCTTCACGAGTTCCTCAATCTCGGCAATCACGGCATTGTATTTCTCTTTCTTGGTCTTGTAGACGCGGTCGTTCATGTCCACGCGTGCCACGGGGCGGTTGGTGGGGATGGTCACCACATCGAGCTTGTAGATGTCCCAGAACTCACCGGCTTCGGTCTCTGCGGTACCGGTCATGCCCGCAAGGGTGTGGTACATTCTGAAATAATTCTGGAGAGTGATGGTGGCGAACGTCTGTGTGGCGGCCTCAACCTTCACGCCCTCTTTTGCCTCGATGGCCTGATGCAGACCGTCGGAATAGCGGCGCCCTTCCATTATACGGCCCGTCTGCTCGTCGACAATCTTGATTTTGTTGTCGTCAATCACATATTCCACATCCTTCTCGAAAAGGGTGTAGGCTTTGAGAAGCTGGGTTACGGTGTGGACGCGCTCCGATTTGATTGAGAAGTTCTGGAGCAGTTCCTCTTTTTTCTGGCGGCGTGCCTCCAGGTCAGCGATATGCTCGGTATCGGAGAGCTGGGTGGCGATGTCGGGGAGCACGAAGAATTCCGGGTCGGAGCTTGTGCCGGTAAGTTCGTCGATACCTTTGTCGGTAAGCTCCACGGTGCGGTTCTTTTCGTTTATCACGAAATAGAGAGGCTCGGTTGCCTTGGGCATCTCGCGTGCATTGTCCTGCAGATAGTAGCCTTCGGTCTCCAGCAGAAGGTTCTTGATGCCTTCCTGGCTAAGGAAGCGGATAAGGGCGGAGTTCTTGGGCAGACCCTTGTAGGCACGGAAGAGAGCGAGGGCGCCTTCTTTGCGCACCTCCTTGTCTTCGCTTGCAAGCTTGGCTTTTGCTTCGGCAAGGAGTGAGGTCACGAGCTTGCGCTGGGCGTTTACCACCTTCTCCACGTTGGGACGGTACTCTACGTAAAGCTGGTCGTCGCTCACGGCCACGGGACCGGAGATGATAAGCGGGGTGCGCGCGTCGTCTATAAGCACGGAGTCAACCTCGTCGACGATGGCATAATAGTGTTTGCGCTGCACGAGGTCGGAAGGTGACATTGCCATGTTGTCGCGCAGGTAGTCGAAACCGAATTCGTTGTTCGTGCCGAAAGTGATGTCGCATTCGTAGGCTGCGCGGCGTGCGGGGGTGTTGGGCTCGTGCTTGTCGATGCAGTCGACGGTCGAGCCGTGGAACATATAGAGTGGGCCCATCCACTCGGAGTCACGCTTCGAGAGGTAGTCGTTGACGGTTACCACGTGAACTCCGCGGCCTGAGAGGGAGCGGAGGAAAACGGGGAGGGTAGCCACGAGTGTCTTGCCCTCGCCGGTTGCCATCTCGGCAATCTTGCCCTGGTGGAGGACGACGCCGCCTATGAGCTGCACGTCGTAGTGGACCATGTCCCAGGTTATCTCGTTGCCGCCGGCCATCCAGTGGTTGCGGTAAATGGCTTTGTCGCCTTCTATGCTCACGAAGTCCTTGCCCTGAGCGGCGAGTTCGCGGTCGAGGGGAGTGGCAGTCACTTCTATGGTTTCGTTGGCGGCGAAGCGGGCTGCGGTCTCGCGGAGGGCGGCGAACACCACGGGCAGATGCTCGTTGAGCTTGTTCTCTATTGTGTCGAGTATGTTTTTGTCGTGGCGGTCAATCTCGTCCCAGAGCGGCTGGCGCTGGTCGAAGGGAAGTTCCTCCACTTCAATTTTCTTCTGTTTTATGGCCTCTTCGTCGGCTGCGGTGGCCTGACGGATGTCCTCACGGACGGCTGTTATGCGCTGACGAAGCTCATCGGTTGTAAGGGCCTGCATTTCAGGGCCGAGAGCTTTGATTTTGTCGATGATGGGGCGGATTTCCTTCAGGTCGCGCTGCGACTTGTTTCCGAATATTTTGGTGATAAAAGAGTTAAATGACATTTTATGTATACGGTGATTATATTCCGGTTTGCAAAGTTATGAAAAATCAGCTGAATAACCCAATCAGTAGGGTAAAAACCTCCGTGTCCGCACGGGGACGGCAGGTGCCTCAGCGCTTGTTGATGTCAAGCGCCGGCAGCGACGCCCCGTTGGGCGAGCGGATTCGCAGAATGCGGGCTACCGTCGGAGCTACCTCGCGGGCGTCAAGAGGCTCGTTGATTTCTTTGGGCGCAATGCCGGGGGCCATTATGAAAAGAGGGGCCGGAAGCTGCGCGTGGCGCATCACGCCGCCCGGACGCGACACGTTTGGATCGTCAACCACTTCCCACCCCGGGTTCACTTCTATTACCACATCGCCCGAATGAGACAGTGTGGTGTTGCGTTTCAGAGCCTCCGGATCGGCGCCGGCACGCGAGGCCGTGATTGATTCTATGGGGTAGACCGTGCTGATTCCGGCCATGCGTCCGAGGAAGTCGGCTGCTTCAGCGCGGACTGAAGGCAGGTCAAGGTTTTTCTCTGAGATGAGTTTGTGGTTCAGATAGAAATTCCGGTTATGATATCCGCTTACCCACTGCCCGTTGCCGTGTTTTGACATCAGGTACATGTTGAGCAGTGCGTCGGCGCGCTTTATGGAGAATTGTCCGTAAGGGATACGCCATTTCTGGTCATCGGGTCCGTCGTGGAACGATCCCGGCAGTCCGGCCACCATCACAGCCACATTGTCTTTTCCGAACTGTTTTTCCACAGCCTGCATCAGGGATGCCAGCGATGCGTCAAGACGGATGTATGCGTCCATTATTTCGGCTCGTGCGCGTCCCGGGGTCTCCGGAAGGTCTGGCGAGAGGCTGTAGGAGACATTAAGCATGCTCACGGCGTCGTTGGTCACCGGCTGTATTTTCTTCAGAAGCCTGAGGGCTATGTTGGTGATTTCGTCGTTTGCACCGGGTGTTGTACCGTAGCGTTCGTAGCGGCGCAGATCGCTTTCGGGATATGTGTGACTGAATGGCCGCGCGCGTTTTGCCATGGAGAGCAGGGGATACTTGCTCATCTGGCTTCCGGGTGTCCATTTGTAGTCCGAGAGTCTGCGCGAGAGGGGATTGCGGTAATTTATCTCGGTTACCTCCGGGGGAACGTCCTTGTAGTAGGTGGATGTGGCCCAGTTTCCGGTATTGCGGTTGAGCCAGAACGCGCTGTTTGCGGCATGACCCGCCGAGATGATGGAAGAGGCAGGCGACGCAGCTATGGAATAAACGTATCCGTCGCCGTCGGAGTCCACTCTGATTTCATCGGAAAGCGTGGATACTTTCACGGCAGCCGGAGAATATGTCTCGTCGGTGAAGTTTCCCATCACCGATGTGTCCGTAAGAACGTTTTTCGAAATTTGTTTTTCGGTGTCGTAGACGTAAGCAGACGGGATGCCGTTGACCGACGGTGCCGCACCGGTATAGAGCACAGCCATCGCGGCTGTGGCGTCGAGCCCCGGGCCGTAATCAACCGTTGAAAACTCAGCCGATTCGTCCATGAGGCGTTTGAAGCCGCCCTCGCCGAAGTTGCTCCGGAGCAGATCGAGATAATCGGTCGAGAGCCCTTCGATTGTCACGGCCAGCAGGATGCGGGGTCTGAGGGGGTTGCTCTGAACGGCGGTCTGTGCGCCCGCGGGCAGTCCTGAAGTGAGGACTGACAGCAGCGACAGCATCGCCATGCGCCTCGCGGCTTTATTATGCTTTATTTGAAAAGACATTTTTGGGGATTATTAGGAATGTTAGCGCTCTGGCCGCGTCGGCGGTCAGGAACAGAAAGAATGCGGGATTAGGCCGCAGCGGCCCGAAAGCCGCAAGTATGAGATATGCGGCGATACCCGCCAGATTGAGCCATTGCAGGGTAGCGAGTGCTTTATATGTATGTCTGAACCAGATGCCGACTGAAATTGCGAGGCAAAGGGGATTTATCCACAGCAGAAGCCAGTTGGGTGATGCCGCATAATGGGTGGATATGAATACCAGAAAAGCTATTATGCATCCGGCAAGTCCAAGCGTCAGATAAAACAGGCAGTCGAACCAGCGGCTGAGATGACGGCGCAGAATGTCGCGCACGCTCAGCGCGAGAGCCAGAAGTGCCACGGCGGTTCCGGCTGCTATCGGGGTGAGCCACCAGGGTGTGGGGCCGCATGCCGTGCCTTCGGGTTCGCCGGGGGTAAGCGCCACGCCGTCGGCAAACACCCGTTTGCCGTCCGATGTTATATCCGGAGCCATTTCCGCGAGAGCCGCGGGAGCGAAGGCCAGTTCGCGAGAGTCGATGGGCGCGTCAAGTCCATGTCCCAGAGCGAGGTCTATTCCGAACTGATACCACGGATAATTGCGGTGATAATGCTTCATGGCTTCGCGGAATGTGGTAGCGTCGGCCAGATCGGAAGGACGCTCCGGCATGACCAGAGGATGACCCGTGGCGCGCTCAATATGGTCAAGGATGGCGGTTGCGCAGTTTTCACGTACATAATTGTAGCGGTACACCGCGTTTTCCGGCTGCACGTTCTCCTCAACAGCTTTCAGAAGGGCGGATTTCTGTTCCTGCGTCAGAAGAAGATTGTATTCGGTAACACGGCGCCCCGTGGCGAGATACTCGCGCAGGAAATATTCGGTAGGGTAGGCTCCGGCCATATAGTCGGTCTCACCTTTTACAAACCTGTAGACGAAGTTGGGCTTTTTGAAGTCAAACAGGCCCCAGTTGACGGTGACGTCTGTGCCGTCGGGCTGCCGGACTCGGAGAGCCGCATGACCCTCGAGCTCATAGATAATTGAACCGGGAGCACACGTGAGCAGACTTACCACCGTCGATGAGTCGGCACGGAACCATGATGCCGCCGGCTGACCGGTTGCGGTAAGCCATGCAAGCAGAAGAAAGAGTGCGGTCAGAGGGAGTCTGTGACGGTCAGAGGTCATGTGTGAGGCCATTTATTCTTTCATCCTGATATCACTCAGGCAAATTTCGTGCAAATTTACAAAAAAATCGCTCATTTTTTCTTGAGTTAACGGAGGTTTATAAAAATCCTCTGCAAAAAACAGGCCAAAAATAGCGGAGACCCCATTGAATCGGAGTCTCCGCCGGAATGTTAACCAATCGGACGATATAAAAATCGGCCGTCAGGAATATCAGATTACATTATGCCGCGCTCGCGGAGCTTGAGCTGCCATGCCCAGGCCGAACGCATTGTGTCGTCGAGTGATGTCTCGGCTTTCCATCCAAGCACGTTGTTGGCGTAGGAGGGGTCGGCCCATACTTTCTCGATGTCGCCTGCGCGGCGTCCTACTATCTTATGGGGAACTTTCACGCCGGTGGAGCGCTCGAAAGCGTCAATAAGACCGAGCACGGATGTGCCGAGGCCGGTTCCGAGGTTGAATATCTCGATTTTGGCCTCGCTGGCGTCGTTGAGCATGCGCTCCACGGCTATCACATGGGCCTTGGCGAGGTCTACCACGTTGATGTAGTCGCGGATGCACGAGCCGTCGGGTGTATTGTAGTCATCGCCGAACACGCTCAGCTCCTTGCGGATACCCATTGCGGTCTGTGTGAGATAGGGCACGAGGTTCTGTGGAACGCCGTTGGGCAGCTCGCCGATTTCGGCAGACGGATGTGCGCCGATGGGGTTGAAATAGCGGAGGATGACGCTCTTGAACGGTGCGCCGGAGTTGATTACGTCAGTGATGATTTCTTCTGAAATCTGCTTGGTGTTGCCGTAGGGCGATGTGGCTTTCTTGATGGGCGACTGCTCGGTGACGGGGTTGTGGTCAGGCTCGCCGTAAACGGTGCATGAGGAGGAGAACACGATACCTTTCACTCCGTTGGGGCCCATCAGGTCAAGAAGGTTGAGGAGGGTGTTGAGGTTGTTGCGATAATAGAGGATGGGTTTTTCAACTGATTCGCCCACGGCTTTGCTTGCGGCGAAGTTGATTATACCCTTAATGCCGGGATAGTCGGCAAAAAGTTTCTTGAGGGCGTTGAGGTCGGTGCAGTCGGCTTCCACGAAGTCGGGACGGATACCGCTGATGCGTTCTATGCCGTCAAGAACCTCGCGGTTGCTGTTGGAAAGGTTGTCGATTATCACTACGGGGTAGCCGGCTTTCTGAAGCTCAACCACAGTGTGGGAGCCGATGTAGCCGGTTCCACCGGTCACAAGGATGCGGTCTTTTTTCATTGGAGGGGTTTTATGTTGATTTAAGTTATGTCAGAGGTTATGATATTGCAAATATAACTCAATTCCTTGTTTTATGCGAGGCTTTTCAGTCCTTTTTTTCAAGAGTGAGGGTCATGCGGCAGTTGGCGCAGTCAAAACCGAGACGGAAGGTCATCGTTCCGGATTTAAGGAAGAGTTTTTCGGGCCATTGCGCGCCCTGAGGTGTACGCAGGCAGTGTCCGCATTCACGGCGCAGACAGTAGCGGGTGGTCATCACTCTCAGGTCGCGTTTATTAGTTTCTCGGCCGGTTTCAAGCGCAGGCTCGATTATTGTGGCGCCGCAGTCGCGGTAGAATCCTTCGGCAATACGGTTGGCCACGTTATCGTGGTATGTCAGCGTTTTAAGGGATTCGGGTACCGATAGTCCGGCAGCCGGCAGCCGTCGGTATTCGATAGTCCGAGAGGCTGTCCTTGCCCGCTCCAGAGCCTCGATGGCGCGACGTCGCAGATCGGTTATCACCGACAGCGGAATGAAATATTTCTCGGCCAAATCCGTTACGGTATGCGCCCGGAATATAGTGTCGCCGGTCTTTCGCAGGGCCTGTAGTCTCACCTCGGCCTGAGGCTTTCGCGCTTCCTGCAGCTCCAGAGCTACTGAAGCGGAGGCATTTATGCCGGTCTCATCCGTTACGTCAAGCGCCAGCCCGAAGCTGACGGGGCGCAGCGTCATATCCACCGCGATTGTGCGCGTCGCGGTTCCGGATTCAAGCAGGGCCTCGCGCTCGTGGTTATGGTTGCGCATAAGAATCGTGCCGGATGGTATTTCTACATCGGAAGCGCAGAAGAGCATGTTTCCTTCCACTCGGTTTACTCTGAAACCCTTGAAGCGCCGTTCGCTGTCGAAATATCCCAGTCCGTCACCGTTGTGGAGTGGGGTGGTAAGCGAGGCTTTAATTGTGCGGCCTTTGCTGGTGATTACTTTCCCTACGGGTACGCCAGTCCACTTCGGAGAGTCGATTGACGCCATTTTCACCGTAGGCCGTGCCACGGTGGAGAAGTATTCGGTATACCCGCGGTTGAACCCTTCGGAAAGGTCAGGTGTAAAAGAGATTGCGGAAGTGCCGTCGGACGCGCGGCGGTATTTTCCGGCGGGAGCTTCCGCGATGGCACGGTCAATGATTTCGCGGTAAGCTGCCACGGCATTCTTTACGTAAGCGGCATCCTTCAGGCGTCCTTCGATTTTGAAGGATGAGACGCCGGCGTCCATCATGGCGCCTACAAGGGCCGAGCGGTTGAGGTCGCGCAGCGAAAGCAGATGTTTGTCGGCAATCAGAACGTGCCCCGAGGCGTCCACAAGGTCGAAACTGTGGCGGCAGATCTGCGGGCAGCAGCCACGGTTCGCGCTCCGGCCCAGAGTGGCCTGTCCGGCCTGGCAGTCGCCGCTGTAGCTCACACACAGGGCGCCATGCACAAATGCCTCGATGGAGGCGAGCCCTTTTACCGAATCGGCTATGGCGCGCGTTTCATCAAGCGTGAGCTCGCGCGGCACCACGAGTTGGCTGAAGCCGGCGCGCGCGAGAAAAAGAGCCTTTTCCGGCGTGCGGATGTCGCACTGGGTGCTTGCATGCAAGGCAATCGGAGGAATGTCGAGCCGCAGAAGCGCCATGTCCTGCACTATCAGAGCGTCGGTTCCTGCACGGTACAGCTCTTTTACCAGACGTTCAACGGCGCTGAGTTCCGAATCATATACAAGAGTGTTGAGCGTTACGTACACCCGGGCATTGAAGCGGTGGGCATAGTCGGCCACGCGGGCTATGTCGGCCACCGGATTTGCGGCAGCCTGGCGCGCGCCGTGGCTTTCAGCGCCGATATAAACGGCATCGGCGCCATGTTTTATTGCCTCGATGGCTGTCGCGGCGTCGCGGGCCGGGGCAAGCAGCTCTATAGTGTTTGGTGTCATGATTTCTGTTTCTATGCAAAGATACATAAAAAAGAAGCCGGATGCACAGGTTCCGGCTTCTTTATGAAAGAGAGTAGAGCATTACTGCTGTTTCACAATTATGGAATAGACTTCGTCGAGGTGCTTTTGCAGTTCGGGCTGGAGGATGGCGGCCTCGCGTGGATCTACCATCCGCAGGTCGGCATAACGGTTTTCCCCGTTTATAAAGGTGATGAGCGAGCCGTCGGGCGCCGCGCAGTCAACGGTGAGAGCCGGTTTGCCCTGGGCGGTGAGAGCCGGATTGTAGCGATAGAGCGGCCAATAGCCGGCTTTCACTGCAAGTTTCTGCTCCACGGCGGCGTGGCTCATGCCTGAGCGTATGCCGTGGTTGATACACGGACAGTAGGCTATCACTATCGACGGGCCGGGATAGGCCTCGGCTTCCATCAGAGCCTTTATGGTCTGCACATAATTTGCCCCGAGAGCCACGGACGCCACGTAGATGTTTCCGTAAGTCATCATCATGCGTCCCAGGTCTTTCTTGATGGTGCGCTTTCCGTCGGCCGCATATTTCATCACCGCTCCGAGAGGAGTGGCTTTCGAAACCTGTCCGCCCGTGTTGGAGTAACATTCCGTATCCATCACCAGAATATTGATGTCGATGTCCTGGGCAAGAACGTGGTCAAGACCGGCGAAACCTATATCGTAGGCCCATCCGTCGCCGCCTATGGCCCATACAGACTGCTTGGGAAGCATGTCGGCACGTTCCAGAATTTTCGCTGCCACGGGGTTGTCGGGACAAGCGGCTTTGATGGCTTTAACCAGGGCCGGTCCGGCAGTGTCGGCTGCCGCTGCGTCCGCGCGCCCCCTGAGCCATGCCTGCGCGGCATCACGTACCGCAGATGGGACGGCGGAATCTGCTGCAAGGGCGCTCACGTCCGCGGCGAGCGTGGCGCGTCGGGCCACGGTGGCACACGCCATTCCGAACCCGTATTCGGCATTGTCCTCGAATAGGGAGTTTCCCCATGCGGGACCGCGTCCGGTTTCGGTGTCGGCGCAATAGGCGTTGCTCGGGAAGTCGGCTCCCCATATAGAGCTGCAACCGGTGGCGTTGGCGATAAGAAGCCGCTGGCCGAAGAGCTGTGTGAGCAGTTTCACATAAGGTGTCTCTCCGCAGCCCGCACACGCCCCGGAGAACTGCATGAGAGGCTGCCTGAACTGTGTGGCTATTACCGAAGCCGGAGGAAGGCCCGGATTTTTGCGTGTGACGCGGGTCTGCACATAATCCAGACACTGTGCCTGAACATCGTGAATCGACGCGATAGGCACCATATCGAGAGCTTTCCCGGGACAGATTGTGGCGCAGGAGCCGCATCCCACGCAGTCGTCGGGAAATACCTGAATTCTGTAAAAAAGCTTCGCGTCCCCGGAGCCGCCGTAGCGGGCAGCCGCGGTCGTGAAGCCTTGGGGTGCTGCCGCATCCTCGGCCTCTGACAGGAGATAAGGACGGATAGCGGCGTGAGGGCACACGAGCGAGCACTCGGTACACTGAACGCATTTCTGTGCCGTCCACCTCGGAATATTGACAGCGATACGTCTCTTTTCATAGGCCGTGGTGCCCATTGGCATCGTGCCGTCGGGGGTGAGAGCCGAAACCGGGATATTTGAACCCAACAATTGCAGACACGGACGTGCCACGTCTTTTATGAAATCCGGAATCGGAGTGTCTTCGGCGGGAGCGATGTCGGGCACCACGGTCCATGAAGAGGGATATTTTATTTCTTTAAGGGCACCGGTGGCTTTGCCGATGGCGCTGAGATTGTTCTGCACCTCGGTCTGCCCTTCGTGGAGATATGACTGCGATATGAGCTGCTGGTAACGCTCCATCGCGGCGTCGAACGGGAGCTTGTCCGACATAAGATGCAGGAACACGGTGGTCATTATGGAGTTTATTCTCACTCCCAGACCGCATTCCTGAGCAAGAGAGTTGGCGTCGATATTGTAGAACCGCAGATTCTTCGAGGCAATGGCGCGTTTCATCCGCGGAGGGAGTTTTGCGTCAAGCTCCTTGGCGCTCCAAGGCGAGTTGAGCACGAAGATGCCGCCCGGCTTTATGTTGTCGAGCATCTCGAAGCGGTCCACGTAGGTGTTTTTGTTGCAGCCCACATAATCTGCATCTATTATGGAGTAAGCTTCTTTTATAGGCGCGGGGGCGAAGCGCAGCTGCGATATGGTGTAGCCTCCTGATTTCTTGGCGGAATAATTGAAGAAGGCCTGCGCGTAAAGCGGGGCTACAGATGATACGCAGTCGGCTATCTGGCGGGTGGCTCCCACGGTGCCGTCGGATCCCATGCCGTAGAATATGGCCTGGGTCATTCCGGGTGCAGGCACTATGAAATGCGCGCCCGAGATATCAAGCGACAGATGGGTCACATCATCGTCGATACCCACGGTAAAGCCCTTTATGGGATGCTCGGACATGAGATTGTCGAACACGGCTTTTACCATCACCGGATTGAATTCCTTGCTCGAAAGGCCGTAACGTCCGCCGATGACTTTAATAGGTCGGCCGGCGTCGAGCACGGCAGCGGCCACATCGAGATAAAGGGGCTCGCCGGAAGAGCCCGGTTCCTTGGTGCGGTCGAGCACGGCGATGCACTTTACACTCGCGGGTATGGCTTCCACCAGCTGCCGGGCCGGGAATGGGCGGAAAAGACGCAGCTTCACCACTCCGGTCTTGTACCCGTGAGTGTTGAGCCAGTCCACGGTTTCCTCCACCACTCCGGTGGAGGAGCCCATGCATATTATAATGTCTGTGGCGTCGTCGGCTCCGTAATAGTCGGCGAGATGATATTGGCGCCCGGTGACGGACGCGCAGCGATCCATGGCCTTCTGCACAATTCCCGGGAAGGCCAGATAGTAAGGATTGGAGGCTTCGGCGTTCTGGAAGTAGACATCGGAGTTCTGTGCCGATCCGCGCAGGGTGGGGTGCGCGGGATTGAGCGCACGGTCGCGGAACGCGCGCACTTTGTCCCAGTCTACCAGCGGGGCCATTGCCTCATAGGGAATCACATCTATGGTGGATGATTCGTTGGATGTTCGCCATCCGTCGAAAAAGTGAAGCACGGGCACGCGGCCGTCGATTGCCGCCAGATGCGCCACAAGGGCGAGATCCATTGTTTCCTGTACGGAAGCCGATGCAAGCATGGCGAAGCCGGTGGCACGGCATGCCATAACATCCTGATGGTCGCCGAAAATCGAGAGAGCGTGGGTGGCGAGAGAGCGTGTGCCTACATGGAAAACGGCCGGCAGAAGTTCGCCGGCTATCTTATACATGTTGGGTATCATCAGCATCAGGCCTTGTGAGGCGGTGAACGTGGTGGCGAGCGCACCGGCGGCGAGGGCGCCATGGGTTGCGCCTGCCGCTCCGAGCTCGCTTTCCATTTCTTTCACATGAAGGGGCTGACCCATTAGATTCTTGCGTCCCTGCATGGCCCAGCGGTCGGCTGTCTCACCCATGGAGGCCACGGGCGTGATGGGATAGATAGTGGCGATTTCGCTCAGGGCATAGGCCACGTGGGTTGCGGCCGTGCAGCCGTCCATTATCTGTTTTGTCGGCTTTTGGTTCATAATGATGCTGAAAGGGTTTATGCCGGTGAAAGTGGCTTTACTTATAGGCCCTATATGCCATATAGGGCCTATAAGTAAAGCTTAGCTATCAGAATGCTTTGAGGCAAAGGTCGGTAATCCAGATCCAGAGCGGACAGAACCCGACGAAGAGGATTACGCTGAGAGTAAGGGATGAGGTGCCGGTGGCCACGTAGGTGTCGTATTCGTCGGCGATAATGATGCCGGAGAATGCCGGAGGAAGGGCGCATGCCACAACGAGCATCTTGAGGTTGAGGGGATCCATGTGGAACATCAGACCAGCTATGAGAGCCATGGCCGGCATGAGGATGAGCTTAAGGATGGATCCGAGGATAGCCTGCCAGTTGAGGGTGACCTTGATGGCTGAGAGGGTGATGCCTGCGGAGAACACGGCCATGGAAGCGTTGGCTTTGGCCATAAGGTCGAATGAGGGGCTTGCCCACGCCGGCCATTTCAGCCCGCAGAGCACCAGAATCACGGCCAGGATAGGAGCCCATGCCACCGGCTGCTCGAGAGCGTGGATTACGGGAGTCCAGGCGCTGACCTTTTTGCCGGGAGCCTGCGTCTTTTCCAGGGAGGCGTTGAGAAGGGAGAGGCCTACGGGGATACCTACGGCGTTGACCACGATGCCTATGATAGCGACCACGAGAGCCACGGCGGGAGTGGTGCCGAAGATAGGCTCGAGCACCGCGAAGCCGAGGAAGCCGATTGTGGGCGATCCGTTGATAAGGGCGGCCACGGCACCGTCGGCACCGTTGTTTCCTTTAAAGCAATATGCGAAGATGAAATATACAAGCATAAAGCACACCATGATTACCACAAGGGATATGATGGATAGCTTTATGTCGGCGGCAAGCATTTCGCGGCTTGACTGTACGATTGAAACGAAAAGGGCGGCGGGGAGGGCGTAATCGAGCACGACCTTGTTGAATTTCTTGGCGTCGTCACCCGAAAAGATTTTGCGACGGCCGGAAATATATCCCGCAAGCATAATCACCACGATAGGGACGATTGCGTATAGAATTATATGTAACATAACGGGTTCAATTAGCAGTTAAACGGAATGTCCTGAAAAAATCCCGGTCCGCCGCCGGACAAGGATTCCGGCGGCGGCGAGACCATTTAAGGTGAAAATGCTTGGTCTAAACGGTTACGTCAATCAGTGATGCTGGATTGAGATAGCCGATGTGACCGCTTTCTTTGCCTGAGTCGGCTGCCAGCTGCACGTCAATCAGACAGGGTTTCTTCGAGGCCACGGCCTCGGTAAGTGCTGTGAAGAGTTCAGCGGGTGTGGTCACATAATAAGTGGTGGCACCGAATGCGTCGCCGAGTTTGTCGTAACGAGCCTTCACATCGAGGGTTGTCGGGGCTGGATCGCCGTCGTGGCTCAGATTGACACCGATGCCGTTGTATATGCCGCCGTTGTTGAAAATACATACGGTGACAGGAAGTTTGTATCTGCAGATAGTTGAGAAATCCATGCCGGAGAATCCGAACGCGCTGTCGCCTTCCACGGCAACCACGCTTTTACCGGAGGCGACCGCCGCGCCTATGGCCGAGCCCATGCCCATGCCCATGATGGCCCATGTGGCGCAGTCAATGCGGTGACGTGGCAGGAACATGTCCACGGAGTCGCGTGTGTCGTCGAGGGTGTTGGCGCCTTCGTTTACGAGAATCACGTCGGGATTGGCTTCGAGCACTTTCTTCACGGCTCCCAGGGCGCTCCAGTGGGTCATGGGAACCGTCTGAGGCTCCAGACGCTCCAGGAACTTGGCGTTCTTGACCTTTGATTCACTCTGGATTCCGCTTACCCATGCCGGATCCATGGCAAGTTTCTTGCCGGCGAGGGCGGCGATAATCGCATCGACCGAGCTTTCGAGGTCGCCCACAACGGGAGCCGCTATCGGGCGGTTGCAGTCAATCTCTTCGGGGTCGATGTCGAGCTGTATGAATTTGCCTTCGGGATTCCACTTGCCGTGTCCGCGGGAAAGGAGCCAGTTCAGGCGCGCTCCCACCAGCATAACCACATCGGCCTGCTCCATGATTGTGGAGCGTGCGGAGATGGCGCTCAGCGGATGGTTGTCGGGCATGAGGCCCTTGGCCATTGACATGGGATAGAACGGAATGCCGGTGGATTCGATGAGATGCTTGATTTTGTCGTCGATCTGGGCGTAGGCTGCGCCTTTGCCCAGAAGGATAGCCGGACGCTTAGCCGAGGCAAGGAGGCTCACGGCGCGTTCAACGGCCTGGGACGAGGGAATCTGGGCGGGTGCCGGGTCGACGGGCTGAAAGAAGAGTTTGTCGGCATCGGCATGATCCATTATCGCCCCGAGACAGGGAGTGGTGATATCGAGATAGACACCGCCGGGACGGCCGCTGACGGCAGCGCGGTAAGCGCGGGCCACTGCGGTGGGAATGTCCTCGGGTTTGTTTACGCGGTAGGCTGCCTTCACCAGGCCCTTTGCCACGTTGAGTTGGTCGAGGCCTTCGTATGTGCCCTGATCCAGGTCTATGGGCTCGCGCACGCTTGAACCTGAAATCTGAATCATGGGATAACAGTTGACAGTGGCGTTGGTGGTGGCTGTAAGGCCGTTCATGAATCCGAGAGAGGATACGGTGAGCAGTACGCCGGGAGTCTTTGTCAGGTAGCCGTGGGTGGCGGCAGCCATGCCGGCCTGCTGTTCATGACGGAAACCTATGAAGCGTATACCGAGATCCTGGGCTATATATGCGAATTCGGTCACGGGGATACCCACGAGACCATACATTGTATCTATGCCTACGTTTTTAAGCGCCTTCGCGAGAATATACATTCCTGTGACCTGCTCGGGGAAGTGGGGAGCGGGTTTCTGCGGTGTGGCGGGAGAGGCAGGTTGTGTTGTTGACATAAAAATCGGTTATGAGAATAGTTGAAAGAGAATATACCGGAGCGGGGGACAGCCGCAGATGTGTGTCGCGCGGTCTCCGCCGCTCCGGTTCAGATTATTGGGCGTATTTTATTTAGCTGCCTCTTTAGGCATGGGCGCCGTGGTGCCGTTCTTGGCAAACGAATCAATCTGCTCGGGAGTGTAGCCAAGTGCGGTGAGGACTTCGGTGGTGTTGCCGCCGAGAGTAGGACACGGGCCGTAGGTGGGCTGATAGTCAGAGATGGTGAAAGGCACTCCGACAGTGACGAATTCGCCGATTTTTCCACCCTGATTGATTTTTACAAGGGTATTGCCGTCGTAGAGACTCTCGTCGTCCATAATCTCCTTGGTGGAAAGAACCGGCCCTACGGGGACGCCGGCTTTCGACAGCAGGTCGGTGACTTCGTATTTTGTCTTTGTGATTGTGAACTGCTCGATGCGGGCGTAGATTTCCTGTTTGTGTTTGTCGCGTGCGTCGGCGGTGTTGAAATCGGGGTTGGTGAGCCAGTCCTCGAATCCGAGAGCCTTGGCGGCGAGTTCAAACTGTTTGGCTCCGCGCTGGAGAATCACGTAGACATAAGCGTTGGGGTCGGTTTCCCAGCCTTTGCATTTGTATGTCCAGCCGAGAACGCCTGAACCTTCCTGGTTGCCGGAGCGGGGAACGAAGTCGCCGAATTTCTCATTGGGGTACTGCGGGAACTGGGTAAGATAGCCGATACGGTCGAGGGTGAGCTGGTCGCGTGTCTTGATACGGCAGAGATTAAGACAGGCATTGTGCATCGACTGGTATACATACGAGCCTACTCCCGTTTTCTCGCGCTGCAGAAGGGCGGTAAGCAGACCGATAAGAAGGTGCATGCCGGAGTTGGAGTCGCCGAGGGCGGCGCCGCTCTGGGTAGGCACATTGTCGGGGCCCTGCCACCAGCCTGTGGTGGAAGCGGCGCCTGCGGTTACCTGGGCCACCGGTTCGTAAGCCTTCAGATTGACATATTTCGAGGATACGGGGAAACCTTTGATGGTACCGTAGATGCAACGGGGATTGAGTGCATGGACGGCTTCCCAGCTGAATCCGAGCTTATCCATTGCTCCGGGATGGAGGTTCTCAACGAAGATATCGCATTCCTTGATAAGCTTGGTGAGAATTTCCTTGCCGTCGGGGGTCTTTGCGTCGAGAGCAAGGGATTTTTTGTTGGAGTTGAGCTGAAGGAAGTAATAGCTGGGCTCGTCGGGGAGGAACTGTAGCTCCTTACGGGTAGCGTCGCCTACTCCCGGACGTTCGATTTTTACTACATCCGCGCCAAGCCAGGCGAGCATCTGAGTACATGAAGGACCGGATTGAACTTCGGTGAAATCCACCACCTTGATTCCTTGTAGAGGGGCTGTGTTCATAATCGTTGTGTGATTTAATTCGTGTGATTACTTTAAGAGTTTAAATGTCAAGGCGCGTTGGGTAAGCGCCCGGAACAGCCGGCCTGACGTATCATTGGGCGTGGCGGCGTTCGATAATCAAACACGGGCAATGGGTTCAATGTTCGGAAATTAACATTTGGAGTCGGATTTTCTTTACAATGTTTAACTTTCATCCAAATATAATATAGGTGAAGTGTGTGAAAATCAAAGAAACTGATTAAATTTGCAGTCGGTTTGGCGGCTCCGGAACGGAGATAGCCACTAACGATGTCATAACTAATTAAAAGACAATGATAAACATTACATTTCCCGACGGCTCGACCCGACAGTTTGAAAGTGGTGTCACCCCTCTTCAGATTGCCGAGAGCATAAGCCAGCGCCTTGCGCAGGATGTGCTGGCCGCGAGCGTCAACGGCAAGGAATGGGATCTTTCCCGTCCGGTAACCGAGGATGCCGAAGTGCGTCTTTACAAGTGGGACGATCCGGAGGGCAAACATGCTTTCTGGCACAGCTCGGCGCACCTTCTCGCCGAGGCCCTTCAGCAGCTTTATCCCGGCGTGAAATTCGGCATAGGACCGGCTATTGAAAACGGTTTCTATTACGACATAGACCCCGGAGAACATGAAATCACAGCCGCCGATTTCCCCAAAATCGAGCAGAAGATGCTTGAACTGGCGCGCACGAAACAGCCCATAGTAAGAAAGGAGATATCCAAAGCCGACGCGCTGAAAATGTTCGGTGACCGTGGCGAGGAATACAAGTGCGAGCTTATATCCGAACTTGAG
This sequence comes from uncultured Muribaculaceae bacterium, assembly GCA_958439725.1. Classification (GTDB taxonomy): domain Bacteria; phylum Bacteroidota; class Bacteroidia; order Bacteroidales; family Muribaculaceae; genus Paramuribaculum. Next base: position 59,534 of record CAUBWJ010000009.1, on the reverse strand, counting down.
GACGGCACCATAACCACATATACACAGGGCGAGTTCACCGACCTGTGCCGCGGCCCGCATATCCCCACCACCGCTCCCATCAAGGCAGCCAAGGTGATGTCACTTGCCGGCGCCTATTGGCGCGGCGATGAGAAGCGCAATCAGCTCGTGAGGGTTTACGGCATCACTTTCCCCAAGCAGAAGATGCTCGACGAGTATCTGGCGCTGCTTGAGGAGGCTAAGAAACGCGACCACCGCAAACTCGGCAAAGAGATGGAACTCTTCACATTCTCACAGAACGTGGGTGCCGGTCTGCCCCTGTGGCTTCCCAAGGGCGCCGCTCTCCGCGACCGTCTGGAGCAGTTCCTCCGCAAAATCCAGAAACGTTACGGCTATCTGCAGGTGATCACCCCCCATATCGGCAACAAGAATCTCTATGTGACCTCCGGCCATTATGCAAAATACGGCAAAGACTCCTTCCAGCCCATCCACACACCCGAGGAAGGGGAGGAGTATCTGCTCAAACCCATGAACTGCCCGCATCACTGCGAGATTTACCGCTCGTCGCCCCGCAGCTACCGCGACCTCCCCATGCGTCTGGCCGAGTTCGGCACCGTTTACCGCTATGAGCAGAGCGGTGAGCTTCACGGTCTGACCCGCGTGCGCGGCTTTACGCAGGACGACGCCCACATATTCTGCGCTCCCGAGCAGATAAAAGAGGAGTTCCTGAAGGTGATGGACATCATATTCTACATCTTCAAGGCTCTCAACTTCGAAAACTACGAGGCTCAGATCTCGCTCCGCGACCCCAACAACAAGCAGAAATACATAGGCAGCGACGAGAACTGGCATCTTGCCGAGCAGGCTATCATAGAGGCATGTCAGGAAAAAGGCCTGAAGGCCCGCACCGAACTGGGCGAGGCTGCATTCTACGGCCCGAAGCTCGACTTCATGGTGAAGGACGCCCTGGGACGCCGCTGGCAGCTGGGAACCATCCAGGTGGACTATAACCTTCCCGAGCGCTTCCAGCTTGAGTATACCGGCAGCGACAACCAGAAACACCGCCCCGTGATGATTCACCGCGCGCCCTTCGGCTCGATGGAGCGATTCGTGGCCGTGCTTCTTGAGCACACCGCCGGACGCTTCCCGCTGTGGCTCACCCCCGACCAGGCAATTGTGCTTCCCATCAGCGAGAAATTCAACGACTACGCCCATGAGGTGGCCCGTCAGCTCGACGAGGCCGACGTGCGCGTGACCGTCGACGACCGAAACGAGAAAATAGGCAAGAAAATTCGCGACAACGAACTGCGACGGATACCCTATATGCTCGTAGTAGGCGAAAAAGAAGCAGAAAATGGCACAATTTCAGTAAGAAAACAGGGCGAAGGTGATAAAGGAACGATGAAAATTGCTACCTTTGCAGAACTTTTGGCTGATGAGGTCAAAAACATGACTAATAATCCTACTCACTGAATGGAGAAAAAACCTTTTGTACCGGGTCCGCGTCGCGATAACAACGGCCCTTCCCGCAGGGGCGGCAACGCACCCAAAGACCTTCACGCAATCAACGAACGCATTCGTGCCCGCGAGGTACGTCTGGTCGGTGACAACGTAGAGACAGGCATATACCCCATTCAGGAGGCCCTGAAGATAGCCGAGGCCCAGGGGCTCGATCTGATTGAAATCTCGCCCAACGCCGCTCCTCCGGTGTGCAAGGTGCTCGATTATCAGAAATTCCTCTATCAGCAGAAGAAACATCAGAAAGAGCAGAAAGCCAAGGCCACCAAGGTTGTGGTGAAGGAGATCCGTTTCGGACCCCAGACCGACGACCATGACTATAACTTCAAGCTCAAACATGCCATCGGCTTCCTTCAGGACGGCGCCAAGGTGAAAGCCTACGTTTTCTTCCGCGGCCGCTCCATCCTCTTCAAGGAACAGGGCGAGGTGCTTTTGCTCCGTTTCGCCAACGACCTTGAGGAATACGGCAAAGTTGAGCAGATGCCGGTGCTCGAGGGTAAGCGCATGATCATCATGATCTCGCCCAAGAAAACCAAAGCCTGAGAAAATCAAGAGATATAACTCGAATTAATACAATTAACAAAAACAAAAATGCCTAAGATTAAGACTAATTCCGGTGCCAAAAAGAGGTTCGCCCTTACCGGATCAGGAAAGATCAAGAGAAAACACGCTTTCAAGAGCCACATTCTCACCAAGAAGACCAAAAAGCAGAAACGTAACCTTACTCACTTCACCGTTCTTGCCAAGACCGATGTGAAGGCTGTAAAGGAACTTCTCGCTATGAGATAATCAGGCTCAGGGCTTCTCGAAATCCACAATTTAATTCGTGAATTTATATTCCATTTATTAACCGAACGCTTAGCACAGAAGAGTTCCGGACCACAAAGCCGGACCGCTAACTTTCAAAAAACAACAAAACAATGCCAAGATCAGTAAATCATGTAGCTTCAAGAGCTCGCAGAAAGAAAATCTTAAAACTCACCCGCGGATACTTCGGTTGCCGCCGCAATGTATGGACCGTTGCCAAGAACACCTGGGAAAAAGGTCTGACATACGCTTACCGCGACCGTAAAGATAAAAAGCGCAATTTCCGCGCACTGTGGATTCAGCGTATCAACGCTGCCGCACGCATGGAGGATCTCAGCTATTCCAAGCTGATGGGCCTTATCCACAAGTCGGGCATCGAAATCAACCGCAAGGTGCTCGCTGATCTCGCTCTCAACAACCCCGCCGCTTTCAAGGCCGTTGTTGACAAAGTGAAGAACGCCTGAACCTGACAACAGTTAAAAAACGGGAGCGCGAATGAGAAATCGTTCGCGCTCCCGCTTTTATATTATATATGCGTATGATCCGGCAATTGCCGCACAGTACGTCACTCTATGAAAGCACCGGGCATTCCGCGGGGCGACAGCAGTCCCGCATGCTCAACACATGCTGGGGCAGTGCGCTAAATCTCAGACAGTAAGGGATGTGTTAAAAATTAGTGCAAATGTTAAATATGGAAACTTTAACGGTGGTCTATTGTTTGATTTTTATAAGTGAGATAATAAAGAATGACAACGCTCATCAGGTTTATAAATACTTATAATGAATGTCCCTTACAAGCCGTTTCACAACGGCGCTCTTCCTCCTTCAATAGCAACCGCCGCCTAAAACAACGATTACTTAAGGAGTACAAAAACGTCGAAATTTCCCTTAATTAAACAAAAGACCTAACTCAAAATGAAAGCTTCAGCAACCTTTTTAACAGCATTGGTTGTGTGTCTTGCACAAAACGTGGCAGCTCAGGACTCAATTCCGGTTGCAGAACGGTCAAACAAACTCGAAATCGTCCGCATGACCCCGGAGGTGGCCGGCATACTGAAAAAGACACGTCCAGTGGAGAACCGTTCAATCCCCGTTCCAAAATTCGCTGTAAAATCCGCCAACAATAACTTTATTCTCACTATAGGTGGCTCAATAACTCCGGTCTTCGGCTATGATATAGGCAATAACCTTTACAAGCAGTCCGATGCCGGAATAAGTTTTGTCACATCGGCCATTCCCGTTCCGGCCACCGCAGGACACAAAAGCGATTTCTATATCAATCCCATCAACGGTTCGGTTGACATGCAGATTGTGGGTCTGGCCGGAACCGACAATGAGATTTCAGGCTACGTGAAAATAGGTACAAACGGAATTGACCCCAGCATAGTGCTGCAGCGAGCCTACATCACCTGGCGGGGATTCACCGCCGGCATGAAGCTCACCCTGTTTCAGGACGACTACGCATGCCAGCCTCCCACAATCGACCCCGAAGGCCCCTCGGGCTGCGTGAGCAATGTGGCTTACGAGATTTCATATAAATCGAAATCCTACGATGGTTTCCGCTTTGCCATCGGCCTTGACATGCCCACATTCTATTCCTCCAACGGATACTATCGTGGAAAAGACTATCCCGAGGAAGACGGCAAGCAGGTGATAGGAACCGCCGAACAGCTTATTCCCGATATTCCGGCATGGGTGGAATATTCCTTCTCCCAGTGGAACCGCGTGCGACTGTCGGGTATCCTGCGCAATTTCGCCTACCGTGACCTTGAGGCCGGCAAGACACGCCACATGGCAGGGTGGGGGGCCATGCTTTCAGGCAATCTCTCGCCTTCGTCGAAAGTGATATTCTATTACCAGTTCGCTTACGGACGCGGCATAGGCAACTATCTGCAGGACATCGCAGGCAAGCCGCTTTCGTTTGTTCCGAAGGACTCCGAACTCGGCCGCATGTCGTCCTCGCCCATGATGGGTATCAATTTCGGCGTGAGCTACAATCCCACCCCTAAGCTGCAGTTCAATGCCATGGCTTCGCAGTCGAGGATATGGAACGTACGCGAATACTGCAATGCTCTTCCCGAATCAGAGAACTACCGCTACGCGCTGTATGCAGCCGTGAACTGCTTCTACAATATCACACCTTATCTTCAGTGGGGTATAGAAGGTCTGTGGGGACACCGCCAGACCTGGAACATAGGGGGCGCGCACGACACGCGCATCCAGACTCAGATAGCGTTCACTTTCTGAACCGTTACGATAGCCGGAAACAATATTAATCATTCAAATATAAATCATTATGAAAGGTATTCAATCAGGCTACGGCAGCAAGCTCCTGCCGTTGTGGGCCGTGTTCAACCTGTATGTGATATTTATATGCACATCTCTCCCCGGCCTGGCTATTTCGCCTATAATGGGAGATTTAACCAAGATATTCCCCGGAACAACCCAGTTCGAGACACAGCTGCTCGAAATCGGGCCTAACATCGCCGCAATTCCGTTCGTGTTTCTCGGCGGCTGGATAGGCACCAAGTTCAACAACAACAAGCTTACGGCGTGGACCTGCCTGGCCTACGGTATCTGCGGCGTGCTGTTCTTCTTCGTGCCAAATATGATAACGCTGATTGTGCTCAGCTTCCTCATCGGCATCTTCGCCGGTATCCTCAGCCCGCTGTCCACAGCCTTTATCGCCGATATGTTCGGAGGCAAGCAGCGTACGGCACAGTACGGTTATACTTCGGCTACCCTCAACCTCGTCCTCATGGCCTGCGTGATCGCCACCGGTTATCTTGCAAAAATCGACTGGCGTCTTCCGTTCGCAGTCTATCTTCTGCCGTTTATCCCCCTGTTCTTTGCCAAGGGTTTCAAGAAATACGTCACTGAGCCTGTCGACATCCGTAAAACAGATGCCCAGAAACTCAACGCTCCCAAGGTACACTACAAGTTCAGCAAGGAAGTCAACATGGGAATGCTCATCCGCTATTGTATCTACTATTTCGTAATCACCTTCGTGATTGCGGCAATCAGCCTTTACATTCCATTCCGTTACACCAATTCATCCACGGCCGGTGACCTTACCTCGATTCTGTTCTTCGGCATCATGGCCTCGGGCTATACCCTTAACTGGTGTCTTAAGATACTGAAAAAGACCGTGGCCATATCCGTAATGGTGGCCGTAGGCATCGGCTTCCTTCTCATGTCGATTACCAGCAACGTATTCATTGTAGGTCTCGGCATTCTTATCGCCACTTATTTCTACGGCGTGGCACAGCCATATTACTATGACCGTCTGTCGCAGGCTTCCTCACGTGTGGCTCTTACCCTCACTCTGGCATGGTTCGCTTCCATGGACTCCATCGGCAACGTGGTGGCAGCTCCTTTAATCGACCTTATCGCCAAAATCTTCCACACATCCACTTCCGCCAACCCGCTTATCGCGTTCAAGATCTGTATGTATCTCAGCTTCGCAGGCCTGATTGTGGTAATAATCCGTAAGATTATAGTAGCAGGAAAGAATTATGAAGAACACCATGATGTTTCCGGTGGTACCGCTCATGTAAGCTCAGTACAGCCCATAGCAGTCGGTGCTGGTGCTCAGGCCACCGTAACCGCTCCCAAGGCATCTGCCACAGAGACCGCGGCCAAAGCAACGGCCACAACCTCTTCCGCAGCGCCGAAAACCGCTTCTGCTCCCGAAGCAGACAAATGACAACAATCAACACGAATTCAAAATCACCTAACAAATAGTTTATGTACACTCCTAATTTCAAAAACACCGAGCCCCGCGAGTATGTGCTCAACCAGTACACACGCGGTTTCGCCCAGTGTGTTGACAACAACTGGAACTATGCGGTCTATGCCCAGGATCCTACCGTAAGCATTTATCAGAACGAGTATAATGCCGGATATGTGCAGGGTAAAATCCAGACCAATAAGGTAATCAAAGCCACCAGAAACAATACCTGGCGATGGTACGTGCTCGACGAAGGCCCCGGCGCCAACTCCACCCAGATTCCGCCGAACGGAGTGGAAATCGCCGAAAAGCATCTTACCCAGAATTACAACTATCTCACAGATCTTGTGGAGAAAAACCTGGCCGATGTGAAATTCCAGAGCCTGGCGCGCCTCATGTACCGAATGCTCGGCATTTACCACGGTTCGGCCGACAAGGAGCCGCTGAAAGACGTGAAGTTCGATGACCTCAAGCTTGCCAACATGGACGCCGAGGATTCGAAGATGCACACCGGCGACGAGCCTCTTACCTTCATTGACATCTACTTCCTCAACGCCCAGATGGACCTGTGGGACGCAGCCGGCAAGGAACTCGGCGTGGCCCTCAACCAGCTTGAGAAGGACGTAGAGGAGAAGACTCTCCACGACGGGGAGAAAGATCCCCTGAAATGGAAACCCGGCGACTGCTCCGGTTTCGTGAAGAAAATGCCCGACGGACAGATTTTCTGGACACACACGAGCTGGTGCTGCTTCTTCGCACAGACCTGTGCAATGACCTATGTGATCGGCGAGGATTTCCTCACACAGAACTCTTTCTGCCCCGGTCAGTTCGGTTCCAATACCGATTTCGGTTTCAACGGCCACGGCATAGGTTTCAACGAGACCACCGAGACCTACTTCTACAATGAGTCGAAGACACTCGGCATCTGGCTCACCTGGCGTGCCGCAGCAGCTGAATTCTTCTCGAAATCCATCGACGAATTCTATGACTACGTGAAACTCGACAACACCGGCACCTACCTTAATGCCTACATGCTTGTTGACGCCTACAAGGGTGAATTCGGCATGATCGACATGAGCTATGCCCGCTTCGCCCTGTTCAAATCCGACGGCAAGGAGCTTAAGGTAGAGGATTCAACCGGCTACGTTCCCAACTTCCTCGACTGGGATCACCACATGGTAACCACCGACCATGTTCTGGGCTGCAACAACCCGAGTTACAAACGTATATGGCGCGAACTCGAGACCATTGACGGCGCTCCAAAACGCCGCTATCAGCTGTGGCGCAATATACCCAATGTGCGCACGATGGACGACGCAAAGAACCTCGTGACCTACAACGAGAGCCTTGAGCCAATCTCGATTGCCGGACGTTGGGACAAGAACTACGGTACATCGGAATTCCTCCGCTACCAGCCCCACGGTTCAATCGACGCCAAGGCTTTCGGCACAAATGAAATCAAGGAAGTGCTTGCCAATTTGTCCATGAAACCATCCATCAACGGCACCAAGACATCCTTCTGGATGAAATTCGGAAGCGCATATATCGACGGAACTCCGTTTATATGGTCTGATTCCATCTGGGCCAGATTCAAGGAACCTGAAGAGGTGGACTGCATCCCCGACGCTATCGACGGGCAGTGGAACCGCGTAAAGATGTTCATGGAGTAAACCGCAGATCAGCTCTATTTATAGGTATAATATCTAAACATAAGACAAATCATGGCAAAATACACCCCAAAATTCAAGAATACAGAGGCCACACAGTTTGTGCTCGACGAGTACACCTGCGGTTTCGCCCAGTGTGTGGACAACAACTGGAACTATGCTATCTATGCCCAGAATCCCGGTGTGAGCATTTTCCAGAACGAATATAACGCCGGCTACGTTCAGGGCAAGGTGCAGACGGGCGAACTCATTCTCGCCACGCGCAATAACTCCTGGAAAAACTTCCTTGTGGGCTCAACGCCGCAGGACGCCATTTCCGTGGAAGTGAAGCCCGAATATCTTACGGCAGCCGCCGAAACCATAATCCAGAACTATAACTACACCTGCGACTGGGTTGCCCAGCGCAAGGACGACCCGATGGTAGAGAAAATAGCCCGTCTGATGTTCCGTCAGCTCGGAATCTACGAGGGTGCCGTAGGTGCCGTTCCGCGCCAGAATGTGGGCTACGCCGATCTCGCCCTTTCATCCTACGGCCCCGAGCAGAGCAAGCTCGGAGCCGGTGACACGCCGCTTTCGTTCCTTGACGTGATATTCATCAACTCTCAGTATGACCTGTTCGACTGCATAGGCGACAAGATAGGTCTGGTGATGGGCTACGGCTCGGCAAAGAAAGAAGGTACGAAAGGCGCCGGTTCTTCCAACGAAGGCCGCGAGAAGCCCGAACACTGCACGGCATTCACTAAGATGATGCCTGACGGAAACACTTTCTGGACACACAATTCCTGGTGCTGCTTCTGGGCACAGTCATGTGCAGTCACTTACTGCATCGGCGAAGACTTCGTGACGCAGAACGCCAACTGTCAGGGCCAGTTCGGTTCCAATACCGATTTCGGCTTCAACGGCAACGGCATAGGCTTCAACGAGACTACCCACGTGGATCTGTATGACAAGACCAAGGTGCTCGGAGTATGGCTTACCTACCGTTCGGCAGCCGCAGAGCAGTTCTCGCGTACCATCCAGGAATTCTATGAGTATTGCAAGCTTGACAACACCGGCACATATCTTAACGGTTACCATCTGGTAGATGCCAATACCGGCGAGATAGGCCTTGTGGAGATGAGCTACAACCGTACGGTGCTCTTTGTCTGCGACGGCAAGACCATCAAGCAGACCGACTCCACCGGTTATGAGCCTACTTTCCTGGACTATGACCACCATCTGATCACACCTACCCATATTTTCGGTGTGAACCAGCCTATAAACTGGTGGGTGGGCTATGAGCTCGAGAGCATGAACCTGCGCCCGATGCGCCGTAACCAGCTCTGGGACCGCATCGATACCGTAACGGATATTGATTCGGCAAAAGCCCTTATAACATACACCGAGGACCGCGAACCTCTCTCGGTCTACGGACGCTGGGATCTGGGCTACGGCACTACCGAAATGCACCGCACACGCCCCGACGGCTCTGTGGATGCCAAAGCCTGCTCAACCGACATGATAAAGGAAGTGCTTGCCAACCTCAGCCGCAAACCTTCAATCACCGGCACCAAGACCTCGTTCTGGATGAAGTTCGGAACCGCACACGTGCGTCATCTGCCTTTCATCTGGAGCCAGTCGCAGTGGGCCGACATGAAGCAGCCTGAAGAGGTTGACTGCGTGCCCGACGCACTCGACGGCCGCTGGAACCGCGTGAAGATGTTCATGGAATAATACTTCGGAAAGTCATTAATAAAGCCGGAGGGCAGAGCGGATTCGTTCCGCTTTGCCCTCCGGTTCTTTTTATCGGGATGTCCCTGAAGCGGGATATCAGTCAATGAGCGAGTGGCCGGTCATTTCCTGAGGCTGGGGTATGCCCATAATGGAGAGAATGGTGGGAGCTACGTCGGCGAGACGTCCGTTTTCCACATGAGCGTCCTTGCGTGCGGTAACGTAGACGCAGGGAACGGGATTGAGCGAGTGGGCGGTATTGGGGGTGCCGTCGGGATTGATGGCGTTGTCGGCATTGCCATGGTCGGCGATGATGATTACCTCGTAGTCCGATTCCTTGGCGGCTTCCACGGTGTCGCGCACACATTCGTCGACAGCCTTCACGGCTTTCTCGATAGCCTCGTAGACTCCGGTGTGGCCCACCATATCGCCGTTGGCGTAGTTGACAACGATGAAGTCGTATTCCTGCGAGCGGATGGCCTCAACGAGTTTGTCCTTCACCTCATAGGCGCTCATCTCGGGCTTGAGGTCGTAAGTGGCTACTTTGGGCGATGCAACCAGGATGCGTTCCTCGCCTTCGAAAGGAGCCTCGCGGCCACCGTTGAAGAAGAATGTCACGTGGGCGTATTTCTCGGTCTCGGCTATGTGGAGCTGCTTCTTGTTGAGCTTAGAGAGATATTCGCCGAGGGTATTGCCTACGTTTTCCTTGTCGAAGATGATGTGAACTCCGGTGAACGAAGCGTCGTAAGGGGTCATGCAGTAATACTGGAGTCCGGGGATGGTCATCATTCCGGCTTCGGGCATGTCGTGCTGTGTGAGGACGGTGGTGAGCTCTTTGGCGCGGTCGTTGCGGTAGTTGAAGAAAATCACAGCGTCGCCTTCCTTGATGGTGCCGTCGACGGTGGAGTTGTTGATGGGTTTTACGAATTCGTCGGTTATGTCGGCGTCATAGCTGTCCTGCATGGCCTTGACCATGTCGGTGGCCTGAACGCCCTTGCCGCTCACAAGGAGGTCGTAGGCTTCCTTGACGCGCTCCCAGCGCTTATCGCGGTCCATGGCGTAATAGCGGCCCACGATGGAGGCGATCACGCCGGCCGATTTGGCGCAGTGGGCCTCCAGCTCCTCGATGAAGCCTTTGCCGCTGCGGGGGTCGGTGTCGCGGCCGTCCATGAAGCAGTGGATGTAGACTTTCTCAAGGCCGTAATGTTTGGCTATGTCGCAGAGAGCAAATAGATGGTCGAGCGATGAGTGGACGCCGCCGTTGGAGGTAAGGCCCATGAAGTGGATTGCCTTTCCGGTGGATTTGGCGTAGGAGAAAGCGCTCTTTATTTCGGGATTCTCCAGGATTGAGCCGTCGGCGCAGGCCTTGTTGATTTTCACGAGGTCCTGATAGACCACGCGTCCGGCACCGATGTTGAGGTGGCCTACCTCGGAGTTGCCCATCTGGCCGTCGGGCAGACCTACGTTCTCGCCGCTTGCCTGAAGCTGCGAGTGGGGATAATCTTTCAGAAGACTGTCCCAATAGGGAGTGGGTGTGGAGAAAATCACGTCGCTTTTGGAATGGTTGCCAATGCCCCATCCGTCAAGAATCATGAGTAAAGCTTTTTTAGCCATAGTCTTATTTGATTTTTATTCTGGTTACTGTCAATGTGGCGGAGCGAGGCCGAGGTTTCGCTCCCCACATGCAAAAGTAATCATAATTTCTGAGATAGAATGCCGTAATCAAAGGCAGCATTGTGTGTCGGATAAAAAATTTTAGTAACTTTGCCCGTCGGCGGCACGCTGTTCCTCACCGCGCTGCCTTATTCATTATTAAAATCAAAAACTTAGATGCGATGAAAAGAGTTTTCGCCATAATGGCAGCCGTGCTGCTCGTGTTTGTTTCGGTCAAGGCCGAATTCCGCTATGGCCCGATTATCGGAGGCGGCATATCAAATCTGCATTTCAAGCAGGATCTGGTGGATATCAAGAAGGTGCCTTCGTTTTCGGCCGGTGTTCTCGGTGAGATGATGTTTGCCGGCATAGGTTTCGGTATGGACCTCGGTCTGAAATATGAGATGCGCGGAGCCAAGATGGATCTCGGCAGCAAGCCTATGTGGGCCGACCAGGGCTATGGCAACGAGCGCTACTATATGCACTACCTTGTGATTCCCATTCACCTGCGATTCAAATACACCCGTCTGAACGGTTTTGAGGATAATCTGGCGCCGTTTGTATATGTCGGCCCGTCGATAGGCATGCTTGTGGCACACAGCCGTATGAAAGCTATGGACAACGCGTTTGGCGAACTGGGCCTCGACATGGGTATCGGCGCCGAAATCAAGCGTAAATGGCAGGTGAGCTTCAATTACAATATAGGCCTCACCTATGCTACAAAGGCAAAGATCCTTACCGACTACAGCGCCAAGAACCGCGTGATGGATATCCGCGTGGCTTATCTTTTCTGAGCCTCGAGGGCGTTGGTGAGATCAATCCCCGAGGGAGCATTGAATATCTGAAGCCCGAATTTAGGCGCAACCGCCGCTACATGTTCGAAAATTTCGCTCTGGACTGCCTCATAGGCGGTCCAGGCTGTTGTTGTATAGCAGTATATCTGCAGGGGTATGCCGTTTTCGGTAGGCTGAAGGAGGTTTACCAACAATTGCTGCGTAGTGCCTATGAGGGGATGGTGAAGCAGATATATGCAGAGATAGGCGCGTAGCAGACCGAGGTTGGTCGATGCGGTGCCGTTGACGCACGCCACTCCGGGATCGTATTTTATGCCGTTTTTCTGCGTGGTGGCTATGAAATCGGCCATGCCGGGAAGTTTTGATATTTCCGCTATCATGTCGGCATCGGGCTCCCGGACAGTGTCGGCGTCCACCAGAATGGAGCGTGATATCAGGCGGTAACCGCTGTCGCTCATGCCGCGCCAGTTCTGAAACGAGGAGTTGACGAGCATGTAGGGCGGAAGGGTCACGATGGTGTTGTCCCAGTTCTGTACTTTGACGGTGGTGAGGGACACATCCACCACTATGCCGTTGGCTATGGTGGAGGGAACCACGATCCAGTCGCCCACGCGCACCATATCGTTGTCGCTTAGCTGGATTCCGGCCACGAAACCGAGAATGCTGTCCTTGAAGATGAGCATGAGGGCGGCCGCAAACGCGCCGAGTCCGGCAAGGAGCGATAGAGGGGATTTGTCGAGCACCAGCGCGGCCCCTATTATTGTGACTACTATCCACACCACGCCCTGGGCGAGCGAGAGCACTCCCTGCAGGGGGTGCTTGGCGGTATTGTCGCGTGTGTCGATTCTTTTCCAGATGAATGCAAGCACCGTGTTTATGGCTATGGCGAAGGCCACCATCACGTAGATTATCATGCATTTCACCACTATGTGTCCGGCATAGTTGCCTGACTGCAGCGCGAACGGCGTAAGAATCATTATGACAATGGGCGGGATGATATGGGAGCAGCGGGTGAGCACGTGCTCGTCGAGCAGCGCGTGGCCGGTGTCGGTGTTCTTCATCCGCACGCACAGCCGGGCAAGCCACAACAGGAAAATGCGGCACACCCATCCGATGAGAAACGCCAGTCCTACGATTGTCAGCACATAGATTATCTCTTTCAGTGTGGGATAGTTTTGCAGGCCTATCGCATCGAGGGCTTTGTCGATGTTGCGCAGGAGAAGGTCGGAGAGCGGGTGGCTCGGAACATCCTGTGGGGGGAGGGCGATAGGATTGCCGGTAGGTGATGATGGAGACATGAAGCAGAAACGGCCGTTTGTGGTAAAAAAATAACGCAGACACCTTCCTTCTGTCAAGGAATGTGTCTACGTTTTTAACGTCTGCGGAGTTATTAATGTTTAGGCCGTAACAATCAGGGCTGGCCGAAGAACCGGTTCAGCGGCCGGGGCCTCTGAGGGTGGTGTCGGGAGTGTTTTCCTCGTTATCGTCATCGAAGTCGTCATCGTCGAAATCGAAATCAAAGTCCCAGCCGTCCGACACCTGTTCGGATGTGAAGCGGGAAAGCTCGCGACCCTCGCGTTTGGTGGGACGCCCGAGGCCTTTGCGGCGGTCGATGAAGCCGGATATTCTCACCACATCCAGCAGGTCGAGTTCGCTTTTGGGAGTAACGTTCTCCATGTATTCGGGCACCAGCCGCGCGCCGAGTCGGTTTTCGGTGAGGGCGAGAACCTTGAAGGAGTATGTTACCGGCGGCTTGCGCACCTTAACCACATCGCCCACCTTGACGGTACGCGCAGGCTTGGCAACGGTGTCGCCAATCATCACACGGCCTTTTTTGCATGCCTCCGATGCTACGGTGCGCGTCTTGAACACGCGCACTGCCCACAGCCATTTGTCGATTCTTACTTCACTCTTAGGCATACTCGTGGAGGAAATTATTTGTTATTGTAAGTGTTCATGGCCGTGTTGATTCCGGCCAGACAGAATGTGCGGATAGCCTCGCAGGCCACGTCGACTCGCGCCGGAAGCATCTGGCGCTGGTCAAGGGTGAAGTGACCGAGCACATAGTCAATCTGTGCTCCGCGGGGAAAATCGTTGCCTATGCCGAAACGCAGGCGCGGGTAAGCCTGCGTGCCGAGCATCTGGGCTATGTTTTTCAGGCCGTTGTGGCCCGCATCGGAGCCCGAGGGCTTTATGCGGATGGCGCCGAACGGCAGGGCTATGTCGTCAACCAGTACCAGGATGTGGTCGGTGGCAATGTTTTCTTTCTCTTTCCAGTAGCGGACTGCGTTGCCGCTGAGGTTCATATAGGTGGAAGGCTTGAGCAGTACCAGAAGCTTGTTTTTGAGGCGCATGTGGGCCACGTCGCCGTAGCGTTCGGTGGAAAAAGAAATATTGGATGCCTCGGCGAAGGCATCCAATATCCTGAATCCTATATTGTGGCGTGTGCCTGCATATTCGGGTCCGATGTTGCCCAGCCCTACAATCAGATACTTCATAGTGTTTTATGGAAGTGAATGTTGTGAGCGAGCTGTAAGAGTCAGAGAAATCCTCTCTTACTTGGCGGCAGCTGCGGCGCCACGGGCGGCACGTGTGAGCTGTACGGCGCAAACCACGGCGTTCTTGGCGTTCATCAGTTCAAGGCCGTCGAAGTGGAGGTCGGCAATCTGGATGGTCTTGCCGAGGCCGAGATGGTCAACGTTGATGATCATGCGTTCGGGGATTTCGGTGTAAACGGCCTTAACGCGGAGCTTCTTCATGGAGAGGGTGAGCTTACCACCGGCTTTCACACCTTCGGCATGGCCTTCGATCTTCACGGGCACCTCGATGGTCACGGGCTTCTTGTCGTTTACTTCAAGAAGGTCGATGTGAAGGATGGTGTCCTTTACGGGATGGAACTGGATGTCCTTGAGAACGGCCATGCGCTTGTTGCCGTTAACGTCAAGTTCGATAGCGAAGATATCGGGAGTATAGACGAGCTTGCGTACTGCGTCCTGAGTAACGGTGAGGTCGGTTGTGATGAGGCCTTTGCCGTTGCCGATCTCCACTATTTTCTCGCCCTCTTTGAGGGTGCCGGTGTAGGGGAGGTCAAAAATTTCGCCGCCGTTGAGAACCACGGGAATCTTGTTTTCTTCGCGAAGGGCTTTGGCTGCCTTCTTTCCGAGAGCCGTACGGGGTTCGGCTGCAAGCTGGAATGTTTTCATTGGATGATGATAGTTAAATGTGTTACTAAAAATTAAGAATGCTTCTTAATTTCCCATCACACGAGGGGAAATGCTCGAAAAGCGACCGCAAAGTTAGCCATTTTCTCCGTAACCACCAAACTCTCTGCGCGTTTTTGTCGCTGTTTTGTGTTTCAATTTTGCGTTTCCGGAAGCAATCCCATGCTTTCGCTGCAGGCGAGGAGCGCACGCTCCGCGGCTTGCCTCGCGGAGGGGGATTACATCTGCATTCCGGTAGCTGACGCACAATGCTGTTTACCTAAGCCTAATAAACGGCTTTTTTAACTTAGAAGAAGCGCAGGATGCGCGATTTGTTTACAACCGGATGCGTTAGCTTCCGGACAGGGAGTTCCCGGTAAATATGCGAGGCAAGCTTGGGAGAAAGCGCGCCTCGCAAGATGCGCAAGCTTGGGGAATCGGTTTTGGCCCATGCTGTCGCATGCTGCGGCATCGCGTCCTCCGGGGCTCGCCGCAGAGAGGGGGAACGTGGCTCCTCGTCCCGCAGCTGACGCAGCGGGTTGTAAAGAAATCGCCGCTCTGCGGCTCCCCTCGCGTTTACGATAGTGAAAAAGTCGTTTACTTAAGGAATTTTGCTGTTCAAAGCTCTATTGAAAATCAGTCTTTTACGATAGTGAAAAAGCCGTTTATTAGGCTTAAGTAAACAGCATTGGGATGCACGCTCGTGCATCCGCAGGTTATCCTCTTACTGTCACTGCTAATCAATGCCTTGACGGCGGATGCTCCATGGAGCATCCCTACAAAGAGTAGGGATGCAATACCTATGAGTCAAATATGATCGGGCGCTATTTGAGCATCGTTGGTTCGGGGTATCGGCATCAGTCGAGGGGGAAGGGGGGATTGACGAAGCAGAGGCGGGAGGTGGCGCGGGTTGTGGCGGTGTAGAGCCATCGGTAGAAGTCTACGGAGGCCATGGAGTAGTCGGGGGAGAGATAGCCCACGTCCACATAGATGTCGCTCCACTGGCCGCCCTGGGCTTTGTGGCAGGTCACGGCGTAGGCGTATTTCACCTGGAGCGCGTTCAGATAGGGGTCGGAACGCAGCATGCGCATACGCGTTTTCAGTGTGGTGGAGGGGGTGAACAGATCGGGGTCGTTGAGCAGGCGCTGATACAGTTCGGCGAATCTCTGCGGCTCAAGGGCGGGGGAGTCGGAGGTGAGGGTGTCGAGCATTATCTTGCACTCGAAGCTGATGTCGCGGTCGGGGAGGCGCAGCCCCACGTCGGCAAACCGCAGCCCGTAGCGTTCCTCCGTGGCGATAATCTTCTCTACTTCGGCGATGTCTCCGTTGGCCACGAAGTCGAGCCCCCGCACTTTGGCGCTCCACAGGTAATTGTTTTTCACCACCATGAGCCTTTCGCCGGCGGTAAGCTCCTCGTCGAGGTCGAGAATCTTCGTGCGTATGGCCAGATTGTAGAGCGTGGCGCGTTTGTTGCTCCGGGTCACAAGGAGGGTCTCACCGGTGCCGGCATTGGAGTAGGAGGAGGCGAGCATGTCCTGGAAGTCCTCGCCGCTCACTGCCTCCACATCGTCAAAACGGCTTACGCATATACGAGGTTCCGGCAGAGGGTCGAGCTTCATGTCGCGGCGCAGGCGAGTGGCATTATACAGAATGCCCGATTTAAGACGCTGGCGCACGATTTTGGTGAGCACGCACCGCGTCACCCTGAGGCCGTAGCCGCGCAGCTGTTTCACGCTCATGGCCGGACTTTCCTCGCAGCCCACCGGAGGCAGCTGGGCGGTGTCGCCAAGGAGTATCAGACGGCAGTTGTCGCCGGAATACACATAATGTATCAGATCTTCCAGAAGGCCGCTCCGTGTGTTGGTCTCGTCGGGCGAGTCGCCTATCATCGAAGCCTCGTCCACAATGAATACGGCTCCCGACAGCGGGTTGTCGGCCACCTCGGCGGCATATCCCATTATCGAGCCGGCGTCGCCGGTGCGGTAGATGCGGCGGTGGATGGTGGTGGCGGGAAAGCCTGCGTAACGGGAGAATACCTTGGCGGCTCGCCCCGTCGGGGCCATCAGCACCACCGGAATACGCAGTTCGGCCAGAGACCTCACCAGAGCTCCGGTGAGTGATGTCTTGCCGGTGCCCGCATAGCCGTTGAGCAGAAACACGGAATCGCTCGGCGTGGCGTCGGAGCAGAAAGCCGCGAGCGCGGCTATCAGTTCTATCTGCTGGTCGTTGGGATCGTAGGGCAGATTCAGGTATATGCTTTCGGCAAATTCTTCGAGATTCATAACTGACTTCAAAGGTAGCTGATTTTTGGGTGATTCAAAAAAATAAGCTACCTTTGTAATTTGAAAAAATGTGCAGACTGATTTGGAAAACGAGGTAAATTATCCTGAAAGATTCGACGTGGCCACCGTGGAGCGCGCCCGGCACCTTCTTGAAACCAATAGGAAGGTGGCGATTGTGTGCCATAAAGGGCCCGACGGCGATGCTGTGGGCTCCTCGCTCTGTCTGGCCCGGGTGCTCCGCGCCATGGGCAAGCAGGTGAATGTGGTGGTGCCCGACATGATGCCGGAAAACATCTCGTTTCTTCCCGGTTACCATTCCGTAGTGATAGGCTCCGCGCAGCCTGAGCGCGCTTTCAAGACGTTTGCCACTGCCGACCTGATTTGCATGCTTGATTTCAACGACATCAGGCGCATTGACCGTCTGGCTCCGATGGTGGAGGAATCCTCGGCCCGGAGGCTGGTGATAGATCATCATCTCAACCCCGACATCCAGGCAGATCTCGTGGTTTCGCAGCCTCATCGTTCCTCAACATGCTCCCTGCTCTACGACCTGCTTATGGCCCTGGGCTATGAGGGCCTGATTGACACCGATGCCGCCGTCTGCTGCTGCACGGGCATGATGACCGATACACATAATTTCGCTTTCAATGCCAATAACCCCGAGGATTACCTGATTCTGGCGCGGATTGTTGGCAAGGGGGTGGACAAAAACAAGCTCTACGAGCGGCTGTTTGAAGTGGAGAGCGAGGGTCGTATACGCATCCTCGGTTTCGCGGGTTATGCCCGAATGGAAGTGCTTCGCGAGCATGGCGGCGCCATAACCGCTCTGTCGCGCGAGGATCTGGATGCATTCAACTATCAGCGCGGCGATACCGAAGCGCTTGTGAACCGTCCGCTGAATATTCCCGGCATCGTCTACTCTATCTATCTGCGGGAGGACGCGAAAGATTTCGTGAAGGTGAGCATGCGCAGCCGTGGAGCTTTCTCGGTGAAGGAAATCTGCCAGAACTACTTCGGCGGAGGCGGCCATGTCAATGCCGCCGGCGGAGAATTTCACGGCAGTCTTACCGAAGCTATGGACTACCTTTACGGTCTGCTACCCGAATTCGACCGGATGCTTCACGAATTTGACACCAATTAAAAGGAATTATCATAAATCAATATAAGAACTATCTCAAAATCATGAAAATAAAGAAAATAGCAGCGCTGCTTTTCGCTTTTACGGCCTTTGCCGCGCTTTCGGTCGCAACGGTTTCGTGTGACGACAACAAAAGCTACTCGGAACTTCTGGAAGAAGAAAGCAAAGCCGTGAACCGTTTCCTCGTCGACCAGAAAGTAATCGGTCATATTCCCCCCGATTCCGTTTTTGAAGAGGGTAAGGACGCGCCGTATTACCAGATTGATGAAGATGGCAATATTTTCATGCAGGTGATTAAGAAAGGGGATGGCCCGAAGGTGAAGGACGACCAGTCGGTAAGCTTTCGCTTCACCCGCTGGAACCTTATTTTCTACAATTCCAAGGACGGTCTCCAGTATGCCGAAGGTAATGCCGACGATCTTTCGAAGGATGACGCCATTTTCCGTTACGGCAACTTCACCCTTCCCTCATCGGTGGCGTGGGGTTCCGGCATCCAGACACCTCTTGCATTCCTCAATCTCGGTTGCGAGGTGAACCTTCTTCTCAAGTCGCAGTACGGATGGAACACCGAACTTTCCTATGTGCAGCCCTATCTCTACCACGTGCGTTACTTCCCGAGTATTCTCAACAATTAATATATAGTATTATACCATGTCGTTGATTAAATCGATTTCAGGTATCCGCGGTACCATAGGAGGCGCTCCCGGCGAAGGCCTCTCACCGCTTGACGTAGTAAAATTCACAGCAGCATACGCCACATTCATTTCCCGCACTCCTCAGGCTAAAGAAAACCGGCTTATAGTTGTAGGCCGTGATGCCCGTCTGTCCGGCGAGATGGTGTCGGGTCTTGTGGTGTCCACTCTTTGCTCCATGGGATTCGATGTGGTCAATATAGGGCTTGCCTCTACCCCCACAACGGAAATAGCCGTTACCGGCGAGAAAGCAGCCGGAGGCATTATCCTTACCGCAAGCCACAATCCCAAGCAGTGGAACGCCCTGAAGCTTCTTAACTCTCGCGGCGAGTTCCTCAATGATGCCGAAGGCAAGGAAGTGCTTGCCATAGCAGAAAAAGAGGCTTTCGATTTTGCCTCGGTGGACAATCTGGGCCATGTGATGGTCAACGACACATACAACCGCCGTCACATAGAGCAGGTGCTTGCCCTCGACCTCGTGGACCGCGACGCTATTGCAGCCGCCGATTTCACGGTTGCCGTGGATGCCGTAAACTCCGTGGGAGGTGTGGTGATTCCGCAGCTGCTGCGTGCTCTCGGTGTGAAAAATGTGATAGAGCTCAACTGCGAGGCTACCGGAAAATTCGCCCACACACCCGAACCTATCCCCGAAAACCTCACTCAGATTTCCGGTCTCATGAAGCAGGGAGTGGCCGATGTAGGTTTTGTAGTTGACCCCGACGTTGACCGTCTTGCCATTGTGATGGAAAACGGTGAGATGTTTGTGGAGGAATACACTCTTGTGGCCGTGGCCGATTACGTGCTCTCCCACACTCCCGGCTCGACCGTGAGCAACCTCAGCTCTTCCCGCGCGCTCCGCGATGTCACCGAGGCCCACGGATGCTCCTACGCCGCATCGGCCGTGGGTGAGGTCAACGTCACCACTCTCATGAAGAAAACCGGAGCCGTGATAGGCGGCGAGGGCAACGGCGGAGTGATATATCCCGCCGCTCACTATGGCCGCGACGCCCTTGTGGGCGTGGCTCTGTTCCTTACGCTCCTTGCCAAGAGCGGAAAGAAAGTGAGTGAGCTGAAGGCCGGCTATCCCGCTTATTCCATAGCCAAGAACCGCATAGACCTTACTCCTGAAATAGACGTTGACGCCATTCTCGCTGCAATCAAGAAGAACTATGCAGGCGAGAAGGTTACCGACATAGACGGTGTGAAGATTGACTTTGCCGACGGCTGGGTGCATCTGCGCAAGAGCAACACCGAGCCTATCATCCGTATCTATTCCGAGGCACGCACCATGGAGGAGGCCAACGCTCTGGCCGACCGCATCAAGGCTCTCGTGGCTGAGATTACCCGTGGATGATGGCATCTTGAACCGCTGAATACCCCAAAGTGTTAGTAATAAACCATAACCAGAAACAAATACTCTCTTACAATGAAATCTTTACATTTTTTCGCGGCGCTCGGACTGTCGGCAGCTATCTGCCTTACCGGTTGCGTGAGCAAGAAAAAATATGCCACGCTCCAGTCGGAGTACGACACTCTCGCCGCCAAATATCATGACTCTCAGCTGGCACTCGCCGAGAGCCGCACCGGTTCCCAGGGTCTGGAAGCTCTTCTTAAAGAAGCCCGCGAGAACAACGAGGATCTCAAGCAGCGCTATGCCGCTCTTCAGGGAAATCTCGAGCAGAGCCTCAACCAGAACGCTCAGGGCAATGTGAATATCGCCAAACTTGTCGACGAAATCAATGCCTCCAACCGTTATATCAAGCAGCTTGTTGAAGCCAAGTCGAAGAGCGACTCGCTCAACATGGTGCTGACCAATAACCTCACCCGCTCGCTTTCGCGCGACGACCTCCGCGATGTTGACATCAAGGTGCTCAAGGGCGTTGTCTACATCTCCCTTGCCGACAATATGCTCTTCGAGAGCGGCAGTTACGAGATTAGCCCCCGCGCTATGGAAATCCTTGGCAAAATCGCAAAAATCATCAAGGACTACAGTAGCTACGACGTGCTCGTTGAAGGCAATACCGACAATGTGCCTATCTCGCGTCCCAACATCCGCAACAACTGGGATCTTTCCTCTCTCCGCGCATCTTCTGTTGTGCAGGTGCTCCAGAACCGTTTCGGGGTTGACCCCTCCCGCATGACCGTAGGCGGCCGCGGCGAATATAATCCCGTAGCCACCAACGACACTCCCGTAGGCCGTCAGATGAACCGCCGCACCGAGATTATCATCACTCCCAATCTCGACCAGTTCATGGATCTGATAGGAAAAGCTCCTGAAACCAAGGATCATTCCGCTGAATTCTGATAAGATTCCCCACGGAAAATCATAGCCGGAGCCGAGGCATTCTGTAATGATGCCGCGGCTCCGGTCTTTTTGTTTCGTCAAGTGACGGAAATATTGTACCTTTGCAAAAATAAGCTCTAAAATTGCGCAATGGATAAGAAATTCAAAGTCTATACCAACCTCAATCTTTCCCAGATCAACAAAGAGGTGCTCGAGCAGTGGCGTGCCTCCGATTTATTCGGCCAGAGTCTCAAGGAGCGCGAGGGATGTCCCTCGTTTGTGTTCTACGAAGGCCCTCCATCGGCCAACGGTATGCCCGGCATCCATCATGTGATGGCCCGTACCATCAAGGATATCGTGTGCCGCTACAAGACAATGAAGGGCTTCCGTGTCAACCGCAAGGCCGGTTGGGACACTCACGGACTTCCCGTAGAACTTGGCGTTGAGAAATCCCTCGGAATCACCAAAGAGGATATAGGCAAGAAGATATCCGTTGACGACTACAATGCGGCATGCCGCCGCGAGGTGATGAAATATACCCGCGAATGGGAGAACCTTACCGCCATGATGGGTTACTGGGTCGACACCAAGAATCCTTACATCACCTACGACAACCGTTACATCGAATCAGTATGGTGGCTCCTCCGCCAGCTTTATGACAAAGGTTTCCTTTACAAAGGCTATACCATCCAGCCTTATTCTCCCGCCGCCGGAACCGGCCTCAGCACCCACGAGCTCAACCAGCCAGGCTGCTACCGCGACGTGAAGGACACCACATGTGTGGCGCAGTTTGAAATCACCGACCCGCGCCCAGAGATGAAAGAGTGGGGAACTCCCTATTTCCTGGCATGGACCACAACTCCCTGGACTCTTCCATCAAACACAGCCCTCGCTGTAGGCCCCTCGATTGTATATAATGTGGTTCGCACTTACAATCCTTATTCCGGCAAACCGGTAACCGTGGTGGTTGCAGATGCGCTCATGGGTTCATTTTTCAATCCCAAGGCAGCCGCCCTTCCTCTGGAAGACTACAAAAAAGGCGACAAACTCATCCCGTATAAGGTCGTGGCTCAGTATAAAGGCTCCGACTTGTGCGGAATGACATATCGACAGCTCATTCCCTGGGTGAATCCGGGAGAGGGCGCTTTCCGGGTTATCCCCGGCGACTATGTATCGACCGACGACGGTACCGGCATAGTGCATATAGCCGGAACATTCGGTGCCGACGACCTCCGTGTGTCGCGTCAGAACGGTGTTCCGCCTCTCCATCTTATAGACCGCGACGGCAATATCCGCCCGATGGTGGATATGACAGGCCGCTTCTACCTGCTGGAAGATCTCGATTCCGAATTCGTCAAGAAAATGGTGAATGTGGAAGCATATACTCCCTGGCAGGGAAAATACGTGAAGAATGCGTTTGACCCTTCCAAGACCGATGCTGACGAGACACTCGATGTGGAAATCTGCCTGATGCTCAAGCAGACCGACGGTGTGTTCAAAATCGAGAAACACGTACACAGCTATCCCCACTGCTGGCGTACCGACAAACCGGTGCTCTATTACCCGCTCGACAGCTGGTTTATCCGCACCACGGCGGTGCGCGAGCGTCTGATGCAGCTCAACGACACCATTAAATGGAAACCGCAGTCAACCGGCTCCGGCCGATTCGGAAAATGGCTTGAGAATCTGCAGGACTGGAACCTTTCGCGCAGCCGCTACTGGGGCACTCCTCTTCCCATCTGGCGCACCGACGACGCTGCCGAAGAGCTGTGCATAGACAGCGTGGAGATGCTTTACAACGAAATGGACCGCGCCGTGGAAGCCGGATTCATGAAGAGCAATCCCTATCGCGACCGCGGATTCATACCCGGTGACTATTCAAAAGAAAACTACGAGAAAATCGACCTTCACCGTCCGTATGTTGACGATATAGTGCTCGTTTCGCCCTCCGGCAAACCGATGCACCGCGAGACTGACCTTATAGACGTGTGGTTCGACTCCGGTTCTATGCCATACGCACAGATACACTATCCCTTCGAGAACAAGGATGCCTTTGACGCGCGCACCATATTCCCGGCCGATTTCATAGCCGAGGGAGTGGACCAGACACGCGGATGGTTCTTCACCCTTCATGCCATAGCAGGCATGGTGTTTGATTCCGTGGCCTACAAAGCAGTTATCTCCAACGGCCTCGTGCTCGACAAGGACGGCAACAAGATGTCGAAACGTCTCGGCAACGCCGTCAACCCCTTCGAGGCTATCGAGAAGTATGGCTCCGACCCGTTGCGCTGGTATATGATAGCAAATTCCGCACCGTGGGACAACCTGAAATTCGACCCCGCCGGGGTGGAGGAGACCTCGCGAAAACTCTTCGCGACGCTTTACAATACCTACGGATTCTTCGCTCTGTATGCCAACGTTGACGGTTTCGACAACTCGCAGCCTCAGATTCCTCTGGAGAAGCGTCCCGAAATCGACCGCTGGATAATCTCGCTCCTCAACTCGCTCATAGAGACCGTGGAATCGGCCATGGAGGACTACGAGCCCACCCGTGCCGCCCGCGCAATAAACGATTTTGTAGGCGACAACCTCTCCAACTGGTATGTGCGCCTCAACCGCAAGCGTTTCTGGGGCGGAGAGATGAACGAAAACAAGCTGTCGGCCTATCAGACGCTCTATCAGTGTCTGGAGACAGTGGCGCTCCTGCTTGCGCCGATAGCTCCCTTCTATGCCGACCGCCTGTATGCCGACCTCACCGAGGTAACTATGGCAAACAGCAAATCCGTGCATCTGCAGCTGCTTCCTGAAGTGGACCGCGAGGCCATAGACAAGGCGCTGGAGAAGCGCATGGCTCTTGCCCAGACCATTACTTCCATGACCCTTGCTTTACGCCGCAAGGCTTCGCTGAAGGTGCGTCAGCCTCTGCAGCGTATCCTCGTTCCCGTGGTCGATGATGCCCAGCGTCAGGATGTTGAGTCAATGAAAGACTTGATTCTTAATGAAATCAATGTCAAGGAAATGCAGATTGTGGGCAGTGACGACGGCGTGCTTGTGAAGCGCGTTAAGCCCGATTTCAAGAAACTCGGTCCGAAATTCGGCAAAAACATGAAGAAGGTTGCCGCCGAAATCCAGGCTATGGACCAGCATGCCATAGCAATGCTGGAGAAGGAAGGAAGAGTGGAGCTTGCAATTGAAGGTGCTCCTGCTGTCATAGAACTGGCCGATGTGGAGGTAATCTCCGAGGATATTCCCGGATGGCTTGTGGCCAACGAGGGAAATGTGACCATAGCTCTCGACATCACCGTGACTCCCGAATTGAGAATGGAGGGCATAGCCCGTGATATAGTGAATCGCATCCAGAATATCCGCAAGAACCGCGGCTATGAGATAACCGACCGCATCAATCTCACATTCGAACCCAATCCGCAGACCGACGGCTCTCTTGAAGCGTTCGGCAAATATATATCGGGCCAGGTTCTTGCCGATTCCCTGACTATCGGAGAAGCCAAAGGCGATGATGTGGAACGTCTCGAACTTGACGACATCACTCTTGACGTGAAGATAACTCTTGATAGATAAAATCTCTGATACCTTATAAACCTAATAAACCTATCCCTTAGCACAATGGCAGAAAAGACCCGATATTCCGATGAAGAACTTCAGGAATTCAAAGAGCTGATTCTTAATAAACTTGCCAAAGCTCAGGCAGATTATGAGCTTCTGAAGGCAAGTGTAAACAATACCGAAGGCAATGATGTGGCCGATACGTCGCCCACATTCAAGGTGCTTGAAGAAGGTGCCACCACTCTCAGCAAAGAGGAGAGCGGGCGCCTGGCAGAGCGTCAGATGAAGTTCATTCAGCATCTGCAGGCCGCTTTGGTGAGAATAGAGAACAAGACCTACGGAATCTGCCGTGCCACGGGCAAACTTATACCCAAGGAGCGACTCCGTGCCGTTCCCCACGCTACCCTCGGCATTGACGCCAAGCTCAACAACAAAGACTGACGCGGTATATGAAACTATCTAAAGGCTGGCTTGCGCTAATAGTCATTCTCGCGGTAATCATTGCCGATCAGGCTCTGAAGATATGGGTCAAGACCCATTTCTATCTGGGTGAGGATTTCCGTATCACCTCCTGGTTCCAGCTCCTCTTCATCGAAAACGACGGTATGGCTTTCGGCATGAAGATGGGCAGCAAGCTCTTCCTGAGCCTGTTCAGGATTGTGCTTGCCGGACTGCTTATCTGGGTGATAGTGAAACTTAAGGATCGTCCGGAGGTAAAACGTGGATTCCTTGTCTGCATAGCCCTGATTACCGCCGGAGCGGCCGGAAATATCATAGACTGTCTTTTCTACGGCCTGATTTTCAATAATCCTCCCGTTCCTGAGGTAGCTGTGCTGTTCCCCGATGGTGGCGGATATGGCACGCTTTTCCACGGCCTTGTGGTGGATATGCTCTATTTCCCGCTGTTCAGCTTTGAGTGGCCCTCCTGGATGCCGTGGGTTGGAGGACAGGAGTTCCTGTTTTTCCAGCCGGTGTTCAATATTGCCGATGCGGCTATTACCGTGGGTGTGCTTGTGATGCTCATATTCTATTCCAGGAGTCTTTCCGAGCAGATGTCGGACCACGAACCCACCGGCAAGGAAGCCGAAGAGGCCGAATAACACTTATAACAGAGATTCACGATATTTACTGACTATGAAGAAGCCTTATCCTCTCTTAGCTGTTCTGGCAATAGCCGCCGCGGCAGGCTGCAACCGTCCGCCGGAGGGTGTGCTGTCGCACGACGAGATGGTATCGCTCATGGTCGATATACATAAAGGGGAGAGCGTGGTTGAGGCCAATCCGAGGTCTTTCCCCACCGATTCCTCGCGCAGGGCATTCCGTCAGAGCGTTTATGCGCGCCACGGACTGACTACGGAGCAGGCCGATTCATCCTTTGCCTGGTATGGCTACAATATGGAAGCATACGTGGAGGTGTGCGACGATGTGGTGAAGCAGCTTGAGAAGGAGCTTGCCGAAGCACAGGCTACCGCCGGAGCTTCTGTTGCGGGAATCGGAACATCTTCCGTATCGGTGGAAGGTGACTCGGTGGATGTATGGGCCGGAATAAGATTCCGCTCGTTCACTCCCCAGAGTCCCACGGATATCGTGTCTTTTACCATCGACCCGGATGCCAACTGGGAGAAGGGCGATGTCTACTGCCTGCGGTTCAAACGTATAGATGGCGGCGCGCCGCTCGAAGTGGGTCTTGGTGCGGATTATTCCGACAACAAACGTGATTTTGTGGTGACTACCGCCAATGGCGAAGGGTGGCAGAGCGCCACGCTCGTGCTTGACCCGGACCAGACTGCCCGTGGAGTGTATGGCTATATCCTCTCTCCGCGCAAATCGGCGCATGCGGGATACATTGATTCGATTTCTTTGGTGCGTATGCGGTGGAATGAGGACTTCCGCCATATCCGCACATCGCCCATGAAGTCTTTTGTTCGCGAGACCAAGGGCAAGACGTCAAAATAAAGAAAAATGAATAGTTACGGAAAGGTGAGCCGTGTGCTTGCCAATGTCATCCTATTCGAGGGAAAGGAATATCCTCTCCACATAGCCGAAAGCGACGGCCAGGGTCACATACGTGTCTATCCGTTTGAGAAGGAAGTGCATTCCACGGTGTTCATGCCGGGAAAAGTGGCGATAAGCACGGATAAGGACGGGAATATGGTTGCCGTTCCCGTAGTCTGAACGGCAATGCGGAATCTCTTCGGGGGATTATTAAGGGGCCCTTCTCTTAGCCCTTGGATGCTTTCTTATAGAGCACGAATGCAATCACTGCATATACAATATTGGGAATCCACATGGCGAACATAGGCGACGTGAGACCGCTGACCGCGAATGAGGATGTGACGGTCATAAACAGAATGTAGCTGAAGCTGAGCACCAGTCCTATACCGATGTTTATACCCATTCCGCCCTTTACCTTGCGCGCCGAGAGTGTCATGCCTATGATGGTGAGAATGAAAGCTGCCGCTGTCATTGCGAACCGTTTGTGATATTCTATCTCAAACGATTTTATGTTGGCCACTCCGCGTTCTTTCTGACGTTCGATGTAATTGTTCAGGTCGGGGGTGTTCATTGTCTCGTGGTCGTTCTTGGATATGAGGAAGTCGCGGGGCTCGATGGGAATCACCGTGTCAAGTTTGTTGCCGCGGCGTATTTCCTCGCGGTTGCCTTTGAAATCGCGAATCATATAATCGCGTACCTGCCAGTTGTAGAGTGTGTCGTAGCGGATGGTCTGGGCCGTGAGACGCGACACGAGTTTCTTGTCCTTGAACGATTCCAGTGAGAACTTGTAGCCAGTCTTGGCATTGTTGTCATAGCGGCTCATGTAGGCTATCTCTCCTTTTTCCACCTGCATCTGGATATTGGTGCCGTAATCCACGCGCTTGTTTTTGACGTAGGTGTTGGTGTATTCTATACGTTTCACATTGGCCGGAGGAATAATGTAGGCCGAAAGCAGATAAGTGGCAATGGCTATGACGGCAGCCGAGATCATATAGGGCCTCAGAAGCCTTTTGAAGCTCATGCCCGATGAGAGCATGGCTATTATTTCGGAATTGTCGGCAAGCTTGGACGTGAAGAAAATTACGGCGATAAATGTGAACAGCGGGCTGAACTGATTGGCGAAGTAGGGGAGAAAGTTGAGAAAGTAATCGAACACGGTGGCCTTCAGGGGAGCCTTAAGGAACGAGTCGAGTTTCTCGTTGATGTCAAACATCACCGTGATGGCCAGAATCAGAAAAATGGCGAATATATAGGTGCCGAGAAATTTACCTATTATATATCGGTCGAGTATTTTTACAGGGTGTTTCACAATTCTCAGAGTGGGTGGTGGTTTACTACAGACGGTTTGTGACGCGGCGCACCATTTCGGGCTTCCATGTGGCGAAATCGCCGGCTATTATGTGGCGTCGCGCCTCGCCGGTGAGCCACAGGTAGAATGCCAGATTGTGGATGGACGCAATCTGCATGGCCAGCAGTTCCTGGCTGATGAAGAGATGGCGCACGTAGGCTTTCGAATACACGCGGTCAACGTAGCTTGTGCCCGATTCGTCCAGGGGGGAGAAATCGTCGGCCCATTTCTTGTTGCGCATGTTCATTATGCCGTTGGCGGTGAAAAGCATTCCGTTGCGGCCGTTGCGGGTGGGCATAACGCAATCCATCATGTCGACTCCGCGGTCAATCGCCTCAAGGATATTTGCCGGAGTACCAACGCCCATAAGATAGCGGGGGCGGTCGGCGGGGAGGATTTCGTTGACCACCTCTATCATCTCATACATTTTCTCCACGGGCTCGCCCACGGCAAGTCCGCCGATGGCGTTGCCTTCCGCGCCGAGGTCGGCCACGTGGCGTGCCGCCTCCCGGCGAAGGTCGGGGTATGTGACTCCCTGCACTATGGGGAAGAAGGCCTGACGGTAACCGTAGAGACCTTCCGTTTCGTTGAAATGTTTCCATCCGCGGTCGAGCCAGCGCTGTGTGAGAGCCAGAGAGCGGCGCGCGTATGTGTGGTCGGATGTCCCGGGAGGGCATTCGTCGAGAGCCATCATTATATCGGCTCCGATTTCACGCTGTATGTCGACTACGCCTTCGGGGGTGAAGAGGTGTTTCGAGCCGTCGATGTGTGAGCGGAAATGCGCGCCTTCTTCGGTGAGCTTGCGGTTCTCGCTGAGCGAGAACACCTGAAAGCCGCCGCTGTCGGTGAGGATAGGGCGTTCCCAGCCGTTGAACTTATGGAGTCCGCCCGCGCGCCGGAGAATCTCGGTGCCTGGGCGCAGATAGAGGTGATATGTGTTGCCGAGTATTATCTGGGCCTTGATGTCGTCGCGGAGTTCATGAAAATGCACACCCTTGACAGTGCCGAGGGTGCCTACGGGCATAAATACAGGAGTGAGGATTTTGCCGTGGTCGGTGGTTATTTCGCCGGCGCGCGCGTCAGTGCCGGCGGCGGTGGCATCGATTTTGAATTCCATGCCGCAAATTTAGCTAAATTTCCTCAGATAGATGAAACAAGAGGCCGGAGAAAGTGGTGCTTGTGAATGCAAGGCGCTTTCTCCGGCTCTTATAGCAGGCTTATGGAAATTTGTCAGGCTTTGAACAGCGGCGAGGGATACAGGCCGGAGCGATGGAGCTCGGCAAACTTCTCTACAACACCGGGACGGTCGGCTGCGTAGGTGACTCCGAACCATTTTGAATCGGTGTCGAGCACTTTCACAGTGGCCTCGCCGTTCTTAATGAGGGCGTCGATGCAGAGAGGAATGAAGAATTCCGATTTGGGAGTGTTGAGGTCGCGGTCAAGGAATTTCTTGAACTCACGCTCGCTGTAGTCGAAATAATCGGGAGTGAATCCCCAGAGGTTCATCGAAACCGGAGTGTTGGGCTCGAGGGTCTGTTCCTTGCCGTTCTCGTCGGTGAATACAATGCGGTGTTCCGGATCATAGCTGATGGCGGTACGCTCAACCACGGAGGTGAGATGTCCGTCCTTGTCGGTGGTGCATACTCCGCGGGCCACCGAACCGTTTTCGGTCATGGTGTTGCCTACACGGAATCCTACCATGCAGTAGTCGCCCTTGCGGTCGCGCTCGCGCATAAGCTCCTTGGCTATTACTTCGAATGCGTTGCGGCCATAGAAGTCGTCGGCATTGATTACGGCGAAAGGCTCTTTGATGGCGTCCTTGCCCATGAGCACGGCGTGGTTCGTGCCCCAGGGTTTGCTGCGGTCGGCCGGGCAGGTATATCCTTCGGGAAGGGCGTCGATTGACTGGAACACTACTTCCACGGGAATGTGGCCTTCGTATTTTGAGAGGATTTTTTTACGGAAGTCGTCCTCGAAGTCCTTGCGGATTACAAAAACCACTTTGCCGAATCCGGCGTGTATGGCGTCGTAGATAGAATAGTCCATGATGGTTTCGCCGTTGGGGCCGAGCGGGTCGAGCTGCTTGAGGCCGCCGTAGCGGCTGCCCATTCCTGCAGCGAGCACAAAAAGAGTCGGTTTCATTGCGTTGTACTGTTTATTTTGCTGAAATGTGAAATGTTATTGTCTGGTCGTAGGTCTGTCCGGGCAGTAGCAGGGCAGAGGGGAACTGGGGCTTGTTGGGGGCGTCGGGTGCGTTCTGACATTCTATGGCCACGCCGTCGTAGTCGTTGTAGCTGCGTCCCTCGGGGTTTTCGGGGCTTCCGGCGAGCCAGCAGCCTGCATATACCTGTGCGGCCGGCTGGGTAGTGGACACCTCGAGCACGCGTCCGCTGTGGGGCGCGTTGAGTGTGGCTATATGGCGGAGAACGCCGGGACGGTAGTCATCCACCATCCAGCAGTTATCATAGCCCTTGCCGTATGTTATGGCGGGGAAATCGGCATGGATGTCGTCGCCGAGGCGCCGGAACTTGGTGAAGTCCATCGGCGTGCCCTCCACGGGTGCTATCTCGCCGGTGGGGATAAGCGTGTCGTCGGTGGGGAGATAATGGCTTGCCGCGAGCCAGAGCGTATGGTCGAGGACTGAGCCGGAGTTTTCTCCCTCCAGATTCCAGTAGGTGTGGTTGGTGAGATTCACCACCGTAGGAGCGTCGGTGTGGGCGAGCAGCCGCAGCGTCAGGGTGCAGTCGTCGCTCCAGGTATAGCGTGCCTCGGCCTGCAGTTCGCCGGGGTAGCCTGCGTCGCCGTCAGGGCTGGTGAGCTCGAAAACCACGGTATCGCCGTCGAGACGTGAGTTCCAGATACGGTTCATAAATCCGTCGGGACCGCCATGAAGCGAGTTCGGCCCGTTGTTGATGGGGAGGGTATATTCCTTGTCGCCGATTGAGAAATGACCTTTGGCGATACGGTTGGCGAAACGGCCGGGCACTTTTCCGGCGCAGGGGCCGTCGGCTATGTATGATGCCGGATCACGGTAGCCAAGCACCACATTGTCCATTTTGCCTGAAGCGTCGGGAACAACCACGCTGTTGATGCCGGCGCCGAGGCTTGAAAGGGTTACTGAGGCTCCGGCGCTGTTGGTGAGCGTGTAAAGGGTTATCTCGCCGATGGGCGAAGGGGCTGTAGTTTTCTGGATTTTCATATAAGGTAATTTTGGTTTCTGAACGTTGGGTTATAACAAAGGCAAATCTACAAAAATTGTCGGTAACGGCAAAGAAGTAATGCCGGGGAAATTGTTACCTTTGTAACGTAAGAGCCGCAGGATATACTCCGGCACCGGTTCTGGAAAGAGTTCCGGGAGGCTCTTACGGACTTATGCAATCAAGCCTGATATGGAAAACGAACTCAATAATACCCCCGAATCCGGAGCGCCGGAGCGCAAGCCGGAGATTCTTTCGTCGGAATATCTTTTCCGGCGCCCCTGGCTCACCGTGCGCCGCGACAGTCTGAAACTGCCCAACGGAAAGCTCAATCCTGAATTTTATGTGCTGGAATATCCCTCGTGGGTCAATGTCACCGCCATAACCGAAGACGGAATGTTTGTGATGATACGCCAGTATCGCCACGGACTGGGACAGTACGGAACCGAGCTGTGTGCCGGAGTGGTGGAGAAGGGCGAGGAGCCCCTTGAGGCCGCGAAGCGCGAGCTGATGGAGGAGAGCGGATTCGGAGGCGGAGAGTGGGAGCTGCAGTGTGTGATAAGCGGCAATCCCTCTACCACCAACAATCTTACATACTGCTATCTTGCCCGTGGCGTCAGGCTCATGGGCGAGCAGCATCTCGACCCGACCGAGGATGTGGAAGTGGTGATGATGACGCGCGACGAAGTCTATGATCTGCTTGCATCCGACAAAATGAAGCAGGCGCTTATGGCGGCTCCTCTATGGCGCTATTTCGCTCTGGAGTGTCAACGAAACCTATCCCGACAGTGACGCCGGTGTTTGCCGAAGTCCTTCTGCCGCTACCGCTTTCGTCTACGTTCACTTATCTGATTCCGGACTCCATGGCATCGGAGGTGGGCGCGGGCTACAGGGTAGTGGTGCCGTTTGGCGCGCGCAAATTCTATACTGGCATCGTTATCTCCACCAGTAATGTGCCGCCTAAGGATTTCGACGCCAAGCCCATTGCGGCGGTGCTGGACAAGGAGCCGATAATCCGGCGTCCCCAGCTGCAGTTATGGGACTGGGTGGCCGACTATTATCTGTGCTCTACGGGTGAGGTCTATCGCGCGGCTGTGCCCTCTGGCCTGAAACTCGAAAGCGAGACATTTGTGGAACTCGCTCCTGACTTTGAGCCTGCAGAAGTTGAGAAGCTCGACGAGAGGGAGACAATGGTGTATCACGTGCTGGCCCATGAGATGAAGAAAATCACCGTTGGCGAACTCGGACGCCTGTCGGGCGTGGGAAACATCAGTGCTGTGGTAGGCAGGATGCTCGATAAGGAAGCGGTGATAGTGAGCGAGAAGCTCGTTGAGAGGTATCGCTCCCGCAAGGTAAGCTATGTGCGTATCGCCGTCGAAAGATATAATCCGGAGGTGCACCGGGCGATGTTTGAATCGGTGGACGGCGCTCCGAAACAGCAGAAGGTGCTGATGACCTTGCTTGAACTCAGCGCGTTCACCCGCCGCGACACGGAGCTGCGCGAGGTGACTGTGGCGCAACTTATCGAAGCGTCGCAATGCACGCGTCCCATAATTGCCGCACTTGAGAAGAAAGGGCTCCTGGAGGTATATGTTAAGGAAATAAACCGTTTCCGTCAGGAGGGGGTGGCGGGGGGAGAGCTGCCGGAATTGAGCACGCCCCAGAAACTGGCCCTCGACTCGATTCACAAATCGTGGCTTGACCATGACATAACCCTTCTTCACGGAGTGACCTCAAGCGGCAAGACCGAGATTTACATGCATCTGATAGAGGATGTGATGAAACGCGGACGCCAGGTGCTCTATCTCGTGCCTGAAATAGCCCTGACCACCCAGCTCACACGCAGACTCCAGCGTGTGTTCGGTGACAAGGTGGTGATATATCACTCAAAATTCACCGACAACGAGCGGGTGGATATATGGCGAAAGGTGCTGTCGAGCCGCGAGCCGATGGTGGTGATAGGCGCGCGCTCCGCGCTCTTCCTGCCGTTTGCCGATCTCGGGCTGGTGATTGTGGACGAGGAGCACGAGACAAGCTACAAGCAGCAGGATCCCGCGCCGCGCTATAACGGCCGCGATGTGGCAACGGTACTCGCGGCGAAACACGGTGCGAAAACGCTGCTGGGAAGCGCCACTCCGGCTATAGATACCTATTATAAGGCGCTTACGGGGCGCTATGGTCTCGTGACGCTTTCAGAGAGGTATTCCGGGGTCGATCTCCCGGAGATACGGGTGGTAGACACGAAAGCGGCAATGAAAGCCGGGAAAATGAAAGGGCCTCTCGCGCCGGACACCGTGGAGCTTGTAAGCCGTTCGGTGGCCGAAGGCGGCCAGGCGATACTTTTCCTCAACCGGAGAGGATACGCGCCAGTAGCCACATGCAAGATGTGTGCCTGGACTCCCAAGTGCGAGCACTGCGATGTGACGCTTACGTATCATAAATATATCGACAGGCTCGTGTGTCACTACTGCGGCGCCGTATACCCTCTGCCTACGCTGTGTCCGCAGTGCAAGGAACCGGCGGTGGAGATTTACGGCTACGGCACAGAGCGGATGGAAGACGAGGTGTCGCAGGCGTTTCCCGATGCGGAGATAATGCGTATGGACCTCGACACTACCCGCAACAAAGACGGCTACGAACGCATAATCACCGACTTTTCGCAAGGGAAAGCGCAGATACTTGTGGGTACACAGATGGTCACCAAGGGCCTTGATTTCGAGCGTGTGAGGACAGTGGGAATAGTCAATGCCGACGCCATGATAAATCAGCCTGATTTCCGGGCGTCGGAGCGCGCGTTCAACATGATGTCGCAGGTGGCGGGGCGCGCGGGGAGGCGCGGGGCGCGCGGAATTGTCGTGATTCAGACCCGCGATTCGTCACATCCGATACTCCCGTTTGTGGCCGCGCACGACTACCGGGGATTTTACGAAAGCGAAATCCTTGAGCGTGAGAAGTATAACTATCCGCCTTTTACAAGACTAATCTACATATATGTGAAGCATCGCGACCGGCGCACCGCCGAAGAACTGGCCAAAACCTACTCGGAACGGCTCCGACAACTGTTCGGAACGCGCATTTACGGCCCGGAAGAACCCCATGTGTCGAGAATCCAGACCCTGTATATACGCAAAATTATGCTGAAAATCGAGCTTGGCGCCTCGCCGAAGAAAGTGAAGCAGATACTCAGGGCGGTTTATGAGGAGATGCATGCCCGGCGGGTTGACGGAATCAAATCGGCCGTGATTTATTACGATGTGGATCCGTATTGATTGGTCGCCCAAAATGTATTATCTTCGCGTTGCAAAATGCCACGAAGCCGATGAAAACCGGATATAAGGTTACGAGGTCTTTTCTGATGATACTGCTCGCACTTCTGATATTGGTGCCGGCAGGACTGTATATAGCTCTTTCGCTCGAAGGGGTGCAGAACGGTATCTGCCGCCGCGCCGAGAAGGAGCTTTCGGCGTTGCTGGACAGCAAGGTTGACATCGACCATATCTCCATCACTCCCTTCAACCGCGTGACGCTTCACGGCGTGACCGTAGAGGACGACCACGGAAAGCCGGCTCTCTCGGTCGAGAGGCTTGGTGCCGGAATCAGACTCGGCTCCCTGATTTTCAGTAACAAGATAGAGATAGATTATGCCGAGATAATAGGCATGGATGTCAGTCTGAGCCGCGACTCGGCCTCGGCTCCTCTGAATATCTCGCGTATGATAGCCGCCCTTAGTCCGAAAGACCGTAAAAACACGGCCACTGATTTCAATCTTGCGGCCAATGTGCTTGTGATACGCAAATCGAGCGTGAGTTACGATGTGCTGTCCGTTCCCTGCGACAGCAGCCGTTTCTCGCCTTCACATATCAGGATTTCAGACCTTAAGGCCGACCTTCTGATCCCTTCGATACGGCGCGACAATTACGAGGTGGAGATACGGCGCCTTTCCTTGCGTGAGCATTCCGGCTTCCAGCTCGTGTCGCTGAGCGGTAATTTCCATGTAGGGAAAAACGGTGCTTCGATTGGCGAACTGACCGTAGAGCTCCCTGCAACCAAAATAGGCTTCGAGAATATAACCACGGAATATTCTTCGCTTGATTCGCTGAAAAGCGAGTGGAAGAATATCGATGTAAGGTTGGCGACTACTTCCGGCAGCTATGTGTCGCTTCCGGATATGAAGGCGTTTGTGCCGGCACTCGGTGATTTCAACGAGCCCCTGAATCTGGAACTGCTTGCCTACGGTTCACCGGATTCATTTACTCTGGAGAGAATGGGCCTTTCCTACGGCGACAAATTAAGCGTAACCTTAGAGGGAGAAATGGAAAACGTCACGGCTCCGGAGAATATGGATATGGAGATTTCGGCGTTGACAGCGAATGCCGACTGTGCGGTGCTGGTTGATGTAATAGGCCGGACTGCTCCTCTGAATGATAAGACAAAGAGACTGCTTCTGAATTTAGGTACAGTGAGAATAGAAGGAAGCGGATCCGGTACAAGAGACGAAGGCAATATTGATGCCTCGATAGCCATGAATGGTGGTAAAATACTGCTGGACGCAGGATATACCGGGCTGAGTTCAAATAATCCGCTCGTTTCCGGAAGTGTGGAGAGCGACGGGCTGAATGCGTCAGAGCTTACCGCCGGACTTGGCAAGGAACTCGAGAGCCTTTCTTTCCTGAGATTTACGGGAGAGTTCAACGTCAAACCGTCGACACCTATTGCGGGAGAGATACAGCTTGAAATTCCGAGAATAGATTATAAAGAGCATACTTACAGCGACATAAAAGCCATTGCCTCAATCGACGGCAACAGATATACCGGAAACATATCGCTTGACAATCCCGACGTGATGCTGATGGCATCGGCCGAGGCCCTGATAACCAAAGAGGACAAGAGCCTTGATTTCACGCTGGATATGCGCGATGTGGATCTGGCCGCTCTTAATCTTGACGTTCATAATCCGGGCTACAAACTATCACTGACAGCCGAAGGCAACCTTGAAGGACCGGACGCCGACCGCATTTCCGGTTATGCGATGGTAAAAGATATCCGGTTTGTTGACGAGGCCGACAATGGCCTGAAGATAAAAGAAGTGAGCCTTAATTCAAGAATGAATGGCGAGGGGGAAGGTGTGCTTACCCTCACATCGGATATAATCGACGGAAGGGTAGACGGGCAGTACCGTTTCAGCCGTCTGCCTGCGATGGCCCGAAATCTTGCGGCCACCGTGTTTCCACGTCTGATAGGACGTGAGCCTCAGTGGCCGGCCGATATCGACGATTACAACAACTTCCTGTACAGTTTCTCGGTAAAGGAGACGAAGCCGCTTGAATCACTTCTGAAGCTGCCTGTAAAGGTTATTTATCCGGTATCAGTGTTCGGACGTGTCGATGAGAGCGCCAGAATGCTCACTGCGAATATCGACGCTCCGTATCTTCAGCAGGGGGATAAACTTATTGAGAACACCTCCATGCAGCTTCGTGTGGCTCCGGAACCGGGAGATGACCGCAATACAGCGGAAATGTTCTTCTCAACGCTTCTTCCCACAAAGAAAGGGCCGATGTCGCTTATGGTTGAGACCAGCGCCCGCGATGATGCAATGGACAGCCGCCTGGAGTGGAACGTGAAGCGCGAACGCACATTCAAGGGCGAAGTAAAGGCATTCACACGCTTCTCGCGTAACGATGACGGCCCCGTGACCGCAGTGGATATCAACCGGAGCACCCTTGTGTTCAACGATACGGCATGGGTGGTGGAGCCGTCGCGAATAGTGGTGGCCGGGAAAGAGGCGACGGTCAAGGGCTTCAGAGTGGGGCATGACAATCAGTTCGTGACGATTGACGGAAAAGCCTCAGCGTCATCTGCCGACAGTCTGACCGTGACGCTGCGCGATGTCAGTCTTGACTATATATTCGAGACACTCGACATAAGCAACGCCCAGTTCGGCGGTAACGCCACAGGGCGCTTCTATGCCTCGGAACTCTTTTCCAAGCAACCGCGCGCTTATACTCCCGAGCTGTTCGTAAAGCAGCTGAAATATAACGGATGCGTGCTGGGCGACACCCGTCTGCGTGCCAAGTGGCACCCTGAGAACGGTGCTGTAGGGCTACATGCTGACATAAGCCAGAACAACGGGGGGAAATCGACTGTGGACGGAGCAATCCTGGCTCTTAACGATTCACTCGACCTTCACTTCAATGCCGAGAAGATACCGATAGGGTTTCTGCAATACTTCATGTCGGCGTTTGCCTCGGAGGTCGACGGATTCGCCTCGGGTAAAGCAAGGTTGTGGGGCAGTTTCAAGAATATCGACATGACAGGCGATGTGTATGGCGAGGACGTGAGAATCAAACTCGACTTCACCAACACGAGCTATCTCACTACCGATTCCGTATTTCTGCGTCCGGGCCGGATTGATATTCCCGGCATAACCATCCGTGACCCGGAGGGGCACACGGCTCGACTCTCGGGATGGCTCACGCATAAATGTTTTCATGAACCGGAATTCCGGTTCAACGTGACCGAGGCCCGCAACCTGCTGGTGTATGACGTGAAGGAGACACCGGACGCCCGGTGGTACGGCCATGTGTTCGGAGACGGCACGGCGAGCGTAACGGGGCATCCCGGAGTGGTGGGGATAAACGTGAACATGCGCACCACGCAAGGCTCCAATTTCACATTCGTGCTTTCTGACGCTCTCAACGCGCAGGAATACAACTTCCTGACATTCCGTGACAGCGACCGCGCCAAGAAAGACTCGATAGCGGCTCTTGACCCGACTCCCGCGCTGGTGCGTGAACTGCGTGCCCGTCTGGCCAAGAAAGTGTCGGACGAATCGTCGACGGTTTATGGAATGGATATTTCGGTTGACGTGACTCCGGAAGCACTCGTGACACTCGTCATGGATCCGGTGGGAGGTGACCGCATAAAGGCCTACGGAGCCGGAAATCTCAGAATGACATACGATTCGGCCAACGAGGACCTGCGCATGTTCGGAGCCTATACGCTTCAGCGCGGATACTATAACTTCACGCTACAGGATATCATACTCAAAGATTTTACCATCCGCGACGGGAGCACCATCACTTTCCACGGCGACCCGTATGCGGCTCAGCTCGATATAAACGCCGCATATTCCGTCAATGCCAACCTGAGCGATCTTGACGAGTCGTTTCTGGAAGACCGGGAGCTCAACCGCACCAATGTGCCCGTCAACGCCATGATGCATGTGACGGGTGATATGCGGCAGCCCGACATCAATTTCGACCTTGAGTTCCCGACCCTGACGCAGGACACCTACCGTAAGGTGCGTTCGATAGTGAGCACGGAGGAGATGATGAACCGCCAGATTATCTATCTTCTCGCGCTCAACCGCTTCTATACTCCCGACTATATGAACGCCACCCGCGGCAACGAGCTTGTATCTGTGGCCTCGTCGACCCTTTCGTCGCAGTTGGGAAGCATACTGGGACAATTGAGCGACAAATGGAACATAGCACCTAACTTCCGCAGTGACCGCGGCGATTTCTCGGACGTGGAGGTTGATATGGCGCTTTCGAGTCATCTGCTCAACAACCGCCTTATTCTCAACGGCAACTTAGGATATCGCGACAAGGCCCTGAACAATAACTCGTTCATTGGCGACTTCGATATAGAATACCTTCTTAACAAGAGCGGTTCCATAAGGCTGAAGGCATATAACCGTTATAACGACCAGAATTACTATCTGAAATCGGCCACGACAACACAGGGAGTGGGCGTGGAGTTCAAGCGTGATTTCGACAGCATGACCTCCTTTATGGACCCGATACTGAAATGGTTCAGAGGCAGGAAAAAGAAAAATGCCAAGAAAGAGGCTACTGATACATTGCAGACGGCCCCGCTCCCGCCGGTCACTCCGGAGATATTGATAGAATCACCCGGTGATACCCTTCGCATAACCCCTGCCGCAGCGACAGATACCGTTAAGCCGGTGCAGTCGGTAAGAAAAGTAAGCGTAGCGAAAGCAGCGCCGGGCCATGGCAAAATCATTTTCTGAGTTCAATCTGTAAGCCCAAGCTGGCGCTGAAGGCGAGGCTTCCCGGCGGCTCGCGCGGCCGGTTGTAAAAATATCGCGCATCCTGCGCTTTTTGCCTGACTTACCATAACGTTTTAACTTTTAGAGAAATGCGATATGGACTTACAGGGAAGTGTGGTATTTATTCGCCTAAACCTATATTTTATATTACTGCAAAAAAACGAGGCGGCCTCACGGTCGTCTCGCTTTTAACAGGGATTGAGGAATGTAAAATTAGTTTACTTTGGGAACGCTTACGGCGCAAATCAATGAGCCTTTGCCTTCCAGAGTATATTTCTTGGCCATGGCGGGAAGCAGAACGCTTTCACCGGCTTTGATTTCCACTTTGTTGCCGCGGTCGTCCTCGATGGTCATGTGGCCGTCGATACAGGTCATGGATGAGAAGCTGTCGACCTGGGGATAGAAAGTGCGTGTACCGTCAACAGTGAGTTTCCAAACGGAGAAATGGCTGCAGTTAACGAGTTCAGACATTCCTTCGCCGAGCTCCTGGGGCTTGGTGATATAGTTGGGGTACACATTGTAGTCAATGGCATCTTTGGCGAGGTCGACGTGGAGTTCGCGAGGTTTTCCCGTCTTGGCGTCAACACGGCCAAAGTCGTAGATGCGGTATGTGATATCGCTTGTTTCCTGCACTTCCACGAGGAGGTTTCCGGCACCAATGCTGTGGATGCGTCCTGCGGGAAGGAAGAATACATCTCCGGGCTTGGACTTATGGTGAGCCACGACATCCATCAGGGTGTTGTCATTGACTTTCTCAACGTATTCTTCGGGAGTGACGGGAGAGGAAAGACCTGCACAGATCACGGCGTCGGGTTCGGTATCGACTATATACCACATCTCTGTTTTTCCGAGGGAATTGTGGCGCTTCATGGCGAGTTCGTCGTCGGGGTGAACCTGAAGGGAGAGGTCGCCGGCAGCGTCGATAATCTTTATGAGCAGGGGGAAGGTGGTGCCGAAACGCTGGAAGTTAGGTTCACCAACAAGTGCGGAACCATATTTCTCAATCATCCGGGTGAGAGTGAGTCCGGCATCAGGGCCGTTCTCAACAACTGATTCATTGCCTTTTACGCCGGAGATTTCCCAGCTTTCACCTATTTGCTTCTGGTCAGTCACAATACCTTTGAGAGGCGCGATTTTCTCGCCGCCCCAGATTGCGCTTTTGAGTATGGGGCGAAATTTCAAGGGTGGAATGTTGATATTTTCCATGATACGCTTTATTGTTACGATTATATTGCAAATATACGAAAATATATCGTTGCCTAATCTTTTATCAGGAAATAAATTTCAGTAAACTTTTCCGGTGAAAAACAGGATATAAAGAAGGCTGCCGTGAGTATCCGGGGGATATCAGGCAGCCTCCTGCAAGCTGAGATTAGGGTGATATCTTAATGCCCGACTTATTTGTCGAGGTGCTCGTATTTGAGGGTCATGGTGCACTGGTCGCAGACATCGGCGGGACCCCAGTACTGGATAGGACCGGGATAAACGTATGCCGAGTTGATGGCCCAAGAGTCGCGTTTGGCGGCGAAGCGCTGGAAGGGAGCGCCGTCAAGACGCACGAGAGCTTTCTGTATAACGGGCTTCATTTCACCGTGACGACGTTCCATGTTGAACATCATGGAGATGGGCACACCGCCAGCAAGCCACTGAACTGAGGGTTTGGTGAGGTTTCGGAGGCTGGAAATGTAACCGGTTACACCGGCGTCGATGAGCCAAGCGGCGTTGAAGCCGAGTGCATAGCAATAGTCGGCGTCGAAGTTTGAGGGAGCGGCGCAGCGTCCTTCATAGCCGAAGAAGTGGTGGAGGGGAGAGAATTTGCCGTTGTACTGACCGGCGGCACGCATTTCCTCGAGGCGACGTCCTACCATCTCGCTGAGAAGCTTTTCGGTCTCGATGAGCGAAACCTGAACGTTTCCGTGGGGGTCGCGGTCGAGGGTGAGCTGACGGGCTACACCAAGGGGAAGTGAAGCGTAAACTTCGGCATTCTCCTTTGAGAGGTTCTCAAGGACGAACTTGCGCTGGTCTTCGGGAGAAAGTTTGTGGAAGTCAGTAGCCTTGGCGAGAAGGTCGTTGAGCTGTGCTATGAGGTTTTTCATAGCGGGGATGAACTCGATGAGACCTTCAGGAATCAGCACGGTTCCGAAGTTGTTGCCATCGGCTGCACGGGCGGCAACGATGCCGGCCACGTAATCAACCACGTCGTTGAGGGTCATGTTCTTTGCCTCAACCTCCTCGGAGATTATGCAGATGTTGGGCTGTGTCTGGAGGGCGCATTCAAGAGCGATATGGGAAGCGGAGCGGCCCATGAGCTTGATGAAGTGCCAGTATTTCTTGGCCGAGAAGCAGTCGCGCTGAATGTTGCCGATAAGCTCGGAGTAAACCTTGGTGGCGGTGTCGAAGCCGAAGGAGGCCTCGACAACGTCGTTCTTGAGGTCGCCGTCGATGGTCTTGGGGCAGCCGAGCACCTGAACGCCTGCGCCGATGCCCTTGTAGTATTCGGCGAGAATAGCGGCATTGGTGTTGGAGTCGTCGCCGCCAATGATTACGAGAGCGGTGATGCCGAGCTGCTTGAGGATTTCAAGGCCTTTGTCGAACTGCTCTTTCTTTTCGAGTTTGGTACGTCCGGAACCGATGATGTCGAAACCGCCGGTGTTGCGGTATTCGTCGATGATATCGGAAGTGAGTTCGATGTATTTGTGGTCAACGAGACCGCCGGGGCCCATGAGGAAACCGTAGAGGCGGCTGTCGCGGTTGATTTTCTTGATGCCGTCGAAGAGGCCGCAGATCACATTGTGTCCGCCGGGAGCCTGTCCGCCGGAGAGGATAACGCCTACATTGATGGGCTTGCCGGGAACGGGGTTGGGATTTTTCTCGAAGGTGAGCTCGGGAAGACCGTAGGTGTGGGGGAAGAGTTTGCTGATTTCCTCCTGGTCGGCAACGGAATGGGTGGGTTTGCCTTCAACAGCCTTTACGGAACCGGTGAGGGTCACGGGCAGTTTGGGCTGGTAGGAGGCGCGGGCTATTTGCAATGCGCTTTTCTTCATTAATATAAGTCTTTATTAGTTAGTAAAATAAATCTGATTGACGGTTAGTGCCAATATCATGGCGCTATTTTATGCAAAGTTCGTAATAATTTTCTTTTCTGTCAATTGCCGCAGGTCATTTTTTATGGCTTTTTGATAAAGGATTATACGGATGCCGGGAGATTGTCGCCGGCCACTGCGGTGGAGAGAAGTTCGGGGCGCAGGTATTTACGGGCCATGAGCGCGATGGAGTCAGGCGTAAGGCTGCGCAGGATTTCGACCTGTCGGCGGAAGTAGCCGGGTTTCATTCCGCCTATGAGCATGCTTGCGAGATAGTCGGCCACGGAATATGGGGTCTCGAGCAGCGCGGCAAGGTTAGAACCCATGGCGCGGCGAAAGCGGACAAGTTCTTCTCCCTGCGGTGGGTTTTCGGCCAGAGATGCCATTTCGTGACGCACTTCTTCCACGAGAGCGCCGACGCTGGAATTGTCAGTATCGGCGCTGATCTGGATATATGCCCCGTCGAGCATTCCGAGCAGAGAGGCGCCTATTCCGTAGGTGAGTCCTTTTTCCTCGCGTATGTTTGTCATGAGGCGGCTTCCGAAATATCCTCCGAGGGCATTCACGGCCAGACGGAGGGGAAGATAGTCGGGGTGGGAGCGTGGAACCGCAGGGAGCACGATATTGACGGCGCTTTGCGTGGCTCCGGGAATAATCACTGAGCGATATGAGCCGGGGGCCGCGGGAGAGAGAGGAACTATGTTCAGCTCACCGCTGCCGGAAGGAGCATCGGATGTACGGGAGAATGTATCGGCAACCTTGGCGGTTACTTCCGGAGTGACACCTCCGGCAAGAATAATCCTGATATGGGCCGGGGAGGTGATGCGGTTGTGGAAATCGACAATCTCCTGGCGCGA
Source organism: uncultured Muribaculaceae bacterium (assembly GCA_958439725.1). Lineage (GTDB taxonomy): Bacteria > Bacteroidota > Bacteroidia > Bacteroidales > Muribaculaceae > Paramuribaculum. Next base: position 15,965 of record CAUBWJ010000009.1, on the reverse strand, counting down.
TATGGCGCGGATGGTTTCAGCGGTATCGGTGACGGCCATAGGATGACCGCTTCCCATAATCAGTGCGTCGGAAAGGCATTTGGAGCGGAAATCAACGTCTTTATGCGAGATTTCTATTGATTTGGCGAGGGCTTCGCGGCGCGTGAGAAATGCTGGCTCAGGAAATGTGGGGTTGAATACGATGTCGCGGAGCAGAGGCAGGATAACATCCAGTCTGGACGAGAGACAGTAGATGGTCACAACGGTGAAGTGGCTGTTGTCGGACTGTTTGAGCCACGCTCCGTTGTAGTCAAGCATATCGGCTATTCTTTCTCCGGAATAGGCGGCGGTGCCTTCTCGGAGCAGTATAGACCTGAGGGCGGAGAGGGCAGGGGATCCGGCTTCGGGAGCGCCTCCGGGCATTACGATTGTGAGCATGCAGAGGTCGGCGCTTTCGCGGCGAAGGACGTGAAGTTCCGCGCCGGACGGAAGCACCGAGGACTGAAATTCGGGAATCTCGGGAAATGTAAGCTCTCCTACCGGAGGACAGGGCGTGATTCTCATTCGCGGCCGTTTGAGTTGAGAAGCTTAATGGCAGCCTCGAGATCGGCGGGGGTATCGATGCCGATTGTCTCAATGTCGGTGACTCCGACACGGATTTTGTAACCGGCCTGGAGCCAGCGGAGCTGTTCGAGCGACTCGGCAAGCTCGAGCGATGACTGGGGCAACTTAACGATTTCGGCAAGCACGTCGGCACGATAGGCATACATGCCGATATGGGTGTGGAATGTGGTTTTGTGGAGCCACTCCTTCCATTCTGCGCCGCGCACGTAAGGAATTATGGAACGGCTGAAATAGAGGGCGTTCATGGCAGAGTCCATGACGACCTTGGGTGTATTGGGGTTGAACAGTGCATCGAAGCCGCGCTCAGGATTGAAGCGGCGCACGAGGGTGGCTATCTGGACATCGGGAGTATCGAAGCAGCTTTTCAGCGCTTCAATCTGCGCGGGGTCAACGAAAGGTTCGTCGCCCTGGATGTTTATTATTACCGAAGCATCGGAGCCGCTTCGGGTGTAGGCTTCGAAGCAGCGGTCGGTTCCGCTGCGGTGGTCGGGAGAGGTCATTACCGCGTTGCCGCCGAATGCCTTGACGGTGTCGAAGATACGGGCGTCGTCGGTAGCCACGAGCACGTGGTCGAGGGCTTTGGAAGCCTGGCGGTAGACGCGCTCAATCATGGTCATGCCGCCTATATCGGCAAGGGGTTTGCCCGGGAATCGCGTGGAAGCGTAGCGGGCGGGAATTATGCCTATAAAAGTGTTGGGTTGCATAGTCAGAGTGTTGAAATTGAAGTTTCTGCGGCTGCTTTTTCAAGCATGGCGAGGGCCTCGGGGCGCGAGGCGTTGATAAGAGCGGGGTAATGAGCGTCGGAATTCACCACGATAGGGACGCCTGCCTTGAGCAGAATCGGCCAGACAGAGGGAGAGGGGAAGAGTCGGCTGTGTTCGGCAAGAGCCTTGGTGTTGATTTCAACCGTGACGCCGGAGGCTATTATCGCGTCGGTAAGTTCCAGGAGACGGCGACGGTAGAATGGCTCGTCTTCGAGACCGGGATGGAAATGAGACCCGTTGTGCCCGATTTTGTCGAAATGGCCGATGAGGTCGAACCCTCCGGCCTCAATCATGGCCAGACTCTGGTCGAAGAAGGTGTCGACCACATAATGTATGTCGTCGTGGAAGTAATCGTGCATCTTACGGCGGAAGCTGTCATAATGGCCGTCTATGTCAACCGGCTGTCCGGTATCTGGCGCGGGGATGAAGTGGACCGAGCCAATACGGTAGTCGAGAGGAAGCTGGCGGAAATAGTCGATAGCCGGACCCCAGTGTGGACCGAGGTAGTCGATTTCCATGGAAGCGTAGAATCTTATGCCGGAGGATTCATAGAGGCTGTTGAGGCGGGTGACCTCAGCAAGATACACGGGCACATCGGCTTCGGCCATATTGCAGGGGGAGTCTATGGGCACGGGAGAGTGGGGAGAGAATCCCCAGTGGCGGAATCCTGCTTCTGAGGCTGCGTCGGCAAATTCGGCCATGGTGGCACGGCCGTCGCAGAACTGGGTGTGGCTGTGAAAGTTATATCGGCTGTCGCCAAGCGTTATGGAACTGAAGTCAAACATTGACGGACTCCATCATTTTACGGTTATATACACTTTTGAAGCGGAAGAAGATTGCGGCGCAAATGCCTGCAACCGCTATGCCCGCGCCTGTGGCCACGGCAATGCCGAGACCGAACCCTTCGGGGCGCGGGGCGAAAAGGAGATAGGTGACGCACACGGCCGTCATGAACATGGCCGGGAGGAGAGCTATCCAGTAAATGGAGCGGGATTTTATAAGGTAGACGGCGACGGCCCAGAGGGTGAAAGCCGCCAGTGTCTGGTTGCTCCAGGCGAAGTATCTCCAGAGGATATTGAAATCGATTGACATGAAAAGCACCACCATGGCAAGAAGAGGCGCAGTCATGACGAGGCGTTTCCAGATGGGTTTCTGGTCGAAGCGGAACCAGTCGGCCAGTGTGAGACGCGCGCTGCGGAGTGCAGTGTCGCCGGTGCTTATGGGCGCGGCGATCACTCCGAGAACCGCGAGAACGCCGCCCACCGTTCCGAGCCAGCCGAACGACACATCGTGTACGAGGGTGCCGGTGGTGTGGCCGGGCTGTGCGAGATAATCGGCAATGGCGTCGTAGCTTCCGCAGAAAGCCACGGCAGCCGCGGCCCAGATGAGGGCGACGATACCTTCGGTGACCATTGCGCCGTAGAAAATGGGGCGGGCGAGCTTTTCATTGACCATGCAACGTGCCATCATTGGCGACTGCGTGGCGTGAAAACCGGAAATCGCGCCGCACGCTATGCTCACGAACATCATGGGGAAAACAGGGTAGCCCGAGGGGTTGTGGCTGGTGAAAGAATCACGGAATGTCACCGGCATTTCCACGTCGCCCACAATCAGTACCACAAGGATGCCGACGGCCATGAAGAGGAGGGCGAAGCCGAACACGGGATAGATATTGCCGATGAGCTTGTCGATGGGGAGAAGCGTGGCAAGCACATAATAGGCAAGAATGGCGAGTACCCAGAACTGGGAATTGAGGCTTTCGGGTGTAAGGGTGGCGAGGAGTCCGGCGGGGGTGACGATGAAGACGGTGGTGACCAGAACGAGGAGGAGCACGGAGAACACACGTATGACCATTTTCACTCCCTGACCGAGATGAGTGCCGATGATTTCGGGAAGCGAAGCTCCGTCGGCGCGCAGACTTATCACTCCGGCACAGAAATCGTGGACTCCGCCGGCGAAGATTGTTCCGAGTGCTATCCAGAGGAAGGCGGCCGGGCCGAACATTATGCCCATTATGGCGCCGAAAATGGGGCCGAGGCCCGCGATGTTCAGAAACTGGATAAGGAACACTCTCCAGGTGGGGAGCGGACGGTAATCGATATCGTCGCGGCGTGTTATGGCAGGCATTGGCCGAGAGGCGTCGGTGCGCAGCAGGCGGTCTACCAGCAGTCCATAGAGGAAATAGCCCCCTATGAGAATAGCGAGTGAGATTAGAAATGCGGTCATGGACGGAATCAGATGGGTGAGGAGGCGGGTGATGCCGGGTTGGCTATGGCATCGCGCATGGCGGTGTCGGACTGTACGTTTTTCATTTTGTAGTAGTCCATAATTCCGAGATTTCCGGAGCGGAATGCCTCGGCCATTGCGAGCGGGAGCTGTGCCTCGGCCTCAATGACCTTAGCACGGGCCTCCTGAGCGCGGGCTTTCATTTCCTGCTCGAGGGCTATGGCCATGGCGCGGCGTTCCTCGGCCTTGGCCTGGGCGATATTCTTGTCGGCCTGAGACTGATCGATCTGCAGGGCGGCGCCGATGTTCTTGCCTATGTCGATGTCGGCGATATCAATGGAGAGAATCTCGAATGCCGTTCCGGAATCGAGACCTTTGCGGAGCACCACTTTAGAGATGCTGTCGGGGTTCTCGAGCACCTGCTTGTGGCTCTCGCTGGAGCCGATTGAGCTTACAATGCCCTCGCCGACGCGGGCAAGCACGGTGTCTTCACCGGCACCACCAACGAGCTGACGGATGTTGGCACGCACCGTTACGCGGGCTATCGCAATGAGCTGGATGCCATCCTTGGCCACGGCTGTTACGGGGGGAGTCTCAATCACCTTTGGATTCACGCTCATCTGCACGGCCTGGAATACGTCTCGTCCTGCAAGGTCGATGGCGGTGGCCATTTTGAATCCGAGGTCGATGTTGGCTTTGGATGCCGACACAAGCGCATGGACAACTTTCTCAAAGTCGCCTCCGGCCAGATAGTGGGCCTCGAGGTCGTCGCGGGTCACGTCGGACAGACCGGCTTTATGGGCCTCGATCATGGCCTGTACAATTTTCGCTACGGGTACTTTACGAATGCGCATGAGCACCAGCTGCATCATCGACACGTGCACACCGCTGACCCTTGCGGAAATCCAGAGGAAGAACGGGACGTAGTAGAAAAACACGCACAGCAGTATTACTACGACCACGCAGAGGATAATGATGGTTAATTCCATAAGGTGAATTGGTTTATTGATTGTTGAATTGAATCGTTGGAGAGACGCCGGATTATTGCTCGGCTTTGGCTATCTGGTTGGCGATATCTGCCAGACGGGCGCGGATATCGGTAATCTCGCGCTCGGTGTCGAGAATGTCAGCGGAGAGGGAGGTGTCGCCTTTGCCATAGCTTGCGCGCATGCGTGCAAGCCGTGCCTTTGTGTCGGCGAGTTCGCGGCATCCGGTGAGATAGCGGTTCATCAGTGCCTGCGACTCGGGATTATGGAAATCGGCGAAAGTGTGGGCCACTCGTCCGCCGGGAAGTCCGAAGTTGAATGAGGTGCGTGGCTTCTGCGGACGGGTTTCAATCGATGCAATCGCATTGCGAATTGCTGAATAGTCCCTGTCTTTTTGCTGAGTTGCCGCAATGGAGGTGACGCGGGCACGGTCGGCAAGTTCGGGGTCGTCCACCGGATAATTGATTCTGAGCTCCTGGGGAACGAAAACATATATGGTTACTTTTCCGGGGATTGCATTACGGTCGGTAGCCCACCATCCGGCTCCTGTCACTTCGTCAATGGCCAGAAGGTAGTCGTTGGCGGGTGAGTTGTAGGGGAATCCGAGGTTTGTGGGCTGAAGAAAAGAGGTGCCGTCGCGGCGTGAGATGAAAATATCGAGACCGCCCAACGAGCCCTCACCGTCGGAAGCATAATAAAGGGTCATTCCGTCGCTCATCAGGAAGGGATAGTTTGAATCACCTCCCATGGCAAGATTGTCGCCCAGGGGAACAGGAGTCTCCCAGGTGCCGTCGGCGAGAAGAGAGCTTTCCATCAGGCGGTAGTTCTCGTCCTTGTCGGGACGTGCCCAGATCAGATGGTCGGAATTCTCGGTAGCATAGACTGTGGTATTGTCGTCGCTTTTGAAGTCGGGCGGCAGGGAAGAGACCGGGAGAATGCGGCCGGCAGCGGGAGCAAGCCGATAGACACGGAAGAACTCGTCGGCATCAACGTCGATTGAATCGATTATGGCGATTTTTTCCACGCGGTCGAGCATCGAGAGGCCCATTTCGGCTTTCTCGCGGAGCGCGGCCGACTGCGGATCCTCGGGTTCCGGCTCAGCGTTGCGTTTTTTCCCGCGCCGCGATTTGGATGCCTGCTCGCGGTGTTCGTCGAGAATATCAAGGCAGTCCTGGAAGCGGTATTCATTGAAAGCGAGTTCGGCGAGGTAGGGGCGCCCGTCAGCACCGGCCTTGCGGAGGAAAGCTTCCGCTTCGCGAGGCTGCGCACTGCGCATCAGAGCCACTCCGGCCATGAGATTAAGACGGGAGTTGCGGGGCTCCTTGACGGCAGCTTCCTTAAGAACGGGGGCCGCTTCGGCATAATCGCCGCGCGAATAGGCTTCCTTGGCTTCTTCAAGAGTGATTGCCGAGGCCTGAAGGCAAAAGGCAGCCGAAAATATGGCAAATATAATGTTTCTGAGTTTCATTCCTGTGAGTTACAAGCTGTGAGACAAAATTAAGCAAATTACGCCATAGGTGCAAATTATTCATCTTCAGGAGCGGCACCCTTAGCCGGGAGGAATATGCCGAGTGATGCGGCGTAAGAAAGCATGTAGGCGTAAGCTGCGTCGTGCTCGTTGGGAATGACGCCTTCAAGAACCGCTTCCTTTATGGCGCTTTTTATGCGGCCCACGGTCTCGCAGGGGGGAAGGGCGAAGGTCTGCATAATCTCGGCGCCTCCCACCGGGGGCTGGAAGTTGCGAAGATGGTCGCGCTCATTGACCGCTTCCATCTTTTCCAGAACATTGCTGAAATTGCGGAGGTGGGTTTCCACTTTCCGCTGGTTACGCGAAGTGATGTCGGCCCGGCAAAGGGTCATGAGGTCGTCAATGTCGTTGCCAGCATCGGTAATAAGGCGCCGCACGGCCGAGTCGGTCACGGTGTCTTCCACCAGCGCTATAGGACGCATGTGGAGCTCCACGAGTTTGGCTACGTATTTCATGGGTTCGCCAAGGGGCATGCGGAGCGACTTGAAAATGCGCGGTACCATCTTGGCTCCGATGAAATTGTGGTTATGGAAGGTCCATCCGGCTTTTTCGTCCCAGTGTTTGGTAACGGGCTTTGCGATATCGTGGAGCAGCGCGGCCCAACGGAGCCAGAGATTGTCGGATGAGGCTGCAGCCACGTTGTCGAGAACCTGAAGGGTGTGGTCGAAATTGTCTTTGTGTCCGCGGCCTTTCACTATCTCCACTCCTTTCATTGCCTCGAGTTCGGGAAGGATATGGACAAGCAGCCCTGCCTGCTGAAGCAACCTCCAGCCGATTGACGGGCGCGGGGAGAGCATAATTTTGTTGAGCTCGGTGAGGATGCGCTCACGTGTGATTATGTCGATTCGCGCGGCATTGCGCTTTATGGCCTCGAAAGTATCCGGGTAGATTTGGAAATCGAGCTGGGTGGCGAACCGTATGGCGCGCATCATGCGCAGAGGGTCGTCGGAGAATGTTATGTCGGGATCGAGGGGCGTGCGGATGATTTTACGTTGCAGATCCTCAAGACCATCGAAACGGTCTATGAGTTCGCCTTCATGGCCGGGACAAAGAGATATGGCCATCGCATTGATGGTGAAGTCGCGACGGGACAGGTCGTCATCAAGGGTTCCTTCCTCTACCTCGGGGTTACGCGATTCGGGGTGGTATGACTCGCGGCGAGCGGCCACGAATTCAAGCTCGAGATTGCCATGCTTCACCTGGGCGGTGCCATAGGTGCGGAATACCGCTACTTTTGTCCTCTTTCCCAGCCTGCGGGCCGTCTCTTCGGCGATTGCTATGCCGCTGCCGTTTCCTACCGAGACGAAATCTATATCCTTGGAGGGACGGTCAAGAAAAAGGTCGCGCACGTATCCTCCCACGGCATAACAGGGTATGGCGAGAGCGGCAGCCGAGTCGGCCACGAGCCGAAACACCGGTTTGTCGTTGAGGTGAATTATCACGGGCTTCATATAGGCGGGGTTACTGCAGGTCGATAAGTTCTTCGGGTGCCGAGGTGACGCATTCGGCGGAATCGGCATGGATAATATAGGTGTTCTCTATTCCCACCGCTCCCACTCCGGGAATCACGAATTTGGGTTCGAAGGCTATCACGTTTCCATCGGCTATGATGTCGCGGCTGCGGGGGGCGATAACCGGGAGCTCGTTGATCTCGATGCCGAGTCCGTGGCCCACGAAGCCTGCTTTCTGACGGTGGCCCATGAAATACTCCTTGAGGCCGGCTTCGGTGGCCATAGCTTCAGCGAGGTGGTATAGCTCCTTGGCCTCAACTCCGGGACGGGCTCTCCGGGCGAGGGCGTGGACAATATCAATCGAGCACTGATGAGCTTTGACTGCGAGCGGTTCGAGGGAGCCAACACGGAATGTGCGGGTCATGTCGGTCATATATCCGGTGTAATCACCGTTCATGTCCACCATCACGGAGTGCCCCGGCTCGATAATGGATCCGTCGCAACCCACGGGAAGGGATGGATTGAGGCCCCGGCCGCCCATGGCGAAATCGTAAGGGGTGGGGGAGTCCGCGTTGTCTCCGGTAAGAACGTTGCCCATATAGAGTTCCATTGTATCGCCGCTTATGCGGAACTGTCCCAGACAACCTTCGAGACGCGAACGGCGCTCGATCTCCACTTGCAGCTCGAGGTCGGACATTCCGGTCTGATAAAGATGGGGGATAAGACGGTAGACATGTTCCTGCTTGATTCCTGACTCACGGAGCAGCTGCTGTTCGGCCTCAGTTTTCACTGCACGGAGGGTTCTCATGAGAGCTGAGGCGTTCTCTATTTCCGCCTGAGGGAAAATGGCTGCGATTCTTTTTACAGATGAATATGAAGCGGAGTCGAGTTCGAGCGCGAGAGTGGCGGGGGTAGCCAGGCCGATGGTCTTGGCCATTTCCTCGGGTTTACGGATATATACCACGCCGTCGCCCTCGAGCTTCACGGGACGTTTCACAAAAAAGACGGGAAGTCCCTCGGAGGGTATGTAGATGTGGCCTGAGAATACACGGCCTGTGAGATAATACTGGTTTGCGAAGTCGCTGATGATGGCGGCATCGATGCTTTTTTGCTGCATGAGAGCCGTGAGGCGGAGTAGCCGTTTCTCAAACTCTTCACGGGAGAGAAGTATAAGAGAATCCATAGAATTTTGGGATGAGAGTTAGTGTAACTGCATTTCTGTCAAAAAATATAGAGCATCAGTAGGCGCCCTCGACTGTGAGCCCTACTGATGTGATGCCCGGGATGGTATCCACGCGCATTATATGCCGTATGAAAACACGCGAGGAATCATTGAGGTTCACGCTGCGGGCCACAGGGACGGAAATCTGGTATGACGGACCGAGGCCGTTGCCATGCCATCGGCCGTAGGAATCGGCAAGCTCGATGTCGACGGTGTCGCGGTACATGCGGGGGGGATTTCCGAAGGTGACCTCAAGCCACAGATTGCGGTAGGGGTAGTCGTTGGAATGACGCACGGCCACATTGACAGACCGGAGAGAAACCGAGTCCAGCCCTTCCGGAATGAAGGCAATGGTGTCGCCGTAAGCCCATCCCGAGGGTGAAACCGGCTGGAACCGGCTGTAACTGTCGTGGCGCTCGGAACATCCGCCCAACGCCAACAAGCAGACGGCAAGGCAGAAAATTATTCTCATTCCGTTTTTTTCTCCGATGAGTCAGGTGAAGAAGGCCGCTGACGACGTTCGCCCCGCTGGGGCTTCCGCTGCTGGCGCGGCTTTTCGGAACGTTCCGGTCTCTCGTTTTTCTGTGGCGTTTCGGCCACCTGCTCTTTTTTCTCCTCAGGCTGAGGGCCATTGTCGGGTTGGGGCTTGGCCTTGGATTTGGGCTTGCGCTTCTTTTTCTTTTTGCTGTCGAAGCGGTTGATGTTGTCCTGACCGAGAATGTCGTTATACTGCTTTCCTGAGTCGGTTTTTTCTTCTCCGTCGGGGAGAAGCGACAAAGGCTTTTCGCCATCCTTGTTAAGGGCAATCACCTCGAAAGCCCTGTCGGCGCTTATGGTCACCAGGTTGGCGGCCACGGATTTGTCAGTGCTGTATGTTATCTCGCGCTTGAACACATCGTATTTGAACGTGTAGTAAGTGGAGTCGGCCGTTTCAAGACGCGCTTCTTTCGGGGGCATACGCTTTAGAGCCTCAACATAGGAATCCACTTCAAAATTGAGACAGCATTTCAGCTTGGCGCATTGTCCGGCAAGTTTCTGAGGGTTGAGCGAGATGTCCTGGAAACGTGCGGCGGCAGTGCCTACGGAGACGAAATTAGTCATCCAGCTTGCGCAGCAAAGGGGACGTCCGCAGGGACCGATGCCACCAATGCGGCCGGCTTCCTGGCGCGCACCAATCTGCTTCATCTCTATCCTTACCTTGAATGCCTCGGCAAGAACCTTGATAAGATGACGGAAATCCACGCGTTCGTCAGCAATATAGTAGAATATGGCCTTGTTGCCGTCGCCCTGATATTCCACGTCGCCGATCTTCATGTTGAGCTTGAGGTCCGCGGCTATCTTGCGGGCACGGATCATGGTGTCGTTTTCCTTAGCCTTGGCCTCTTCGAATCGGCTTAAATCGGCAGGCTTGGCCTTGCGGAGCACACGGCGCATCTCAGTGTCCTGTTTCACGCCGGCTTTCCGAATCTGAAGGTCAACCAGCCGGCCGGTGAGGGTCACTTCGCCTATGTCGTGTCCCGGGGCGGCTTCCACGGCCACGATGTCGCCAATGGCAAGAGGAAGATGGAGACTGTTGCGGAAGAATCCCTTGCGGGTGTTCTTGAACTGGACTTCCACAAGGTCGCTGTCGGCCGCACCTCCGGGGATGTCGTCGAGCCAGTTGAAGCAATGGAGCTTGCCACGCGGAGTGCAGTTCCGGCGATTGCAACGCTGGGCCGACCGTGAGTCATCCGGGCAGTTTTGTGCCGGATCCGGGGTATTGTCGGGGGTTGTCATGGCACAGAGGGCTTATTTGGCAAAGCTTACCGAACGGGTTTCGCGAATCACGGTGATTTTGACCTGTCCGGGATATGTCATTTCGTCCTGAATGCGTTTTGCAATCTCAGCCGAGAGCTTTTCGGTCTCCACGTCGTCGATCTTGTCGGCACCGACAATGACACGGAGTTCGCGGCCGGCCTGGATGGCATAGGTCTTTATTACTCCGGGATAGGAGAGGGCGAGCTGCTCGAGGTCGTTGAGGCGCTTGATATAAGCCTCGACCATTTCGCGGCGTGCGCCGGGGCGAGCACCGGAAATCGCGTCGCACACCTGCACGATGGGAGCGAGAAGGGATGTCATTTCCACCTCGTCGTGGTGGGCGCCTATGGCATTGCATATTTCAGGCTTCTCCTTGTATTTCTCGGCAAGTTTCATGCCCAGGAGTGCGTGGGGCAGTTCGGGTTCGTCGTCGGGCACTTTGCCTATGTCGTGAAGCAGACCTGCGCGACGTGCTTTCTTGGGGTTGAGGCCGAGTTCCGATGCCATTACGGCGCAGAGATTGGCAGTCTCGCGGGAGTGCTGGAGCAGGTTCTGGCCGTAGCTCGAGCGGTATTTCATCTTGCCGACGAGCCTTACAAGCTCGGGATGGAGGCCGTGGATGCCGAGGTCGATTGCGGTGCGTTTGCCGGTCTCGATAATCTCTTCCTCGATCTGCTTGCGCACTTTGGCAACGACTTCTTCTATTCGTGCGGGATGTATGCGTCCGTCGGTCACGAGCTGGTGCAGAGCCAGACGGGCAATCTCGCGGCGCACGGGGTCAAAGCCGGAGAGCACTATGGCTTCGGGGGTATCGTCGACTATGATTTCAATGCCGGTGGCGGCTTCGAGGGCGCGGATGTTGCGGCCTTCGCGGCCAATGATGCGTCCTTTGATTTCGTCGGAGTCAATCTGGAAAACGGTCACGGAGTTCTCGATGGCGGTTTCGGTGGCCACGCGCTGTATTGACTGCACAACGATGCGTTTGGCTTCCTTGTTGGCTGTGAGTTTGGCCTCGTCCATGATGTCGTTGATGTAGCTCTGTGCGGCGGTCTTGGCTTCGTCCTTGAGCGATTCAATCAGTTTCTCCTTTGCTTCGTCACTTGACAGTCCGCTCACGTGCTCGAGTTCCTCGCGGGCCTTGCGGGTGAGGTCATCAAGTTCGGCATGGCGGGATTCGAGGGATGCAAGCTGGTCGTTGAGGCGGTTGCGTGTCTGTTCGTTTTCGTTGCGGGTGCGCTGGTTTTCGCTCTGCTGCTGGTTGAGCTGCAGTTCACGCTGCTTCAGCTTGGATTCGAACGACTGGGCGCGCGACATGCGCTGCTGCACCTCCCTCTCGGCGTCGTTTTTGATTTTCATGCCTTCCTCGCGGGCTTCGAGGAGTTTGTTTTTCTTGAGGACTTCTGCCTCTTTAGCGGCTTCGTCAACGATGATTTTGGCGCGGCTTCTCGCCATTGATTTCTGGACCATGAAAGTGACCAGTGCTCCTATGGCGGCAGCAATCACCACCAGGGCTATAATGAGCCAGATAATGTTGGTTCCCATGGGTTATTTATTCAGATTGAAAGAGTTTTTATTGTAAAATGTTTATTAAAAGTCATTTATAAAACAAAATCCCGCACGGCATCCGCAAAACCGAAGGTCGCTTTCGAGAAATCGGTGCTCCCGGAATGAGAGCGGAGAATCTGTGTGCGACCCGGCGCGGAACGGTGCGAGACCCGGGGGAAGGGGAGAGAGGTATGTAGTCCGGTTCCGTCAGTCGTCAGGAAGAAGGATCCTGTCGAGGGCGCTTTCAAATCCATCGAGATGGGTTTCGAGCTGCCGGATGTCGGAATCGAGAGATATGTAACCCTTGGCAAAGAGGAGCGCCACCATGGCAAGCACTTCGGAGGGAGAGCTTGTGGAGAGGCGGCTGCTGTAAGTGTTGAACACACGGTTGATTCCGGCAGCCGATTCACGGTAGAGGGCCTCTTCATCGCGGTTGATAGTGAAGCTGAGCTTCATATCGGCGATTTTCAGGTTAATAACAAGTTTATCATTCATAGCATCATTCGCTTAATTCGGAGATGCATTTGTCGATGTCTCGCAGAAGTCCGGATAAAAAGGCGCGGGTGTGCTCTACGTCGCGGTGATCGGGAGCCAGCGTTGTCACCACCGTAAGGTGCTCGATGCGCTGGCGGAGCATCGCTATTTCATTGTCCTTGTCCCGTATGGCTTCCTCCAGAGAGGTCACGAGTGATTTTGCCGCGTCGAGACGCTCCTGAAGGGCCTGATTCCGGGCAAGCACCAAGTCGGTCTTACTCTTCAATCTATCGAGGCGTTGCTGCAGATTGCCGGCCATTTTATACGAAATTTTTACAAATGTAGTAAAAAAGTTTAAATAACCCCGGGGAATTACGGAATTTTTTCAAGAAAAACTGCCACGGACATGCTTTGTAAGCAACGGCCCGTGGCAGTGGTATGGGAATCTCCTGAAAATCGGGAGGGTTATTCGTAATTTGTTTCTAAGGTGATGAAGGTGTCGACGGAGGGTGTGCCGAATTCTATGGCGCCCATGTCCTCGTTGGAGTTGATCACGAGGTTGTAAATGTAGTGGCAGCCAGGATGCCATTCGGAGTACAGGCTGGTGGATAGCGGGAATTTCAGGAGGCCGTCGCCGGCTGTGCTTCCGTTGATCTGGTTTTCCTCGGGCGTGTTTGCATTCGGCCACAGCTTAGTGCCGTTCTCGGCGTCGTAGACGGTACACATCACGGCTATATATGTGTCGTTTCCGCTTCCATGGCTGCGCCAAGTGAGTTTCTGGGGAAGAACATATATCACTCCACCACGGCCGAGACCGGTAGCCGCAAGCACGGTAGGAGTGGTGGTGAGGGTCAGTACGTCAGTCAAAGCCTGCGACCAGTGGAGGACATAGGCCATAGGTGTGTTCTGGTCGGCCCATGAACCGACCGTCTCGGCGGTTGGATCGAGAGCGGTGGAGGCGGATGGGAAAGAGAAATTGCCTTTGGTAAGGATGTTTGACATAGCCACATTTGAAACCACCACTTTCAGTTTGGTGTCGGACGAACTCATTTTGATAGTGAGCTTCGAGAGGGCGTGACGGAAGTTGAACACCACCTGGGCATTGGGCTGGCCTGTATTGCCGCTCATATCGGGACATACGGCGTAGACTATATCCTCGGTGCCCGCGCTTGCATCGTAGGGCACAGGCATCAACGGGCCCGATGTGCCTACCCACGACGCGGGGGCGAAGGCATAGAAGTCGACGGTCTGTTTTGCAGGCCAGTATTTGACGGGCGAGTATGTCCAGACGTTGGTGGAGGATTTTGTCACGGTCACATTGTCCATGAACGGTTGGGATGTATCTCCGGTGCCGGTATACGCGTAGACGTTGAAGGTTGTAAGATTGGTGGCTGTGATGTCGCCGGCACGTGAGTATTCTGTGGATGCGGCAAAGCGTATCTCTTTTCCGGTCACGCTGTCGGGAGCGGGTTCTTCATTGCTTTCAGAGCACGAAACGGCAACCAGAGCCATTGCCGGAACCATTATTGCCAGAGGTATGTGGATTTTTACCATATTTAGTTGTTTTTTAGTTGCGTTTTGTTGAATCAGAAGTGTCAGGGGAGTGTCACTCCCACGTCGATTTCGATTGGGCTCCAGCCATCCACTCCAACATCGATGCCTCCCACTTCATCATCCGGATCCGTGGGGTCGCCGTCGGGAATGCTGATGCTGTCAATCATTATTATAACGTTGTGTTTTGACGGGGAGTTCAATATTTGTGGAGTGATGTCGAAATTGTGTGAATAGTTTTTGCCGTCGCGGCACGTAACGATCAACTGGAGTGTGGCACCCGTGGGGTCAGAAGGGTAAAAGGCCGATGAAACGGAGCTCATTTCGCGTCCCGCGGGATTGAGCGACAACTGTGATGCAAGAGCTGCCCCATCGCCATCAGGCACGCGGTCGGCGAGTTTTATTCCGGCTGCCACACCATGTATTATCGCTGTGGCGGAAGAGGCATGCTCAAGGCCGCTGACGTTTTTGAAAATGACTGTGAAAATGGTTGACAGCGAATCGGGAAGGCATCTTACCATACTTTGCCCGCATTCTTTTACGGTGCCATTGCTGTCGCGGTATCTTACGCCGCACAAAGTCACCTCAAGTTCGCTTACAGTCGCCCCGTAGAGCATTCCGGTAGGCATGATGTATTTGCCTGAAGAGTTTCTGCGGGCGCTGGCCGATATGCCGGAGTATGAATCCTTGCCGGATATCAGGATGCCGGGAAGGTCGCTGTTGAAAGCCACCATGCGGTAACGGCCAGCGGGAAGTTCCACCGGGCCTCCAGCGGGGCCAGAAATGTCGTAACGCCATATCTGCTCCTTGTCGCTTGCCGGAAAAAAGTAAAGCGTCATTCCCTCCGGGGAGGCACCGGTGGCGTTGGCCCAGTCGAAGAGTACGGTTATCTGTCGGTTTTCGGATGCCGGACAGATAATTTCCTTGTGGGAGCATGCGCAGGCGGTGACTGCAAGCAGGAATAAGAGGGTGATATTTGACAGTTTTCTTGTCATAGGCTGAAATCAGGACGGTTGGCGCGGCCTCTGCCCGGAAACCAGACAAGGGTGACTTCCAGACCGGTGAGGCCGAAATAACGGTTGAATGACCGTGAGGAGCACACATACATGTCGCATTCCGGACGGTATTTGATAAGGTGCCCTCCCGAATAACCCACCCGAAGGCCGAGGTCGAGATTGAGACGCCGGGCTATTGGAAATGAGTAGCCGTAACTTAAGCCTAAACCGTAGGTGGTATGTGGTGACTGCCAGCCGCGGCCGCCGAACTCAAAGTCGTAGTCGTGGCCTGAGCCGTAGATGCCGAGGCGATGTCCGGTGAGCGCTCTGCGTGAAGCCGCTTCTCCTAACCATAACCGGAATTCGAGCCACGCTCCGCGTATACGCCAATAGCGGTTGGCTTCTTTGCGGCTCCACCAGGCATAGACACCTTCGATATTTATCGAGAATTTGCGGGCAAGGGAAATCTCGGCTCCGAAATCAGGAGTTGCCAGAGCGTCATGGAGCAGGTTTGTTTTTATAGCAATGCGGGGAAGGCAGTCATTGCAGTCGTAGCATTGCTCTGACTGAGCCTGCATTATGTTTATGCTGCCGGCGCAGAGAGCCAGCAGGGTGATGAAACGCCGTGTGATGTGACTTGTTACCAAAGCAGTGTCAGAGTTTAAACGTTATTGCCGGAAAACGGAGATCGCACCGGCATCTGAATGTAGAACAGCGCTTGCGGGGTGATTGTTTTCGGCCAATGCATGGCTGGTTCGCAAAAATAGCGAGGCTGTGTCGTAATTAAGGTTTTACGGCGCAGCCTCTGTTTTTTGAACTGTGA
>CAUBWJ010000008.1 GCA_958439725.1 uncultured Muribaculaceae bacterium | reverse complement strand
ACATCGAAGGAAGCAACAACCACTTCACGTTTGACTTCTGGCAGATGGAAAACAAGCGCACGGGCATACTTGCAGGGGACGACATCACCTACCAGAAGCGTGACGTGGAGTATAAAGACGGCGGCAAGAATACCGGCGTGTACACCAGTCTCTGCCCCACTGCCACGCCCACGCTCAACAACTTCGCCGGATATGTTGAAATCAACGCCAAGCTGAAATACAGCAACCCGGCCACGAACCCCAACAATCCCACAGAGGATGAAATCCCCGGAGGAAACTTCCCCGCCATTACAAGCCGCGAGGTGAGCGCCAAATACATAGTGCACCTGGGCTATATAGACGGCAATGCCAACGATTTCAACTCGCTGCGCAACTCCATCTACACCTACAATGTGAAAATCAAGAGCGCAAGCGAGATAATAGTCGAGGCATTTACCGACAAGGAGAATCAGCCCGGAGCCGAAGGCACGGTGATTGACGTGACAGACCGCATGTTTAATCTCGACGCCCACTATGCGGCGTTCAACATCTACCTGACGGAAACCGAGCTGAATAATTTCAGCTTCACTATTCTCGCCGACAATTACCGCTTCGCCATAGGTGAGGACGGCAACGTGACCGAGAATTCCAACGCTATCCCGGCAAGCACCGACGCGGCGTATCCGTATTATTCCTGGGTGGAGCTGATGGAGACAACGGGCGAGGACGTACTTGCTGCCTATCCCGGCATAGGCAGCGACAAGCTGCTCAAGCTTAAGGACGTGCGCGACAATGCCGCTTCGCTTAAACCGGGATGGTACACCGTATTCGTCAACGAATATACATATGAAGATGAATCTGAGGGCAACCGAGGAAATGAAGGAACAAACTGGCAATCTTACGTGAATAAGCCTAACCGTATGGCTTACCTCAATGTGGCACAGCACGTTTCGGCCGACGGTCTCAGCAGCTACTACCGCTCGAAATACGCAGTATCGCAACGCTCGATACAGACCTACTACAATGCAGCGGAAGCTACTACGGCATTAGGCGTAGAGCACGATAACGAGACGTTCGGAATGAACATACGTTGGCTTACCGGCGATGCTGACAATATTAACGGAGGCAATTATCCGGGAGTTCCTATAACCTGGAATGGAGATGTTGCAGCAAACTTGAGCGGTGATAACGGAAGATACAATGTGTGGATAAATAGCGGCGGATCGGCCAATGGCACAACAGCTGGACTGTGGGAAACTTACGTGCAGACCACGAAACCAAATGCTGTAAATAGGATAACAAACACCAATCAGAATCTGCCTCCAGCACTGAAGCCAGCCAAAACTTGGCCTGTGCCAATGCCCATGCTTCTTGACCCAGGAAACTTCACCCAGAATGCCTCTTATGTTTCAACAGGAAGCCACCCATTCCCGAATGTTTATAACCGACGGGCAGGTGACTATGATCCTCAGACAGTACACAACACTGAAACCCAGTATATCCAGGCCATGCATGCTTGCATGAACCGAAATCGCGACTTGGATGGAGACGGCGATATAGACGCTGATGAATTGAGATGGTATCTTCCGGCTGCAGGAAAATATGTACGCGTGATTCTTGGTCGAAATTCCCTCTCCACCCCTATCATGGATTATGACAATACACCAACTTTACCTTTTGGTTCGGGAAGAGGACAAGATTGTCGATTCCATCTTATTTCAAGCGACAATGTGATTGTATGGTGCGAGGAGGGCCTGTCAAGAAGTATGATGAACAATAATCAGGGATACTCGGGTCCGCCATGGGCTGTAAGATGTATCCGAAATCTCGGTACTAATCTTAGAAATGTGACATCCGGTGAAAAGGTTGACCCAGCTTACGAATCCGATTTAGGTACCGGTAATAACTTTAACACAGGAGGTGTAGTGAAAGTTAAGCACTATTACGGCACTTCTCTTCGTGATAACTCAGGCAGGCCGTTGCCTATGCATAAATCATATAGTGATTATAACAAATTAGGACGATATGGCTTCGAGATTGCTTTAAGAGGAAATCAGACAACACAGCAGAACGCGGAAGCAGGTATCAGCGGCACGGGCTATAACTATGTATCAAGCACAACGGCCTATACTAACGCTGTAAACGCCGCTTCTCCTTGCGCAACCCTGAATGCAAATTCGGGACGAACGGGATGGAGAATTCCGAACCAGAAAGAGATCGTAATTATGAGGCGCCTGGGAGTTCTAAGCGGGTCGTTCTATATGACCTGTACTCAGGAATTTTGGAATAATGAAACCGGTAGTTCCACCGGTAACACATTCAATCGAATTCTTACCGTTCGCTCTGATGCGGCATGTGCGGCACTTTACAGTGATATTAGCGTTGTGCGCTGCGTCCGCGACCTAACGGCCGCCGAAGCTGGCATGACTTACAACCAGATCAGACAGTACAAACAGCCGTAATCGCTGCCCGATGAGTGACAGACGGAAAAAGCCATTGAATGCCGCACTGCCGGCACTGCTTGGGGCAGTGCTGGCAGCGGCTTTGCTGTGCGGGGGCTGCGCGGGGAGGTCGGGCGAGGCGGAAGGCTCCGAGGCCTCCGAGAACTCTGAGTCCTCAGAGGCTTCAGGGCTTTCCGCAGGGCCATTCACGCTGCCGCTGCCGGCCGTTCCGGCCGTGATCACGGAGCCGTGCGACCGCGCCGACTACATCATGGAGCATTTCTTCGACGAAATGCCGTTTGCCGACCGCCGCCTGAGCCTCGACACTGCCGTGGTGGAGCAGAATATGGCCAATTTCCTCAGTCTGACGGCCGAAGGCTCCGCGGAAGGCCTCCGGAAAGCTGCCTCGGGGCTGGCCGACCGCTGGGGCGAGGCAGGGCCGGAAGTGACGGCGCTCTGGACGGCGACGGTGGAGAAATACCTGTATCACCCCGACTCGCCCATGCACTCGGAGGACGCCTTCATAGCCATGGCCCGCGCCATAACCGGCTCCGAGGCCATCCCCCCGGAGCTGAAGATGCGCACGGCCCACCTGCTGCAGCTCTCGCTGCGCAACCGCCCCGGAGAGCGCCCGGCCGACTTCCGCTTCACCGCGCCCGACGGCCGCGCGCACACCCTCCGCGGCGCCCTCAACCCCTCGGGGCCGACGCTGCTGCTGCTCTACGACCCGGACTGTCCCTCGTGTGCCGCGACCCTCGCCGCCCTGCGCGGAATGGCGGAGCTTTCGCAGGCCGTGGTCGCCGGGCGGCTGAAAGTGGTGGCAGTGTATCCCGGCGAGGATGCCGAAGCGTGGCGCGGGCATCTCTCGGCCCTTGATCCGGCGTGGACCGTCGGCATGGCCTCGCGTGAGCTCGAGGAGCAGGAGCTCTACGACCTCTACGTGATGCCCGTGATGCACCTGATAGGCGCCGACGGCCGCATCTCGGCCAAGGACATCCGCCTTCCACAGCTCCAGAACCTTCTTTAAAGCCTTAAAGCGCGGGCGCAGAGGCGCCGCAGCCGAAAGGATTCCGGCAGATCTACTCCCGTGAGGCCACTTATTTGCGCCCCGGGGTTCGTAGAAAACTATCCAAAAAATCGAACCTTTAGATCGCCACTGCCGTGAGGCAGTCTATGAGATATACACACCCGTCCAGGAATCCCCCGGCGCGAGCCTCCGCGGCCCGCGCTTTTTTTGCTCCCGCTCGGCGGCGCCTCCAGAAACGCAGAGCGGCGCGGGAACGGCAGAAGGACGCAGAACTTTTAATTTCTTTAATTCTGCGTTGCTCTGCTGTTCTGCGTGGTACTGCGGAATTTTCCAGGGGGATGGGAACGGGAACGCAGAGCGGCGCGGGAAGGGCAGAAGGACGCAGAACTTTTAATTTCTTTAATTCTGCGTTGCTCTGCTGTTCTGCGTGGTACTGCGGAATTTTCCAGGGGGATGGGAACGGGAACGCAGAGCGGCGCGGGAAGGGCAGAAGGACGCAGAACTTTTAATTTCTTTAATTCTGCGTTGCTCTGCCTTTCTGCGTGGTTCTGCGGAATTTTCCGGGCGGGGGGAGGGGAGGCGGCGGAATGCTTGGCGGGGGTTGGGATTTTCGCGGAGAAGAGTTAATTTTGCGGAGAACCAAACCTGAATGCAATGGAATTTTTCAGAATTAAATTATTGGCCGGAATTATGGCCATGTTGTGTGCCGTGATGCAGGAGGCTGCGGCAGCCGTTCCGGAGTCGACGGACGCAAAGAGTATTGTGGCGTGTGAACCGTATCTTCAGAATCCTGTGGGAGGCGGAATCACGGTAATGTGGCAGACGTCGGTGCCTGCCGTTGGTGTGGTGCGTTACGGCACGGCACCCGACCGCCTTGACCGCACGGCCCGCACGCTGCTCGACGGACAGTCGGACTGGGGCACGATGCACAAAGTGAGAATCGACGGCCTCACGCCCGGCTGTAAGTATTATTACCGCACATTCTCGCGCGAAATCACGGAATATGGCGGATATCATAAGGAATTTGGCGATTCTGCGCTCACGCCCGTAAGCTCGTTCACACTTCCTGAGAAGGGCACGAAAGATTTCACCGCCATAATTTTCAATGATATCCACAAGCATGGCGAGACGCTGAAAGCGCTTTACAGCCAGGTGGCCGACGTGCCGTATGATTTCGTGGTGTTCAACGGCGACTGTATAGACGACCCTGAAAGCCACGAGGAGGCCACGCGCTTTCTCCGCGAGCTTAACGGGACGGTAGGGGCCGGACGTGTGCCAGTGTTCTATGTGAGGGGCAATCACGAGATACGCGGACGCTATTCCGTGGGGCTTCGGCAGCTTTTCGACTATGTGGGCGGCAAGCCTTACTCGGCATTCAACTGGGGCGATACGCGGTTTGTGATACTGGACTGCGGGGAGGACAAGCCCGACAGTCATCCGGTGTATTACGGCATGAATGATTTCTCCGGCTGGCGTCAGGAGCAGAAGGAGTTTCTGGAAAAAGAGCTGAAATCGCCCGAATTCAAGCAGGCCACGCGCAGAGTGCTGATACACCATGCGCCTGTCTATGGACTGGAGGTGGACTATACCGATTATAATCCTTGTCTGGAGCTGTGGGGCCCGCTGCTTGAGAAAGCTCCCTTCGACGTTGCAATTAATGCCCATACCCACAGCTATGCCTGGCATCCCAAGGGAAGCATCGGCAACAATTACCCTGTGGCCGTGGGCGGTGGCTACGGCATGGACAATGCCACTGTGATGGTGCTCCAGCGTCGCGGCAAAGAACTGACCCTCCGCATCCTCGACACCAAAGGCAACGAGCTCCGCAACGAGAAGCTCTGACAGCAGCCCCTCCACCCACCGGCGGCTGTTCCATGGAACAGCCCTACTTTTAGCGGAGTTTTCTATACACTGCAGGATAAAAAAATAGAGCCCGGAAAGGCTCTATTTTTTATATCAGGAGTTTGGGGGCTGGGAATCAATAGCCGGTGTAGGTGGAGGGGCTGAGGCGGTGAAGCTCTTCCTTGACGGCGTCGGAAACCTCGAGGGTGTCGATGAAGGCGGAGATGCTTTCGGCGGTCACGGCGGTGTTGACGCGGGTGAGCTGCTTGAGGGTTTCGTAGGGGTTGGGGTAGCCCTCGCGGCGCAGGATTGTCTGGATGCCTTCGGCAACTACGCTCCACATGCGGTCGAGGTCCGCGTCGATAGCCGGACGGTTGAGGATGAGCTTGCCGAGACCCTTGAGGGTGGAGGCGAGGGCAATCATCATGTGGCCCATGGGGACGCCGACGTTGCGGAGCACCGTGGAGTCGGTGAGGTCGCGCTGCAGGCGGCTCACGGGAAGTTTTCCGGCCAGGAAGCCGAGAATGGCATCGGCCATTCCGAGGTTGCCTTCGGAGTTTTCGAAGTCAATGGGGTTGACTTTGTGGGGCATTGCCGACGAACCTACCTCTCCGGCCTTGATGCGCTGCTTGAAGTAGTCCATGGAGATATACATCCATATATCGCGGTCGAGGTCGATCATGATGGTGTTGATGCGGCGCATGGCGTCGAACAGGGCGGCCAGATTGTCGTAGTTTGAAATCTGGGTAGTCCACTGCTCGCGCTCTATTTCCAGACTCTCCTTGAGGAAATGGGCTGCGAAAGCGGGCCAGTCGATGCCGGGGTAGGCTATATGGTGGGCGTTGAAATTTCCGGTGGCTCCGCCGAACTTGCCGCTTACGGGCACGGCCTTGAGGGCGTCGGCCTGGGTGCGCAGACGGTAGCTGAACACGCGCAGCTCCTTTCCCAGACGGGTGGGGCTGGCGGGCTGTCCGTGGGTCTTGGCGAGCATGGGAACGTCGGCCCATTCGTCGGCCTTTGCCTCGAGGTCGGCAATGAGGCGCTCGAGTTCAGGCAGATAGACTTCAAGCACCGCCTCGCGTATCGACATGGGCACCGAGGTGTTGTTGATGTCCTGGGAAGTGAGGCCGAAGTGAATAAACTCCTTGCAGAACTGGAGCCCGAGAGCGTCGAATTTCTCCTTCAGGAAATACTCTACGGCCTTTACGTCGTGGTTGGTGACCGATTCTATCTCCTTGACCTTTGCGGCGTCGGCCTCGGTGAAGTTGCGGTAGATGTCGCGGAGAGCCTCGAATGTGGAGTGGTCCACGCTTTCAAGCTGCGGCAGAGGGATCTCGCACAAGGCTATGAAATATTCCACCTCCACCTTCACGCGGTAGCGGATGAGGGCGAATTCCGAAAAATACCGGTCGAGTTTCTCGCACTTCGAGCGATACCGGCCGTCGATGGGGCTGATTGCTGTGAGGGGTGTCAGTTGCATTATGAAAATGATTGAGTTTCTGTTATAATTATCATTGGAAGCGCAAATTTACAAAAAAATCCGCGGGAAGAGGCTATGGCGTTCCCACGGATTTATGTTTCCTTCCGGTAAATTGTTATTTGGCCGCGTTTGCGCCGTCGGCAGGCTCTGGCGGAAAATCTTTCTCGATTTTCTTGATTATGCGTTCGGTCGCGCTCTCGAGTGCCTCGGAGGCGTTGATTGCGGTCTTGAATGAGGTGCGGTAGGATGTCACGGGTTTCTTGTTGCCGGGCGACATGAAGTCTACGGTAATCGTGCCGTCCTGTTCATGCTGGTTCATAGTGAAGCGCACCAGCAGGAGCTGCATCTTCTGGAGGTCGGTCATCTTTGCGATTTCGGTGTTCTCTATCAGCTGCAGGCGGGTCTTGCCGATGGCCTCGAGAATTGTGGCCTCGGTGTTGCGGTAGTTCCACTTTTCATTTCCACGGTAACGCATGTCGTCGGTATAGGTGGCTGCGTATTTGTAAGTGGAAAGATCCACTTTTTTCTTGGCCTGGAGCGAAAGGGGAGCGAGGCAGGTAATCAGGAACGCTCCGAGAAGCACCCATAGTAAGTTTGATTTTTTCATTGCGGTAAAGATGTTAAAGGATTGGTCATTTTTCGCAAATATAGTGAAAGTTTGACAATACAGACACACAAAATGAGCTTTTATGCCGCAGGATGGATGAATGGAATTTAAATTTTGGCTAAATTTGCAAAAATGCGGCATGCCATGAAAAGCTTATGCCTGCCTTCGGTGCCGCACACCTTAGATTTGATATAAATACAGATATGCGAAAGAAATTATTGTTTGCCGCGGTGTTTGCCGCAGTTTTCACGCTCGGGGCGCACGCGCGCTCGGTCAAGGGCGATTTCCTTAATCCCAAGCTTCCGGTTGAAAAGCGTCTCGACGACCTGATAGGCCGCATGACCGTTGAGGAGAAGGTGGGCCAGCTGCTGTGTCCGCTCGGCTGGGAGATGTATGACGTGAGCGCCGACCGCAAGAGCGTGGCTGTGTCGCAGAAGTTCCGTGAACTGATGGCGCAGGCGCAGCCGGGAATGCTGTGGGCCGTGTACCGCGCGGACCCCTGGACCCAGCGCACGCTTGACAACGGCCTTAATCCGCGCCTTGCGGCAATGGCCGGCAATGCCATCCAGAAATACGTGATTGAGAATACCCGCCTGGGCATACCGATGTTCCTTGCCGAGGAGGCTCCTCACGGCCACATGGCCATTGGCGCCACCGTGTTTCCCACAGGCATAGGAATGGCCGCCACATGGAACCCTGAGCTGATAGAGAGCGTGGGCCGCGTGATCGGTAATGAGGTGCGCACGCAGGGCGCCCACATCAGCTACGGCCCGGTGCTCGACCTTGTGCGCGATCCCCGCTGGAGCCGCGTGGAGGAAACCATGGGCGAGGATCCCAAGCTTGCCGGTACAATCGGGGCCGCGATGGTCCGCGGTCTTGGCGGCGGTGACCTTGCCAAACCCAACTCCACCATAGCCACTCTGAAACACTTCATAGCCTATGCCGCCCCCGAAGGAGGCCAGAACGGCAATTTCACCACCGTGGGCGAGCGCGACCTGTATCTTTATTTCCTGCCGCCGTTCCACGACGCTATAGATGCCGGTGCGCTCTCGGTGATGACCTCGTATAACTCGGTTGACGGAGTTCCCTGTACATCCAACCGCGAGCTGCTCACCAACCTGCTGCGTGACCGCTGGAAATTCCGCGGTTACACCGTCAGCGACCTCTACAGCATCGAAGGCATTCTCGGCAGCCATCACACGGTGCCAGATATGGTGGGCGCCGCTACAAATGCGCTGCTTGCCGGCCTTGACGTGGACCTGGGCGGTCAGGCTTTCCGCAATCTCACCACTGCGTTGAAAGAAGGCAAAATCACCGAGGTCGACCTTGACAATGCAGTGCGCTGGGTGCTCAGGCTCAAGTTCGAGATGGGACTGTTTGAGAATCCATACGTAGACCCCGCTGTGGCCGCCCGCGCGGTGCGTAACGACTCCCACCGCAACGTGGCGCTCGACGTGGCCCGCGAGTCGGTGACCCTTCTGAAGAATTCCGGCTCCATCCTGCCGCTCGACCCTAAGAAGGTGAAAGTGGCGCTCGTTGGTCCTAACGCCGACAATGTATACAATATGCTCGGTGACTATACCGCCCCGCAGGACGAGGGCAACGTGAAGACCGTGCGCCACGGCTTCCTTAGCCACCTCGCCAAGGAAAATATCGTGTATGTGAAGGGCTGTGCCATCCGTGATACCGCCAATACCGACATTCCCGCTGCCGTGGCCGCTGCACGCGGCGCCGATGTGGTTGTGGCCGTTGTGGGCGGTTCGAGCGCACGCGATTTCAAGACATCGTATAAGGAAACAGGCGCCGCCGTGGTCGACGCCAATGCCGTGAGCGATATGGAGAGCGGCGAGGGATACGATCGCGCCACCCTAACGCTGATGGGTCGCCAGCAGGAACTTCTGGAGGCCCTGAAGGCCACCGGCAAGCCTCTTGTGGTGGTGTATGTGGAAGGCCGTCCGCTCGACAAAACCTGGGCCGAAGCCAACGCCAACGCTCTCCTTACCGCCTATTATCCCGGCCAGGAGGGTGGCACTGCGATTGCTGACGTGATATTCGGCAGCTTCAACCCTTCGGGCCGACTGCCTTATACCGTTCCCCGCGCCCTCGGACAGATACCGATTTACTACAACCGCCGTTCGCCGTCGCTCCACGACTATGTGGAACTCTCCGCCAAGCCGCTCTATCCTTTCGGCTACGGCCTGAGCTACACCACGTTTGAATACTCCGGCCTGGAAATAGCAGCCGATCCGACAACCGGCGTCCCTGTTTCGGCAACGCTTACCGTGACGAATACCGGCTCACGCGACGGCGACGAGGTGGTGCAGCTTTACGCCCGTCCCAAACACGCATCGACCGTGCAGCCCATGAAGCAGCTCAAGGCTTTCAGCCGTGTGGCCGTTCCCGCCGGCAAGAGCATTAAGGTGACTCTCCCGCTCAACGCCAAGGATTTCGAAATAATAGGCCTCGACATGCAGAGCCGCCTCGAAACCGCTCCCTGGGAGATAATGGTGGGCGCATCCTCCGACGATATCCGCCTCCGCGCCACCGCCACCGTCACCGCACCGAAATAACCGCCGGTTTTATCGGTCCGAAAGCAGTCACTTCATGAATCGTCGATATCCTATGTGGTGACCCTAAGACATAATATGAGTGACCCCGTGGAGAACAGTGCTCTCTCCACGGGGTCCTTTTATTATTTAACCGCATAGTGCTATCAACGTATTGGTGGATTCTTGAAGCGGTTGTAAACGCATTTGGAAATGTTTGCAATCACTGCGGAGGCTTCCTCTTCGCTGCCCCGGAAGTCGCGGATAAAGACGGCCAGACTGTAGCTGCGGCCATCTTTGAGACGGAAATACCCCACATCATTATGGGCCATCAGTTCACCGGCTTCGTTACGGTAGCCGCTGCCGGTTTTATGGGCGAATATCATAATGTCGGCATCCTCCACGGCCGCTCCAAGGCGGTCGTGCCCCGTGGTGACTATCGAAAGATAATGCCTGATTGAATCCTGGGCGGCGGCGTCAACCAATTGCTCTTCGAACACCTGTCGCATCAGCGATGCGGCTGCCATCGGCGATGTGTGGTTGAGATAACTTAATGGATGATTGGCTTTCATCTCAGATTCCGAATAGCGAATCTGGAATGTGGTGTCGCGGGCTATGGATTTGACGAAATCGTTCGTCTCGCCCGGCGACAGGATATGTTTGAACAGCAGATTGCTCGCATTGTTGTCGCTCTTTGTTATCGCATAGGCCAATAATTCGCTGATGGAGATGTTGAAATCGCCCTCAGGATATTTTTTGAGCATGGGGCTCCATGTGTCCCGGTCAAGTTCATTGCTGTGGATAAGCAGCATGCTGTCCAGTGTATTCCCTCTTTTCTCAACAGTCTCGGCCACACCCAGCGCCTGATGGAACTTGAACACACTCATCATGGGATATTTCACCCCATTGTTTACGGTTGCTGTATCATTGTCGCAGATAAATGCAATTCCCACGGTCCCCGGCACAGTATCGACCAATGCATAAAACTCATCGCGCAGCGACGGCCTGTCAGTCGGCCTGCTGTCTTTACACGCAGAACAACAAAGAATAAAGGCCGATAAAATTAGCAGTGAATAAAGTCTCATATTAAAGTTATGTTTTGTAATTTAATTATTTCCGGTTTGTTTGAGATTGTAGACATATACATGGGTCAAGGTGCCAATTTGGCATCTTGGACATTCTTTTCCATTGAAATCATTGTTTCTGTGAAGGAATATAATATATACCATGGATTGTCTCTTCGATTTGAGGTGCAGATTCAGCACATCAATTTTTGGGGATTAGATGTTCCATTTTGGAATATAAAGTCCCTGTTGAAAATTCTTTTTGGACGGCTGAAACATAGATGTAGGAAAAACGTATGATATTTCGTTTCTGACCATTGGTTTTACTTTAGACTAACTATAGTTTGTTCATTGTAAATTAGTTTGCTTTAATGCATAGGCCATTTTGACCGAATTTGACATCACAATTTGTGATAACATCAGCTTCCATTCATCAAATATATGCAGAAACATAAAATAAAATGAAAAGCGGTTAGGATTTTTCGGCAGGTTGGACATTTGGGGTGATGGATTGCATGTAAGGCATTGAATTAATTGCCTTTGCTAAGATAATTATTGATATGGTTAAAAGAAATCAGTCGAGTCTGATAATCATGTAAGTCCATAAAGCAATAAGGGGAGAAAAGAAATATAAGTAGGCCCACAAACTTGTGATCTTTTTGTATTTACGCTCCCATGCTTTTAACTTCACCTTCTTTTTTGGAATGATGATATACGAAATCATGGTTATTACCGCTAAGAAGCAAAGGGTAAGGGCTATGAAACCAAACTTATTGAATAAATCTGGGGGGAATAATTTAGTGGAGAAAAACAGCGTAAATAACCATATTGGCGCAACGATTAACCCACGACCGCCTAAACGGAAATTGGCCTCTCCTTTTACATATAGATAGTGCAGGAAATTCATTGTGGCGATTGCGGATTTGATAATGGCAAATTAGCGAAAATCGGCGAGATATGGAGTATTTACTCAGTTTATACCCGAAAAACAGAAAGCCCCTCAACTTAAATAAGTTAAGAGGCTTAAAATGTACCCGGAGCCGGGGTCGAACCGGCACGGATTGCTCCAACGGTGTTTGAGACCGTCGCGTCTACCGATTCCGCCATCCGGGCATTAGGCAATCGGTTTTGCGCCGACAAAGGTAAGCATTATTTTGCGGCATCCCAATGCAACGACCGCTTTTTTAGTGCCATTATGATTTTTTTGCTATGTTTTTGGCTGTTTCAGAGTATTTTTAATTAAGTTTGTGTCTATAAGCCGGCGCTGATACGGCGCGCAACCCCGCGGGGGAGCGCGACTGCACTCGTTGACCTGGCCTATGTAACTGAATTCAAGCAAAATAATACTACCATGGCAACTGCACGCTCAAAATCACCCCGAGTTCCCAACCTTGTTAAAAACGACCCTTATCTCGCTCCGTTCACAGATGCGATTGTAGGCCGTATGGCCGATGCCATAAATAAGGAGAAGGAGCTTACGGGAAAGAACGGTTCGCTCGACGAATTTGCCAACGCCCACAATTATTTCGGTCTTCACCGCAATCCCGACGGTTCATGGACTTTCCGCGAGTGGGCTCCCGGAGCCACTTCGATATGCCTGATGGGCGATTTCTCGGGCTGGCAGGCTGTGGCACGTTATGAGCTTCATCGTGTCGGCAACAACGGTGTCTGGGAGATTACCCTTCCGGCCGATGCCCTGCATCACGGCGATTTCTATAAGATGTATGTGAGCTGGGCCGATGGCTCGGGCGAGCGTATTCCGGCCTACGCCACCCGAGTGGTGCAGGATCCGGTGACTCATCTGTTTGCAGCCCAGGTGTGGGCCCCCGAGCCTTACGCATGGCAGGTGACCGACTTCAAGCCCGACACCAAACCTCTGCTTATCTACGAGTGCCACATAGGTATGGCCCAGGAGCGCGAGGGCGTGGGCACGTATACGGAGTTCCGCGACAATATCCTGCCCCGAATCCATGCCGACGGCTATAACGCCATTCAGATAATGGCCATTCAGGAGCATCCCTATTACGGGTCGTTCGGCTACCATGTGAGCAATTTCTTTGCAGCCTCGAGCCGCTTCGGCACCCCCGAGGAGCTGAAGTCGCTTATCGATACGGCCCATTCCATGGGCATAGCCGTGATTATGGACATCGTGCACTCCCACGCCGTGAAAAACGAACTGGAAGGCCTTGGACGTCTCGACGGCTCATACAATCTCTATTTCTACGGCGACGGGCGCCGCGAGCATCCGGCGTGGGATTCGCTCTGCTTTGACTACGGCAAGAACGAGGTGATTCATTTCCTCCTTTCCAACTGCAAATATTGGCTTGAGGAATACCATTTCGACGGCTTCCGCTTCGACGGCGTGACCTCGATGCTCTACTATAACCACGGCCTCGGACAGGCTTTCGGTTCCTACGACGACTATTACAACGGCGGTCAGGACACCAATGCTATTACATACCTCACCCTTGCCAACAAGCTTATCCATACCGTCAATCCCGAGGCCATAACCATAGCCGAGGAAATGAGCGGCATGCCCGGTCTGGCCATCCCGCAGAAAGACGGCGGCATAGGATTCGACTACCGTATGGCCATGGGCATCCCCGACTACTGGATAAAGACCCTCAAGGAAAAGAAGGACGAGGACTGGCATCCCACGTCCATATTCTGGGAGCTTACCAACCGCCGCTCCGACGAGAAGACGATTTCCTACGTCGAGAGCCACGACCAGGCGCTTGTGGGCGACAAAACGGTCATTTTCCGCCTTATCGACGAGAAGATGTACTGGCACATGATGAAGGATGACGACGACATGACCGTGGCGCGCGGCATAGCTCTCCACAAGATGATACGCCTTGTCACGGCCTCCACCATCAACGGCGGCTATCTCAACTTCATGGGCAACGAATTCGGCCATCCCGAATGGATCGACTTCCCCCGCGAGGGCAATGGCTGGAGCTACAAGTATGCCCGCCGCCAGTGGGACCTCGTTGACCGCAAGGAACTTAAATATTGCTATCTCAACGATTTCGACAACGCCATGATAAAGCTCATAGCCGGAGTCTACAACTTCCAGGCGCTTCCCGTTGTTAAACTCTGGGAGAAGGATTCCGACCAGGTGCTTGCCTTCCGTCGCGGCGATCTTGCCTTTGTGTTCAACTTCAGCCCTTCGCAGTCGTTCTCCGACTACGGCGTGCTTGCTCCCTCCGGTTCCTACGAGGTAGTGCTGAGCACCGACAATCCCGCTTTCGGAGGCTACGGCAATGTGGACGAGAAGGTGGTTCACTATACCGAGAGCGACCCCCTCTACACTCCGCTCGGCGTAGAATGGCTCAAGCTTTATCTGCCCGCCCGCTCGGCTCAGGTGCTCCGTCTGCGCCGTCCTTCCGCCGGCAAGGGAACCAAGACCGCCAAGGGAACGAAAGCCGCCAAGGAGGCCAAGTCGGTGAAGGAGACAAAGGCAGCAGTGGCTTCCAAGGCCGCACCTAAAGCCAAGGCCGCAAAGGAGGCAGCTCCCAAGGCCAAGGCTGCGAAGCCTGCCACCAAAGCGGCTCCGAAAACAGCGGCCAAAACCGCCTCAAAGAGCGCTTCAAAGGCAACTCCCAAGGCCTCCGCGAAGGCTAAAAAGTAAGGCGTCGCCTCATATATCAAAATTATTAGCTATCTTTGCATAAAAGTGAGAGTAAAAATACATAGGGAGGGCACCAACATCCTCATTATTCTGCTGCTGATGTTGGCCATGCTCAACATTCCGGCCTGGTTGTTTATCCGGCCGGTGGCTATCCCCATTGTGTTCTCTTCCATCTCGGCCATTGTCTATCTTCTGGTGCTGAACTTCTTCAGAAGTCCGCGCCGCCATTTTCCGGGCAACCCCGAAAGGGCAGTGGTGTCGTCGGTCGACGGAAAGGTGGTGGCTCTTGAAGAAACCTTCGAGGATGAGTATCTCCACCGCCGTGTGATTCAGCTATCCGTGTTCATGACCATATTCAATGTTCATGCCAACTGGTTCCCGGTCAACGGCAAAGTGCTCTTCGTGCGCCATCACAACGGCCGTTTCCTTTCCGCCTATCTTCCCAAGTCGAGCACTGAAAACGAGCGTACAACCGTTGTGATCCGGACGCCCGAGGGGCATGATATCCTCGTGCGCCAGATAGCCGGAGCCGTTGCCCGCCGTATCGTGACCTACGCCCGTCCCGGCGACGACGCCAATGTCGACGATCATCTCGGATTCATAAAATTCGGGTCGCGTGTCGACATATTCCTGCCTCTGGATACTGAAATCCTGGTGAAAATCGGCGACAAGACCCAGGGATGCATAACCGAGGTGGCCCGGCTTTCGGCCGAGCCTCATCGCCACGATGAGTGAACCCCGGGCGACTATTAAGCGTAATAATTTCAGAAATGTCATTCAACCTGCGAAAATATATACCTAACACCATCACCTGCCTCAATCTCATGTCGGGTGTCACTGCCTGCGTGCTCTCGTTCAGCTACGACAGGCCCGTGTATGTGTTCGAAGCCTACCAGTGGGCCTTCATTTTCATAGGTCTTGCCGCTGTGTTCGATTTTCTCGACGGCGCGGCCGCACGTCTGCTCCACGCCTATTCCGACATGGGCAAGGAGCTCGATTCGCTTGCCGACCTCGTGAGCTTCGGTCTGGCCCCGGCGCTGCTCCTCTACAACACGATGATAAGCTACAACGGTGGCTTCTTCACATGGTGGGCCTTGGCTCCTATGTATATTGTGGTGATGGGCGCCCTGAGACTGGCCCGCTTCAACGTGGACACCACGCAGTCCACCACCTTCCGCGGCCTTCCCATCCCCTCCAACGCCATTTTCTGGATAGGATTCGTGGCATGGATTCAGACCCACACCTATCCCGGCAATGTGGCCGTGGCGGTGATAGTGGCGCTTTTCGCTTCGCTTATGGTATCGAGAATGCGCATGTTCTCCCTCAAATTCAAAAACTTCGACTGGCGTGAGAATTTCCGCCGTTATCTCATACTGGTAGCCGCCGTGCTTTTCGTCGCCACTGAAGGTATCTCGGGATTCATGTGGACCATTCTGCTCTATATTCTCGTCTCGGCTGTAGGCCGCAAGGATTTCGACGCCGAGGCATGACATGAGAGGTAACCTTTATTGATGCTCCTTCAGGAGCGTTTTATATTAATCTGATAAAAATGCTTTCATTTATAATTATAGTCCTTCTGGTGATTATAGTGTGGCCCCTGATTAAATTCGGGTGGCGTGTCTACACTATCCAGCGCCAGATGAAGCAGGCCTACCGCGCCGCCTCCCAGGCCTCGCGGACAGCTTCGGCGCAGCAGCGCCGTCAGGCCGAGGCTTCCCGCCGTAAGGGAGGATGGGCGGCATCGCGCCGTCACTCCAAAAAGATTATCGATAAGAACGAAGGGGAATATGTGGCTTTCGAGGAGGTCGCCACGTCGACCGTCAACGAGACCTTTACCTCCGGCAAGGGTGGTAACACGCGCGTGTCGGCCGACATCTCCACCCAGATAAGCGACGCGGAATGGGAGGAAATCAAATGAGCGGATATTACATGCCCCGGCTCTATGCCTTTCTGGAAGAACTCGGAAGGAATAACGACCGTCCCTGGTTTGCGGCCCATCGTGCGGAGTACGACGAGCTGCGCGCCCTCTGGCTCGCCGACGTGCAGCGTCTGGTCGACGATATGGCGCTCTGGGAGCCGGCCCTGAAGGGCAGGGAAGCCCGTGAGTTCGTTTACCGCATATACCGCGACACCCGTTTTTCTCCCGACAAGACACCGTATAAAACCTATTTCTCCGCCGCTCCGGGGCCGTTCGGCCGCAGCGGAGAGTATGCCGGCTATTATCTTCAGCTGGGTCCCGGCGCCGATTCCGGAATATACGGCGGCTGCTGGTGTCCCTCATCTCCGGTGCTCCGCAAACTCCGTCACGCGATAGTAGACAATATCGAGGAATTTCTCGATATCGTGGATAATCCGGAGCTTCAGCGCGAATTTCCCGGATGGTGCAGCTCCATGCTCAAGACCATCCCCAAAGGATGGGACCGCAACCATCCGCAGGCATTCTATCTGCGCATGACGAATTACGGCAAGTTCCGTGAGCTGCCTGCCGACTTCTTTTTCAGCCCTGACTGGCCGCAGCGTGCGTCGACGCTTATGAAGACTCTGAAACCGCTTGTGGATTTCATCAACTATTCGATCGACGAATAGGTATCCGGGCAAGTATCAGTCCGATAAAGAAAATAAGCAGAGTCGACATCACTATCGACAGATTTATGTGGATGAATGGCGGAATGTTCCACCATTCGGTGAGTCGCGTCTGGAGCGCGATGAGTATCAGCGCGGCCACTCCCGCTATAACGCCCGGCACTATATGGGCGCTGCGGGCCGACGGGCAGAGATAGGCCAGCAGGAACATTCCGAGCACTCCTCCCGAACAGATGCTGCTGAGCGCCCACCAGGCGTCGAGCGCGTTGTCAAACAGCAGGAAGCAGAGCGCTACGCCTATGCCGGCCAGTCCTACGGCCACGCTCGACAGGCGCAGTACCAGTACCTTGTGGTCATCGTGGGCCTCGGGCGCGATGCGCGAGAAGAAATCCGTCATTATGATGGTGCCGGACGAGGTGACGCTTGTGGCCACGGTCGACATTCCGGCGCAGAAAATCGAGGCTATCAGCAGCCCTGTGAGCCCCGACGGCATCTCGTTGATTATGAAATAAGGAAACACGTAGTCGCTCTTTATGCCCTCCGGCAGCAGCCCGGGGCTCACTTTGTAGAATGCATAAAGGCACGAACCTATTATGAAGAGCATGAAGTTGACCGGCAGGGTGAGGAACGCGCCCCAGAAGGCGCTTTTTCGGGCCTCCCTGAGCGACGGTGCCGCGCAGTAACGCTGCGTGTAGCTCTGGTCGATGGCGAAATTGTTGAGATTGGTGAACATGCCGTAGACCAGGCATACCCAGAACGTGCTTTCCACAATGCTGTCGCCGAAGCTTCCGAGAGAGAATTTGTTGTCGGCCATGCATATCTTCAGCGCCTGCGCCGGCCCTTCGGGCATCCCCTTCAGAATCACGGCCAGGCATATCACAATTCCGGCTATCAGTATGGCTCCCTGCAGGGCCTCGGTCCATATCACCGACTTTATGCCACCCTTCTGGCTGTAGATGATGATTCCCAGACCCGTGACGGCAATCACAAGCGGTATGTTCCATCCCATGAGCACGTTCATCGGCACGGCCAGCAGATAGAGTATGGCACCGGAGCGGCATATCTGTGTGAGAAGGTAGAATACCGAAGCGTATATTCTGGCCCACGGGCCGAATCGTTCCTCAAAGAAGCTGTAGGCGCTTATGCTTCCCAAATTGCGGTAGAACGGCACGAAGAAGCGCATTGCCAGCAGTCCCGCGGGAAGAATCGAGAGTGTGAACACGAAGGCGTTCCAGTTGCCCGAGAACGCCGACGAGCAATAGCCCAGAAACGAAATCGAGCTGCAGAAAGAGGCAAAAATCGAAAGTCCCACAATCCATCCCGGCACTTTGCCGCCTCCGCGGGTGAATTCGTCGCTGCTCTGTTTCCGGTAGCCCAGGAAATAGCCGAACACAATGGTCCCGACCGAGAAAACCAGAAAAACAATCAGGTCTACGATATTCATTCAGCAGAGTGTTGGTTACGGTATTATAGGAATGTGCCCGGTGACAGTCCGGTGTATGATGCAAAAATAAGGAATCTCCGCCCGACTGCCGAATTTCCTGCCCGCAATTATGCGCCGCCCCGCGAAAAAATTGCTAACTTCGCGGCAGAAACACCGTCTATGGCCAAGAAAATAGCTGAAACGCCGCTGATGAAGCAGTATCTCGAGATGAAGAAAAAGCATCCCGACGCGGTGTTGCTTTTTCGTGTAGGTGACTTCTACGAGACTTTTTCCGACGATGCCATCACGGCCTCGGAAATCCTTGGTATAACGCTTACGCGCCGCGCCAACGGTTCGGCATCGTCGGTGGAGCTTGCCGGATTTCCCCATCACGCCCTCGACACATATCTTCCCAAGCTCGTGCGCGCGGGCAAGCGCGTTGCCATCTGTGAGCAGCTCGAGGATCCCAAGCTTACCAAATCGCTGGTGAAACGCGGAATCACCGAACTGGTGACTCCCGGCGTGTCGCTCGGCGACAATCTTCTGGAGAACCGCGAGAACAACTTCCTTGCCGCCGTAAACATAGCGCGTGGCGAGTGGGGCGTGGCTTTTCTGGATATATCCACAGGCGAATTTCTCACCGCGCAGGGCACGCCCGACTATATCGACAAGCTTCTCACCAAGTTCGCGCCCAAGGAGGTGCTGGTGGAGCGCGGAAAGCGCCGCGACCTTGAGGAGGCTCTGACCGGCCGCTACCTGATGTTTGAGCTCGACGATTGGATTTTTACCGAACCCACGGCGCGCGAGAGGCTCATGCGTCAGTTCGAGACCGGAACGCTCAAGGGCTTCGGCGTCCATGGTATGACGTCGGCCATCATAGCCTCGGGTGCCATTCTCCATTATCTCGACATAACCCAGCACACGCGCACCGGCCATATCGCCGCCCTCCAGCGCATTGAGGAAGACCGCTATGTGAGGCTCGACGCCTTCACGGTGCGCAATCTCGAGCTGCTCCGTCCGCTCAGCGACGACGGCAAGAGCCTCCTCGATGTGATAGACCGCACGGTAAGCCCCATGGGAGCGCGTCTGCTGCGCCGCTGGCTGCTGTTCCCGCTAAAGGATGTGGCGCAGATCAACTCCCGCCTTGATGTGGTGGAATACTTCTTCCGTCACCCCGACGAGCGCGAGGAGCTGAAAACCCAGATAGAACGCATTGCCGACCTCGAGCGCCTTATCTCCAAGGTGGCCGTGGGGCGCGTGTCGCCTCGCGAGCTTGTGCATCTGCGCAATGCTCTGGCAGGCGTTGAGGCCGTGAAGCGGATTTGCGACAGTGCCGACGAGCCTGCAATCAAGGCCATCGGCGAGCAGCTTAATCCGTGCGCAAGCATCCGCGACCGCATCGCCGCCGAGATTGTGGACGACGCTCCGGTGGCGCTCAACCGCGGCAGCGTGATTCGTGACGGCGTTGACGCCGAGCTTGACGAGCTGCGCCACATAGCCTACTCCGGCAAGGACTACCTGATGAAAATCCAGGCCCGCGAGTCGGCCGAGACCTCGATTCCGAGTCTCAAGATAGGCTTCAACAACGTGTTCGGCTATTATATAGAGGTGACCAATACTCACCGCGACAAGGTGCCTCCGCAGTGGATACGCAAGCAGACCCTCGTAAATGCCGAACGTTATATCACGCCTGAGCTCAAGGAGTATGAAGAGAAGATACTCGGCGCCCAGGAGAAGATCGAAATAATAGAGACACGGCTCTACGCGCAGCTTGTGGAGGCAGTGGCGCGGTTTGTCCACACCATTCAGCTTGATGCGTCGCTTATAGCCCGTCTCGATTGTCTGTCTTCGTTCACGCGCGTGGCGATAGAGAACAAATACAACCGTCCGGTGGTCGACGATTCGCTCGACATCGAGCTTGTAGGCGCGCGTCACCCCGTGATAGAGCGGGAGCTTCCTCCCGGTGAACCCTATATCGCCAACACCGTGAGACTTGGCAACGACACCACCCAGATAATGATGATAACCGGCCCCAATATGTCGGGAAAGTCGGCGCTGCTGCGCCAGACGGCCCTGAACGTGCTTATGGCGCAGACGGGCAGCTTCGTGGCTGCCGAGTCGGCACATATCGGCGTGGTCGACAAGATTTTCACCCGTGTCGGGGCGAGCGACAATATTTCGCACGGCGAATCCACATTCATGGTGGAGATGACCGAGGCCGCGTCGATACTCAACAATATGAGCCGCCGATCGCTGATACTCTTCGACGAGCTGGGCCGCGGCACCTCCACCTACGACGGCATCTCCATAGCATGGGCCATCGTCGAGCATATCCATGAGTTCGGCAACGCCCGTCCCAAGACGCTCTTCGCCACCCACTACCACGAGCTGAACGAGATGGCTTCGACGTTTCCGCGCATAGCCAATTACAATGTTTCGGTTAAGGAAATCAAGGGTAAGGTGGTGTTCCTGCGCAAGCTTGCCCCGGGAGGGAGCGAACACAGTTTCGGCATCCATGTGGCGAAGCTTGCGGGTATGCCCGGCTCCATAGTGCGCCGCGCCGAGGAAGTGCTGCATCAGCTCGAATCCACCTACCGTGGCAGCGACAAGGCTGCTGTATCGTCGCTGAAGCCCGCTGGCGCAGCTTCGTCGGGAGGTGTGCAGCTTTCGTTCTTCCAGCTCGACGATCCCGTGCTCTCACAGATACGCGACGAGATTCTGCGGGTGGACATAGACAATCTCACGCCTATGGCCGCTCTGAACAAGCTCAAC
This sequence comes from uncultured Muribaculaceae bacterium, assembly GCA_958439725.1. GTDB lineage: Bacteria > Bacteroidota > Bacteroidia > Bacteroidales > Muribaculaceae > Paramuribaculum. The sequence continues at coordinate 64,954 of CAUBWJ010000008.1, read as the reverse complement.
GATATCAAGAAGATACTTACCGGAAAGGACTGAAAAAACAATAAAATAGTAACGAGAATGCTACAGATTTCCAATCGTGTGCTTAATATGGCTGCGGCTCAGACACTTGCCATGTCGCAGCGCAGTGCCGAACTCCGTGCTGAAGGAGTCGACGTAATCAATATGTCGGTGGGCGAACCCGATTTCAATACGCCCGACCATATCAAGGAAGCCGCCAAGGAGGCCGTCGACCAGAATTATTCCCATTATTCGCCCGTGCCCGGCTATATGTCGCTGCGCAAGGCCATAGCCGACGCTCTCAATGCCGCAGACGGTGTGAATTTCACCCCTCAGCAGATTGTGGTGGGCAACGGTGCCAAGCAGGCTTTGTGCAATGTGATTCTCGCCACGATAAATCCCGGCGACGAGGTGGTGATTCCCACCCCCGCATGGGTGAGCTACGTGGAGATGGTGAAACTCGCCGGCGGTGTGCCTGTGCAGGTTCCCGCATCGCTTGAACAGGATTTCAAAATCAATGCCTCGCAGCTGCGTGCCGTCATAACCCCGCGTACGCGCGCCGTGCTCCTCTGCTCGCCTTCCAATCCCACCGGAGCCGTCTACACGCGCTCCGAGCTGTCGGCCCTCGTGGACGTTCTCGCCGGATATCCCGAGGTGATGATTATCTCGGATGAGATTTACCGCCATATCAACTTCACCGATTCATATACCTCCATGGCTACGTTCGACTCCGTGGCTCACCGCACGGTGATTATCAACGGTGTCAGCAAGGCCTACGCCATGACCGGCTGGCGCATCGGTTTCTGCGCCGCACCGCTTGAGGTTGCAAAGGCTGTAACGAAGCTTCAGGGGCAGTATACCTCCGGTCCCTCGTCGATAGCCCAGAAAGCCGCCGAGGAGGCATATACCGGACCGCAGGAATGCGTGGAGCGCATGTGTGAGGCATTCCGCGCGCGCCGCGACCTCATTGTGAGCCTTGCAAAGGAGATTCCCGCAATAGAGACTAACGTCCCCGACGGCGCATTCTATCTTTTCCCGAAAGTAGAGGCTTATCTCGGCAAGAGTTATGAGGGCAGAGTTATCGCCACCGATTCCGACCTTGCCATGTATCTGCTCGAGGTTGGCCACGTGGCATCCGTTGCAGGCAGTGCCTTCGGCATGCCCGGCTACATCCGCCTAAGCTACGCTACCTCCGAGGAAAACATCCGCACCGCCATGGCCCGCATCGCCTCCGCCCTGGCTGCGCTGAAGTAAAAGGACTCTACAGACTCTACCGACCTTACAGACGATACGGACTTTACGGACCCTACGGACTTTACTGACGCTTGTGATTTGTCGGTATAGTCGGTAGGGTCCGTAAAGTCTGTAATGTCCGTAGAGTTCATGCTGCCGCCACCATCGGAAAATAAAACGGGTGCCTCGGAATGCCGAGGTCCCCGTTTTGGGTTGAAAAAGTTATTGTTACCGGTGATTAGCCGTTTACTTTCTTCATGTGGGCGATGAGATCGAGCACTTTGTTTGAGTAGCCGATTTCGTTGTCGTACCAGGAGATAACCTTAACGAAGGTGGGGGTCAGCTGGATACCTGCCTTAGCGTCGAAGATAGAGGTGAGAGGGCAGCCGAGGAAGTCGCTGGAAACAACTGCGTCTTCGGTGTAGCCGAGTACTCCCTTGAGTTCGCCTTCGCTGGCTTCTTTCATAGCCTTGCAGATTTCCTCGTAAGAGGTGGGCTTGGCGAGGTTGACGGTGAGGTCAACTACAGAAACGTCGAGGGTGGGAACGCGCATCGACATGCCGGTGAGCTTGCCGTTGAGTTCGGGGATAACTTTGCCTACAGCCTTGGCAGCGCCGGTGCTGGAGGGGATGATGTTGCCGGAAGCGGCACGGCCACCACGCCAGTCCTTCATAGAGGGACCGTCAACGGTCTTCTGGGTAGCGGTTGTGGAGTGTACGGTGGTCATGAGGCCTTCAACCACGCCGAACTTGTCGTTGAGCACCTTGGTGATAGGAGCGAGGCAGTTGGTGGTGCAGGAAGCGTTGGAAACGAACTGGGTTCCCTTGACGTACTTGTCCTGGTTAACACCGCAAACGAACATGGGGGTGTCGTCCTTTGAAGGAGCTGACATAACCACGTATTTTGCGCCTGCTTCGATGTGAGCCTGAGCTTTTTCCTTGGTGAGGAAGAGGCCGGTTGACTCAACTACGTATTCAGCACCTACAGCGCCCCAGCCGATTTCAGCGGGATTCTTGCATGCGGTAACGCGGATGGGCTTGCCGTTAACGATGAGGAGGCTCTTCTCCATGTCGCATTCTACGGTGCCGTCGAACTTGCCGTGCATGGTGTCATACTTGAGCATGTAAGCCATGTAGTCAACGGGAAGAAGGTCGTTGATTGCTACTACTTCGATGTCGTCTCTTTTGGTAGAGGCACGGAACACGAAACGTCCGATGCGGCCGAAGCCATTGATACCGATTTTTGTCATAATTCTAATAAAATTTGGGTTATAAGAGTCTTGATTGGGGGTTGCGGAAACAGCTCCGTGCTATCTTCCGCAGCTCATCGCAAAATTACGAAAAAAATTAGATAAAAAAGCAATAGCCTCCCTTCAAATTTTAGAAAAATTTCTTTAAAGTGGCTTAACCGGGTGAGGAATATGCATTAAGGCGTCAGCGGCGTGCAAACTGTTGTGTGTTTTGGCTTTGCGGCTGTGATTCACCGGTGCTCAGTGGTCGCGGTTTATTATGAAGTGGAAAAGCTCGGAGAAGTCTTTTTTTGCTTCGGCCGCTATCCCTTCGGAGGGGAGGTGATCCAGTATTTCCGAGGCCTTGTGGTAGAGGCGCAGCATGGTGGCGTAGGCGTAGTCTATGCCTCCGGCGCTCTTGGCATATTCGATGAGGGTTTCTATCTCGTCGGCGGTGAGCTCTTCCTTGCGCGAGAGTTCCAGCATGGCCGTCTGTTCGGGGCGGCTGTCGCGGCTCAGGGCGTAGAGCAGCGGAAGCGTCACCTTGCCTTCGCGAAGGTCGTTGCCGGTGGGCTTGCCTATCTTCTCGTCGGAGAAATAGTCGAAAATATCGTCCTTTATCTGGAAGCAGAGTCCCAGCAGCTCCGCGTAGTCCTCCATAAGCTTCAGGCGCGCGTCGTCCACCCCCACGGAGTAGGCTCCCATTCTCACGCAGCTCACGAAGAGCGACGCCGTCTTGTTGGATATGATCTTGAAGTAGGATTCCTCGGAAAGAAGATGGTCGCGTGCGGTTGAAATCTGGTCTATTTCGCCCAGTGACAGCTGGCGTCCAAGCTGCGAGATTACCTCGGCTATGCGTATGTCGGCGGTGTTGAGCGAATGGTGCAGGGCGGTGGCGGTGAAGAAGTCGCCAACAAGCACGGCTATATGGTTGTCCCAGATTGAATTTACGGTGGCATATCCGCGGCGCAGTTTTGTCTCGTCGATCACGTCGTCGTGGATGAGCGAGGCGTTGTGGAGCATCTCTACTGCAGCTGCCGAGGCCATCACGCGGTCATTTACCTCGCCGAACATTCTTGCGGTCAGAATCACCAGAATCGGACGTATCATTTTGCCCTTTGACTTCAGATAGCCTTCCACGATGGTGTTCATCATGGGGTTTGATGAGCGTAACGATTCGGCTATCAACCGGTTGAGCCGGTCGAGGTCGGGTCTGATTCGTTGCCTGATAGATTCTAATGCGTTCATAGAGCGGCGTAAACTCCGGCAAAATTACTAAAAATTTTGCAAATCAGCGTCCCGTGCTTCATTTTATGGTTGGCAGGATTGTTTATAATTACTACTTTTATCCTCTCATATACGTAAAAGATAAAAGACAATGGACGAAAAACGCCTGTTTCTGCTCGACGCATACGCTCTGATATACCGTGCATATTATGCACTGATACGCTCTCCGAGAATTACCTCCAAGGGCTTCAACACATCGGCTATTTTCGGCTTCTGCAATACGCTCGACGAGCTTCTGCGCAAGGAGAATCCCACACACATAGCCGCTTGTTTCGATCCCGCGCACGGCCAGACATTCCGTCACGAGGTTTATCCGGAATATAAGGCCGGGCGTGACAAACAGCCCGAGGACATAACGGATGCCATTCCGTATATCAAGAAAATTCTCGAGGCTTACCGCATTCCGGTGGTGGAGGTGGACGGCTTCGAGGCTGATGACGTGATAGGAACTCTCTCCCGCATGGCGCAGGAAGAGGGATTCACCACATATATGATGACGCTCGACAAGGACTACGGCCAGCTGGTGACCGACAGCGTGAAGATGTACCGTCCGCCGCTCAAAGGCGAAGGCGCCGAGATACGCGGCCCCCGCGAGGTGTGCGAGCGCTACGGCATAGAGCGTCCGCAGCAGGTGGTCGACCTCCTGGCTCTCGAAGGGGATGCCTCCGACAATGTTCCCGGATGCCCGGGTGTGGGCGAGAAGACGGCTTCGAAGCTCATTGCAGAATGGGGTTCGGTGGAGAATCTGATAGAGCATAAGGACGAACTTAAAGGCGCCCTGCAGCGCAAGGTATCCGAGAACGCCGACCAGATACTCTTCTCGAAGTTCCTCGTAACCATCAAGACCGACGTGCCTCTGGGCGACATCACTCCCGAAACCCTCGTGCGCCGCGACCTTGATACCGACGCGCTCATAAAGCTTTATAAGGAACTCGAGTTCCGCACGTTCCTCACGCGCCTTACAGCTGCCACGCAGGCCGCCCAGCCGTCAGCCCCGGCTTCCGGAGCCATGGGTTCGCTGTTTGATTTCGCTGAAGGAGGTGGAGCTGAGGGTTCCGAATCCACCCCGGTGTTCGATAACTTTGAAAGTATCACCACTTTCACGCATCTCTATGCCATTGCCGACAGCGACGCGCTTGTCGCAGAAGCCGTGGCGCAGGCATCGCAGGCATCTGCGGCGGGAATAGCCCTGAATGCCTCGGGCGACGACGCTATGACCTCACGTCTGCTCGGCGTGGCTGTGGCCCCCGAGGCCGGAAAGGCGTTCTATGTGCCTCTGGACGTGGCACGGCCCGGGCGCCTGGCGCTGCTCTCGCCTCTTTTCAGCGGAAAGACGGTGATCTGCTCCGGTGATATAAAGCGCGATATCCTGCTGCTGAAAAACGCGGGTATCGAACTGGAAGCGCCCTATTTCGACACTGCCGTTGCTCATTATCTCGTTGATCCCGAGGCAAAGCACACGCTTCCGATGCTTGCGCGGACATATCTCTCTTATGATATGCTCCCCGCACCGGCCAAACACTATACTCCTACGGCCGAAGATATATCGCAGCGCTTCTGCGAGGAAGCCGACGTGGCACTGCGTCTTCAACCGAAGCTCGACGCCGGCATTGAAGCCATGGACATGCGTTCTCTGCTGGAGAATGTGGAGCTGCCCCTTACGCGCGTGCTCGCCGAGATGGAATGGACCGGTGTGAGGGTCGATGTGAAGGAACTCACCGAACTGTCAAGAAGCTACACTGCGCGTCTTGCCGAAATGGAAAGCCGTGTCTACGAGATGGCGGGGTGCACGTTCAATATAGGCTCCCCCATGCAGGTGGGCGACATACTTTTCGGCCAGATGAAGATTGACCCTGCTGCCAAGCGCACCAAACGCGGATTCTACTCCACTACCGAGGATATTCTTGAAAAGTATCGTGCAGAATATCCGATTGTCGACCTCATTCTCCGCATCAGGGCGCTGCGCAAACTGGTGGCTACATATATCAACGCTCTTCCCGAACTGATAAATCCGCGCACCGGAAAAATCCATACCTCCTATAATCAGACGGTAACGGCCACCGGACGCCTCTCGTCCACCAATCCCAATCTGCAGAACATCCCGGTGCGGAGCGACGACGGCCGCGAGATACGCAAGGCGTTCATTGCCGACCCTGGTGATATTTTCCTAAGCGCCGACTATTCCCAGATAGAGCTGCGTCTGATGGCCGACATGAGCGGCGACCCGGATATGGTGGATGCGTTCCTGTCGGGCGCCGATATCCACCGCGCCACTGCCGCCAAGATATACCATGAGGCCATAGAGGATGTTACCGACAATCAGCGCCGCAACGCCAAGACCGCCAATTTCGGCATAATCTACGGAATATCGGCTTTCGGGCTTTCCGAACGCCTCGGAATTCCCCGCGCCGAGTCAAAAGCACTCATTGAAGGGTATTTCCGCAGTTATCCCAAAGTTAAGGATTACATCTCCGGGTCAATCGACACGGCCCGTGACAAAGGATATGTAGCCACCGTTATGGGACGGCGTCGCATGCTTCCCGACATCAATAGCCGCAGCGCCACCGTGAGGGGCTATGCCGAGCGAAACGCCGTCAACGCGCCTCTGCAGGGGTCCGCCGCCGACATAATCAAGGTGGCGATGGTGCGCATCTACCGCGAGCTCACTGAACGCAACATGCGCAGCCGCATGATAATGCAGGTGCACGACGAACTGATATTCAATGTGGTGCCTTCGGAACTCGAGGCCGTGAAGGAGCTTGTGCGCCGCCAGATGGAGGGCGCATACTCGGGCCGCGTGCCTCTCGAGGTATCCATGGACACCGGCGACAACTGGCTGCAGGCCCACTGACGCTCACTTCCCGAAGACTCTCTTATATTATAAAATGAAAAAGATACTTGTCATAATATCCCTTATGCTGTGTGCGGCTTCTGTCACCGCCCGCACATATATTCCTTCCGATGTGCCTAACGTGCATGTGGCCGATTCTACCCGCTATGTCTCCAACCCCGACGGCGTGCTGTCGCCTCAGGCCGAGGCCACGCTCAACGCACAGCTTGCCCGGATATGGCAGACTACCACTGCCGAACCGATTGTCGTGGCGCTTGACGCCATAGATGACGGCTATGATCCCGACGGGTTCGCCACGGAGCTTTTCTCCGACTGGCGCATGGGAAAGAAAGACCGCGACAACGGCCTGCTCATCCTGCTGCTGAAAGACGACCGGCGCATGGTGATGCGCACCGGCTACGGTCTGGAGGGCGTTTTGCCCGATATCGTATGCGGCCGCATAATCCGCAACGATGCCATTCCGCATTTCCGTGAAGGTGACTATGATTCTGGAATCATAGCGGCCGTAGACCGCGTGGACAAGGTGCTCACCGACCCCGTGGCCGCAGATGAAATACGGTCCGGTATACCCAACAACTCACGCTCCGTCGACTTCGGCGATACCGCCGCCTCGGTGTGGGCGTTCGTGGCGCGGTGTGCCGTGCTGATTCTCATAGGCATGTTGCTGGTAGTCGGGTACACCGTGGTCTCAACCCGCAAGCTTCCCGAACCGGAGCGTTACCGGAGGCTCAACAATCTGAAGCCTGTGGCTCTGTTCCTGACTTTCTTCGGTCTCGGACTCCCTGTGGTGGCCTATCTGTGGCTCACGTTTGTGATGAAGCGCATCCGCAATCATGCCCGCAATTGCCCAAACTGCGGTTACGCCATGCGAAAGCTCGACGAAGTTACCGACAATAATTACCTTACTCCGGCACAGGACCTGGAGGAGCGTCTCAATTCCATAGATTATGACGTGTGGCTATGCCCGCAGTGCGGCGAGAAGGATGTGATTCCCTACGTGAACCGCTCGTCAAGCTACTCGGAGTGTCCCTATTGCCATGCGCGCACTCTCGCTCCCGCCGGCAACCGCATAATAGCTCAGCCCACCACCTCGCGCGAGGGACGCGGCGAACGCCTGTTTCTCTGCCGCAACTGCGGCAAGCATGTCTCCCGGCCTTACACAATAGCCAAACTTGCCGCTCCCGTGGTGATAGTGGGTGGCGGAAGCGGCTTCGGCGGGGGAGGCGGAGGCGGTTTCGGCGGCGGTAGCTTCGGCGGCGGAATGACCGGTGGCGGCGGCGCTTCCGGCGGATGGTAGTCCGGCGGAGCATGCTGACTTTCTAACTCGTAATGCTATCTGTTTATGACTGAATTTTTATCGCAATACCATCTTTTCGGCATCACGGCCGGCCTTTTCACATTCCTGATTATCGGACTTTTCCATCCGCTGGTGATCAAGGGTTACTACTATTTCGGGCTTCGCGCGAGATACGCTTTTCTCATCATGGGCATAATAGCTGCCATTGCTGCCTTTATGGTCGAGGACAATATGTGGTCCACGCTGCTCGGAGTGCTGGCTTTCTCCTCGTTCTGGAGCATAAAGGAAATCGGGGAACAGCGTGAGCGTGTGGCCCGCGGCTGGTTCCCCGCCAATCCTAAAAGGGAAGGCCGCGAATGAGCCTCCCGTGAGGTGATAATTTACTCTTCTGTGGCTTCAGTAGGGTTCTCGTCTGTTGCCTCGAGGTCGTCGTATTTCTGAAACAGGAAATCGTTGTAGGGGAAGCGGGTAAGGTGTATCTGCTTTGCTTTTTCGTAGATTTTCTGTTTGAGTTCATCGATATTGATGCCTTTTTTGGCGGAGATGAACACCACGTCGTCGCCCATTCGGTTCATCCATGTCTCTTTGAGCTCATCGAGCGATATGTTCTCGCGCGTGGCGGGTGTGAGGTCGTCGGCGTCCTTGGGGGTGAAACTGAATGCGTCGATTTTGTTGAATACCATTATCATGGGCTTGTCGGCGCCATCGCACACGTCGGCAAGCGTGCGGTTCACCACTTCTATCTGTTCCTCGAAGTTGGGGTGGGAGATGTCGACCACATGCACCAGAAGGTCGGCGTCGCGAACCTCGTCGAGCGTTGACTTGAACGATTCCACCAGGTGGGTGGGAAGCTTGCGGATGAAGCCCACGGTATCGGTGAGAAGGAAGGGCAGATTGTCTATTATCACTTTTCTTACAGTGGTGTCGAGGGTGGCGAACAGCTTGTTTTCGGCGAATACATCGCTTTTGCTCAGCAGATTCATGAGCGTGGATTTGCCCACGTTAGTGTAGCCCACCAGCGCCACGCGGGTGAGCTTGCCGCGGTTTTTGCGCTGCATGGATTTCTGGCGGTCGATATGGCGAAGTTCTTCCTTGAGGCGCGAGATTTTGTCGAGGATTATACGGCGGTCGGTCTCTATCTGCGTCTCGCCGGGGCCGCGCATGCCTATACCGCCGCGCTGGCGCTCAAGGTGTGTCCACATTCGCGTGAGCCTTGGCAGCAGGTACTGGTACTGAGCCAGTTCCACCTGCGTCTTGGCGTTGGCCGTCTGTGCGCGCTTGGCGAATATGTCGAGAATCAGGCTCGTGCGGTCGAGAATCTTGATTTTCAGCTCGCGCTCTATGTTGGCCACCTGCTTGGAGGTGAGGTCGTCGTCGAATATGGCCATGCCTATCTCGTTGTCCTCCACATATTGCCTTATCTCGTCGAGCTTGCCTTTTCCGACGAATGTGCGCGAATCGGGGCCTCCGAGTTTCTGGAGGAATTTCTTTTCTGTCACCGCACCGGCGGTGTCGGCCAGAAACTCCAGTTCGTCGAGGTATTCGAGCGCCTTCTGCTCGTTCTGCTGGGGAGTTACAAGCCCCACGAGGATGGCGCGTTCAGAGGTTTCTTTGCTTATGATATTGTCGTTCATATTCAGTGGGTTTGCTTGGTTTTACGCGGTTGCGGGAACCGTTTTCTTATAATGCGTGTAATGGCGGCGAAGTTAAGCAGGGTGATGCCCGCGGCTATAGCGGCGGCGATGGCGATGGCTACCGAGGGGGAAGCGCTCCCTATGCCCATGTCGGCGAGCGGGCCGCGCCACAGGCGCGATGCCAGCAGCATAAGCCCTACGGAGCCGGCGAGCACAGCGACGTTTATTGTCCCTACAAGTGTGAAGTAGGTCGAGGCCACGGCACGCGGTGTATAGCCCAGCATCATCAGCGAGCGTATCTTTTCGCTGTTTTTCTGCAGCAGCAGGAATATGCTGAGGGTGAGTATGGCAAACGCCAGTATGCATATCACCGAACCCACGGCGAGCACTGTTGCAGTGACCACGCTCAGGAAATAGGACGCACGGCGCGAGGTGGCGTTGTCGCCCGCGGCCTCGTAGCCGTGGCTGTCGAGATATTTCTCTATGGCGGGATTGCCGGGAGAGTTCACTTCTATTATGAGGCGGGAGGGGGCGGGGGCGCCGTTGTCGGCGAATGTGGAGTTTGCCCATTCCATGAAGCGCTCGGGCACGGCTATGGTGTTGAGGCGCGAGGAGAATCCGGCTATGCGGGCGTCGACCCACTGCTGCCGTCCCGCTCCGCTGAGGGAGAGCCTGATGGGGAGCATGCCTATCATCGACTCGCTCACGCGCGGCATGTTGCGCGACGAGGCGAAACCGAAGTTATAGAGTGTGAGATAGTCTTTGCTCACTATCACGGGCACGGGTTTGCCGCTGCCGGGAGTGTAGTCCCAGCCCTGCGGCACGCGGTCGAAGAATTCGGTGGGGATGGATTCGAGGAAGAGCGCTGTCGACATTCCCTGCGAGCCCACGTCGACCGTTGCGGCCACGTTGAATCCCGAGGCTGTGAAGCTTCCTGTGCGCCGCACCCAGGGCTGCGCCTCGATGTCGGCGATGTCGGCGGGTGAGAATGATGTCTGGCCTCCCGTGAGCGATCCCAGGCCGGATACTTTCCGCGAAATCACTATATAGTCGCGCGAGATGAAGGAATCCTCGGCCTCCATCACGGAGTTGACGTCGGCATGGAACTGCACGGCTATTGCCACCAGCGCCAGTCCCACGAGGTTGGCCAGGGCGTAGCCTGTGAGCTGCGCCGCGCTTATGTTGCGCCTCAGGAGGCGGTGGAGGGCCGATGCTGCTTTCATAGGCATACTGTGGTGGTGAATGGTAGATGTATCTTGTTGCCGACGGAGGTGGCTATTACGGCGGCGTGGTTCTCGCGTGCCTCGGCCTCTATGATGCGTGCCACGGCGGCGTTGTTGCGCTCGTCGAGGTGGCTCACGGGCTCGTCGAGAAGCAGGAAATTGAAGGGCTGGCAGAGCGTGCGCACTATCGCTACGCGCTGCTGCTGGCCCACCGAGAGCTGTCCGGCAGGCACGGCGGCTTTCTTCTCGATTCCCAGAGCCGCGAGGGTCTCGAGAATCCACCGCTCGGATTTATGGTGTGTGAGGCGGTTCTTTATCTCGATGTTGTCCATCACGGTGAGTTCGGGAAACAGCATCAGCTCCTGCGGCAGGTAGGCTATGGCGCGCTGCCGCAGACGGCACCATTCATCGGTGTCGATCTGCCTCACGGAGCGTCCGTCGAAGAGGATGTCGCCGCTGTAGTCGCCGCGTGAGCCGTATATGAAGCTGCACATCGACGATTTGCCGGCGCCCGATTCGGCCTCGACCATATAGAAGCCGGGACGGCTGAAGCTTATCCGCTTCAGCCATACCTCCGACGATTTCACCGGTTCGTCATTTTCCATGCCGGCGAAAGCGCGCGGCAGTACGTTGTCAAGCGTTATGCTGTCAATCATAGGGCTAAGGTGACGAGCAGCCCCAGCACGGAGCCGAGCGCGGGCGAGGTCTTGTCAACGGGCATCAGCCTCACGTAGAGCCGCTGTGTCTCGAGCTGCATTTCTATGTTCATGCCTTTCTGCATGCCGGGAACGAAGTCAAGTGCCGGCAGCTTGGCGGAGAGGGCGCCCTGCTTGCCGTTGAACACCGGGGTGAGCGAGTTCTGCTCCACGGGCTGCAACGGGGTGTTGGATATGGCGAGGTAGCCGTCAACGGGCCCCAGACGGAGTGTCGAGCCGTAGAATGGCACGGTCATCATGCCGGTGCGCGCGTCGGTGGTCGGTTTCAGGCCCCCTAAGGCAAAGTAGCCTGAGAAGGTGTCAAGCGCCGAGAGGATTTTCTCCATGGGCATGTGGGCCATGAGCATGATGTGCCATGTGGCGAGCGAGGGTTCTTCCCAGGCTTCTTCGCTCACCGGCCCCATTGCCAGGGCCACGGTGCCGTCCACGTCGGCCATGAGCGGTGCAAGCATCGTGAGTGGCGAGGCTCCGAGACCGGTCATGTTCTCTACGGCGGTAGCCACGGCGTTCCAGTCAACCGACGAGGTGAATTCGGGCCGGAGTCCTGCGGCCACCACTATGGTCATTTCGGGGCCTGTGTAGCGCAGGAAATCCTCGGCGACGGTCTGCGTCTGGGTCAGCTCCATCAGTTCGCCGTCGGGCTTCATGGCGCGGAAGTCTATTCCGAGGCGTTCGGAGTCTTCCATCCCCTGGGCCATGATGCGGTATTCGCCGCCGGTGTTGAGCTCGAAGTTGAACAGCTGCGAGTTGTCCTGCAGGGCGTTGGCCACTCCGATAGACTGCATTACCGACTGCTGTGCGGCGGCGTCGAGCACCGCCTTGAGCGATGCTCCCGGCTGCGGGTCGCGGCTTATCCATCCCTGCGCGCCGCGCATGGTTATCTTCAGGCCGTCGGGAGCCGTCCAGGTCTTGAATCCCTGTGACGATTCGGGCTCGCCGTATTCGCCGGCGAATTTCTCGAAGGCCTTCAGGTCGGTGATTTCAAACGTCAGGAAGGGCGTGCGCCGTGCATCGACAAAGAACACCAGATGGCTGCTGTCTATGCTGCGCATCAGCGCGTTGTATCCCTCGGTGCCGAGCGGCGAGAGGTCGAAGGGTGACCCGGCTATGGATTTCTCGGCGGTGAGCGTGGCGCCGTCGGCCGTCAGTCCGGCGAGCGGAAAGAATCGTCCGGCGTCGAAGGTCATTACGGCCGGAGCGGAGTCGGGAACGGTTGAGAGCAGGTTCACCTGGTCGGGCGAACATGAGGTGAGGGCGCCCGCGAGTGCCGCCAGGCATCCCGCGGCAGTGGCTATGCGCCTGATGATGGATGATTTTGCCATGATGACGTGATGGTTTATACTACTCAATTATAACACGCCGGCGGCGTCGACGGTTTTCATTTCTAACGTTCGACACTGCCGGCGGTGATATGTCAGGGTGTGTGGCGCGGGGTCACACCTCGAGGTCGAGATTGAACACCTCGTTCCAGGGAAGGCCCTGAAGGTTGAGCTGCTCCATGAAGGGATCGGGATCGAATTCCTCCACGTTGTGCACGCCCGGCTTGTTCCATTTGCCGGTGAGGAACATCATGGCGCCTATCATGGCGGGCACGCCGGTGGTGTAGCTCACGGCCTGCATGCCGGTCTCGCGGTAGGCCTCCTCATGGCTGCAGTTGTTGTAAATGTAGTAGGTGAGGTGCTGGTTGTCTTTGTCCACGCCGGATATGCGGCAGCCTATCGAGGTCTCGCCGTGATAGTTCTCGCCGAGGTCCTGCGGATTGGGCAGCACAGCCTTGAGGAACTGCAGCGGAACGATTTTCATGCCCTGATAGTCGATGGGGTCGATGCGGGCCATGCCTATGTCCTGGATCACGCGCAGATGCGTCAGGTATTCCTGGCCGAATGTCATCCAGAAGCGCGCGCGCTTTATGGTGGGGAAGTTCTGCACCAGGCTCTCGAGCTCCTCGTGGTAGAGCAGATAGCTCTCGCGCGGGCCTATGTTGGGGTAGGTGAGGCTCTTGTGGATTTCCAGCGGGCCGGTGGTCACCCACTTGCCGTCCTGCCAGTAGCGGCCGTTCTGGGTTATCTCGCGGATGTTTATCTCGGGGTTGAAGTTGGTGGCGAATGCCTTGCCGTGGTCGCCGGCGTTGCAGTCGACTATGTCAAGGTATTCCATCTCCTTGAAATAGTGTTTGGCGGCGTAGGCGGTGAATACGGCCGACACTCCGGGGTCGAAGCCGCAGCCCAGTATGGCTGTGAGGCCGGCATCCTCGAAGCGCTTGCGGTAGGCCCACTGCCACGAGTACTCGAAGTGGGCCTCGTCCTTGGGCTCGTAGTTGGCGGTGTCCAGATAGTTCACGCCGCATTTCAGGCACGCTTCCATTATGGTGAGGTCCTGATAGGGGAGAGCCACGTTTATCACTATGTCGGGTTTGTGGCGGTTGAAGAGCTCACACAGCTGCTCAACGGAGTCGGCGTCGACCTGGTCGGTGGTTATGCGTCCGCCGCCTATCTTGCGGGCCACTTCCTCGCATTTGGAGCGGGTGCGTGAGGCGAGCACTATGTGGGTGAACACTTCGGGGTTCTGGGCGCATTTGTGGGCCACTACGGTTCCCACGCCGCCGCAGCCGATGATTATTACTTTTGACATCTTTCAGTGAAGAGTTTGAGGTTACGTGGATATAATTGAGTTTCGGTTACGAAAGTTCAGCTAAGATAGTCAATATTGCTTAAACAGACAAATCGCCGTGCGCCGTCAGTTTTCGGGGGCGAACATCGGGTCCCACGCGGGGAGCACGGTGGGCTGCTGCTCGAGCACCTTGAGCACTTTGGCCGGGACGTATTTGCGGTCCACCACCAGACGGAACATGTATTCGTCGAACCACGGATCGGTCATCACCAGGTGGCCGTCGTTCACGCCGGGCCCCCAGCTGTTCTCCACCATCCAGCGGTCGGGCTTGCCGTTCTTGTCGAGGTTTACGGCCACGAGGGTCATGGCGTGGGACGAGGCGGAGGCAAACGAGCGTATGCGGTCGGCCTTGTCCATCTTCATGTCTACGCCCAGCAGCGAGCCGTAGTCGTAGTTGTCGGGGTCAAGGAGTCCGCGTTTGCGGTTGAAGTCCTTGCCCACGTCGCACGAGAAATACATTGCCGTAGAGTCGGCCAGCGATGCTATGGCCATTTTCTTGATTTCGTCCACGGGCAGATTCACGTAAGTCCAGTTCTTGCCGTCGAATGTGTGGCGGTCGAGGTCTATCTCATAGAGCTTCCAGTAGGGGCGCGAAGGATCGTTCATCAGCATCACGTAATTGTCCTTCAGGTTATTGCCGGCATACTCGCGGTAGAATTCCTGAGGAGTGTAGGTGCGGGTGTCCACTTCCGTGCCTGCTGCAGTGCGGCGTGTCCAGGTGAATTCCACAGGCGGCTGCCCGAGGGTCTGTGCCAGCACGTGGTACACGTCACCCAGCATACGGTTGATTTCCGTCTGCATCTGGGCGTCCGTGGCTCCCTTGGCTTTCATCTGGCGAAGTGCCAGGCCGTCGCGGCGCAGAAGCGTGGACAGCGCGCGGTTCAGTCCCGAGGTGGCGTTGCTCGATGCCGTTTCGGGCATCGCCTCGGCGGGTACCACTCCGTATTTCATTATGTTGTCGCTCAGACCGGTAAACTGGCCTCCGTCGCTCAGCGGATTCTTGAACAGCCATTCCACGCGGCGCGAGTCTATAGGCTCTGTGGCGGTCTCGGCCACCGACTGCAGGAACAGGTTGGCCTTCTCAAGCTGGTCGTAGAAGAAATTGTAGTTCTGCGAGAGCTCGAGCATTGGGAGGTTATGCTTGTTCATCATCTGCGAGCGGAGCACGTTCAGGCCCGTGAACAGCCAGCAGCGGCCCGACGAGCGCTGATTGGTGATGCCCTTCGAGGGCACGCGGTGGGTGAAATGCTTGTAGTCAACCGGGCGCGCGAGTGCGTCGGCGTTTCCGGCAAGCGCGTCGATGGTATTGGCCGCCAGGGCGTTGCGCAGTGCCTTTTCAGGCACTGAAGGAGTGTAATTGGCGCGAAGCTGCTCTAAGAGCTCCGGCGACAGACCCCCCTTGGCTGCCGGCTGAGCAGCCGGACAATTGGCGGGCGACAATACGGCCATAGCTGCTATGGCCGCGATGATGAATGGCTTATTGATCATGGCAATTTGATTATTATACCGCAAATATAATAATATTTCGGTAAAACTCCACCGCCTCCCCTTCCCTCGGAGCCTTCTGGACCTTCGGACCCTTCGGACTTGTCCGACCAGTCCGACTCGTCCGACTCGTCCGACCGGTCCGACTTCTCCGAAAGCTCCGAAGCCTCCGAAGCCCCCTCCCGCGCTATAATATAATAAGGTGTAAAAATGCGGGGCTTCCTGTTAAGTAAAATTAAGTTACAACCCTGAGGAGGGTGGCATAATGCCATAAAACGCGGTCTTTCCATTGCAAAATGATAAAAACGGGCCGTTTCACACCCTCCGGCAATCAAAATGACGGCGAAAACCGACATTTTTTAGCATGTTGCAAGCAAAAATCCCCCAAAAATGACGAGAAAAGTGTTAAAATCGGAAAATATTTGAAGAAATGTGTTGCGAACTTAGATAATATGGTTAATTTTGCCAAATATCTTGCAATAGGTTATTGGAGATTCTAAAACAGGATTTCTTAAAAGAACTTAAAGCTGAAAAAAACTCGCGGCTCGCGGCCCCTGAGACCGTCGTCAACGGAAAAGTCCGTAAAGTCGGTAAGGTCGGTAAAGCCCCGGTTCCGCCTCCGCAGTGAGCCTCCGCCGGCCGCCGAGAATGGAAAAGGTAAAGAAGAATAGTTAACATTATGTATAATTTTTATTAGTATGAAAAAGCTGTTTCTATTACTTACAGCTATCGTGACGTTCGCAGTCTGCGCGGCCCAGAACCGCACATACCACGGCACGGTAGTAAGCGCCTCCGACCAGGAGCCCCTGATCGGCGCTTCTGTAATGCCCGTTGGCAGTAGCACAGGTGTTGTCACCAACGCTGACGGCCAGTTCACAATTACAGTAAATCCCGCAGTGGTGAAAGAAGTGCGCGTGTCCTATGTTGGCATGAAGTCACTTGTGCTTCCTCTCGCCGACAACATGCACATCGCTCTTGCCGATGCCGCAGTGAACCTCGACCAGGTTATCGTAACCGGCTACGGTTCGGGCAAGAAGCTGAGCTCGGTGGTGGGCAACGTGTCGGTTGTCGGCAGCAAGGTGTTCAAGGACACTCCTGCACCTAACTTCCTCGACGCCCTTCAGGGCCAGGTGACCGGTCTGAACATCAACTCTGGTTCCGGAGACCCCTCGTCGACAGATCAGGCTGTTATCCTCCGCGGTATCAACTCGCTGTCGCTTTCGAGCACACCTCTTTATATATGCGACGGCGCTCCTATCTCGTCGGCTTCATTCAACTCCATGAATCCCAACGATATCGAGAGTGTGACCGTGCTTAAGGATGCTTCCGCAATCGCTATCTACGGTTCGCGTGGTGCCAACGGTATCATTCTTATTACAACCAAGAAAGGTAAATTCAACACTGACGCTCAGGTTACCATCACCGGCAAATACGGCTGGTCTGCAATGGTTCAGGACAACGTGGATATGATGGACTCCAAGCAATATGTCGAATTCCGCGATCTTATCGGCCAGCCTGTTACTGACGAAATCCGCAAGGTGGTGAATGACTACGGCATTTCTACCAACTGGCGTGACGAATTCTTCAAGAGCTCTGCTCCTTCTTACGAGTTCGGTGCTACCGTTCGCGGCGGTTCCGAATCATTCGGATACTATCTCTCTCTCACCAACGGTATGGTTGACGGTATCATCGAGCATTCCGCTCTTCGTCGTACCAACCTTAATTTCTCTCTGGAAAGCAAAGTGAAGTCATGGCTCCGCGTAGGATTCAGCGGCAACCTCGCTTTCCGCAGATCTGACACTAACTCCGCTACAATCGACGAGGCCGGTACTGACGACGGTATTCCTGTGCAGGATCCTATGGTACAGGCACGTTTCGCCTTTCCTTTTGATTCGCCCCGCTATTATACAATCGATGAGTCGGGTCGTCCGGTATTCGGCGACGTAGCTCACAAGCTTCATTACACCGGTGGCTGGCTCACTCCTACCGGCTACTATGCCCACGCCTCTCAGGGTTCTAACCGCATAACAGCCGATATGCGTCTCTACGAGGAGATCACTCCCATCAAGGGTCTTATCCTCCGTGCTCAGCAGGCTATGTATGCCTACGACAACAGATACTCCCTGACAAGCTATGCCTACGAGTCGTATCTCACTCCGATGGGTGACCTGGTGGGCAGCAATGAACCCGGTTACGTGAATCCCGGTTCTGCTCAGGAAACTTTCGCCCGTCAGTATCAGTTTACCTATACCAACACGGCCGAATATTCATTTGATGTGGCTGATGTTCACCATATCCGCGCTCTGGTAGGTCAGGAATCCATAATCACACGCAGCAAAGGTTTCGGTGTTGGAACCCGCGGACAGGGCGATGCCCGCCTTAATCTTCTGAATCAGGGTACCTCTGTGACAATGGCCAATGTATCCTACTCGCAGGCTGAGATTATAAACAATTCCTGGTTCCTGAACGGAAACTACGACTACGACAACCGTTACTTCCTTGATTTCTCTTGGCGCCGTGACGGCAGCTCACGTCTGGCTCCCGGACACCGCTGGGGCAACTTCGGTGCTTTCGGCGTGATGTGGAACATCAAGAACGAAAAATTCCTCGAAGAAACAAACTGGATTGATGACCTCCGCGTTCATTATAGCTGGGGCGTTGTCGGCAACGCCAATGTGCCCAACTTCGCATGGCAGGGTACCGTAGGCAGCTATGAAGGCAGTTATGCCGGTGAAGGCGGTATCGGCGTTTCCGGTGCCTCGAACAAGGACCTCACCTGGGAGAAAGTCTACAGCCACGATTTCGGATTTGACTTCGGTTTCCTCAACCGCTTCAAACTTGCCGCAACCTGGTACCGCAAAGTCACAAAGGACATGCAGTATAATGTTCCTTACTCTCTTACACAGGGCGTAGGCTCCGCTCTTGCCAACGTTGCCTCGATGAGCAACACCGGTGTGGAGGTTGAACTCAACGCCGATATCTACAAGGACCGCGACTGGTATGTAGGTGCCCGTGTAGGTTTTGCTTACAACAAGAACAAAGTAGAAGAACTTTGGGACGGTGTTGACGAGAACCCCATTCCCAATACCGGTCTTATAGATAAGGTTGGTGAAGTTGCCCGTCAGTACTATATGGTACGCTATATCGGTGTCGACCCCCGCGACGGTAAGCAGATGTGGCTTGACAAGAACGACAACCCCACCAAAGTGTTCCCCGCTGACGCTCTTGTACGCACAGGTAAATCCGCCTATGCACCCTGGACCGGTGGCTTCGGACTTAACGCACGCTGGAAAGGCATAGCAGTAAGCACCAACTTCGTATGGCAGTCAGGCAAGTATATGGTCAACAACGACAAGTTCTTCATCTCCAACCCTGCTCAGTTCGGCGCACAGATCAACCAGACAACCAATATGCTCGACATGTGGACCACTCCGGGTCAGGTTACCGATGTTCCTGTCTATGGCTCTGAACTTGAAATGGATGGCGACAACTTCCTTGAGGATGCTTCGTTCATGCGTATGAAGAACCTTACCGTAAGCTATAACTTCCCTGAAAAAGTGGTTGATTTCCTCCATCTGAGCGATCTCCAGCTCCACTTCACAGGCCGTAACCTCTGGACTGTAACCAACTTCTCAGGCTACGATCCCGAGCCTCAGACCAATATGGTGCAGTTCCAGTACCCGAACACCCGTCAGTATGAGTTCGGTATCCAGGTTTCTTTCTAATGCTAACGGATTTAGAAACAACACAAACAGAATCTACACAATATGAAAAAAATATTTTTAGGACTTGCCGTAGCAGCCTCTGCCCTGCTTTCGTCCTGCTCTATGGACACCACCAATTTCGGTGTCATGAGCCAGGAAGTAGCAATCCAGTCGCTCAACGACGTCCACAAATACAATAACGGCCTTTACATGCAGCTCCGCTCCATAATGGCCGGACAATATATAGCCCGTCCTGAGATTCAGGCTGATAAGTTTGTTGCCACCATCGGTTACGGCAACAGAAACGGTTCATACTCCGCATGGACTCTCAATGCGAGTGACGGCGACGTAGAGGGCATGTACAATGCAATGTATAATGTCATTAACGATGCCAACTTCATTATTCCCAAGGTTGAGGCAATGCTTGAAGACGATCAGTTTGATGCTGACCAGAAACTTCAGCTCCGCAATTATCTCGGCGAGGCCCATTTCGTTCGCGGCTATTGCTACTGGTATCTTCTTGACCACTGGACAAATCCTAAGGATGCCAACAGCCTGGGCCTTCAGATCTGGGACACCTATTCACCCAGCGGAAACCGCTCGGTATATCCCTCGCGCAGCTCCATGGCCGAGACTGTGGAGCTCATCAATACCGAACTTACCGAGGCTTTCAACAACATGAAGGCATACGAGGATGCCGGCAATCTTGATAATTGCGGTCCGAACGCAACTCGTCTCAGCTCTTACGCTACTGCCGCTCTCCAGTCTCGTTTCGCTCTGCTCACAGGCGACAACGCAACCGCCCTCTCGAAAGCACAGTATGTGATTAACTCCGGACTGTTCGAACTCACCGGACTCGACGATTATGCCGACATGTGGGTGAACGACGAAGGCAACGAGCTGATATTTGTGCCCTACAGCGACTCACAGGAAAGCGCTCCCAACACCGGATATATCTGGATTCAGAACACCCAGGAAAATAATTCGGACTATATCCCCACCGCTTCCGCTCTTGCAGCTTATCAGCAGGGAGATGTGCGTTTCGGTGCATTCTTCAAGCTTTTCGATATGGAGATTCAGGGTAATGACGTTCAGGCATACGCTTTCAATAAATTCCCCGGAAACCCCGCTCTCTGGACAACTACCACCAACAACTTCCGTAACAAACCCAAGCCTTTCCGTCTGAGCGAGCTTTATCTGATAGCAGCAGAGGTGTGCGCAACAGAAGGAGCCACAAAGAACGAGAGTGCGGCCAACGGATATCTCAACGACCTGAGAAAGAAACGTATCGAAGGTTATACCGACCTGAGTGTGTCAGGCAACGCACTGGTGGAGGCTATCCGTCAGGAACGTGCCAAGGAACTCATTGGTGAAGGTTTTCGTCTTAGCGATCTCCATCGCTGGGGCCTTGGCTTCAACCGTGTGGCAGAGTTCGGAAGCATCAATATGGCAGACGTAATGGATATAGTGCAGGGAACCACCAACAACATTGTGATTGTCCCGAATGATTATCGTTACCTCTGGCCTATCCCGCAGTTTGAGTTCACTGTGAACCCGAATATCGCAGGTCAGCAGAATCCCGGATTTTAATTCGTGAACCATCAAAATCTGAATAACAATGAAATTAAATAAAATATTTGCTATCGCACTTGCCGCCCTGACACTGACGGCATGCTCCGACGATGACGACCATAACTTCCTCAACGGTGTGAATACCGCAAGCGGAGTAACAGTGGAGATGGGTAGCGCAAACTTTGACACTCAGGAAAATATTTCCACGTTCTACGTTCCTATCGCAGTGAACGGAGAAACTAATGGCAAGGTTACTGTCACTGTCGAAATCCGTGAGGCCGTTCTCGGTCAGGATCAGGAAGCTGCAAGAGAGGATGTTGATTATGTCATCACCTCAAAGAAAATAAATATTGCTGAAGGCGAGACCACCGGTCTTCTTGAAATCAATAATAATTGGGAACAAGGCGTTATCAACAATGACCGTCTTTTCGATATCACCATTGTTAAAGCCGAGGGTGCTTCAATCGGCGCACAGGCCACCTGCACCGTCAACATTCAGAATGTTGATGATGCTTACACAATGATGGCCGGAACATGGAGACTGACATGCACCGACCAGACCGGTGCAGAGCAGGAGTGGACCATCGATATGCAGACACTTCCCGCCGGAGATGAATATTACGGCACCGAGCTTGATGCATTCGGATTCCGTGGACTCAACTACATCTATTTGCCCTTCTCATTCGAATATGACGTGGAAACCGAGGAGATTACGATGACCCTTATGACAGGCTCATTCTGTACCACATCGATTATCAATTTCACCGGACTTGGACAGTGCATTGTAGCAGGCTCGAGCGCTTATCCCAATGGCTTCGGCGCTGACATACCCTGTACAGCCGATTTCAACTCAATAACCGTGGATCCGGTACCCTTCACTCTCGCAGTGATGCCTTATCCCGCTCTTGACCAAATTCTGGGTGGTTGGGGCCGTTACACAAATATCAAGCTCACCCGCTGATAACATCCTCTGACTAAATAAGTCAATACCCATTATAAGGCGCGCGCCTTCCCATCGCGGAAGACGCGCGCTTTCTTTGTGCAGTTCCGGACGGCATTCAGGGGGTGGTTTCAGGGATTGGGGTCCTGCGGACTTTACAGACCCTTCGGACAACTCGGACCCTTCTGAGCTCTCCGACCCCTCAGACAAGTCGGAAGCCTCAGAAACCTCAGCAGCGTCCGTAACCTCCGAATTTTCCGAATTGTCCGAAGAGTCCAAATTGTGGCGCATAGTAAAAAACCTGTGTTTAAGCATAGATGTTGCATAAGCGGAAGATGAAGAATTTAGTATCGTTTACGCCGTGGAGTTTAGCCCTGAAAGCCTTGATTTTAGAGTTTATTGATTCTGCGGAGGCGTTGGTCGATCGGTTGTCGTAGAAGTTTAGAATCTCGTCGGAGTGTTCGTAAAATGTAGCGGCTATGGTGTTGAAAGACTTGAAGCCTGAGTCTGCAACGCGGTTGTACCAGCGAGCGAGGTTCAATCGGGCACCGTCTTTTGTAGATCTCCTGTTGAATATGGCCCTGAGATCTTGAGAGAGCCAGTAGGCTTTTTTAAGATCCGTGTATAGTTCGAACAGCATCATGGCACGTTGCCGCTGAGTGGCGGTCCACTTCTCTGGAGATTTGAACAGCGCATAACGTCCCCTGGCAAGCAACTCTTTGAGTGTGTCGCCGTTTTCGAGCCTCTCTGCGACATATTTGCGTCCATCAAGCTTTGCGTTCTCCCTGGCATCGGTCTCGGCGTTTATCGCATCCCATCGGTGCTTTATGCGGATTTCCTGCACGGCGTCCAGAGCAAGCCTCTGCACGTGGAACCGGTCAATCACACGCGACGCTTTGGGGAAGGCCATACGGCAGATTTTGTGCATACTGTCCGACAGGTCAAGCGTTATCTCGGTGACTTTGTT
This sequence comes from uncultured Muribaculaceae bacterium, assembly GCA_958439725.1. Taxonomy (GTDB): domain Bacteria; phylum Bacteroidota; class Bacteroidia; order Bacteroidales; family Muribaculaceae; genus Paramuribaculum. Next base: position 42,150 of record CAUBWJ010000008.1, on the reverse strand, counting down.
GCGCAACTCGCTTTTTATCTGACGCAAAGCATGTATGACCGTGTCGGCATCCGTCCCCAGTATGATGGCTACAATCGACTTCTCGCGGCCATGAGCCTCTTTGTTGGTCACAATCGTGTACAGTTCTCCTCGGCTCAGAGATGTCTCGTCAATACTCAGATGTGGCCCGATGTTTTGTGGAAACACTCGCCATCGCTCTGCATGAAGTCCCTCCGCTGTGTCCTTCCATTCCCAATAACCGCTCAGATGACGCTTGTACTGACGCTCGAACAGATCTCCGTCTATGTCGAAGAACCACTCAAGAGAGCGGCCCGTAATCGGGTATCTGTCCAAGCAATCCTTTTAAAAAAGCCGCAAACTCTTTCGAGAAGCGGGTGCCTTCGGCCACTAAATCCCATTGTCGGCTGACACTCTTGCCAGTCTCAATCTCAACCCACCGGCGACGTCTGACATGGAACGACATCTTACGCCCCCTTACAGGGTAATCCCTGACAACGCTCTCCTCGTAGAACCCATTGGGGCGAAGCTGACCGGCTTCATAACCATCTACTCCATTGTCCCGTTCTTCCAATGTCACATCAAGTGTCTCTGTGGTTTTCTCGACCTTGACAACGTCAAAGTACTCAATCATTTCTTCCGGCAGAAGGCATTCGGCTAATTCTATATAAGGGTTCTTTTCCATTGCAGTTCTTTTTTGACTGCAATGGTATAGTTTTTATTCCTTAAACACAGGTTTTTTACTATGCGCCCAAATTGTCTGTAAGGTCCGTAAGGTCAGAAGAGTCCGAGCCCCAAAGCAGCCCCAGCCGCCCAGCCGCGGAGCGGCGATTTCTGTACAACCCGCTGCGTCAGCTGCGGGACCAGAGGCTCCGTCCCCTCTCTCCGGAGGCGCGATGCCGCGCCAGGCGCCAGCATGGGACGGGGGGAGGCGGCCCCTTCCGGGGGATACGAAAAAAGCGCCTCCATCGGGAAGATGGAAGCGCTTGGGGTGGGTGCTGAGGGATTCGAACCCCCGACCCTCTGCTTGTAAGGCAGATGCTCTGAACCAGCTGAGCTAAGCACCCTTGCTGATAAAAATGCTTTCCGGAAAACCTATATATAGTGTTTTGAAGTGGTGGGTGCTGAGGGATTCGAACCCCCGACCCTCTGCTTGTAAGGCAGATGCTCTGAACCAGCTGAGCTAAGCACCCGAGGTGGTTTCCGTCGAAAGCGTTGCAAAGGTATGGACTATTTTTGATTCACGCAAGCTTTTCTTGAAGTTTTTTTTGAGAAGCGGCGAAAAAACTGAGAAAATGCGGCCCATGCTGACGCATAATGTGGCGTCGCGCCCTCCGGGGCTCGCCACATGAGAGGGAGGAGCCGCCCTGTCCGCCAGCTCACGCAGGCGGTTGTAAAGAAATCGCGCCTCTGGCGCTTGGAGGCCTCGGCGCTTGGGAGACGCCGGAGTTATCGGAGGCCTCGGAAGACTCAGAGGCCTCTGACCGGTCGGACTGGTCCGAAGGGTCGGTAAGGTCCGTAGAGCCGGTAAGGTCAGAAGGCGACGTTGTATTTGCGTTGCATGAAGAGGGGGTGGAGGGCTTCTTTGGCCTGGCGGAGGCCGGGATCGCCGGAGTCGTCTTCGCGGTTCACGTAGTTAAGGTCGGGGTGGCGCGCGGCCATCATGGCGGTGAAGTCGCGGCAGATGGTCTCGCCGGCGCCGGTCACCTCATGGGCCATCTTCTCGATGTGGGTCATGAGCGTGTCGCCCACAGGCTCACCCATGGCGAAGGCCACCACGCCCCGCCCGGGAACGCGGAGCACCCCTCCCTCGAATCCGTAGAAGTCCGGGGAGCGAAGCACGCGGAGGGTCTGAGCGCGGTCGTAGGCGGCGATTTCAGAGGTGTCGGCATCGGTATGCAGACGTTCGTAGAATTCTATGAGCTCCGGCGCATCGGCTGCCGTGACGGGCGAGAACACGGCATCGGGATGGTCGAGCGCGAAGCGGTTTATATGGTTGCGCTTCTTGCTCAGTTTCTTTCCGGCGAAGGTGCTCAGCGCCTTGATGTCGTAGATATAGTCGGCCCAGTCGGTAAGCTCGGTAAAGCGGCGCGCACCATTATCCATGAGCACCTGTAGGGCTTCCTGTGGCACTGCCGACATCACAGGCTCGACGCCCTCGGCGCGACAGTGACGCCGCAGAAGCGCCAGCGATTCGCCTATGGGCATGGGGCCGAGGGGGAGCGAGAACGCCGGGCGCGACACGTCGTTTTCGGTAACGCCCTTTATAAACAGTGTGTCGCCTTTTATGGCTTTCTGATAGTGGAAATAGTCGGCCCACAGGAAGATTCCACCCACCGAGAAATCGCACGAGCGGAAGGGATGGGCGGTGAGCCACGGCCGCAGCAGGGGTATGTCGGCCGGGGTTACGGGCGTGAATTCAAGCATGGGAATCAGCGGCGGTTTAGAACGTCAGCGTCGGTTGAAATAGAGGTCGAGCACATCGCGCGCGGCGGTGAAGGAGCTCTGGAGATTGCCCAGCACACGCGCCTCCTTCTCGGCAAGGGCGGCGGCTATTACGGGGTCGTCGTAGAAACGGCGGCGCAGCGTCTCGTCGATAGTCTCATACATCCAGTAGCGTTCCTGCTGGTGGCGGCGCACCTTGAAATAGCCGTTGGCCTCCACGAAGGCGAAATAGCGGTCGACCATGTCCCACACCTCGGGGATGCCGAGCTCGTAGTAGCCGGAATAGGTGAGCACCTCGGGCTTCCAGCCCGACTCCGTTGGCGGGAAAAGATGGAGGGCGCTGCGGAACTGCGCCTGGGCCAGACGGGCACGGTCTATGTTGTCGCCGTCGGCCTTGTTTATCACAATGCCGTCGGCCATCTCCATTATTCCGCGTTTTATGCCCTGCAGTTCGTCGCCGGTTCCGGCAAGCTGAATGAGCAGGAAGAAGTCGACCATCGAGTGGACGGCCGTCTCGCTCTGGCCCACGCCCACGGTCTCCACAAATATGTTGTCGTAGCCTGCGGCCTCGCAGAGCACTATCGTCTCGCGCGTCTTGCGGGCCACGCCACCGAGCGATCCGGCCGACGGGCTGGGGCGTATGAACGCTCCGGGATGCACCGATAGCTTCTCCATGCGTGTCTTGTCGCCGAGAATGCTGCCCTTGGTGCGCTCGCTCGAGGGGTCGATGGCTAGTACGGCAAGCTTGCCGCCGCGCTTGAGCAGATGAAGACCGAACACATCAATCGACGTGCTTTTGCCTGCGCCCGGCACCCCGGTTATGCCTATGCGGCGCGAACGGCCGGAATGAGGCAGACACTTCTCGATCACCTCCTGGGCCATGGCGCGGTGCTCGGGCGAAAGACTCTCCACGAGGGTGACGCCGCGCGAGAGCATGGTTACGTCGCCTTTCAGAATGCCTTCCACCAGTTCGGCTACCGATGGCATGGGTCGGCGGCGCCGGCGGAGATACGGATTGACCTGCGGAGGCTGGCTCACGCCGGCGTTTACGGCAAGACCGCCGAACTGTTTGTCGTTTTCTATATGTTCCATGGCTGGGAGGGATAAGAGTTTTAATAAGCTAATGTATCATTCGCCCACCACGCGCAGAATCAGGCGCGGATCCGCAGGCGAGTTGGTCACGATGGTGAGGGTGGTGTTCAGCGGCTGTCCGCCGGGGAGTTTCTGAGGGTCGAGCGTCACGGTCACCTGCACCTTCTTGCCCGGTTTCACCTCCGATTTCGCGGCCTTGGCCGAAATGCATCCGTCGGGAGTGTGAAGCTGCCGGATAATGAGCGGTGAACGCCCGGTGTTGGTCAGCTCGAACGTGCGGGAGGTCTTCTTGCCTCCGCGGTCTATTACGCCGAATTCCACTGACCTCACGTCCGCTCTGACGCCGGGCGCATTCTCGCGCTGCTCCGGAGTGAGGCGGCTGAAATCCTCATGGATAATCATCACGGTGGATATGGTGGCCGTGGCGGCGGGGTCGGCGATGTCGGGGATAAGGGTGAAGGTGTTTTCCACCGTGCCATACTGCGGACAGCGGTCGGTGAATGCAGTGAGAGAAGCCACCGCCTGCTCACCGGCTGGAATCTCGGCCGGACTGAAAGTGCAGCGGATGTATGGGGGAAGGTCGGCCGCAGCGGGAATCACGGCAGAGTCAGTGGGATTGTAGATAAGCACGGAGCCTCCGAGCACATGTCCTTTGTTGGTCTCGCCCAGCGCCACCACGGTGTTGCTCAGACGCATCTGCCCCACCTCTATGGGGAACCGCTTCTCGAGCGTTGCCGAAGCCCCGATCACGGTGCCCGTAATTTCCAGGACCTCGCGGCGCGAGGGAGCCGTGGTGGTGAGCATAACCTTTTTCTCGAAGCGTCCGGGACGTCCGGCGGGGTCAAACGCCACGCCAACCTTCACGGTGTCGCCCGGCGCAATGTCGCCGCGGCTGAACTCGGGGCGCGTGCAGCCGCAGTTGGCGCGCGCCGACAGCACCACTATGGTGTCGGTGCCCACATTTACGCCGCGAAACACCGTCCGGGCCAGCCCGCGGTCCTCGCGTATGGCTCCGAAATCATGCACCGGCTCAAGCCAGACTATCTGGGCCGACGCAGTGGCGGCGGCAAGCAGGCCGCCCAGCAATGCAGCTATCCTTCTCATGGCACAATCACGCCTCCGAATTTAAGTTTCTTGCGACCGGCATTCGTCTTCACCGTTACCTGGCGCTTTATCTCGCCCCGGAACGTAGCCGGGTTGAAATGGATGGTGATGGTGCCCGACTCGCCGGGGGCTATCGGCTTCTTGGGAAACTCGGGCCGGGTGCACCCGCAGCCGCCGTTGCTCACGCTTATTATCACCAGCGGAGCGGTGCCCGTGTTGGTGAACTTGTAGCCGAACGACACCTGGCCGCCCTTGGCCTTGACGTTGCCGAAATCATGGGTTTCCGATTCAAAAGCTATTTTGGCTCCCCCCTCGGCATGTGCAGGCACAGAGAGCGAGAGGGATATCAGGGCCAGAAAGGCCGTGAATATGAAGAAAATCTTTTTCATGACTGTTTAGTGTACGGATAATGGGTTGATATAATGTAAAACGCCGTGCGGAGGCGGCGCGTTCGGTCGCCGGACGGGGTGATGCGCAAATTTACAACTTTTTCAGGCATACTCATCACCCCGAAGAGTTGTCGGCCCGGAATATTTGGTTATATTTGCAAAAAATACCAATCAACAAAAGTTAACCTTACCTATTATTCATTATTACCCGATGAAAAAAGTAATTCTGAGTCTGGCTGCGCTTGCACTTGCCATAATGCCGGCCTGCGACTCCAAGAAATCCGCCGACAAGGAATCGAAGGTAATCAAGACCGAGATTCCGGCGCGTCCCGAAGGCGCCACCGACCTGGTGGGCTTCGCCACCAGCCCCATGGACACCGTAAGAGTAGGCTTCATTGGCCTTGGCATGCGCGGACCCGACGCTGTGAAACGTTTCACTGCCATCCCCGGTGCCAAAGTGGTCGCCGTGTGTGACCTCGAGCAGGACCGCGTGGACAAGATGCAGGAATGGCTCAAGGAAAAAGGCATCAACGACGTTGCCGGCTACGGCGGCTCAGAGGACGCCTGGAAACAGCTCTGCGAGCGTGACGACATAGACCTCGTGTATATTGTCACCGACTGGCAGACACATGCTCCCATGGCCCTCTACGCAATGGACAACGGCAAGCACACCGCAATAGAGGTGCCCGCCGCCACCAGCCTCGAGGAAATCTGGGCGCTTGTCAACAAGGCCGAGGAGAAAAAGCTCCACTGCATGATGCTTGAGAACTGCGTTTACGACTTCTTCGAGATGAACACCCTCAACATGGCCCAGCAGGGTCTCTTCGGCGAGGTGCTCCACACCGAAGGCAGCTATCTGCACGACCTTTCAGAGTTCTGGCCCTACTACCACAACAACTGGCGTATGGACTTCAACCAGAAGCATCGCGGCGACGTATATCCCACCCACGGCATGGGTCCGGCCTGCCAGCTTCTCGACATACACCGCGGCGACCGCATGGAAACTCTCGTGTCGATGGACACCAAGGCTGTCAACGGCCCGGCATATATAGAGAAGGCCACCGGCGAAAAGCCCGACACCTTCGCCCAGGGCGACCACACCATGACCATGATCCGCACCGCCAACGGCAAGACCATCCAGATACAGCACGACGTACTCACCCCGCGTCCCTACAGCCGCATGTATCAGCTCACCGGCACCAAGGGCTTTGCCAACAAGTATCCTCAGGAAGGCTACTCGTTCGAGCCTGAGCAGCTTGCTTCGGCCGACGTTCCCGACCACGAGAACCTCACCGCCCATGGCTTCGTGAGCGACGAGCAGAAGAAGGCTCTCGAGGAGCAGTACATGCACCCCATCATCCGCGAGGTTGGCGAAGTGGCCAAGAAAGTAGGCGGCCACGGAGGCATGGACTACATAATGGACTACCGTCTGGTCTACTGTCTGCGCAACGGTCTGCCTCTTGACATGGACGTGTATGACCTCGCAGAGTGGTGCTCGCTCATTCCTCTCACTGAAATATCCATCGAGAACGGAAACGCACCCGTAGAGGTGCCCGACTTCACCCGCGGCGCATGGCAGAAGCAGAAAGGCTACCGCCACGCCTTCGCCAAAGAGCCCAAGAAATAACTAATCCATAATTACATCAACGGTGTGCCTGAACTTGATTCCGGCACACCGTTTTTTTACTATTGAGATTTCGGACAAGTCCGACTGGTCCGACCGGTCTGACTATTCCCGGAGAGTTATTCCGCAATCAGGGTGGCGGAGGTGGCGTCGGCTATCCTGACGCGCACGGTCTGGCCCACCTTGTAGTCGCGGCGCGGGAGCACCACGGTCTTGTTCTGGGGCGTGCGGCCCACCATCTGCTCGCGGCTGCGGCGCGCCACACCTTCTATAAGCACCTCTACCTCGCGGCCTATCTCGGCGCGGTGTGAGGCAAGCGAAAGCTCGTTCTGGAGGGCTATCATGCGGTTGAGGCGGTCGATCTTCACCTCCTCGGCCACATTGTCGGGCAGATGCTTCGAGGCCATGGTGCCCGGACGCTCCGAATATTTGAACATGAACGAGGCGTCGAATCCCACTTCGCGCATAAGCGAGAGCGTCTGCTGGAAATCCTCCTCGGTCTCGCCGTGGAAACCCGTGAACAGGTCGCTTGTTATGGCGCAGTCGGGTATGATACGGCGTATGGCGGCAACGCGGTCCAGATACCATGCGCGGGTATAGTGGCGGTTCATGGCCTTGAGCACGCTGTCGCTGCCGCTCTGCACGGGCAGATGTATGTGGCGGCAGATGTTGGGGTGCGAGGCTATGGCGTGCAGAATATCGTCGGTCATATCCTTGGGGTGGGAGGTGGTGAAGCGCACGCGCATGTCGGGAGCGGCCTCGGCTACAAGCCCCAGCAGGGCGGCGAAATCGGTCACAGTGCCGTCGGCAGCGTCGGTATAGCGGTAAGAGTTCACGTTCTGCCCCAGAAGAGTCACCTCGCGGTAGCCCTTGGCGCGGAGGTCGGCAAGCTCGTTGAGTATGCTGCGCACCTCGCGCGAGCGCTCGCGTCCGCGGGTGTAAGGCACAATGCAATATGAGCAGAAATTATTACAGCCGCGCATTATGCTTATGAAGCCGCTCACCGTGTTGCCCGGCAGCCGCACCGGAATCACGTCGCGGTAGGTCTCGGTGGTGCTCAGCTCCACGTTGATGGCTTTCTGACCCGCCTCCACCGAGGCAATGAGGCCCGGAAGGTCGAGATAGCTGTCGGGGCCTGCCACCAGGTCCACCCCGTGGTTGGCTATCAGGTCGTCCTTCACGCGCTCGGCCATACACCCTATCACGCCTATTATCAGCCCCCGGCCGCGGCGCTTGCGGCGCAGCGAGTTGAGAAACTGCAGGCGTCCTATTATCTTCTGCTCGGCGTTGTCGCGTATCGAGCATGTGTTGAGAAACACGGCGTCGGCCTGTTCAAGGTCGTCGCAGAGCGTGTAGCCGGCCATCTCCATTATCGAGGCCACTACTTCGGTATCGGCCACGTTCATCTGGCAGCCGTAGGTTTCTATGAGGAGCCGACGCGGAGCGTGGCCGAAGTTATTGTCTTTATCAGGCATAATATATGTTGAGTAACAGCAACTCTACATTTGGTGGTTGCGGTATTTTCTGCTAATTTTGCACAAAATTAATAAAATGGAGTAGAATAGAGCTGATGGATCGTGATATTTTAAAATCGATTGTGGCGTTTCTCATTACGGCCGCCGCGATACTCGGCCCCACTTTGCTCGAGTGGATCAAGCGCAGGATGAAGGCTGATATCCGACGCAACACCCCTGCGCCTCCCCAGCTCTCGCGCATGAATAAAAAGGCGCCCGAACTTTCCTCGGCGACCAGAGCAAAGCCCGCTGACCATCGCGAGGCAATGCACCGCGCTTCCGAAAAGGAAACGGCCCGTCTCCTTCCCGAGACCGATCCTCTGGCACCGCCAATGAGCACCGCGCCTGAGGCTCCGACGCCACAGAAAACAGCTCCTGCTCCCACGCCGGTCAACACCCGGGCCGCAGCTCTGCGCCGCGCGGTGATAGCCGCCGAGGTGCTGCAGCGTAAATTTTGACTCCCGCCTGTATCCATGAAAATAACCTTAACACAAAAAATATAAACGCAATAATATGGCTTTCCCGATTCTCACGGCACAAGAAGCTGCCGAACTGATCAATCATGATGACAATGTGGGATTTTCCGGTTTCACCGCCTCCGGTTCTCCCAAGGTTGTTCCTGAAGCTCTCGCCGCCCGTGCTGAAAAGCTTCATGCCGAAGGCAAACCATTTAAGATAAACATCTTTACCGGAGCCTCCACCAACCGTTGGGCCGACGGCGCCCTGGCCAACGCCAACGCCATCAACCGCCGCACCCCCTATCAGAACACCCCCGACCTGCGCAAACGCATCAACAGCCACGACGCACATTATTTCGACCTCCATCTTTCCGAGCTGGCCCAGAAATTCCGCTACGGCTTCTACGGCGACCTTGATGTGGCCATTCTTGAAGTCGCCGAGGTGATGGACAACGGCGAGGTTGTGCTCGGCACCGGTGTGGGCAACGTGCCCACCTTCGTGAGCCGCGCCAAGAAGGTGATTCTCGAGCTCAACGAAGTGCTCCCCAAGACCCTCTACGGTCTCCACGACATCTATCTGCCTCTGGATCCGCCCGACCGCCGCGAGATACCCATATTCAAGCCCAGCGACCGCATAGGCCATCCCACGGTGAAAATCGACCCCGAAAAGATAGTGGCCGTGGTCCACAGCAAGCGCTACGACGGCATAAAGGGCTTCACCGCCCTCGACGACACCACGCTGCAGATCGGCGCCAACGTCTGCAACTTCCTTGTCTCCGAGCTTAAGGCCGGCCGTCTGCCCAAGTCGTTCCTTCCCATCCAGTCGGGCGTGGGCAATGTGGCCAACGCAGTGCTGTTCGGTCTTGGCGACGCCGAGGAAATTCCCCAGTTCGAAATGTATACCGAGGTGATACAGGATGCCGTGATAGAGCTGATGAAGATGGGCAAATGTAAATTCGGTTCCACCTGCTCTCTCACTCTCAGCGACGCCACCGAAGCCGAAGTGCTCGGTAACCTCGAGTTCTTCCGCGACAAGCTCGTGTGCCGTCCTTCGGAAATTTCGAATAATCCCGAGGTAATCCGCCGCTTAGGCGTCATTGCCATGAACACGGCTCTGGAGGCCGACATATTCGGCAACATCAACTCCACCCACGTGGTAGGCACCAAGATGATGAACGGCATAGGCGGTTCGGGCGACTTCACCCGCAACGGCTACATATCCATCTTCTCCTGCCCCTCCGTGACCAAGGGCGGCGTGATAAGCAACATCGTGCCCATGGTTTCGCACGTTGACCACTCGGAGCACTCGGTCGACATAATCGTGACCGAACAGGGCGTGGCCGACCTCCGTGGAAAAGATCCGGTGCAGCGCGCCTATGAGATAATCAACAACTGCGCACATCCCGCCTACCGTCCTCTGCTGCTCGAATACCTCAAGTTCGGCAAAGGCGGACAAACACCCCACTCGCTCGAAGCCGCATTTGCATTCCATGTGGCATTCAAGGAATCGGGCGACATGAGCAAGGTCGACTGGAGCCGCTACGGTTTCTGATTCCACTCCGTTAATTCAAATTACCTATATTGAGGGCGCGCATTCACGTGATGTGCGCCCTCAACGTGTATTGGCGCGGGACGTTAGCGAGGATTTTTTAACACAAATTGGTTCTATTTGCAATAGTTTGTGTAAATTTGAAGCCAATAATCCAATTTGACGGTTTAATCCAACTTGAAGGCGCATGAAGAAACTTCTACTCCCGATTTCACTTCTCATTCTGGGCATGATGCCGGCGGCAGCCCAGAAAATCAATCCCAAGGGCCGCATAATCCTCGAGGAGATACGCATGTCGCGTACCGACCCCTCGATGCAGAGCACTCTCTCCGTAAAGCCCGGCGAACAGGTGCGCGCCCTCATCACGCTTAATCCCGGCTACGGCCCGTCGGCGCTTACCTCCACGGGATTCGTCGAGGTCACAGCCGTCTTAGGCGATATCTGCGTGGCCGTTTTCCCGATTGAACTCGCCGAGAAAGTAGCCGACCTCCCTGAGGTGAAGTCCGTGAGCTTCGGCGACGAGCTGCGCCCCACGCTTGACTTCGCCCGCCCCTCGGGAAAAGTCGACGAAGTGCAGAACGGTTTCACCTACAACGGCCAGACCGTGAGCTTCGACGGCACAGGAGTGGTGCTCGGAATGATGGATATAGGCCTGGAGCCGAATCATGTCAACTTCAAGAACAGCGACGGCAGCACCCGCATACAGCGCGCATGGAACTTCACGGGCAACGACGGCACAAACGTGACGGAATACACAGCCTCCACTATGCGCTCCTTCACCACCGACACGGAGAAAGAAACCCACGGCACGCATGTGGCCGGCATAATGGCGGGCGGTTATAAAGGCACCGGCACTGTAGCTTACCTAAACGTACCGGAAAAACCTGCCTCAGGCCAATTCACGTCCAAAGAATTTCAGCTGGGGCCAATGAATGTGCCCTACTACGGAGTTGCGACCAATTCCGAGCTCGCACTTGCAGTCGGAACTCTCTCCACTCCCAATATCATTCAGGCTGTAAGCAACATCATCACCTACGCCGAGTCGCAGAACAAGCCCGTGGCCGTCAACCTGTCGCTCGGAAGCAACAGCGGCCCACATGACGGAACGGATTCCTACTCCAAGGCTCTCTCCGAGCTTGGAAAGCGCGGAATAATCGTGATGGCCGCCGGCAACGAGGGCGACCAGGATATTTCCATCAAGAAAACCCTCGGTTCGTCGGGCAACGATGCATATCTGCGTACTTTCCCATACGCGCCCACTGTCAACAACGAAATTCCTCCTATCAGCGGCATAGTCGACCTCTGGGGCTCCGACAATTCTGTTGTGACATTATCCGTAGGCCTCTATTCCTTCTCGACTCGAAAGTTTACCCCCGTTTTCACTCTCAACGGCCCCAATCAGCAAGGGACCACCGCAAACAAAACCGCTTTCACGTCGGAATACAGCGGCTCGGTTGTCGCAGTCTCCGGTCTCGACGAGAACAACAACCGCTATGAGGTAATGATGCAGTTCAACAGCGTAAGCCGCAAATCAACGGCCACTCAGTATATCGCCATAGAAGCTACCGGCCGAAGCGGAAACACGCTGTATCTCTACGGCAACGACAGCGCCATTTTCTCCAACCGTGGAGGAGGCAATTCGTCCACAGCCACAGGATTCACCAAAGGAAATCCCAACAATTCCATTAGCGACGCATGCTGCGGTGCCAATATCATTTCCGTAGGATCATATAACACCCGCAATGTATGGGGCGTCTTGAACGAGAACGATAAGGGTGGAATTTATGGCTTCAACGGATCATTCCCCATTGGTGAGATTTCCGGATTCTCAAGCTATGGCACGTCCTTCCAGGGCACGAAACTGCCGCTGGTATGTGCGCCCGGCGCCGGAATCGTATCGAGTGTCAACCGCTATAACGTTGCTGCGGAAGGCTCGGAAATACTGATGTCGGCCAAAGCCCCCAACGGCGCGGTCAATGACTACTGGGGCGAACTGCAGGGCACCTCGATGGCATGCCCGTTTGTCACCGGCACGGTGGGACTGTGGTTGCAGGCCGACCCGGCGCTCACATTCGCACAGGTTCTCGAGACGATAAACAAGACTTCCGTTGCACAGACTTCCTCGCCCGACAGATGGGGCGCGGGCAAAATCGACGCCTTAGCAGGCATTAAATATGTGCTCGACAAGAAAGCTGCCATCGGCAGCGTGTTTGAGGACGAGGACCAGCGCCTTGTGCTCACTCCCGGTTCAGGCAGCTGCAACGTATATGTGGCCGGTGCATCGCACATGACCCTCAGCCTGGTCGACCTCCAGGGACGCGCCCTGCGCACCATCGAGGTGTCGGGCGACAATGCCGACATATCCACCGACGGCCTCACAGGCATCTACGTGGTGGAGGCCGTGACCGACCTCGGACGCTTCGCCCGCAAGGCCGTGCTCCGATAATCGGTAACCGATTAAATCGCTTATTAAAAATGTAGGGATGCTCCCCGGAGCATCCGCTTAATATATACTGACTCTCATTCATCCTACGGATGCACCGGGGTGCATCCCTACAATCGGGCAACGGCGCGTCCGGAGCCGACGGGTGAATGATAACTAATGTAAAGAGAAACAGACAATGGCAAACTGGTTTGAATGTAAAGTCCGCTACGACAAAATGATGGAAAACGGGGTAGTAAAGAAAGTCAACGAACCCTATCTGGTCGACGCCCTGTCGTTCACAGAGGCCGAGGCCCGCATCATCGAGGAGCAGACACCCTTCATATCCGGCGACTTCTCGGTGAGCGCCGTGAAACGCACCAAAATTTCCGAAATTTTCCGCGATGACAGTGCCGACAAATGGTATCTGGCCAAGGTGGCGTTCATCACCATCGACGAGAAGACAGCCGTGGAGAAGCGCTCCGTCACCACCATGCTTGTGGCCGGCAGCGACTTCAAGGGCGCATACGAAAACTTCAATGAGGGCATGAAAGGAACGCTGGCCGACTTCGACCTTGTGTCGCTATCGGAGACACCCATAATGGATGTCTACGCCGCCAATCTTTCAGGCAAGCATCCGTCGGCACCCACACCCGCCGAAGTTGTGGCAAAAGAAGCCGAATGATGGCAGCTGACACGATAGCGGAGCGCCTTGAGGCCGTGCGCCGCGAACTGCCGCCGGAAGTGGAGCTGGTGGCGGTGTCGAAATTCCATCCCATGTCGGCTCTTGCCGAGGCCTACGCAGCCGGACAGCGCGTGTTCGGCGAAAGCCGGGTGCAGGAGCTGAAATCGAAGGTTGCCGCCACCCTCGCAGGCGAAATGGCTCCGGGAGCCGATGTGCCGCAGGATGTGCGCTGGCATTTCATCGGTCATCTTCAGCGTAATAAGGTGCGGCAGCTGCTTGCGCTGCGTCCCGCACTGATAGAGAGTGTGGATTCCACGGAACTGCTGGAGCTGATTGACTCAGAAGCCGCCCGGCTGGGCATAGTGCAGCCCGTGCTGCTTCAGGCCCATGTGGCGCGGGAGGAGACCAAGACCGGCTTCAGCCCCGAGGAGATGCTTGAATACTTCACAGCGCGGAAATTCGAGAATCTCCGCGCCACGCATATCTGCGGACTGATGGGAATGGCTTCGAACACCGACGATACGGAGCGCGTGCGCCATGACTTCGCCACACTGTGCAGCCTCAAACTACAGATTGAGGATATGTGTCCCGACCTGCGCGGATTTTCCACCCTGAGCATGGGCATGAGCCACGACCGAGGCATAGCCGTTGAGGAAGGCTCGACCATGGTGAGGATAGGCACCGACATATTCGGGGAGCGCGAATACTGAGCTTTGAAAAAACTGACCTGCACCCAAAAATCCAAAAAATAAGCGCCAAAAGCGGCACATATTATAAAAATTCGCTAATTTTAAGGCTTGAAACAATAATCAACTAAACATAAACCAATCTTTTTATCATGAGTAACCAGTCAAAACAATGGGGAGCCATCATAATAATGATAGCCCTCTTTGCCATGATTGCCTTCGTGACAAACCTTTGCTCACCCATGGCGGTCATAGTCAAGAACCAGTTCGGCGCTTCCAACCTGGAATCGCAGATAGGCAACTACGGAAACTTTATCGCTTACCTCATAATGGGTATCCCCTCCGGAATGCTCATTAAGAAATTCGGATATAAGAAGACCGCCATGCTCGCCCTCATAGTGGGCATAGTGGGCATCTTCGTTCAGTGGATGAGCGGTTGGGAAAGCATGGAGAAAGCAGCTTTCGCCGTTTATCTGGTAGGTGCGTTCATCGGCGGCTTCTGCATGTGTATGCTCAACACCGTTGTTAACCCCATGCTTAACATCCTTGGCGGCGGCGGCAACAAAGGCAACCAGCTCATCCAGATAGGCGGTGTGTTCAACAGCGCCGCAGCTGTGGCCGTCTACATTCTCATGGGCGCTCTCATCGGCGATGCAGCCAAAGCACATGTGGCCGACGCCACTCCGGCTCTGTTCATAGCAGGCGGCGTGTTCATCGTTGCGTTCTTCGTGATCATGTTCACCCACATCGACGAGCCCAAACAGGCTGCTCCCGCAAAGAAAAACGGCCCGAAAGACCCCCACAGCGCCTTCTCGTTCCGTCATTTCCGCCTCGGCATCCTCGCCATCTTCCTTTACATGGGCGTTGAGGTAGGCACTCCCACCTACATCCTCCAGTATCTCACCTCGGCTCCCGACGCAGCCACTCCCGGCTTCGGAATGGACGCCAACATCGTAGGCCAGATCGTGGCAATCTACTGGCTCCTCATGCTCGTGGGCCGCTTCATCGGCGGTTCTATCGGCGGTAAGGTAAGCTCCCGCGCCATGATCACCGTAGCAGCTTCGGCAGCCGTGGCACTTACGGCATTCGGCATGTTCGCACCCACCACCTGGCGTGTCAACGTTCCCGGTATCGACTGGGCCAACGTGAGCATGATCTGGGCCGAGGTCCCCGTGGGTATCTTCGCCTTCATCCTCATCGGTCTCTGCACATCAGTGATGTGGGGCGGTATCTTCAACATGGCTGTTGAAGGTCTCGGCAAGTACACCTCCATCGCTTCCGGCGCGTTCATGACCATGGTATTCGGCTGCGCCGTGATGGTTGCCCTCCAGGGCTGGATCGCCGACATCGCCGGCAGCTACCTGATAAGCTACTGGGTAGTCCTCGGCTGCGCCGCCTACATCCTGTTCTACGCCCTCATCGGTTCCAAGAACGTGAACACCGACATAAAAGTGGAAGAAGAAGCAACCCAGGTGCTCGATGCAATCTGATCTCAATTGAAAAAACAGCGGCACTGAAAGCCGCATGAATCCTCCGCCCCGGCCCATTAAAGGATGAGCCGGGGCGGAATTTGTATATGGTTTTGTTTATGATGATGCAAATGAGTAATTTTGCAGCAAAATACCCCACGAAATGGAAAATAAAATACTTAATTCGGCGGCCGACAATATCCGCGTGCTCGCCGCTTCAATGGTAGAAAAGGCAAAATCAGGACATCCGGGCGGCGCCATGGGTGGAGCTGACTTCATCAACGTGCTTTATTCCGGCTTTCTGGTAACAGACCCCGACGATCCCACATGGTTCGCGCGCGACCGTTTCTTCCTTGATCCCGGTCACATGTCGCCTATGCTCTACAGTGTTCTCGCCCTGCAGGGCCATTACACCATGGACGAGCTTAAGGAATTCCGCCAGTGGGGCAGCGTGACTCCCGGCCATCCCGAACTCAATCCGGCCCGCGGCGTGGAAAACACCAGCGGTCCTCTCGGCCAGGGCCACACCATGGCTGTAGGAGCGGCCATAGCCGAGCGCTTCATCGCAGCCCGCTTCGGCGAGGTTTTCGCCCATAAGACATACGCATTTATCTCCGACGGCGGCATTCAGGAAGAGATAAGCCAGGGCGCCGGACGTATCGCCGGATTCCTGGGCCTCTCGAATCTCATAATGTTCTACGACAGCAACAAAGTGCAGCTCTCCACCGACGTTGACGCCGTTGACACCGAGGACTACGCAGCAAAATACCGCGCCTGGCACTGGCACGTGATTGAAATAGACGGCACCGACCCTGCCGCCATAGCCGACGCTCTCGAGAAAGCCGAGGCCGAGAAGCACAAACCGGTGCTCATCATAGGCAACACCGTGATGGGACGCGGCGCCGTTACCGCCACGGGCGAGAATTTCGAGGGCAAGTGCAGCACGCACGGACAGCCCCTGAGCAAATCGGGCGCCGATTATGCCATGACCGTGAAAAATCTCGGAGGCGACCCCGAGAATCCCTGGCAGATACGTCCCGAAGTGAAGAAGCTCTATGCCGACCGCGCCGAGGCCCTGCGCAAAATCGTGGCAGAGCGTCGCGCCGCCGAGAGGGCATGGGCCGAGGCCAATCCCGAACAGGCCGCTATACTCCGCGGATTCATCGAGGGCCGTCTTCCCGAAATAGACTGGAAGAGCATCGTCACCAAGGCCAACGTAGCCACACGCACCGCATCAGCCGCGGTGCTCGCCGAGCTTTCCCACAAGGTGAAGAACATGATAGTGTCCAGCGCCGACCTCGCCAACAGCGACAAGACCGACGCATTTCTCAAACATACCCACGCCCTCACCCACGGCGATTTCAGCGGAGCATTCCTCCACGCCGGCGTGAGCGAACTCACCATGGCCGCAATAATGAACGGCATAGTGCTTCACGGAGGCATGATGGCCGCCTGCGGCACATTCTTCGTGTTCAGCGATTACATGAAACCGGCCATACGCCTGTCGGCGCTCATGGAACTGCCGGTGAAATACGTGTGGACACACGACGCATTCCGTGTGGGTGAGGACGGTCCCACCCATGAGCCGATAGAGCAGGAAGCACAGATACGACTTCTGGAGCAGATCCACAATTTCTCCGGACGCCGCTCAATGCTGGTGATGCGTCCCGCCGACGCCGCCGAGACATTTGTGTGCTGGCGAATGGCAATGGAGAACTGCCATACACCCTCAGCGCTCATCCTCTCCCGCCAGGACGTGAAAGACCTTCCCGGCGACCGTCTGGCCCAGGCCGAGGGCGCGCGCCGCGGCGGCTACGTGGTGATGGATGCCGAGGCTCCCGCCGTGACGCTGGTGGCAAACGGCTCGGAGGTGTCGCTGCTCTGCGACGTGGCCGTGCTGCTCAAAGCCGAGGGCATTGCTGCGAGAGTGGTTTCCGTGCCTTCGCTCGGCGTGTTCCTGGACCAGCCTGCCGATTACCGGGCAAGCGTGATTCCCGCCGATGTGCCGGTGTTCGGACTTACTGCCGGACTTCCTTCAACCCTTCGCGAAGTGGCCGGAGCATCCGCTACTATCTACGGCATGGAGCGCTTCGGAGCGTCCGCGCCCTACAAGGTGCTTGATGAAAAATTCGGTTTCACCCCCACAGTCGTGCTTGAGAAAGTGAAGGCCATGTTGGGAGCATAATTCCCCGATAAGATAAACAGACAGCGGTGTGTCAGAGCCTGGTTTCTGACACACCGCTGATGTTTTTTCGGGTTCTGTGGTTTTATTCGGCGCGATAAATGAGGGTGCAGGCGCGTTCGGGGCGCAGGATGCGCGAGGCTTCGGCGCGCAGTCCCGACGCCGTGGCCTGCCTGTAGTAATCGACCTGTGTGTTTATATCCACATTCTGCATCACTGCAGTGGCGAGAAGCAGCGCCTTTGAACGGCAGCTGACCCAGCTGAGAAGCGTACGGCTCTCGAAACGGTTGAGCGCGCTTTCCAGCTCATAGTCCGAAGGGCCTTCTGTCGCTATTTTCTCAAGCTGTTCCCAGAGGGCGGCTTCGGCGCGGGCCACGTCGGCATCGCTGTTGCCGCGCAGCCATCCGCCCACCTTCAGATAGCCGGGCTCATCAGAACCTGAAATCGAGGCATCGGCGGAGGTGAATATGTCGGTTCCCATCACCAGACGGCGGTAGAAGCGCGAGGATATGCCCGAGGCAAGTACGTCGGTTATAAGGTCGGCCTCGCGATAGCCCGGAGCCATGTATGCCCCCATGGGAAAGCAGATGGTGACGGAAGTCTGCGGAACGGGGCGCGTCACGGTGAGACGGCGCGCCTCGGTGATTTCAGGCTCCGGCGCATAGAGGCGCGGAGCCACGGGACGCGGCTTTACCGGCCCGAACCACCGTTCAACCTCACTGCGTGCCTCCTCAAGGCTTACAGGCCCCGCTATGGCAAGCACGGCGTTGGATGGAGAATAATGAGTGTGATAGAATCGGCGTATCTCCTCGGCAGGACATTCCATTATATCCTCGGGACAGCGCCCGATTGTGGGAATACGGTAGGGATGCTCACGGTATATCAGCGGCCGCAGAATATGGCCGAAATCTCCATAAGGACGGTTGAGACACACCTGCTTGAACTCTTCCACCACCACCTTGCGCTGCACTTCAAGCGAGCGGTCGGTGAGAAGCAGCTGCTCCATGCGGTCGGCCTCGGCGCGCAACGCTGTGGAGAGATTCACCGGCGGAATGCTTTCGTAGAAATCGGTGAAATCATTGGAGGTCCAGGCGTTGTTGGAGCCTCCGGCAAGTTCGAGGGCACCGTCGAAATCAGGCACGTTGAGCGACCCTCCGAACATCAGATGCTCGAAGAGATGCGCCATGCCGGTGTGCGCGGGATTTTCGTCGCGCGCGCCTACGTTGTAAAGCAGATTTACGTGCACGAGCGGCGAGGCGGCATCATAGTGATGGACCACCCGCAGCCCGTTTGGGAGAGTGAACGTGGAATAAGGAATCATCTGTCAGGGATTGAGCACCTTCATGCTCAGGATTTTCACCGGCTCCAGAGGCCGGTCGTTGCCGTCGGTCTCCACCTGCTGTATGCGGTCTATGACGTCCATGCCCGAAAGCACTTCGCCGAACACGGTGTAACCGCCGTCGAGATGCGGCGTGCCGCCTACCGTCGTGTACGCCTCGCGCTGTTCGGGCGTGAATCCGGCCGCAGGCTCAGCCTTGGCTATCTCCTGAGTACGGCGGTTGAGCTCGTCCTGAAGTGCCTGTAGTCCGGCCTGGTCGCGGTTGCGGCGCAGGGTCATGATGGTGTCGCGGTTCTGGGCCGTGAGCGTGTCGAAAATCTCCTGCATGCGGGCATGACGCATGCGCTGCTCCATGGCGTCGAGCTGCCCGGGAGAGAACATGCGGCCGGTAACCACATAGAACTGTGAGCCGCTCGACTGGCGGTCGGGGTTCACCGCATCGGCCTCGCGGGCGGCGGCAAGCGCTCCGCGTTTATGGAAATGGCGGTCGGGCATTATCTCGGCTTCGATTTTGTAGCCGGGATCGCCGTTGCCAAGGAGTTTTCCCGCGGGAGCGTCCTTGGACTCGGGGTCGCCTCCCTGCACCATGAAGTCGCGGATCACGCGGTGGAACAGGAGACCGTTGTAATAGCCCTCCGAGGCGAGTTTCACGAAGTTGCGGAGGTGTTTGGGCGTGTCGCCGTAGAGGAGCAGCGTGACGTTGCCGAGCGAGGTGGTCATTTCCACCTTTACGTCGCCTGTCGGGGCGGCGGGAGCGGTTGATGTATTCTGCATTGCGGGAATGGCTTTTGACGTGGTGACGGCGGCGATACACAGGAGCAGCCCCGCTATCGCCGGTAGAATTCGTTTAGTCATTATTATGAATCGGGCGCTTAGATTCCGGCGGGATACACGCGCTTGTATATGCGGCGGAAGTTGTTGTCGGAAGCGTTGAGCTCTTCGTGACGGGCCTCGTAGTCCTCACCCCATATCGAGGGAAGGAGCTGTGCCAGATAGTTGCGCTCGCGGTCCTTGTCTATCGCAGCCTCTATCAGACGTGAAATCTGGGGGGCATATTTTTCGCAGTCGATGGCGTGGAGATAACGCGCGGCGCTCACGGTGAACTGTCCGTTGGGGTCAACGGCAACCATGTTTTCAATGAGTTCGTCGAGAATAGGATCAATCTCCTGAATGTTGTTGGCTATGAACTCGTAGGTCTGGAGTCCGTCGGGGTCTTTGCTGAGTTTAGCCTTTAGTGCTTTGTCCATTGCTTGTGAGAGTATTGATTGGAATGAGGAGAGTCAGAATAGATTTACGGGGTCGGAAACAGAAGTGCCGTCCACGCCCTCAAGGAGCGTTTTCATTGCTTCGGCCCGGTCGGCCCGGATTGAGATTGTGATGGAGCAGGTGTTGTCAAACTCCTGGCCGGTGATGGCGGCTTCGGAGTTCTTGAGTGCGCGCATCACATCGTTCATTGCTATGTAGGGGAACGTGACGGTGAGCGAAGCCATTTCATGGGCCGTCACGGTCTGAGCCGCGTCCAGAGCCTCGCATGCGGCGGCACGGTAGGCCGCTATGAGGCCGGAGGTGCCGAGCTTGATGCCGCCGAAATAACGCACCACTGCCACCACCACGTTGGTGAGGCCGTGGGAACGTATCTGGCCCAGAATGGGCTTCCCTGCGGTGCCGGATGGCTCGCCGTTATCGTTCGATGCCGTGACGGAGCCGTCGGCGCCTATGGAATAGGCCCAGCAGCAGTGGCGCGCGTCGTGGTATTCGTTGGCTTTCGCGGCTACGAACGCGCGCGCCTCCTCAGGGGTGGAGGCCGGAGCGGCAAATGCCAGAAAGCGGCTCATCTTCTCGCGCACAATCGCGCGGGAAGGAGCAGCTATGGTGAGATATTCGCTGGCGCGGCAAGCCATGGCGCGGAATCAGAGTATGAGCATTGCGTCGCCGTAGGCTCCGAAACGGTATTTCTCCTTCACGGCCTCGTTGTAGGCCTTCATTACCAGATCGTAGCCACCGAAAGCGGTGGCCATCATGAGCATTGTGGAATAAGGAAGGTGGAAATTCGTGAGCAGAGCGTCGGTCACGGTGAAATCGTAGGGCGGGAAGATAAACTTGTTGGTCCAGCCGGTATACGTCTTCATGTGCGCGCTCATGCTTACGGCGCTCGCTATGGCGCGGAGCACGGATGTTCCGATGGCGCACACGCGGTGGTTGGCGTCCTTCACGCCATTCACCATATCCACCAGGGCTTGTGTCACTTCCATCTGCTCGGAGTCCATGCGGTGTTTGGTGAGGTCCTCCACGTCGATTTCGCGGAAGTTGCCCAGACCGCTGTGGAGCGTGAGGAATGCCTGATAGATGCCTTTTATCTCCAGACGTTTCAGAAGTTCGCGGCTGAAATGGAGGCCGGCGGCGGGAGCAACCACGGCGCCTTCTTTGGAAGCATATATGGTCTGGTAGCGTTCGGCGTCGGAGGGTTCCGGCTCACGGTTTATGTAGGCGGGCAGAGGAGTCTGGCCAAGGGCGAAGAGAGCCTTCTTGAACTCCTCGTGGGGGCCGTCGTAGAGGAAACGGAGGGTGCGTCCGCGCGAGGTGGTGTTGTCGATCACCTCGGCCACCATCGACTCATCGTCGCCGAAGTAAAGCTTGTTGCCAATTCTGATTTTACGGGCCGGCTCCACAAGCACATCCCAGAGCTTGTTTTCGGCATTGAGCTCGCGAAGCAGAAACACTTCAATGCGCGCCCCGGTCTTTTCCTTGTTGCCGAACAACCGGGCAGGGAAAACCTTGGTATCGTTGAACACAAAAATGTCGCCGTCGTCGAAATAGTCAATGATATCCTTGAATATCCGGTGCTCGATTTCACCGCTCGCACGGTGGATTACCATCAGGCGTGACTGGTCGCGTTCGGCCACGGGATACTGGGCTATGAGGTCTTGAGGCAGCTTGAATTTGAATTGCGATAGTTTCATAAGGGAGAAGAATCTTATTTATTCAGTTAACGCGTTTTTATTCAGATTGTTTGGACTTGGATGCCGATTTACGGCGCGCGGGCGGCGTGAAATCGTCGGGGAACGTAAGCTCTACGGCGCGTATCAGCTCCACAGCCTGGTCGACGGTCAGACAGAGATCTTCCGTGACCTCTCCCACGCGCGTGCGCCGCAGGGCCGTAAGGTGACCGCCCGAGCCGAGGGCGGCGCCTATGTCGCGGGCCAGGGCACGGATGTAGGTGCCTTTGCTGCATACAACCCTGAGGGTGATGCTCTCGGGCGAGAATTCAAGAAGCTCCAGCTCGTCGATTACGAGCGTCTTGGGTTTCAGCTCCACTTCCTCGCCGGAGCGTGCCATCTCGTAGGCGCGGCGCCCTTCTATCTTGCAGGCGCTGAACGATGGAGGCACCTGGCTTATCTCGCCCTTGAAGCGAGGCAGGGTCTGCTCCACGA
This sequence comes from uncultured Muribaculaceae bacterium, assembly GCA_958439725.1. Lineage (GTDB taxonomy): Bacteria > Bacteroidota > Bacteroidia > Bacteroidales > Muribaculaceae > Paramuribaculum. Next base: position 19,764 of record CAUBWJ010000008.1, on the reverse strand, counting down.
GCTCACGGGTGATGTGGCCGGTAGGATAACGGGCGTCTATTTCCGTCTCGAGGTCGAAGGACGGGGTGGTGGCGCCGAGTGCTATTGTGGCCACATATTCTTTTACGCCGGCCTGCAGGGTTTCTATCTGTTTGGTGGCGCGTCCGGTGGTCACAATCATCACTCCGGTGGCGAGAGGGTCGAGCGTTCCGGCATGGCCCACTTTCATCTTCTTCAGGCCTATGCGGCGCAGAAGCGAGGCGCGCACGCGCTTCACCACGTCAAACGAAGTCCAGCCAAGAGGTTTGTCTATATAAAGTATTTCGCCTGTAATGAAATCCATTCCTGAGCGGGAGGGGTTAGAACATGTTCCAGAAAATGCAGAGCAGGCCCACGGCCACGCAATAGTAGGCGAACCACACGAGCTTGCCGCGTTTCACCAGCGAAATCATCCAGCGGCATGCGGCGCATCCCACAACGAACGACGCCATGAATCCTATGGCCAGCGGCACCCAGCCTATGGTCTCGGCCGTCACGGAGCTTCCGGCGGCCATGTCCTTGATGTCGAGGAGGGCTTCGCCGAGAATGGGGATAATCACCATGAAGAATGAGAACTGGGCCACCTTGTCGCGGCGGTCGCCGAGCATGAGGCCGGTGGCTATCGTGGTGCCTGAGCGGCTCAGGCCCGGAAGTACGGCAACGGCCTGGGCGCAGCCTATGATGAATGCGTCGCGCCAGGTTATATCGTGTCCGCGCTCCTTATGCCCCTCGGCAAGGGCAGCTGAGTCGGGGCGCGTGCGGAAGGCGTAGGCGAAGTAGAGCAGCGCGGCCGTGATAAGCAGGCATACGCCCACTATCGTGAGACCGCCGCCGAAGAAGCCCTCCACCACATCCTTGAAGCAAAGGCCTACTATGGCCACAGGCACACAGGAGAGAAGGATTTTCAGCACGTAGTTGGTGTTGGCGTCGTTGCGGAGAGTGAAAAACGACTTGCAGAGCGGCAGGAACTCATGCCACAGCACCACGATGGTGCTCAGCACAGTGGCCACGTGGAGCGTGAGGTCGAATTCAAGCGCGTCGGCTCCCGAAAGGTCGAGGCCGAGGATGGAGCGGCATATCTCAAGATGGCCGCTGGAACTGATGGGCAGGTATTCGGCAAGGCCCTGCACAATGCCCATGATAAGTGCGTCGATACAGTCCATGGCTTATTCTTCGGTGTTTTTGGTGGAATGTGATTTGCCCGACCACATGATGGCGAAGCCCATGAACAGGAAGCCGAGGAAGGAGATGGTGGGGCCTACGACCACGCGGCGTGCCGAGAAGATGTCAGGGTTGAATTCCGTGGGCGTTGAGCCTTTACCGGCCATGAGCACGAAGCCGAGCACAATCATAAGGCCGGCTATTGCCATTAGTATGAAGTTGGTCCTCACGAGAGGAAACTGCGTTTTCGATTCTTTTTCTATTTCGCCGTCGGCCTGCGGAGCGCGGCGGATATCGGAAGGTCTTTTTGCCATAATCTGACTTTACGGGATATTGTTATTCTTTGGTAATCTATAGTTTAGAACAAGTCTTCGTAATGTTTGCTGAGGTATTTGCGTGTGGCTATCCAGGAGGTGAAGGCACACAGGGCGGCGCCGGCGGCAAACATGCCTCCGACGGTCCAGGCTATCCCCTGCCATGTGATCCATTCAATCACTCCGGGACGGATATGTTCGAGATAGAACACTGCGGCTGTCAGCACCACTGCTGCCTCGGCTGCGGCCAAAAGCCCGTGGAGAGTGCTCTCGCCCACTATCGGACGCGTTATGAAGCCATCGGTGGCGCCCACATACTTCATGGTCTGTATGGCGAAGCGGCGCGAGTGGATGGTGAGACGCACGGTGTTGTTTATCAGTGCGAACGAGATGAGTATGAGCGCACATGCCATGACGGTCATTATGGCCATGGCGGTGTTGATGGTGGCGTTGACGTTGCTTACTATCGCGTCGTGCACATGCACGTCGTAGACCCACGGCAGGTCGGTGTAGGCCTCGGCCACGGCAGCTATGCTGTCGGGCGAGCTCCACGCTTCTTTCACGCTCACCTCAAATTCGGGCAGAAACGGGTTTATGCCGAGGTCGGAAAGGGCCTCGTCGCCCGCACCCATCTCGGCTATCCAGCGGGTGCGCACTTCCTCGGCCGAACGGTATTGCACCGAGGCCGTCTGCGGAGCGGCGGAAATCACGGCTTTCAGACTGTCGGGAGACAAGGCTCCCGCCTCGTCGTCGACCACCACAACGAATCCCAGCCTTTCACGCAGGTCGGTGGTCACATGGCGTGCGGTGAAGGCGGTAAGTCCCATCGTGCCGAGAATCAGAAGCACCAGCGCCACACTCACAATCGAGATGGCCCGGGCGCCCCTTACGGCTTTTGATGTAGGTATTTTATTTTGCATCAGGCTTATAGACGTTTTTGGGCCGCTAAAAGGGCATAGTAGTCTAAATATCATGCAAAATTACGCATTTTCCCCGCAAAATCAGCCAGGTTTCTCGGAATTCTTATGGGTCTTATAAATCTGATAAATCGTATAAGTCTTATAATACGGGCTTAGTTGTTGATTTTCAGGCTCATGCCGTTGAGGCGGCGGAAGAGGTCGAGGGCGTAGACGTCGGTCATGCCCGACACGTGGTCAACCACGGCCTGGAGCTTGGTGCAGAGGTCGGGCGAGTTGACTTCATACTGTTGCGGCACCTGCGAGAGGAGCAGCTGCGAGTAGTTGAGCGTGGGATAGCGCACGGCCTCCACCAGTTTTTCAAGCAAGAAGGAGATGATGCGCGTACCGGCAAGGTCTATGTTCACCACATCGGCCGACCGGTAGATTTTTTCCCATGAGAGGCGGTCGCATCGGGCGTAGCCCTCGCGCTCGAGTTCGGGAATATGGTTTATGAGTGGCCCGCTGAATTCTCCGGCAAGTATGGCTTCCTCGTTTTCCACAAACACTGCGGCGCACGCTTCCACAAGCGCCCCTATCACGGCCGAGCGCAGATAGGAAATCTTCTCGTTCGGGTCGGCCACGCGCTCCATCACCTCGAGTTTGCGGGCGCGCCGCTCGGGCGAGAAGAAGCCCAGGAAGAGGTCAATCACCCGGTCGGTAGGCAGCAGCCCGAGCTTGTGGGCGTCCTCTATATCCATCACCTCGTAGCAGATGTCGTCGGCAGCCTCCACGAGATACACGAGCGGGTGGCGCGCGTAGCGCACTTCGCCATTGGGGCCCGGCTTAGACAGCATCCCCAGCTCGTCGGCCACCTTGATAAACGATTCGGCCTCCGAGGCGAAGAATCCGAACTTGTTGCGGCCGTCGGCAAGAGTCGATTCGTAAGGATATTTCACAATGGAGGCAAGCATGGAATATGTCATGGCGAAGCCTCCGGGGCGTCGGCCGTTGAACTGGTGCGTGAGCAGACGGAAGGCGTTGGCGTTGCCCTCGAAGCGGGTGAAATCGGTCCACTGCCGCGGGGTGAGGCTCGACTGCAGCTCGCGGCCCGGGCCCTCGCTGAAGAAGCTCGATATGGCCTTCTCGCCGCTGTGGCCGAAGGGCGGGTTGCCCAGATCGTGGGCCAGACATGCGGCCGACACAATCTCGCTGAGGGCGTCGAGACGGTCTACCCACGGCTCGGAGGCATACTTGCGGCGCAGCGCAAGCGAGACCTCCCGTGCCAGCGACCGCCCCACGCACGACACTTCAAGGCTGTGCGTCAACCGATTGTGGACAAAGATGCTTCCCGGTAGAGGAAACACCTGCGTCTTGTTCTGCAGCCGCCGGAACGGCGACGAAAACACCAGGCGGTCATAATCGCGCAGGAAGTCGCTGCGCACCCCGGCCTTCGAGTCGTGATACGACTCGAGGCCGAAGCGCTTATCGCAAATGAGCCGGTCCCAGCTCATTTTAGGGGTTGAGGCTGTCATCAGTATTTGTGGGAGTCTTCTTTCATTTCGCGGGGGGTGATGCCGTGGATGTCCATGCGGTTCCACACGTAGGCTATATAGGCGATCACGAAGGGGGTGATTACGGATACCCAGCTCATTACCCTGAGGGTGAAGAGCGACGAGGAGCTGTTGCGGATGGAGAGCGACGAGGAGGTGTCGAGCATCGAGGGATAGTAGGGGGTGTCGTTGTATCCGGCCACGAAGAAGAGCGAGAGCACCACGAGCACGGTGCCGATGCCCGAGAGCCACACGCCGTAGCGGGCCTTGGTCAGCGCTCCGGCGAATATGGCGTAGAGCACGGCCACGGTTCCGGCGAGGAACAGCGCAAGCGCCCACCACATCTCCAGATAGTTGTGAAGGTACTTGTAATCGACCCACTCGGCCGAGTGCAGCCCGGTGGTCTGCTGGCCGCGGGCGGTGAGCAGAAGCACGGCGAAGAGCACGAAGAACACGGCGAACACCAGGCCGTTCACCAGCACACGACGGCGGTTGCGGCGCGTGAAGTCGGCGTCGTCGCGGATGTTGAACACGAAGTAGAGCGCTGCGTTTGTGCGGGCCAGAAAGAGCACGGCCACGCCCAGCACGAGGTTCTTCCAGTTGAAGATGGCCTCGAAGCCGTGGGTGGGAACCCAGCTCGAGATCACGGGCGAGCCGGCATCGAGCAGGTTGGTCTTGGTGACGGTGAATTCTGCACCGAAGAAGAACATGGCCACAGCCACGCCGAGCAGCAGGCAGCCCACACAACCGTTGATGAACAGGAAGCAGTCGTAGGTGCGGGTGCCGAAGAGGTTGCCGGGCTTGGAGCGGAACTCATAGCTCACGGCCTGCAGGATGAAGCTGAACAGTATGAGCATCCACAGCCAGTAGGCGCCGCCGAAGCTGGTGGAGTAAAACAGGGGGAAGGAGGCGAAGAAGGCGCCGCCGAACACCACCAGGGTTGTGAACGTGAGCTCCCACTTGCGTCCGAGCGAGTTGACGGTGAGGGTGCGCTGCTCCGGGGTCATGCGCCCCATGAGCATAGACTGTCCGCCCTGGACAAAGAGCAGGAACACCAAGGCTGCGCCGAGCACGGCGATGAGCAGCCACCAATAATTCTGAAGACAATTCAAAAGGTCCATGGACGGTTATTTTTCAGGGTTGTCATAATTTTTTAGCGATCCCTTGGAAATCTGGCGGAGCATTATGCCGATTTCGGCGGCAAGGAAGGCCGTGAACACGGCTGCGAACATCCAGAAGGTGGTCTGCACGGTGCCGGCCGAGATGTCGGATATGGCGGCGGTGCATGGCATGATGTCCTGGATTATCCAGGGCTGACGGCCCACTTCGGCCGTTACCCATCCGGCCTGGCTGCACACCCATACCACCGGGATGGAGAGCATCCCCGTCCACTGTATCCAGCGGTGACGCATGAGTCGGGGACGGCGGTAGACCAGAATCAGCGCCAGGGCTATCACCAGAGCCAGCAGGCCGCCGGTGAGCACCATGGTGTGGAAGGCATAGAAGGTGATGGCTACCGGCGGCACGCCTTCCTCGGGCGAATTGAGGTAGCCGTAGCCGAAGTAGCGGTAGTTTTCCTTGAGCGCGAGGGCGGCGGAGTCGGCGGCGGCTGTGTTGCCGGCGGCCGAAGCGGCGTCGAAGGCGCGGAGTGCCTCATGGGCCTGCCGTCCTATGGCCATGCGCTGGGCATACGACTCGGCTTTCACGGGATTACCCTCGGCGTCGAGCATGCGGCCCTCGATGAGGTCCTCGATGCCGGGAACGAATCCGTGGGGATTGTGGGTGGCGAGGAACGAAAGGCCGTAGGGAATGGAGATATGGAACAGATACGGGTCTTCGTCGTTCGTGGGAGTCTTTTCGGGGTTGAGGATGCCGAAGGCCACTATGCTCTGGCCGTTCCCGCCACGGTAGAGGCCTTCCATCGCGGCAAGCTTCATGGGCTGCACGCGGGCCACGTCGACGCTCGAGCCGTCGCCCGACCAGAGCGTGAGCAGCATGCCCACGGCGGCCGTCCAACCGCCCACTTTGATGGAGCTGAGGGCCATCGCCTCGTTGCGTCCCTTGAAAAGGAACCAGCAGCTTACGCCTATCACGAATATTCCGGCCAGCACCCAGCCCGAGAACACGGCGTGGCAGAACTTGTGCATGGCCACGGGCGAGAACACCACGGCCCAGAAGTTGTCCATCACGTTGCGCATCTGCGCCGGATCAAACTCCATGCCCACGGGATACTGCATCCATGCGTTGGCCACGAGAATCCACAGCGCCGACAGCGAGGCGCCTATGGCCGTGAGCCATGTGGAGGCAAGGTGGAATTTCGGGCTCACGCGCTTCCAGCCGAAGAACATCACGGCTATGAACGTGGATTCCATGAAGAACGCCAGCAATCCCTCGATGGCAAGCGGCGCGCCGAATATGTCGCCCACAAACCAGCTGTAGTTCGACCAGTTGGCGCCGAACTCGAATTCAAGGATAATGCCGGTGGCCACGCCCACGGCGAAGTTGATGCCGAAGAGCAGCATCCAGAATTTTGTGATGGCAAGCCAGCGCTCGCTGCGGGTGCGGTAATAGATTGTCTCCATGATGGCTACAATCACCGAGATGCCCAGAGTGAGCGGGACAAATAGCCAGTGGTACATGGCTGTAAGGGCGAACTGCGCCCTCGACCAGTCGACCACACTGATAAGATTGTCCATAAGAAAAAAGTAACTTTTATATTATTGAATTTGATTATGTAGCGGTGATAGAGCGAGGCTCAGCGGTGTTCAGGGGCAGGTGGAGGCATGTCGGCTCCCGCGCTGCGGTTGACAAGCTCCTGCCTTACGGCGTCGGCCCGCTCCGTGTCCGTGTCATAACGCGTGGCGAGCTCGTCGCGGAAAAAGAACAGCTTGAACACCAGAAACAGTATCGCCACCTTGATGATGATAAGCACCCACAGTGAACGGCCAACCGTCATCGACCGGAAACCGTCCACGTAGAAACGCACCACCCTCCGCGGCAATCCTGCCGCCCTGGCTATCGCATCGCTTATTTTTCCGGAGGGCATAAACGGTAAGAGCTGAACGTAAGTAATGAATATCGTTGCCAAATTATATAATTTGTTCCACTTCTACAAATTCCCGCCCCGAAATCGCCAAAAAAGCCACCACGCCTGCCGACTTTACCGACCTTACCGACCTTACCGACTCTACGGACCTTACGGACTTTACGGACCCTACTGGACCATCCGAGGATTCCGACTTGTCTGACCGGTCGGACAACTCCGAAGCATCCAATCTGTCCGACCTGTCCGAATTGTCTCTAAAGTCCGTAGAGTCCCATACCTGATGCTGCTCTTGAAGAACTGCAAAAACAAAGCGCGCGTCTTCCGCTATGGGAAGGCGCGCGCCTAAGTTTATTTCAAGGATTTATTTATTCACCTGCAAAATAAGAGGGAAGGTATATATCAACAGCTCCTACATTTCCTGACCAATCAATTCCGCCTTTCAGAGCAGGAATATAATAATAAGGTGAAAGTACTGCATTTCCAGGTTCATACCATCCGCAGTTCCTCATTGTCAGGTCAAACTCAGAGGGAGGATATGAATACATAGCCTGTCCAGCTGTACCTTGATAATTCATACCTACACTTACAGGCTCCCATGTGAGATATCTACCCTCTTCCCAAAATTCAAAAAACTCTGGAAGATTTCCGGAATACCATCCTGGATATGGACCTGCCTCCGCGGCAACACCTTGGTCATAAGGATGCATCACACGCCATCTCTGGAAGCCTTCTGCCTGAAGGAATTCACATTCATTTTGAAAATTTCCAGTTACTAAATATTCTATAAAAATACCTTTGCCTATGCTCACCCAGTTGTGTTCGGTGGTGAAGGTCATGGTGCACTTGTTGGTGCCGGCTACTGACTTATCGTCGGCGGGGAAGGCAAGCTGAGCCTGATACTGATGGCCGCCATCGCAGTTGATGGTGACATCGATGGTAGCTACGGTCTCTCCGTTTTTGAAGTCAAATGAGGAGGAAGACAGAGTGATGTTGTGGAGAACATCGGGGTTCTTGGCGTCGAAAGTAACGTCATACACATCGGAAAGTGTCACGGGAAGAGACACATCGCCGTTTTTGACGTTGCGCACTGCCTTAACAGTAAATGTATTGGTCGATTTTACTGTGGCTACGTTAAGCGTGGTCTGCTCGAAGGAGTAGCGGGGTTCGGGCTGGTCGTACTGATCCCAGTAGCCGTCGCTGCTACATGAGCTGAGTGTAAGAGCCAGAACAGCTGTCGCAAACAGATATTTTGAAATTTTCATAATCATGATTCTAAATTAGGGGTTACTACCGGATCAGATGTCAGGAACAGGAGCAGGTGTGGTGGTCGACGGGTTGTTGGCTCCGAGGGCCTTGTTTGCCTCAACCTCTGTCTGAGGAATCTGGAAAATGAGAATAGGATCACCGGCGGGAATATTGAACACTACCGCACTCTGGAAGCCAGCGCCACGACGGTCAACGCCCTTGTTAAGACGCATCAGGTCATAATAAGCAATACCTTCACCCCAGAACTCGATGCGGCGCTGCTGCCATATTTCCTCGCGAACAGCCTCGGGAGAAGCGTTGGAGAAAGCATAGTCGGGGTTACGGGTGCCGATAATCCGCTTAAGTAGCACACATGCGTTGCCCGGATCTCCATCCATTGCGAGACATTCGGCCTGAATGAGATACATTTCCTCTATACGCATGAGAGGCATATCGTTGGCAGGAGTCTGGGTGTTCCCCATGTTATTCTGATAGATACCGAATTTTACGTTGACATATTCCGGGGTAGCAGGTTCCTGTATGGCTCCGGTTACATAATCCTGTGTATAAGGACTTACAAGATGATCCGATTTGCCGCTTTCGTCAAGCCACCAGCCTTTGCGGACGTCATTCATAGAGATGCTCTCTACGAGAGATTTGCTGCCCTTGCGCCAGGCGCCTACGCTGGTGTAACCGCCACGGCAGAAGGTCGAGGCCATGGAAGGCCAGTTGCAGATGCCGGTTGTTACAACGCGGTCGCTCTCGTCAATTGTCACAGCCCAGAGCCATGACTTGTCAGAAGCATCCCAGAAGCCCGGTTTGGCAAGCTGATTCGCATTGTAGGGAACGGCCTTGCTGTTCTGGATGGCGTATTCGGCATCATCGTAAGCATCCTGCCATTTCTGCTGCACGAGGTTCACGCGGGCGCGGAGTCCGTGGGCCGAAGCTGCGCAAAGGAATGCCTTGTCGGCACGTTCTGTAAAGGCGATATTATCAGATTTCTCAAGAAGCTCGATACATTTGTCGAGGTCGGAGTGGATCTGGGCATAAACCTCTTCAACGGAGGCGCGGGGCGCGCCATTCTTGGAAACTTCGTCTTTGTTGAGATCGGTGATGATAGGAACGCAGGGGTCAGACTGGTGACCTACGTAAGTGAACTGATAGAGCTGGGCCAGTACAAAGTAGGCGTTGGCACGGAAACCGAGAGCCTGAGCTGCGAAATACATGGCCTCCTCATCCTCGGTCTCGAGGTCAACATTGGAGAGAACGTCGTTGGCAGCAAAAATCTGGTTGTACATAGTTCCCCAGATCAGGCGGGTGAAACGTGCGGTAGTTGTGTTGTCGCTATACTGCACCTGGTCGCTGAACCAGTTGTAACCGGTTACAAGCGAAGACATGTCGGCGGTACGGCTGTCAAGGCCGAGCATTATGGCCGGATAACCGAAATCCAAATGTGTGCTTGTACCGAGCACATTGCCGAACTGCTTGAACATGGTGGGGATGGCATTGGTTCCGGCAGCAAGCATTTCAGGGTCACGCTTTGTCACGTCGCCCTTCTGGTCGGAAGTGACGGTGCTTCCCAGGGGCTCGGTGTCGAGGTCGTTACATGCAACGGCAGTAAGACCGAGAGCTCCTATGAGTATATATTTGCTAAGAGATTTCATTATGTGTCGTATTTTTTACAGTTGATTAGAATACTACCTTTACGCCACCGGAGATGCAACGCAGAGCGGTGTAGGTGGAAGTGGTTGAGGCTGTGAAGCTCTGACGGGGGTCAAGACCCTTGCGTGCGCTCCAGATTGCGAGATTGTCGGCAACACCATAAACGCGGAAGCTTTCTATACCGAGTTTTTTGGTGATTGAGGCAGGGATAGTGTATCCGAGGGTGATGTTGTTTAGTGCAAGGTAGTTGGAGCTTATCAGACCACGGTCGCACAGATATGAGTAGTAAGAGTACTTGGCGCTTGCGTCAAGACGGGGAACGTCGGTGTTGGGATTTTCGGGAGTCCATGCCTTTCTGATGTCGGTGTGCCAGTTGTGGCCGTATTCGGAAGAAGCACCGGAGCCCATGAAGTACTGGTAGCCCTGGTCGTAGATCTTACCGCCGAGCTGATAGGAGAATGCCACTCCGAGATCAAAGCCGTAGGCGTTGAGAGTAGTTCCGAAACCGCCGTAAACAACGGGAAGAAGGTTGCCGGTTGACTGACGGTATTTCGAGTTCCATTCCTTGGTGACGAAATCGGAACCGGGTACCTTTTCGCCATTCTTGTCTGTGTCGAAGCCCCAGAAAAGAGCCTCGCCGGTGGCGCGGTCAACACCTGCGTATTTCACCATATAGAGCTGATACATTGATTCGCCCTCGTGGAAATAGCGTGAACCGTCTATCCATTTGCCGTTGAGTTCGGGAGCGAGCTTGAGCACTTTGTTCTTTACGAAAGTGGCGTTGCCGTTGAGTTCCCATACGATATCCTTGGTCACGACAGGACGATAGTGGAGCTCGATTTCAAAGCCGCTGTTGCGCATCGAGCCTACGTTCATAGGTATCGAGGTATAACCGAGCGAGGGAGAGGTAGGACGGTTATAAAGCATGTCGGAAGTCTGACGGCTGAAGTATTCCACAGTACCGGAGAGTTTCGATTTCCAGAAGCTGAAGTCAACGCCCACGTTGAAGGAGTTGGAGGTCTCCCATGTGAGGTCTTTGTTGCCTTTGTAGACGAGCTTGCCGTCCGACCAGTCTGTCTCGCCTGTAATCTGGTACTGGTCGAGATAAGCATAGTTGTTGCCGATGCCGTCGTTACCCTGCTGACCGAAAGAGGCGCGGAGCTTGAGCTGGTCGAGCCAGGTGGAGGAATCGTGAAGGAACGCCTCGTTTGAGATATTCCATGCGGCTGACACTGACCAGAAGTTACCCCAGCGGTTATCGGGATGGAAACGCGAGGAAGCATCGCGGCGATAGCTTACGCTGCCGAAATAGGTGTTGTTGTAGTCGTAGTTGATACGGCCGAAGAAACCGCGGGTGGCATATTCTCCGTAGCCGCCGTAACCCTTACGCTTGTTGTTGGCGAGAGTGTTGTTGACGGTCCAGTCGGTGGGATCGTAGAGACCGGAGCCAAGAGCCTGAACGTATTCATCGTGCTGCTCATAGCTTTCGTAACCCAGAAGGAAGTCGAAAGTGTGGAGTTCGTTGAAAGTCTTGGTATAGTTGATAAGACCCTGGAGGTTGAGGGCGCTGACGCGCTCCTGCTGCTGTACGGTCTGACCGCCGCTTTCGGCAAACTGGCCGTAGAGAGGATTCGATACGCTGTGGAAGCGCGTATTGTCAATGGTGGTACCTACAGTACCTGTAACTGTCAGGCCTTCAATAGGATTGATCTGAGCATACCATTTGCCGTTGAAGAGGTCAACGAGATATTCGGTGGTATCGTAGAGAAGAGCACTGGCGGGGTTGGCCTGCGACATGAATGCACGGGAGAAAGCGGTTGACTTACCGTCGCCGTAGTCGTAGATGTTGTGGCCGTATTCCTTGTTGAATGCTATCGAACCGTCGGCATTGCGCACGAAGATAGGATAGATAGGCGCGATTGCGTTTGCAACGAAGAACGCATTGCCGGAGGAAGAAGTAGCTGTCTGTTCGTCGGGATACTGCGATTTGGAGTAGGCATAGCTGATGTTTGTTCCCACTTTCAACCATTTGTTCACCTGATATTCAACGCTCAGACGGGTAGACAGACGGTTGAAGCTCGAGTTGTCGATTACACCCTCGTCCTCAAGATAGTTGGCCGAGAGGTAATAGTTCAGGCGGTCGGTTGCGCCGGAAATTCCCACATTGTATTCCTGACGCAGACCGTCGCGGAAAGTAATGTCGCTCCAGTTGTCGGGACGGAAGAAGTTGGTTCCGTTGGAGTAACCCATTGTTGCGTTGGGGTTGAATTTTCCGTTTGGAAGGATAAGGTCCTCACCGTTAGGAGCAGTGAACACCTTGTAACCTGTGGATTTGAAGAGCTGGGCGTTACCGTAGGCGTGAGCGGCCTCGGGAGAGTAACCAAGGTTATAGATAGCGGCGTTACGCTGTGCTGCATAGGTGAGTTCGAGATATTCCTGAGGGGAAGTAATAACGTCGTAGTTCTTGACCTGGCGTGAGTTGGCGCCCCAGCGCATGTCAAGAGTTACGGTAGCTTTTCCCTGTTTACCTTTTTTAGTGGTGATGAGGATGACACCGTTGGCACCACGCGCACCGTAAAGAGCGGCGGCTGCAGCATCCTTAAGCACTGTCATCTGCTCGATATCAGAGGGGTTGATGCTTGCGATATCGCCGTCGTAAGGTATACCGTCGAGCACATAGAGAGGATTCATCGATGCGTTGATAGATCCCACGCCACGGATGCGCACGGTAGAAGAAGTACCGGGCTGACCGTTGGAGCTGAGAGTCTGGACGCCGGCAACCACACCGCTCAGAGCATTGGTGACGTTAGAAACCAGACGGTCCTCAAGCACCTTGGCGTCGACAACCGAAGCCGCACCGGTATAGGCCGACTTCTTTGATGTACCGTAAGCCACGGTGATAACCTCGTCGAGCATATTGTTATGCTGGAGTACAATCCGCATAAACTCGTTGGAAACGGGAACCTGAAGAGTCTCCATACCAACATACGCTACCTGAATGGTTTTAACTGAAGCGGGAATCGAGAGTGAGAAATTGCCATCGATATCGGTGGCGACTCCGCTCTGGGTTCCGACTCCAAGCACGGATGCGCCTACCAGAGGCTCTCCGTCGGCACTCAACACTTGTCCTTTGACGGTGCGGTTCTGAGCCACAGCGCAAAGACCAAATGAAATGACTGCCACAAGTAATAGAAACAGCTTTTTCATACTAATAAAAATTATACATAATGTTAACTATTCTTCTTTACCTTTTCCATTCTCGGCGGCCGGCGGAGGCTCACTGCGGAGGCGGAACCGGGGCTTTACCGACCTTACCGACTTTACGGACTTTTCCGTTGACGACGGTCTCAGGGGCCGCGAGCCGCGAGTTTTTTTCAGCTTTAAGTTCTTTTAAGAAATCCTGTTTTAGAATCTCCAATAACCTGTTGGAGGGGGTGCGGGTGGCGGGTATGTTGCTGGGGATTAGGATGATGGGATGAGGCGGCCGGCTGCGGGTAACAGATTCGGGTAACAAATGGGGTGGGGATTTGTGGCGGGTTTGTTACCGGGATTTTGAGTTAGAGTGTGGTGTTTCAGGGGTTTGATTTTTATTTTTAACGTCGGATTTATAAAGTTTTTGATAATGGCAAATTATAGGGTTTCAAGTAAGGAAAAGGGGGCTGTGCGCCTCCGGGAGAAGGGTCTGGCGAACGGCAACAGGTCGCTGTATCTTGATTTTTATTACAAGGGTGAACGGAGGTATGAGTTTCTGAGACTGTATCTGGTGGCGGGCGACAGTCCGCGGGCGCGGCGGCTTAACCGGGCTACGCTGCGGGTGGCGGAGAGCGTGAGGACGAGGCGTCTGATCGAGTTTATGAAGGAGGTTCACGGGCGGGGTGAGGCGGAGCCGGCCGGGCGCCTTACGCTTGACGAGTGGATGGGACGGTTTGCCCGGAAGAAGAAGCTTTCGGGTCAGAGTCCGGCGTATTATGAGTTGATTATGAAGACGGCGAGGCATCTGAAGCTTTACCGGCCGGAGGGTGTGGTGCTTCAGGGGGTTGACAAGGAGTTCTGTCTGGGCTTTTTAGGGTATCTGAAGGGATCGAAGCTGTCGAGGACCACGGCGGCGGGATATTTCCGCTGTCTGAACTGTGCGCTTAATGCGGCGGCGAGGGCCGAGGAGATTAAGCAGAATCCGATAGTGAAGATTGATTCGCAGGATAGGATACGGATTCCGGAGAGCAACCGTGAGTATCTGACGCGCGAGGAGATCGTGAAGCTTGTGCGCACGCCGTGCCGCAATGCGGAGGTGAAGAAGGCTTATATGTTCGGGTGCATGTGCGCGCTGCGGTTGTCGGACATACGGGCTTTGCGGTGGAGCGATATTGTGCGCGACGGGGAGCAGTGGCGCGCGTCGATTCTGATGATCAAGACGCGGCGGAAGCTGTGGCTGCCCCTTGCCGACGAGGCTGTGAGGTGGCTGCCGGAGCGGGGCGCGGCGACAGACGGGGAGTATGTTTTTCATCTGCCTTCGCTCTGTCAGGTCAATGTGACGCTTCGGCGATGGGTTAAGGAGGCGGGAATCGCGAAGCATATCACGTTTCACACGAGCCGCCACACGCACGCCACGCTGCTGCTCTCGCTGGGAGTGGACCTTTATACGGTGTCGAAGCTGCTGGGGCACAGCGAGGTGAGGTCGACGCAGATTTACGGGCGGATTGTGGACCGGAAGAAGGATGAGGCTGTGAATCTGATTCCGGCGTTTTCGCTGGAGGGGGGAGGAGGGGACTGACGCTACGGACACTACCGACTTTACGGACCTTACGGACTTTACAGACTCTACGGACGGGGAGGGCAGTCGGTAGGGTCGGTAAAGTCTGTAAGGTCCGTAGTGTCGGTAGAAAAAAAGGCGGTGTGTCACGGATTGGTGACACACCGCCGGTTATGGGTGGAAAGGCGTGGGGCCTTTCGTTGGGGTCGGTGATGAATCGGGAGTTGCTCCGATTGCGGTCAGGGCCGATTACTCGGGAAGATGACCTACTTCGGGATCAACGCCCCACTGCTGCTGGGCAAGGCGGCGATAGTTGTTGTAGCGCCACTGTGCGTTGGCCTTGGCAGCCTTGAAGAGTTCCTCGGCTTCCTGGGGATACTGCTTCATTACGGAAGCGTAGCGCACCTCGCCTTTGAGGAAGTTTTCGAAGGCGTCCCAATCGGGTTCCTTGCTGTCGAGTGTGAAGGGATTCTTTCCTTCTTCCTCGAGAGCGGGGTTGTAACGCCAGAGGTGCCAGTAGCCGCAGGCAACGGCGTTGGCCTCTTCCTGCTGCGAACGTCCCATGCCGGCCTTGATGCCGTGGTTGATACAGGGAGCGTAGGCGATGATGATCGAGGGACCGTCGTAGGCTTCAGCCTCGCGGATAGCCTTGAGGGTCTGGGCCTGGTCGGCACCCATAGCTATCTGGGCGCAGTAAACGTATCCGTAGGTGGAGGCGATGAGGCCGAGGTCTTTCTTGCGGATGCGCTTGCCGGAAGCGGCGAATTTGGCGATGGCGCCGAGCGGGGTGGCTTTGGATGCCTGGCCGCCGGTGTTGGAGTAAACCTCGGTGTCGACAACGAGAACGTTGACATTCTTGCCCGATGCGAGCACGTGGTCAAGACCGCCGAAGCCTATGTCGTAAGCGGCGCCGTCGCCGGCGATGATCCACTGTGAACGTTTAACGATGAAGTTCTTGAGGTTGAGGATGCCTTTGCATACATCGCAGCCGCAAGCCTCGCAGAGAGGCACGATTGCGTCGGCTACCTCGCGGGTAGCGGCGGCGTCCTCGCTGTTGTCGAGCCACTTCTGGGCGAGAGCTTTGATCTCGTCGGAGCAGTCGGGGCAGGAGAGGGCGGCGGTCATCTTGTCGGCCAGACGCTGGCGCATCTTTTCGGTGGCTATCTTCATGCCGAGGCCGAATTCAGCGAAGTCCTCGAAGAGGGAGTTGCCCCATGCGGGACCGTGGCCGGCGGCGTTGACGGTGTAGGGAGTCGAGGGCACGGAACCGGAGTAGATCGAAGAGCATCCGGTAGCGTTTGCCACCATCTCGTGGTCGCCGAAGAGCTGGGAGATGAGTTTCACGTAGGGAGTCTCGCCGCAGCCCGAGCAAGCGCCTGAGAACTCGAAGAGCGGGGTTGCGAACTGGGAGTTCTTGACGTTGAGCTTGGTGTCTACGAGGTGCTGCTTGGAGGCAACATTCTTCACGCAGTAGTCCCATTCCTTCTGGACGTCGAGCTGAGTCTCGAGGGGCTGCATGCGGAGAGCCTTCACGCCCTTCTTGCCGGGGCATACGTCAACGCAGTTGCCGCAGCCGAGGCAGTCGAGCACGTCGACGGCCTGGAGGAAGCGCATGCCGGTGAAAGTCTTGCCGATTGCGGGGATGGTGTCGCTTTCTCCGAAGGGAGCTGCGGCCATTTCCTGCTGGTCGAGCACGAAGGGACGGATGGCGGCGTGGGGGCAGACGTAGGCGCACTTGTTACACTGGATACAGTTTTCGGGATCCCATTCGGGAACGAAGGCGGCAACGCCGCGTTTCTCGTAGGCTGCGGTGCCCTGAGCCCATGTGCCGTCCTCGATGCCCTTGAAGTCGGAAACCTTGAGGAGGTCGCCGTTCTGGGCGTTGATGGGACGAACCACGTTGTTGATGAATGCGGGGTCGTCGTTTGCTGCGGGAGCGTCGGCGGGGAGGTTGCTCCAAGCCTTGTCGACGGGGAGCTGACGATATTCGCCGCCGCGGTCAACGGCTGCATAGTTCTTGTCTACAACGTCCTGGCCTTTCTTTCCGTAGCTCTTTACGATGAATTTCTTCATCTGCTCAACGGCGAGGTCAACGGGGATAACCTCGGTGATGCGGAAGAAGGCGCTCTGGAGAATGGTGTTTGTGCGGTTGCCCAGACCGATTTCCTGAGCTATCTTGGTGGCGTTGATGTAGTAGACGGTGATGTTGTGGTCGGCGAAGTATTTCTTCACGTTGTTGGGCAGGTTCTTGGCCAGCTCGTCGCCTTCCCAGATGGTGTTGAGAAGGAATGTGCCGCCGTCGCGGAGACCGCGGGTCACGTCGTACATGTGGAGGTAAGCCTGCACGTGGCATGCCACGAAGTTGGGGGTGTTCACCAGATAGGTGGAGCGGATGGGCTCGTCGCCGAAGCGGAGGTGTGAGCAGGTGAAGCCGCCCGACTTCTTGGAGTCGTAGGCGAAGTAGGCCTGGCAGTATTTCGAGGTGTTCTCGCCGATGATCTTCACGGAGTTCTTGTTGGCGCCCACTGTTCCGTCGGCACCGAGGCCGTAGAATTTGGCTTCGTAAGTGCTTGCGCCGGAGAGTGCGATTTCCTCAACCGGGGGAAGTGAGGTGAAGGTAACGTCGTCGACGATGCCCACGGTGAATTTGTCCTTGGGTTCGGGGAGGGCGAGATTGTCGAATACGGAGATTACGAGGGCGGGAGTGGTGTCCTTCGAAGCGAGGCCGTAGCGTCCGGCAACAATCTTGGGAGCGCCTTCAACGCCTGCGTAAGCCTCAACCACGTCGAGGTAGAGAGGATCGCCGGAGGCTCCGGGTTCTTTGGTGCGGTCGAGAACGGCCACGGTCTTCACGGTCTTGGGCATTGCTGCGAGCAGGTGCTTGGCCGAGAAGGGACGGTAGAGATGAACGGCGATCATGCCCACTTTCTCGCCCTTGGCCATGAGGTGGTCAATGGCTTCTTCGGCGGCCTGGGTAACGGAACCCATGGCGATGATCACGCGCTCGGCCTCGGGATGGCCGTAGTAGTTGAAGAGGTGGTATTCGCGGCCGGTGATGGCAGAGATTTTCTGCATGTAGTCTTCCACGATTTCGGGAACGGCCTCGTAGTACTTGTTGCAGCTTTCACGGTGCTGGAAGAATACGTCGCCGTTCTCGGCCATACCGCGGGCCACGGGAGCCTCGGGGCTGAGAGCGCGGGCGCGGAATTCGTTTACAGCGTCCATGTCGAGGAGCGGGGCGAGTTCGTCCTGCTCGATCATTTCTATTTTCTGGATTTCATGAGAGGTGCGGAAGCCGTCGAAGAAGTTTACGAAAGGCACGCGGCTCTTGATGGTCGACAGGTGAGCCACTGCGGAGAGGTCCATCACTTCCTGAACGGAGCCTTCGGCAAGCATGGCGAAACCGGTCTGGCGCACCGACATTACGTCCTGATGGTCGCCGAAAATGCTCAGGGCATGTGAGGCGATTGTACGGGCCGAAACATGGAACACGCAGGGGAGAAGCTCACCGGCGATTTTATACATATTCGGAATCATCAGGAGCAAGCCCTGTGAGGCAGTGTAGGTGGTGGTGAGGGCACCGGCCTGCAGCGAGCCGTGAACGGCACCTGCAGCACCACCTTCAGACTGCATTTCCTGCACGAGAACTGTTTCGCCGAAAATGTTTTTGCGTCCGGCGGCAGCCCATTCATCGACGTACTCGGCCATCGTTGATGACGGAGTGATAGGATAGATGGCTGCCACTTCCGAGAACATATACGAGATATGCGCAGCGGCCTGGTTGCCATCACAGGTCAAGAATTTTTTACTCATAAGATTGAACTGTAATTTATTGAATGAATAGAATTTCAGATGGTTACACACGGATGCCCTGCGGCGAGGCCCGGAGGCGCTGCCGGACGGGGCGGTAGTCACCGCGAAGATATGAAAAAATCGCCAAAAAGCAAAGTTTTTTGAAGGTTACGGACGCAGGACAAAAAACACGCCGTCCCGTCCGGAAGGTCCTGGAGTGGGCCCGGGGAGGAACGGCGTTCTGTATCGGAATGGCCATGGATCAATGACTCATGTATGTGTCGCTCCGCGGTTTTTACCTGAGGGTTATTTCGGCGCGGCGGTCGAGATCAGGGGTGGCGTATGCATCTGTCGACCCCATTCCGCGGGCTTTGATTCTCGATGGGTTCACACCGTGGCTCACCAGATAGCGCCCTACGGCCTCGGCTCTGCGCTGGCTGAGGCTGCGGTTGTAGACGGCGCTTCCGCTCGGGTCGGTGTAAGCGTTGATTTCCACATTTTTGCCGGAATCGCGGGCGGCACGGGCCACGCTGTTGAGGGTGGCGTTTTCGGGAATCGTAGCATCGTCGAATTCAAAGAAGTAGACGGCGGGAGCGACCGCTGCGGTCTGAGTGGCCGTATTGCCGGCTGCTGCCGTAGTGGCTGCCGCTCTGGCTGCCGGGACAACCACCACGCGTCTGATTACGGGCTTTACCACCACTTTGTGGCGCACGCCTACGGCGGCTTCAGTGGTGCCGTCGGAATAAGCCGCTACTGTCTGCCCGGGAGTGACTTCGGCGGCATACACGTCGGGGTCGTAATAGGTCACTTTTCCGGCTGCGGCATCTGAACCGGGAGCTGCCGGGGCGGAGGCCAGGGATGCGGCACGGGCTTTCTGCACGCGTGCTATGGTGTGGTTGCTTCTGTCGTTTTTCACGAGCATGCGGCCGTCGGTGAAAAACATCGCCACGATAGCGGCGACAACCACAGCCAGAACTGCGAGCGCGGCCCAACCGATAGCTCCCATTCCGGATGATTTGCTTTCCCTGGCTGCCATTGCTGCGGCTTTTTCAGGCTCCACGTAAGCTCCAATCCGTTTTTCAGGTTCGTGTTGAGGCAGACGTTTGTTCTCTTCATGACCTGCGATACGGTTGAACTCCTTGCGGGCATTCAGCCTTTTTTGATTTTTATTGTTCTCAGCCATGACTAAAAGTTTTTGAGTTAGACAATCTTGAAATTTAGAGCATAACAAGCCGGGGCGGAAAAGGTCGCAGGGCAGGAGGTTAAATAATAAGGCAGGGTGGACATTTGGGGTGATGGATTGCGCGTAACGCATTGATTTAATTAT
>CAUBWJ010000007.1 GCA_958439725.1 uncultured Muribaculaceae bacterium | reverse complement strand
AATGCTCTTGAACAGGCTTCCTGCAAATTAACAATCGTTATGAAACACCCTCTTAAACGGACAACTGCCTCCAAGGCACAAGGCATGAGCAAGATAATTCTCGAAACGGGCTGAACCTACTCCTTCAAGAGTCTCTTCAATTATAACATCCTTCAGTGGTTCCATACGCAAATTTACAAAAATATCACATTCGGGTTTCACGAAATTGAAATTCTACGGTGCTCTTTGTCTGTTTATGTATCTTTTTCCCGAATTATATGTAACATTCCGCGGAAAAACCGGAAGTAACTTTGCGGAATAAAGGATGACTGAAGTATGAAACCGGAAATAATATGCCATATCATGAGTTCGGTGGACGGAAGGCTTATTCCCTCCCGCTGGACACCGCCGTTTGACGGCACAGACCCGTCAAAACTGTTCAAGGAATATGCCGCACTGGGAAAAAATACATATCGGGCACCGCGACTCGGCACCTCTCTTCATCACCATAGATCCCGATGCAGATATTTTCTATACTTCCGACCGCCTGCGTGGAGACAACATCGTGGTAATACTGGGAGCTAACGCCACCGACGATTACCTTGCGCTGCTTGAGGAAAAAGGGATCTCCTATATAATCCTTGCAGATCCCACGGACTTGAAAAAAGCGATGTCTGTACTATATGATAAATTCGGGGTGAGAAAAATATCACTCAGGGCGGAGGCATCATAAACGGAGCCATGCTCGCCGCAGGTCTTATCAGCGGACTGAGCCTGGTGATTTATCCGGGTATCGACGGTCAAGCTGTGGATCCGTCGATTTTTGAATACCTCGGAAACGCTGACGAACACCCAGCCGCCGGACAGTCACTGGAGCTGCTGTCCTCCGAGACCGCAGGCAACGGCATAGTCTGGCTTCGCTACAGATTTCACAGAAAAAACTCATAAAACTTTGACAAATGAAAATATTAAAACCAATACTGACTGTCCTGGCCTTAGCGCTGTCGCTCAGCGCATGTGCTTCAAAAACGACGACCGACAGTGCCACCGGGCAGTCTCAAAACGATAATGATATGAAATCAGTAATTATTTATTTCACGCATTCCGGCAACACTGAGCTTGCCGCGAAAGAGATCGCGGCCGTTACCGGAGCGAAAATGATTCGGCTTATGCCCGAGCAGCCATATTCGTCGGAAGATGTGGACTGGGTCAACGAACAGTCTCGTTGCACGCAGGAACATCTCAATCAGTCGCTGCGCCCTGCTATAAAGCCCGTTGACGTCAATTTTGCCGAAACCGACACGGTTTTCATCGGCTTCCCGATCTGGTGGCATGAAGAGCCGGCTGTGATCCGCACGTTCCTTGACAACTACCGCGAACAGCTCAAAGGCAAAACGCTCTATCCTTTCTGCACTTCCTACGAAAGCCCCATGTCGGAGGCCGACGCCACTCTCGGCAAAGGTTATCCCGACCTTGACTGGAAAACCGGCCTGCGTCTCCCGGCCAAACCCGAACAGATAAAAAAATGGATTGAACAATGAGGAATATAACACTGAATAACGGCGTGGAAATGCCTCAGATCGGCTACGGAGTATATCAGGTATCTCCGGCCGAGTGTGAGCGCTGCGTCAGCGATGCCCTTAAGACCGGGTATCGGATGATTGATACAGCTCAGGCCTATAATAACGAGGAAGGAGTAGGAGCGGCCGTAAGAAAAAGCGGCATTCCACGTGATGAGCTGTTTCTTGTTTCCAAAGTCTGGATTTCCAACTATGGATACGACAAAGCCCTCGCTTCCATAGATGAAAGTCTGCGAAAACTCGGCACGGATTACATTGACCTGATGCTGTTGCACCAACCTTTCTGCGACCGTTATGGAGCTTATCGCGCACTTGAGACAGCTTACAGGAACGGGAAGCTTCGTGCGATAGGTGTAAGCAATTTCTATCCCGACCATTTCATTGACCTTGCAAGCAATGTGGAAATTGTTCCGGCGGTCAATCAGGTGGAGACTCATGTATTTGACCAACAGACCGAGGCACAGCAGTATATGAAAGAGTTTGGAACGCACATGATGGCATGGGCGCCGCTTGCCGAGGGCCGCAACAACTTCTTCTCCAATCCTGTCCTTGAAAAAATCGGTAAGAAATACGGCAAGAGTGTGGCACAGGTGGCATTACGCTGGCTCGTACAGCGTGATGTCATAATCATCCCCAAATCCACACATATAGAACGTATGGAGCAGAATCTTGACATTCTTGATTTTACCCTGAGCGAAACAGACATGGCGGAGATTGCCCTACTGGACACCCGGAAAAGCCTCTTCTTCGATCACCATGCCCCTGAGGTTGTAAAAATGTTTATGGGGTGGCGATAACTATAAGCACTCAAACGTAGTACATAAAAGACAGTCTTCGGAGATATCCACCGGAGGCTGTTTTTTTTATTTTTAGAGGATACGAGAATGCCGCCCAAATGTCCAGCCAGAATTTTTCCCATAAAACCGATTATAACAGCTGATATTGAAAGCGAGGCCAGTTTTCGAGAATCTCGGGCCTGCGGTCATCTTCAACCACAAGATAGTCTATTTCAGAGAGGGACGCGAACCTGTAGTGATGGGCAGTATTCAGCTTGTTGGAAGTCGCTATCACAACGCGTTTTCCCCCTTGCTCAATGAAGCTGCGTTTTACTATGGCTTCCTCCTGAATGGTCGTCATCAGGCCTTTCTCGGGATGTAGGTCACTGACTCCGACTATAGTCCAGTCAGGATATATATTTTCCAATGCGCGGTATGTCATGATGCCTGCCGAGACCTGAGAGGGGCCGATTATCTGGCCGCCGAGTATAGTTACATCGACATTATGCTTCGACGAGAGTTCGGTCGCTACGGGCAGGCTGTTGGTTATTACCGTGAAGTGTTTGTCAGCGGGAAGTGATCTGACAAGCTCAAGATTTGTGGTACCGCCGTCAATAAGTATGACATCGTCGTTTTTGAACAAAGGGACAATCTTGCCGACGAGATGTCTCTTCATCTCCATGTCAGTGTTCAGACGCTCTGTAAACTCTATTGATATTCCCGAACGAGCTATCGCTCCTCCGTGTACCTTGGTAAGAAGTCCTTTCTGTTCAAGTTCGACGATGTCACGCCTGATGGTATCATCGCTTACACCGAGCTCGGAACTAAGGGTCGTGACGTAAATTCTGCTATCACTTGAAATATGCTTCAAGATAATATTCAGCCTTTCTTCTTTCAGCATAAAACCGCATAATTAATTTGCATAATACCGCAAATATAAATACTTTTGAAAAGGAAACCAAAAAACAGTGAGGACTACGCATGCTATTTTGCGGTTTTCTGCCATTATTCCGGATACTTGAAATAAAAACCGCAAAAACCTAAATTTAACCGCAAATTGGTAAATGGTAAAAGAAAGTATGAAAAATAAAAACTTAACCCGTGCAGCGGTAAGTCTGTTTTTCTTTATCCAAGGACTCATATTCGCCACATGGGCCAATCGAATTCCAGATATAAAGGAAACCCTTGGACTAACCGAGGCTGCCCTTGGAACGGTATTATTCTCCATCCCTGTAGGACAGGTAACGGCGATGGTACTCTCAGGATGGCTTGTCAACCGGTTCGGCAGCAAAAAAATGCTGATTACCGCCACATTTCTCTATTCGTTGTCGCTCATACCGCTCGCCTTGGCTACTACGGAAATCGGGCTGATGGAAGGATTGTTTTTATTCGGAATGACCACCAATCTCTACAATACTTCATCCAACACCCAAGGAGTCAATGCCGAACATGAGTACGGCAAGACAATAATGGCATCATTCCACGGGTTCTGGAGTCTTGGAGGTTTTATCGGCGGCCTGATTGCCATGCTATTCATGGGGCTGCATCTGATGGCAATAACCCATTTTTGCTCGGTTATAGTGTTTTGTATTGCCCTCGGAATGATAATGTACAAGTATCTTGTAAGAAACGACCAAAAGAAAACAGAAATCCAGACAATCCCGGAAGGAAAAATGAGATGGATGAAAGGAATTGACCCCATGGTTGTAATACTTGGCGTTATGGCATTTGCAGCGATGATATGCGAGGGATGCATGTATGACTGGAGCGGGGTCTATTTCCAACAGGTTGTAGACGCTCCCGCCAATCTTGTTCAGACAGGATATGTTACCTGTCTTTGCACCATGACTTTAGGCAGGTTTATTTCAGATCGGTTCGTCACAAAATACGGCTCGTCTAAAGTGATTGCCGTAAGCGGGCTGCTGATTTTCATCGGGCTTTGCATCGCAGTCGGTTTCCCTCATTTGCTTACGGCGCTTATCGGATTCTTTCTTGTCGGGTTCGGAATATCATCCACTGTGCCCATCTGTTATAGTACGGCAGGGCGCACAACACGTATGAACTCCGGCATTGCTGTGGCTACTGTCTCATCAATCGGATATCTCGGTTTTCTGATCGGACCGCCTATGATCGGTTATCTCGCTCACTCGATTTCTCTCCATTACACTTTCGGAGTAATCGGACTTTTAGGTCTGGGACTCGCTGTACTGGCTATAAGATTACAATTTAACAAGCATTGAATCAGATATGAAAGCATTGTTTTTTTGATGTGGACGGAACACTGGTAGACATCAAGACCCACAGAGTGCCTGAATCGGCAATGATTGCCATCCGGGAAGCCCGGGGGAACGGCAACAAGATTTTTATTGCCACCGGAAGGTCTCATACCTTTCTTGACCTGGCCGGCCTACCGAAAGACCTGATTGACGGATATGTCACGCTCAACGGAGCAGTCTGTCTTGCAGAAGGCAAAGAAATAAAACTGACAAAGATACCGGGAGAAACAGTCCAGGCCCTTTCCGAGGTATGTATAAGGGAAGGTTTCACCTGCCTGTTCGTGACAATGGACGGCATGATTGTAGCCAATCCCGATAATGAATTCAGGACAGGCTTTCAGGAATATTTCAACCTTGGGCCGGTACCTGTCACAGATTTTGAAACGATGTGGAATAAGGACGTTTATCAGATGACGGTGTTTTTCAATGAGGAAACCGAAAAAGAACTGAAGCCGCTGTTCCCAGAACTGGAGTTTAACCGGTGGTTCCCGACATTCGCGGACATTACCTGCAAAGGCGTGAATAAATCAATGGGAATCGAGACAATGGCGCGACATTTCGCAATTGAAATGCGCGACACCATAGCATTCGGCGACGGTGGAAACGACATCCCGATGCTTAGGAAAGCTGCGACAGGAGTGGCAATGGGCAACGCTTCCGAGGAGGTGAAATCCCATGCCGATTATATTACCGCGAACGTGGATGACGACGGGATATTCAAGGCTCTTAAAGCATTGGAGATAATCTGACATTCTCCTGCGGCATCCGGTAAAGGATTGTCACAATCAGGTATAAGTAAGTCGCGGAAATTATTGATAAGCCAATAACTTCCGCGACTTACTTAAATATTATTTGTCAAGATATTCGCTGAAGAATTTCTCGATTGCAGTGAAGGGGATGATATCCTTCTGGTCGTAGAGATCGGTGTGGCTTGCGCCGGGAATCACCATGAAGAGCTTGTTGTTTGGTTTGCCGGGAGTCACAGTTAGTTTCTTGTAGGCGTCGCTGCCGAAATAGAACGAGTGGGCTTTCTCTCCATGAAGAATCATGACGGCGTTCTCTATTTCTCCGGCACGGCTCATCAGCGGAAAGTTAATCCAGGGAATCGGAGATGTCGCGTTTCGTCCGCCATTGGAGTTGAGCGAGCGCGGATGATAGCCGCGCTTGGTCTTGTAGTAGTCGTAATAGTCGCGGAGGAATTTGGGCGCGTCGTCGGGCAATATATCGGGAACACCGCCACCGAGTTTGGGAGTGCCGTTGATGTAGTCCTCTGTGCGCTGTGCGGCTAATTTCTCACGGAGAGCATTGCGGGCTTCGGCACTGTCATCGGCATCGAAATAACCATTGGCGTTCACGCGGCTCATATCATACATGGTGGATGCGAGAGTAGCCTTGATACGCGGGTCAGCTGCTGCCGCGTTTATGGCTATGCCGCCCCAGCCGCAGATACCGATGATGCCGACTCTCTGAGGGTCAACTTCGGGATTGGTAACAAGATAGTCCACCGCAGCGCTGAAATCCTCGGTGTTGATGTCCGGCGATGTCATGTAACGGGGAGTGCCGCCGCTTTCGCCGGTGAAGGATGGGTCGAAAGCAATTGTCAGGAAACCGCGTTCCGCCATTTCCTGAGCATACAGACCTGCGGCCTGCTCCTTGACTGCACCGAAGGGGCCGCACACGGCTATGGCGGGGAGTTTGCCAGTCGCGCTTTTGGGTTTATACATATCGGCGGCAAGCGTGATGCCATAGCGGTTTACGAATGTCACCTTGCTGTGGTCAACTTTGTCACTTTTGGGAAATGTCTTGTCCCATTCTTTTGTCAGAGTAAGATTTTCCATATTGTTTCCGTTTTCTTTTGGATTGGAGGCGTGGAGGTCTGTAATTCCAGCAAGAACAACAAGACTTATTGCCAATGTTTGTTTCAGAATCATATTTGATTTAATAATTTCATAGTGCAAAAATAGGGAAAGAGCCCCGCAGCAAAATTGCTGTGAGGCTCAATTTTGATTTCTGAAAAGCTCGGATTCCTGTTTTATTAATTCATGAAGGAAGACGGGGCAATTCCGAATTCTTTCTTGAACGCAGTGGAGAAATGGGAAGGGTTGCGGAAACCGACCTCGGCATAGACATCCACAACTTTCTTCTTACCGGTTTTCATCAGATCATACGCTTTTCCGAGGCGCTTCTTGATAAGCCATTTTTCAGGAGTAAGGTCACTTATCTTCTTGAAATCACGCTTGAATGTGGCGAGACTCCGGCCGGTATAATGGGCAATCTCTTCGATGCTCAGATCGCACATAAAATTCTCCTCCATGAAGCCGAGTATATCTATCTTCCACGGCTCGTTGAAATCAAACATGGTCGGAATGAATCTCTCGTCTATCGCAAGAAGAGCCATAAGCCCCTCCTGCAGCTTCAGCTCCATGAAATTGTCTTTCGGTTTGACTTCCGGATCAAAATACGGAGTCATGGAAGCGAATAGGCTTGCCAGTTCCACCGTCCATGGGAGCTTTATCACTCCATCCGGAAGTTTGCCGGTTTTCACCCTTACCTTATTCAGTGACAGCTTACCGTACATTTCCCGGAGGAAACCTCGGGTAAACATCAGAAAGATGCCGCAGTAACGCTCACCCTGATAGGTCTTCTTATACATTGTGATATGGTGGTCACGCGGAATAAAAACGCATTCACCTTTGCGCACATGAATCTGTTCAGTACCATTGTCGAGAATCATCTCGCCCGAATACACGTAGTTGAGGGCATATTCCTGCGAGCGATGTATACAACCGCTGATATCGTCATAGAAGAAGCTGTAGAATACATTGTTATAATTGAATATAAGCTTCATCGGACCCAAATTCTCTTCCTGATTCATTGCCATGTGTCATTTACGTTCAGACTGCGAAATTAACAATAAAAGAATATCATTCAATTTCTCAGCGGCTCAAATTTCTTTTTTCACGGGCTAATGTCGCCATGATGTACCACCATGCTGTTCCGACGCTGTTAATCTACGTACAGATAATGAACAAATGCGGTAATTATTCTCTTTTTGTAATATAATCAGAACTGCATGAACAGGAAAACCATTTACAATATATTTTCACGGTGGGTGAGTCTACAGCCGGACGCGACAGCGGTGGTGGAGGACGGACGCTCTGTGACCTACCGGCAGCTTGACGTGATGGCTAATGCCATCATGAAGAAATTCTATACCGAGGATTATCCCACAGTAGGAATTGTAATGAGCCACGGCATAGAAATGATCGCGGCGATGCTCGCCGTGCTGAAAAGCGGGGCGGCTTACGTACCGGCCGAACCATCGTTGCCACAGAACCGCATAGACTACATGATGCGCACAGCCGGAACGGATTTTATAATCACCGATGATTTCTGCCGTAATCTTCCGGAAGGAGCGCCGCTGCCCGACCGTTCTGTGCCCGACGGCGTGGCTTATATTCTCTACACCTCCGGCACCTCAGGACGTCCGAAAGGAGTGGTGGTGGAAAACCACAGTGTGGTCAACTACGCCGAGGCGTTTGAGCACGAATTTCATGTGGCTCCAGGCGATGTGATGCTTCAGTATTCCATCTGTTCCTTCGATATTTTTGTTGAGGAGGTCTTCACTACCCTGCTCAACGGAGCCACTCTTGCCATACCCTCGAAAGAGATACTGGCCGGAACTCTTGCCGACCTCATGGCTTTCTGCGAAAGGCATGGCGTCACTGAAATCAGCGGGTTTCCCTATCTGCTTGCCGATATGAACCGCTATCAGACATATCCGCGGAAACTGCGTCTGCTCATAAGCGGCGGAGATGTGATACGGGCATCATATATAAGCTGGCTCAAAGACCGGGATTTCGTGATTTACAACACTTACGGCCCGAGTGAAACCACGGTCTGCGCAACATATTTCCGTGTTGACAATGCCGAGCCCCTTGACGACGGCACGTATCCCGTGGGTAAGGCCATAAAAGGCGTGGAAGTAAAGATTCTCGACAATGACCTGCATGAAGTGGCGGATGGTACCCCGGGAGAAATCTGCATTTTCGGCGAAGGGGTATCACGCGGATATCTGGGCAATCCACCCGAACAGGTGAATTTCGTCACTCTCGGCGACGACACACGGATGTATCGCAGCGGAGACCTGGGATATCGTCTGCCCGACGGTAACATAGCGTTTCTGCACCGCAAGGACAAACAGGTGATGATACTCGGCAAACGGGCGGAGCCGGAAGAGGTGGAAAATGTGCTGAACGAATCGCCGTGTGTGGAGCGCGGAGTGGTGCGTGCGTTCACCGACGAGCAAGGTCTTGCCTACCTCACGGCCTATTTCGTGCCATCGCACAAAAACTGCCGGATAAGCCGCATAAAGAGATTTCTGCTCTCACGCCTTGCCGACTTCATGGTGCCTGAATTTTTTGTGAAAATGGATGAATTACCGCTCACACGGCGCGGAAAAGTCAATGACCGCCTGTTGCCGGTGGTAATGAAGGAAGGAGAACCGGAATGAAACTGGATATAAGAGAGATAACAGCCATCCCCACCCTGATGCACTGGCGCAGGGAGGTGATAGAGAATGTATTCGGTACCGAGCCATCGAAAAGGCTGCTGGTAGCCAACCGACAGTATTATCGGCGGCACATAGCCGACGGCACACATATTGCTATAGTGGCTTCAGCAGATGACACCGACGCTGGATGCGGTGCGATATGTCTGACGGAAGAACTGCCCTCGCCCGACAATCCCTCTGGACGCTGCGCCTACCTGATGAACATCTATGTGCGCGAGGAGTTCCGCAGCCGAGGGGTAGCCCACGCAATCGTACGCTGGCTTGTAGACAAAGCCCGTGAGCTCGGATGCGACAAGATTTATCTTGAAACCACCGACATGGCGCAATCATTATATAAAAGTATAGGATTCAATGATTTACCTGGAATAATGAAATATGCAGACATTCAGAATAGCTAATCTTGAAATACAAGCCGTAAAAGAGTCGGCCGACAAAATCTGTTATGTGCTTTATCCTCTTGACAATCTGGGAGAATGGATAGAGGAAGCCGCGCAGAGATTTGGCGTTACAATAGTGGCCGTCACCGGAATGGACTGGGACGACGACCTGACTCCGTGGCCTGCCGCCGGTCAACCGCCGGGATGCCCCGATTTCCGGGGATATGCCACCCGGTTCCTTTCCACACTAATCACCGACGTATTGCCCGAGGTTGAACCACGGCTTGGGATGTCCGAAAATGCCGAGCGCACTCTGACAGGGGTTTCACTATCCGGGCTGTTCGCACTCTGGCAGTGGATGATAAATGATACGTTCCATAACATCATCAGTCTATCGGGTTCGTTCTGGTATGCCCGATTTGTGGAATGGATCAAAGCGCAACCCGTGCCCCGTAAATCCGGACGCGCATATTTCCTTCTCGGTGACCAGGAAGCAAAAACAAAAGTCAAGGCATTCCAGCCGGTGCAGACCGACACAGTGGAAATTGTCAGTTATCTGCATGACAACGGCATCAACGATTTTTTCGAACTCGTTCCCGGCAACCATTACCAATACGGCCAGCAGCGCCTCAACCGCGCATTCACATGGATGTTCGGTGGGAAAACTTAACCGTTCTTCCGAAAACTTACCACAGCCCATACGCTTGCCACCACTCCATAGACACAGAGGGGTATGAATTGGGGAAGAAGCTGGTGAAACGAACTCCCCTTGAGATATATGTCGCGCATCGCCGTCATGATATAACGCAGCGGATTGAGACGGGTTGCCTCCTGCGCCCAGTGCGGCATCGAGACTATCGGTGAAATCAGTCCGCTCGTCAGGATGAATATCACTATGAAGAAAAACATAACCATGGCGGCCTGACGCATATTGTCGCTGTAATTGGAGATGATGAGTCCCATGGATGATATGGTGAAAATATACACCATATTGAACAGGAACACAAGCCATATCGCACCCGCCGGCGTAACTCCATGTATTTTCCAGGCGAGCAGCATGGAGAAACCGACTATCAGCAAGCCTATGGTCCAGTAAGGAATCATCTTCGACAGTATGAATTCCAACCTCGATACCGGGGTGACATTTATCTGCTCAATAGTTCCCTGTTCCTTCTCCCCTACTACGTTCAGGGCCGGAAGGAATCCCACAAGCAGCATCAGGGTCATCGCCATGAGTGCGGGAATCATATATGGCTTGTAATCAAGAGAGGCATTGAAAAGGTAACGCGGCTCAACCTTAACGGGACTCCGTTCTGCGGCACCGCTTTCGGAGGCAAGCTCCTGTGCATACTGCGTCACTATCTGAGTAAGGTAACTGTTGCCGAGGGCACCTTTCATACCGTTCACCGCGTTGACCGTAACCATCACATCGGCTGCGCCCGTCCGATACAGATTTTTCTCGAACTCATTTTCTATCGTCACTATGAAATCCACCGTTCCCTCCTGAAGCAAATCGTATGCCGTCTTATAATTCGGACAGACGGCATATAGGTTGAAGAATCCTGAAGCCTGCAGTTTGTGTATGAGACGGCTTGACAGCGTGGAGTGATCACAGTCTATCACGGCGATATTCATATTGCTTACTTCCTGCGTGGCTATGCGCGGAACTACGTTCATCATTGCAATCGGCAGAAGAATGAACACAACGGGCAACAGCCAGTTGCGGAACATCTGCTTGTATTCTTTTGTGAGAAGATATGGTAATGCTTTCATAACATCAGAGTCTTGTCTTGAAACATTTCCACGCAAGGAGCATGAAAATTACACCTTCGGCAGCGAGAGCGGATAACTCGGTAACTACATATCGTAATTCCACTCCTTCCACCATGATTTTGCGCGAGGCCGATATGAACCACTTGGCAGGAACGATATTTGAAATGATCTGAGCCGGAACTGGCATTGACTCAAGAGCGAAAATCATTCCCGACAGATACAGAGTTGGCACTATCAGCAGCAGGGAGATGAGCATGGCTGCAAGCTGCGTCCTTACCAGAGTGGAAATAAGAAGTCCGAGCATAAGCGCCACGAAAATATAAATTACCGAGATAACGGCATACACCGTCAGCGAGCCGGCCACAGGAATGTCCATCAGAAAATACGACATGCCAAGTATCACTATCATGTCGAAAAGCGTTATTATCAGATAGGGCACAAGTTTGGCAAGGACTATGACAAATGAAGGCAGCGGCGAGGCAAGGAGAATCTCCATTGTACCGGACTCGCGTTCCCTTACAATAGCTATTGAAGTCATCATGCAGCAGATAAGAAGTATTATCATGCCTATGACTCCCGGCACAAAATTCACCTCCGACCGTTGCTGAGGATTATAAAGCATTCTTGAATTTACGCGTATGCTGAACTGTGGCGCTCCACCGGCACCCTGTGCCATTTCCTGCATCAGTTCTTTCTGAAAAGCCGCCACTACCTGTCGGGCGTATGCCACGCGCACGCTTGCCTGATTAGGCTCGCTTCCGTCCGACAATATCTGAACCGCGGCATCCTGGGAGTGGAGGATGCGGTCGGCAAAAGAGGGCCCGAAAATCACCACCAGATCTATCTCTCCTTTTCTGAAAAGTTCCGAAGCTTCTTTCTCACTGGCTATCTCCCCTTTTTCTATAAAATACTCGTTTGCAAAAAGTCTTTGCGTGAGACGCCCGGTGTAGATGTCATGGCTTCGGTCGAGGACGGCCACACGTATGTCGCGCACCTCGTTTTTTATCACGAAGCCCAGCAGAAGCACCATCACCTGCGGCATCACAAGCAGTATCAGGAGCGATCGCTTATCACGCAGGATATGCAGGAATTCCTTATGGACGAAACTAAAAAACTGTTTCATAACTTGTTCCTTTTGATTGTCAATCTCCACGTCGGGCGGTTCGTGCCAAAGCATAGAACACATCATACATCGAATTCCCGTGGAATTGCTTTTTGAGCTCCGCGGGTGAGCCGAGAGCGTCGATGCGTCCGTCAACCATGATGCTTACACGGTCGCAGTATTCGGCCTCGTCCATATAGTGAGTTGTTACAAACACGGTTATGCCATTGTCAGCAGCCTTATAAATCAGCTCCCAGAACTGGCGGCGCGTCACGGGATCCACACCGCCCGTCGGCTCGTCGAGAAATACGATACTTGGCTCGTGAAAGATAGCGAGAGAAAAAGCCAGCTTCTGTTTCCAGCCCAGAGGCAGACTTTTTACCATCGTCTTACGTTCCGTTTCGAAACCGAGTTCTTTCAGCAGTTCGGTTATTTTCTCGCGCACTTTCTTTCTGGGCATACCGTAGATGCCGCCGAAAAGCACAAGATTCTCCTCTACCGTAAGGTCATCATACAGGGAAAATTTCTGCGACATATATCCGATATGCCGTTTTACATCCTCGTATTGGGTTGCGACATCATACCCGGCTACCGTGGCTTTGCCATCGCTCGGCTGCGAAAGTCCGCACAGCATACGCATGGCGGTTGTCTTTCCGGCACCGTTGGCTCCGAGGAAACCGAAGATTTCTCCTTTATGCACCTCGAATGTCACATGGTCGGTAGCCGTGAAGTTGCCGAATCTCTTTGTCAGACCTTCGGCCTTGATTACAATTTCATCTGTCATGGCTTTATTCCTGAAGGTTCATAAAACAGTCCTCAATTGAAGGCTCGACAGCCTCAATCACGATATTCCGATGTCCGAGAGCGTCAAGCTGTTCGCAGAGCGAGTCTATTGACAGCACCGACGGGTCGACGGTGGCATGATGGTTCTCGCCGAAAGCGAAAGCCGTCTTTACTCCCTTGATACCGCGCAGGTCGGTCAGGAGCCGGTGCATTTTGTCGGAGCGCACGGCCCAGAGTGTCTGAGTGTACGCCTTGATGATGTTATCAGGAGTGTCGATAGTCAGAAACTGACCTTCCTGTATGAGAGCTATCCGGTCGCACTGCACCGCCTCGTCCATATAAGGGGTTGAAACGATTATGCTCAGTTTGAAATTCTTTTTCAGTTTCTGCAACATCTCCCAGAATTCCTTCCGGCTCACCGGATCAACGCCGGTTGTAGGCTCGTCGAGAAAGAGGACGCGGGGGGCGTGTATCAGGGCGCACGAAAGCGCAAGTTTCTGTTTCATCCCGCCCGACAGTTTGCCGGCCTTGCGTTGCCTGAACGGTTCAATCTGACGGTATATGTCTTCTACCAGATGGTAGTTTTCTTCTATGGTGGTGTTGAATACAGTGGCAAAGAACGACAGGTTTTCCTCTACCGTCAGATCCTGATACAGTGAGAAACGTCCCGGCATATATCCGATGTGCTGACGTATCTTCTTGTAATCCTTTACCACATCAAGACCATCGACCACTGCGGTGCCGGAATCGGCAAGCAGCAGGGTGGTGAGAATACGGAACAGCGAGGTCTTGCCGGCTCCGTCGGGGCCTATCAGTCCGAATATCTCACCTTCTCCGACATCGAAGGTAACCCCTTTCAGAGCCTGTACCTTTCCTTTGGCGT
This sequence comes from uncultured Muribaculaceae bacterium, assembly GCA_958439725.1. Taxonomy (GTDB): domain Bacteria; phylum Bacteroidota; class Bacteroidia; order Bacteroidales; family Muribaculaceae; genus Paramuribaculum. The sequence continues at coordinate 78,941 of CAUBWJ010000007.1, read as the reverse complement.
AGGACAGCCTGAGATTATCCACGCTTACTATAGCCATAGCCGGGAGATTTATAATTTCACATCGCCATACATTCCACGTTTGATAAGACCGTCATTGTGGACTGTTATCTTTATGGCATAGACGAGGTTGGAGCGTTCATCGCGTGTCTGGATAGTTTTGGGCGTAAATTCTGCCTCGCTGCTTATCCATGACACAGTTCCGTCATATTCCTTTCTTCCGTTCTCGCCCTGATCGGCATAGACTTTTACCTTCTGCCCGATTTTAAGGCCGGTCAACTGGTCTGCGGTAATATAGGCTCTCAGTTTCATGTCCGACACGTCAGCCACTTTGAACAATGCGCGTCCCGGTACGGCAAATTCTCCGGCCTCGGCATATTTCGACAGGATTATACCGTCAATCGGCGATGTGATTACGGCCTGCTGCATCATATCGTCAACCTGACCTATCTGGGCATCGAACCCTGCGGACTGACCGTCTATACTCTGGTTTGCGGTGGATACCTGCTCATTTGCTGCCGACAGTTGCCGTTGCAAGGTAGCAATCTGGTAACCAATGTCGTCCACCTGTTTCTGAGTGGCCGCACCGTCATTGAGCAAAGCCATGAAACGGGCCTCTTCCTGCTTGAGGTTGGCTATCTGCTGACGCAGAGCGGCAACCTGTGTGGCAGTATTGAGCCGGCGGCTTGTGGCGGCGTCCTTGCCGGCGTTAAGCTGCTGTTTTTTCAACACGAGCTGGGTCATGTCGAGCTCTCCGAGGGGCTGGTTGGCGGCGACGGTCTGGCCTTCCTCAACGTTGAGCGACACGATTTCGCCGGTGCCTCGGGAAGAAACTATTACCTCGGTTGTCTCAAATACTCCTGATGCGTCATAATCCGCATCTTTGTTTCCACATGAAGCAAACACAAGCGCCGAAACTACCGTCATAAGGACTATCTCCGTTTTCATATCTTTTGTATTATTAATTGTTCGTAGTGTATTTAAGCTCATAGATTTCCTTGAGTAGCAAGACTGTATGCGTAGAGAGGTCGATGCGGGCCTGATTTTCACGGGTTATCTCCTGCAGAAGATTGTTTGTGTCTATTATACCATGCTCAAGTTTCGATTCCGCTGCCCGTCTTACCTCGCTGCGTAACTCCACAATATCACGGTCCTTGCCAATCAGCTTACGATATCTGGCTATACCGTCGGTCTGCTGGATCTCGAGCAAACGATTGTTGAAAAGAAAAGTTGCGCGCGATGATTCCACAAGCCCGCGATGAGCGCTGAGCTTGGCTCGGTCGTTTTTCCGGGTATATAACGCTCCGATGTTCCAGCTCAATCTGACACCCGCCATCCCGTTAAGTTTCCATGCTCGGCTGAACATGGCGTCGAACTGGTCATATCCCGGATATCCGTAATATCCCTGCGCGAAGACACTAAGCTTCGGAAGCAAACGGGCATTAAGCAACCGCTCCTGTGCATTGGCAAGTTCAATCTGCGTGTCGAAAAGATGGAGTTCCGGGCGCTTGTTTCCATCCGGGAGTTCCCTCTCATCCTGGGGCATGACCAGCTCAGTAATTCCTTGCCCTATAAATACCGCCAACATATCCATGAGGCTCTTTCTTGACGAAGCGAGTTCTGTGGCCTGTTGTTCCGCTGTAAGCTTCTCAGCCATAACCGTACTAACGTCGCTACGCATGGCAACGCCGTGGGAAAGCATGGATTTCAGCTTGTCAAGATTGGACTGAAGAAGAATCTGCAGCTCCCGGTTCAGCTTTAATTTTTCATCAAGCAGAAGAATTCCGAAATAAAGGTCGTTGACACGCTGACGCACCGCATAAAGATCGGTGGCTGTCTGCGCTGCCTGCACTTCACCTTCAATACGGGCAACGTTTTTCTGCCCCCTTATCAATCCTCCGTCATACACCGTCTGATTTATATCAATTCCTATGCGGTACTGGTCTTTCCCCACTCCCCTTACGTTGTAACCCTGCTGGTTGAGCACGTTCTGTAACGGTCGGGAGAGAGTCATCACATCGCTCTGGTATGTGGCCTGGGCGATTGCCGATATCTGAGGAAGCCAACCCTTCGATATGTTGCTCAGAGTGTAATCGGTGGTCTGTCTTATCAGGTCATACTGCCTGATAAGAGGATAATTTTCCTGTGCCAGCGTCTGGCATTGCCCGAGAGTGACGGTCTGGGCACTCATCGCCTGTGAAAGGAAAATCAGGATGAATAACAACGTGTATTTCATTTGTAGGTATGTTGGTTTCACACCGCAAAGATATGCCTATGTCGACACTCTGTTGTTTCAAAATAAGTACTTTTGTTGTTTAAATTGTATGGTTCGGTGGATATTTCCTGAATTATTAAGGGAATTATGCCTATTTTCGCCCAAAGAGAATACTAAAATGGCAAAGGAACGAAATTTTTTAAGCGAATTCTCATTGGTGAATACCGATTTCAGCAGTGTCAGAAATATGCCGGATATAGCTTTTGTAAACGATTATTTCGGGATGGCGCGGAATGTCGGGCCATACCGGGAGAATTTCGTACGAAAAGGACAGCCCTACCGTTTGCCTGAAGGCCGCATACTCTGGGTGACCGAAGGCAGCGCGGATATTGAGCTTACTCTGGAGGAATATCACTTTGAGAAAGGGGATATTCTGTTGTTTGCGCCGGAAACAATAATGGAGCTGAAATCGTGTACCGACGACTATAATATGATGGGGATAATGTTTAAGGAAAATATACCCGTAAGCGAAAATATCATTCTGCATGCATCAGAAACCGACTGGAATGAGACGCTCGGACTCGCTAACGTCCTGTGGGATATCGCTCACCGAATGCCATTCCGACGTGAGACCGTAGGCCATCTTCTCTCGGCAATTATCAGCGATATCCAGACTTTATACCACATCGAACAGGAATCGGCCCCGGTACAGAGGGTAATCCGTAAGGAACAACTCTTCAGCAGATTCAAGAAACTCGTAAACGAGCATTGCAGCCGCCACAGAACCATATCGTTCTATGCCGACAAACTGGCACTCACACCGCACTATCTCTCAACACTGATTGCCCGGATAAGCGGCCATAGTGTGATGTACTGGGTGAACCGCGCGACACTCATCCAGGCTAAGGTCTTGCTGAAAAGCAAGGATATGCTTGTGGGCGAAGTTGCCGACAGGCTGAACTTCCCAAGCCAGTCGGCCTTCGGCACATTCTTCAAACGAGAAACCGGCATGACTCCCGGAGAATATCAGAAAACAGATTGACTCAGACATAGTATCGTACCTTAACAAGGTCACGGCGCAGCTGATCTTGAGACAGCTACCTTGTCGATGCGGGCGCGATCCATGTCCGCCACTTCAAGGCGAAAACAGTTCCAGGTCACAATATCGCCTTCCACCGGCACTTTTTTCATCGCCTCGATAATCAGACCTCCTATGGTCGAGTAGGCCGAGGGCTTGTAAAGACTCTCCATTCCGAAGTGTTCAAGGAAGTCATATACCAGGCACTGGCCGTCTACGAGCCATTCCTCTTTACCGGCACGTTTTACTATCGCCGGGCCGTCATCCCCCTGAGTCAGATTTCCTACAAGACCGTCAAGAATGTCACGTAGGGTAACGATGCCTTGGAAATTTCCATATTCATCATATACGAGCGCTGAATGTTCATTGGATATCCTGAAGGTTTCCAGCGCGTCGTAGAAAGTCATGGAGTCAGGCAGACACAACCCGGATGTCAGTTCTTTCTCCATATTGAAATCCGGCAAACCAAGAGTGAATATGAGTCGCTTAAGCGATATCACTCCGCATATTTCCTTCTTGTCGCTGTCAAACACGGGATAGGAGGAATGCAGGTCATGGGCAAGAACCTGCCGTATGCATTCCGGCTTCATGCCGATTGTAAGCGAAACCACGTCTTTGCGGCTTGTCATGATGGCTTCTATGCGGCTGTCGCCCATCACCAACGCGCGCTCCATGATATCCTGTTCCACTTCCCTCACCTCTCCGGCATCGGCCCCCTCACGGATAAGCGATTTTATCTCATCTTCCGTGACTTTTGACGAGGAGTTTCCTATATGAAGCAGTTTGACCAGTAACGCAGTCGAGGCAGAGAGGAGCCAGACTATCGGATATGTGACCACCGACAGCAATTTCATGGGCCCAGCCACTATTTTGGCAATGGTGTCGGCTTTTCCCATACCGATGCGTTTGGGCACGAGCTCTCCCACCACAATCGAAAGATAGGTAACCAGTGCCACTATTACTACTTTGGAAAGGTTGAGGGCAAGGTGACGCTCCACCCCGAGTCCGGCGAAATAATTACCGAGATCGGAAGCAATAGTTGCTCCGGAGTACAGACCGGTGAGAATACCGATCAGGGTAATTCCAATCTGTATGGTCGAGAGGAAACGGTCAGGCTCGCTCTGGAGCTTCAACGCCGTGATGGCATTACGGTTTCCATTCTTTGCTTCGGACGTCAGCTTTGACTTACGGGCTGATATAAGCGCTACCTCCGACATGGAGAACACTCCGTTAAGAATAATCAAAACAATGATTATAATCAGATCATGCATAATGGCAATGTAGACTTTTTTTTACAATATACAACGTATTTTCAACTTCATTGTTTGAATTGGTCTACAGTTCGACGAACGGCCCGGTAATATCCCGGTCACGTTAATTGCAGATAGATTAGATTTCACAGAACCTTAAGAATTTTGAAATATTTTTGAAATAAAATTGAGTGACTTTTGCCGTAGAAATAAACTAATAAATTACACTTCGGTAAAAATGGACATTCTATTTCTATGCGTCATCATTTTCCTTTTCCTGCTGGCAGTATTCGATCTTTCGGTTGGAGTAAGCAATGACGCGGTAAATTTCCTCAATTCGGCCATAGGTTCCAAGGCCGCTTCGTTCAAGAGAATACTTATCGTCGCCTCTATCGGCGTATTTGTAGGCGCCGCCATGAGCAACGGCATGATGGATATTGCCCGTCATGGCATTTTCAGGCCGGAACATTTCTCTTTCTATGACCTGATATGTATTTTCATGGCCGTTATGGTGACGGACATCATACTCCTTGACATTTTCAACTCATTGGGTATGCCTACATCCACCACGGTTTCCATGGTCTTTGAACTGCTGGGCGCCACTTTTGTAGTCGCTCTCATCAAGATGGCCGGCGGAATCGATCTCGGATTTAACGACCTGCTGAACACCGAAAAGGCATTGTCGGTGATTCTCGGCATATTCCTCTCAGTAGCCATTGCGTTTGTGTTCGGAACTGTTGTACAGTTTCTTTCACGAACCATTTTCTCCTTTGAATATCGGAGCAAACTTAAATGGAAAATAGGAATCTACGGCGGTATATGCGTCACGGCAATCGCCTATTTTCTTCTCATCAAGGGAGCCAAAGACCTTTCTTTCATGACTCCCGATGTCAAGGCGTGGATTAAAGCCAACACTCTTCCGTTGATGGGCTTCTGTTTTGTGGGTTCTACCATATTGATGCAGATTCTCCACTGGCTGAAAGTAAACGTTCTGAAAGTAGTGGTACTTTTAGGTACTTTTGCCCTTGCGATGGCTTTCGCCGGCAACGACCTTGTCAACTTCATCGGCGTTCCCCTCAGCGGTCTCTCCTCATACCAGGACTATATAGCCAACGGAGGCGGAGATGCCCACGGTTTCCTTATGGGTTCTCTGAACGGGCCGGCCGATACCCCGATTTACTTCCTCGTGGGAGCAGGAGTGATTATGGTTGTCTCCCTCGCCACATCAACCAAGGCCCGCAATGTAACCAAAACAGAAATCGGACTTGGTTCGCAGACGGGCGGCGATGAGATGTTCGGTTCCTCCCGCATAGCTCGACGTCTCGTCCGCTGGACTCTCAATATCATTGCCTGGGTGCGTAAAGTCACCCCCGTGCCCGTGCGCCGATGGTTCAGCCGACGTTTCAATCTGGACGACACGATTCTTGAACAGGGCGCGGCTTTTGACCTCATACGCGGCTCTGTGAACCTCGTGCTCGCCGGTGCCCTGATTGCGTTTGGCACTTCGATGAAACTGCCTCTGTCCACCACATTCGTAACCTTCATGGTTGCCATGGGTACATCCCTCGCCGACCGGGCATGGGGCCGTGAAAGCGCTGTTTTCCGCATCACCGGCGTTATCTCCGTAATCGGAGGCTGGTTCATTACGGCAGGTGCTGCTTTCATCGGAGCCGGAGTAATTGTTCTTCTGATGCACTTCGGAGGCCACTGGGTCATGATAGCCCTCGCGATTCTCACAATCGGTCTTCTTATCCGCAGCAACCTTCGCTTCAAGAACCGTCAGGAATCTGAAGATGGCGACGTGATGTTCAACACCATCATCACCACGGACGACAAAAGTCAGATCTGGCCTCTCCTCATGGTGTATATCACCGAACAGCAGCAGAAATTCATCACATATGCTGCCGAAGGCTACCGCACCGTAACCGATGCGTTCATAAATGAAAACGCCGGTGTGCTGGGAAAGGCCGAATCGAGTCTGGCCTCACAGAAAAACATTCTCAAAATCGCCCGGCGCAAGGAAACACTCTGCCTGCGTCTCGTTCCCCACGAAACCGCAATCGAAAAGACCACCTGGTTCTATCTCAGCAACAACCTGTGTATGTCCATTCTGTATAATCTCCGGCGAATCAATGAGGTATGCAAGGAACACGTGGAAAACAACTTCCTCCCCCTGCCACCCCGCTACACCACTGAATACCAGTTGCTTTGCAGCCGGATTGAAACGCTTTTCAATGACACCATTGAAGTGATGAAGAGCGGCGACATGGAAGTAATCTCACAGTTACGCCGTCATTGCGACGAAATCAAGGATACGGTTTCAGATACCTATCATCGTGTGCAGGATCACATGCGCGACGGCGATGTAGCTTCGCTAACCGTACTATATGTTTACGTCAATATCCTTCAGGAATCTCAGGAAATGGTGTCGTCTATCCGCAAATATCTTCGCGCGTTCGCCAAGTTAAGAGACTCCGAATTCCGTTCGCGCCCTACTCCGAAAGTCATACTTGCAGATTCAAATAGAGTTAATTAGGTTTTAGGTCAAGCCGGAGAGGGAGGCTTCAGTTCTCCTTTTCCGGCTTTTTAACAGTCTGCATATTGTTGGTATTGATTATTTCTTTTCAGTCATAAAACGCTCTATGAGAGGCAGGCACTCCGCAGGCGTAACGCATTCCAGACACAGCGTTTCTACCGGGCACACGCCATCCCCCCTGCGATTGATGATATTGGGTACCACGGTTTGAAAACTTACAGGAATACCGCAGTCCTTCAGCAGCGACAAAGCCGGCGCACTGATAGTATCGGTAAAGATTTCCGAAACCTTACCGAGAGCCATCAAAGCGGCTGCTCCTTTCCCTATGATTTTGTCGGCAACCACCGCCCCGTCCAGCAGCTCTTTCTCTCCGGTATAGATACGGTACAGATCTGAGACGCCGCGCCCGGTGAATGTGTGGATGCCGTTATTCCAAATCACCAGCGAATATCCTCCGGAACGCAGAATCTCCATTACTTGTTCGGCTCTCATACTTTATTCTGTTTAAGCTGTTCCACAAACAACAGGTTTCTAAGTAGCAAAGCTACAAAATAATTACGATAACCACCGAAATAAAGGCAATAAGTTCGTCATCCGAAATACAGTCCCATCAAGCCGTTCTGTCCGTCACCTTCCTATTTCAGAATGCCGGACGACGACGATTTGGTGACGCTTGGTTCATTGTCGCGTGCCACTTTTCTGCCGAAACCGAAGGTGTAGGTGGCCGAAAGCTGGATCAGAGCGTGGCTTGTGCCGCTATATATATAGCTGCTCGTATATAGCTACTCGCGCGTATCGTAATACTTGCTGTGCATGGTTTTGATCTGGCCGCGCCAGTTCCACCTTGTTATGTCGACAATGTTGCACCTTAACGTGAACTCGATAAGTGTTTGAGGCATCTTAATCATTTACAGTCGCGATAAAAATTCCGTCCCCGTCATTTCTTCTGAAAGAGAGAACGCAAATAGTTTCTTTCCGAGATCTTTAAGAGAGGCACCAAGATGATAGACCTCCTCATCTATTATCAGGAAACGGTCATGTGCGCGGCGATATGTCTGAATATCGATAGGCTCATACTGGGAGTTGTGTTTCTGAAGGTCAAGCCGCAGATGACGCGAGATTGTATGGGTATAGATGGTTGCTTTCACTCCCGGATTACGCTTGGCAAGCTGCAGAAACACTGTCTCATCAATGTAGTTATCAATCAAGACAACTCGACTGTTGGCTTTGCGGATAAGCTGTGAAGTAATATAATAAGCATCAAATATCTGCCCCTCAAATAGAATCCCCTCCCGGGGAGGCAATGCCGTGCGCACAAAGAAATCCACATCCTTACGTAGATTATCCAATCTTTTATCATGCTCGGAAAGACGTCTGTCTATCCGATCCTCCATCTGTGCCAGCCTCTGACTCACCGAATACCCCCGCAGAAGATACTCCTTAAGAACCTTATTGGCCCATTGACGGAATTGAGTGCCTCTTAACGATTTAACTCTATACCCTACAGATATTATCACATCAAGACTGAATAGCTTGATTGGCTTGTCGGATGAAGCAATGTGCAAAAAATGCACATTGCTGATTTCTTCCAGTTCCCTCTCCTTGAATATATTGTTGATGTGTTTGGTAATGACTGAACGATCACGTAAAAAGAGATCTGCCATCTGTTGTTGGGTCAGCCACACCGTTTCATTCTCGAGGCGTACCTCAAGCTTCATTGTCTTATCAGGCTGATAGAGTATTATTTCGTTAGTTCCCATACGCAAAGCTACAAAATAATTATTAGAACCTACAAACAAAGGACAATTAGTTATAGCAATCCGAATGTAACCCCGAAAAACATATCCGGTAATCTGAAATAATGAAAAACAGCGGGACAACCCCACGTAGTTTGCCCCGCTGAAAAAAAGAGTCCGATTTAACCCTACTTTTCTATTTCAGAATTCCGGACGACGACGATTTGGTGACGCTGGGTTCATTGTCGCGTGCTACTTTTCGACCGAAACCGAAGGTGTAGGTGGCCGAGAGCTGTATCAGAGCGTGACTTGTTCCGCTATATAGCTGCTCGCGCGTGTCGTAATACTTGCTGTGCATGGTTTTGATCTGGCCGCGCCAGTTCCACCTTGTTATGTCGACAATGTTGCACTTTACGTTCCAGTCTGATTTTGACCATCCCACGGTTACGTACCAGTCGCTTTTGGATTTGGTGAGAATACCGTTTATTTTTCCATCGGAGAGTGTTGACCCTGAAATATAGGTAAACGTAAAATCACAGTTCCCAAGATAATAACGCAGGCGCGCGTACCAGTCGACGCACGAGTGGTTTATATTGTAAGGTGCGCCGTCATGACTAAGCCTGTGGGAGACCTCGCCGGTAAATACGAGTTTCCGGTCAAGAAAACGCAATGTCCCGTTCACGCCGTATTGTGTCTGGCTGTAACCTCCAAGAGGTTGCTTGATAGTACGGAGAATACCCGTAGACGACGCCTCATAGTCATACACATACCTGTCTTCTGTAATCCACGTCGTAGCAAATGCGCTGAAACTTACGTTATTATTGGGGAACCATGAATAAAATGCTCCGATATCATAGCTCTTATTAGGTTTGAGAGCCGGATTTCCGGTGTAGCTCAACAGATGGTTCGTACTGATGATGTTCTCACTTTTGAAACTCGGGTCGGGCGCCCAGGTGCTGTAATGAAAAACAGTCGAGAATGAGTGTTTTTTATTGAGGCTGTATTGCAGCGAAAGGTCAAACCATGGTGATGAAGGCTTATCCGTCATGTCGCCGAACCTGAGCCAGTCCCAGTCCCAGCCAAAGCCTGTGCTGCCATAGAAATCACCTATGTTCACGGTATAGTTCACCCCTACGCCTACACGCGATGACTTGGCCCGGTCAAACGAACTGGCTGTCCCCGTATATCGGGTGCGGTTATACTCATAGGAGCCGCGCACGAATCCGAGCACGTTGCCTTTTCTTCCGAAGTCATGCTTGAACTTCAGGTCGCCCATCATCTGGTTCGTATTGTCAGTGGCGCCGTTCTGTATGGGAGCAAATCCGTTTTCCGTGTAACTTGAATTCTGCTCGGTATGCGTATAGACATACGTCGGGGTAAACAGAAGGGAATTGTTCCTTGGGAGAATAAAGAAATAATTGCCGCTATAGGATATGAATTTTGAGGCATTCCACATCGTCGAACGGTATTCCGACGGCGCGGTGAATGCCGGCTCGTATCTCACCTCACCGCTGCGGTCGGCGTGCGGAATGCGGTCGATACTTCCGTTTATCTGTGTCGATGCCTGTATATTGTCGGAATTATATGTGGCTTTGAATGCCGTGAAGTATTGCCGACGGCGCTCCTTCGATTTCGTGGTATTGGAATAGCGTTCAAATGTTTTGATTTCCCCGTCGGGCTGCGGCAGGCGGTAGGTCTCGGTAAGTTCCGAGCCATAACGGTCGCTGTTGTGCCCCCAGCCATATCCCATGATATCGTAGGTCATCTTCTTATACTGCAGCCTCACGTTGCCAAGCAGCTGCTCCGAATAATGTATCAGATTGGTATGATTGAATCCTTTTACATATCCACCGTACTCATATTGTGCCATCACAAAGTTTACTGCGTATGGATTCCCCTGCATTCGAGGGTCGGATGGATACTCATAATATTCCACGCGGCGCACGTCGGCCATGCGCATGGCTTTCAGGTCATTCTCCGATGCGGGAATATAGTCTATATATATGGCTACGGGGCGCCCGGAGTTAGTCTCTACCCTCCCGTTAAGGAACACTTTAAGCTGTGGAATCCCTATATGGTCAATCAGCTCGGCTCCGGTCTGTGAGGCATTTTTCTGCCTCGCGGTGGGAATGAAAACGGTCTTGTCGGAATATACTGTCGCCATCTGTGCCTCCACCGCCACCGATTTGAGAACGGTGACTCTGACAGGCATCGTGACAATGCCGATATTGAAATCAGCACAATGGCGGTAGACAGTCTGATAACCTATGCTGCTGAGCTTTGCAATCACTTCGGTGCGGTCGCACGGGATATTGAATCGTCCTTCTGAATCCGCCACGCCATAAGTCACCACACTGGAGTCCCCGGGGACGAGCAACATTACAGTCGCGCCGGCCACCGGCTCGTTATCGCCACCCAGTGCCTGTCCGGTATAGCGGAACTTTCCGTGCTGAAGAGCCTCTATGTAATAATTGTCGCCTTTTCTTATCACCGAAACCGGATTCAGTGCCACGGCCTGACGCAACGCATCATAAATATCATCCGTCTGAATCCGGGCCGTAGTCTTATAGTTGTCAAGCTCCTTGTAGATGAAGGAGATATTTACATCGGGGTTGTCTTTGCTTATTCTGATGATAGCCTCCGAAACAGGTATGTTGTCAAACGAATAGGCATATTTGTAGGCACTGGCTGAAATGCATGACACCGCAGCCATTATTATGGTCAGGATGGTTCTCATTTTCAGTAGATATTTAGGATGTTGCCGTCTTGCTTGATATTGATTTGCTCGAATGTGTTGAGCTGTTCCACCACCTCATTAAGAGGTAATGATGCATCAAGTTTGTAATAAAGATGCAGCAAAGCTACCTCCCGGTTATTAAACTTCACTTCAACTCCGTAAGCGGCTGCAACCTCTTTCATTATCGCTTCAAGAGGTTCGTTTTCAAACATCACAGGCTCCGACGCGGTCCTTACGGTATCAGTCGGCGTGACAATATCTTCGGTTGTCGCAGACATCGCCGTAGATACAACCATTGCCTCCTCGGCCACCGGTTCCGGCTTGTGGGTTACCACTGCCACAGTGACTGCTATTCCGGCAGCGACAGCCACCACCGATGAGCCCACGATTGCAGCTATTGACGCGGCCCGGCTCCCCGCCCACAGGGATGACAGGCGCGGACGGCGGCCGTGTTTCTGCGCGAAACCCTCCCACTCGGCATCTACATCTATCTCTCTGCCGGCTTCTATCGCCGAATCTGTTTTGCAGAGAAGTTTGTAAATCTCTCTCGTCTCAGGCTCCCGCAGGAGTTTGGCCAACTGCTCCGATGTATAGTTTTCGGGATGCTCGATCATATCAAGCACAAGGTCGTATTTATCCATTTTCATTGAGTTTTTTACGGATGATTGTCAGTGCATGACTCAGATGGCGGTACACCATCGTCTCGCTTATGCCCATCGTCGTTGCGATACGCCCGAACGGCATCCCCTCGGTGAAGCGCAGCTCCATTACTCGTCGTGCCTGTGGCGGGATATCATTGCTTATCAGGCTGTAAATCCGCGCTATCGTTTCCTCGTCAGGCCAGTCTTCAGTGTCGTATTCCTCATTGTCAAGGAAATAGCGGTTGGCAACGCGCTGATGGATATCACAGTCACGGATATGGTTGAGGCAGCGGTTCCTGACAGCTTTAAGCAGGTATCCTCCGCCTACAAGGAAGTCCGCACCACCATCGAGCAGCTTCGCAAACACATCATGGACAATGTCGCGCGCAAGGTCATCGTCATGCAGAAACGCCGCGGCCAGCCGGTACATCTGCGCATAATGTGCTTTGAAAAGCCCCTCTATGTCATTTCTGTAAGTCATACACTATAAAGACACACAACCACCACCAAACTAAACCCCAAAATTAAAAAATTTACAGAAAATCCGCCCACCTTCTCCTATTTACCTACCAATAAACACTTTCCAAATCACCAAAAACTAAAACTAATCACAAAAAAATTATCAAATATGATAAAAACCAAACATAATTTTCATTCCACGCCTCTCAGCACAGATTCAAAGCCACGTAGCAACGATTTCTGCCTGCCATTCCCCACATCAATAAATCCATGCTTTCCATCCATCCCACATGCGTCATCCCTCCATAGCTGCGGAGCAGCGATTTTTGTACAACCTGCTGCGTAAACTCCAAAAAAGCCAGTTCTCCTCTCTCTCCAGGCGGCGAGCTTGGGAGAAAGCGATGCCGCCCAACGCGCAAGCATGGGCCGCCTCTCCACTTCATCCCTAAAGCTGACATGCGCCATCTCCCCAGGGAGCTGCGGAGCTGCGATTTCTGTCCAACCTGCTGCGTAAGCTGCAGGAAAAGCCAATTCTCCTCTCTCTCCAGGCGGCGAGCTTGGGAGAAAGCGATGCCGCCCAACGCGCAAGCTTGGGCCTCACAAGATGCCAAACCATAGTTTCATTTCTTCCCACATTTCACTAATTTTGCGACTTCAAAAAAATCGAAGTTAGAACTATGAAGTTTTCCGACCTGAAAGGCTATCTTTTGGCAGCACTCGCTGCCGCGGCATACGGGACAAATCCCGCTTTCGCCATTCCGCTCTATGACCAGGGCATGAACCCCAACACCGTGCTGCTGTTCAGATATATGATGGGCATCCCGCTCCTTGCCCTCGTAATGTTTGCGCGCAACATTCCCTTCCGACTGAACCGGGAGGAAACCGGGCAGACAGCCATTCTCGGAATACTCATGGCGCTGTCATCGCTCACGCTATTCGAGAGCTACAAATACATGAACTCCGGCATTGCCTCCACATTGCTCTTCGTCTATCCCATAATGGTGGCCGTGATGATGATCTTCTTTTTCCACGAAAAGTTCAGATTCACGGTTGCATTATGCCTGCTGATTATGTGCTGCGGTCTTATCCTCCTTATGAAGCCGCAGGAGGGCCAGACTCTCAGCGCATTCGGATGTCTGCTGGTAATGATGTCCGCCCTCACCTATGCGCTCTACATCATCTTTGTCAACGTATCCAAAACAGTCAAAAACATTCCCACAACCAAACTTCTGTTCTACGTTCTCAGCTGGGGATGCGTGATGTTTTTGGCGATGATACCGCTGGGAAGCCCGCTGACTCTACCGGCCGTTAAAAGCGGATGGCTCAATCTCATGGCTCTGGCTATAATTCCCACAGTGTTGTCACTGGCATGCACCACAAGAGCCATCCAGCTCATCGGTTCGACTCCCACTGCCATACTCGGTGCCCTCGAACCCGTTTCGGCCGTGATTCTGAGCGTGACGGTGCTGGGTCAGACGGTCACCATCCGCGAGCTTTTCGGCGGCCTGCTGATTCTGCTTGCTACCACCATTGTAATCGGCGACAAATCGGTTGACAAAGTGATACTCCACGTCCGCAAGATGTTCCCTAAAATCCACCATTAATAATCCGGATAAAAGAAAAAGCGATGTGTCAGACATAATATCCGACACATCGCTTTTTTTATTTTACCGATTTCAGGACAGCTCGATATCAAATCCTGCGCCGCGCACGGCATGTGCAATAGCCTCGTCGCTCGGTTTGCCTTCTACGGTTGCAATACCTGTGGAAAGATTCACGTCAACGTGTTCAACGCCTTCCACTCCGCTTATGCTTTTGGCAACAGCTGCCTGACAGTGGGGGCAGTTCATTCCCTTGATAACATATTCTTTTGTCATATCTCCTTTTATGGTTGAATGGTGAATATTACGTTTTATAAGCGCGACAGCCAGAAGCACCACAAGCACTCCCGAGCACAGCGTGGAAAACAGGCTGAACCCGTGCATGTGTCCCGACATCATACCGGAAGCATCTATCGCAAACCAGCGTGCCGGCAGCAGATAATCTATCATCAGGCCGAAGGCTATTGCCCCCGCTACGATAGAAATCAGATATACCACGGCTGCACGCCGCCCCATCTCACGGGCTATGAGAGTGAATGATGCGAAGTTCGCAGCGGGGCCGGCCATGAGAAGCACAAGCGCGGTGCCGGGTGAAAGGCCCTTCAGCACAAGCGACATGGCAATGGGTATCGATCCGGTAGCGCACACATACATCGGCACAGCCACTATAACCACCGCAAGCATCGAAAGGAGCGGATTACGACCCAGAAAAGCAAAGAAATCGGCCGGCACATAGACCGTGATTACAGCTGCTATCAGCAGTCCGGCCACAAGCCACGAACCGATGCTTCCAACCAGATCCACGAATCCATATTTCAGCGCCGCAAGGCATTTTGCCATAAAACCGCCCTTTATCTCTTCCTCGGCCACTTCTGTGTGGCATTCGGTGCGGGACTCCGCCTTTTCGGTATGCCCCACGGCAACACCGCCGAACACCGCCGTGATAAGCGCAGCCACCGGACGCACTATGGCGAAAGCCGGCCCCAGAAGAGACCATGTGGCAGCTATACTGTCTACTCCCGTCTGCGGAGTGGCTACAAGAAACGAAGTGGAGGCGGCGCGCGACGCTCCGTTGCGCCGCATGGCCACAGCCGTAGGCAGCACTCCGCATGAACACAGCGGAAGCGGAATGCCTATCAGCGCCGATTTCACCACAGCTTTCCAGCCCGTTCCCGAAAGATGGCGTGCAAACACACGCCGGGGTATGAAAGCATGCATCACACCCGCTATCAGAAAACCCAGCAGGATGTACGGCGACATCTCGTTGAGCATATAAAGTAAAGAATGCAGTAATTCCATATTGTCATCAGGTTTTACTGCAAAATTACATCAGAATCAGCGCAACCCGGTGTCAAATATCATTTCTGCAAGTAAGCCTAATCCTCCCTGCACTCAGGGCAGATACCCTTTAGCATGTAATTGATCGACTTCACCTTGAACGTTTCAGGAATATCAATGTGTGGAGCTGTAATCTCCTTAAAACAATATACCTTGTGGCACTTCTCGCAATAGAAATGAGCGTGCATGTCGTCCACGCCGCTGTGATGATGGCCGCCATGACAGACCTCATACTTTGTCACGCCCCTACCGTCCTCAAGCGTATGTATCAGGTCGTGCTCCAGCAGAAGCGTCAGCACCCTCAGCACGCTCGAACGCTCAAGCGTCTGAAGTTCCGATTCAAGTTCTATAAGGCTCATGGGAGAATTGGCCGTAAGAATCGCTCTAAGCACCAGAATCCGGTTGGATGTCGGTTTTATGCCAGCCTCCTCCAGAAGTTTCACGGGATCGTAGCTCGTTTCCATCTCAGGAATATGTTTCATGTTTATCTCTACAAAGATACAAAAATAGCCGACTACTTTTGCCACCCGGTTGCGCATTATAAGCCCTACCTTTGTCTCAGAATAACATATTTTCCGCATAAACTATTAATATCACGATTCATAATGTTTTATTTCCGGTATTTGTGCGCCGCCATCTTAATTGCGGCCCTCACCTCCTGCCACGACCATTCCTCGCATGGCGATAAAGACCATGAGCATCCCGCCGCCGAAGCCGAAACGGCTCAGGAACCCGAAGGTCATTCCGATGAGATAGTGTTTCACTCCGAAAAAGCGGCCGCCGCAGGAGTAGTGGCCGACACCGTAAGGCTTGGCCAGTTCAGCGCCGTGGTGCCCGTGAGTGGCCGCGTCCTTCCGGCCTCAGGCGATGAGACCACCGTCGCTGCCACAGTTTCCGGAATAGTGAAGATGAGCCGCCCCCTCACCGAGGGCGCACGCATCGAGCGCGGCACTCCCCTCTTTTCCATTTCCACCTCCTCACTTCCCGAAGGGGATGTGACGCAGCGCGCCAAAATCGCTTATGAGGCCGCACTCACCGAATATGAACGCGCGCAGAAACTCATTGCCGATCAGCTCATATCACGCAAGGAATTCACCGCCATAAAGGCCGAGTATGAAAAAGCACGTCTTTCCTACGAGGCCGTGTCGCGCGGCGGACGCGGCGGTCTTTCCGTCTCCGCCCCCGTATCCGGCTATATCAAGGAATATCTGGTAAAGGACGGCGACTTCGTGAATCTTGGTCAGCCGCTTATGTCCATCACCCAGAACCGCAGCATGTATCTCCGTGCCGAACTTGCCGAAAAAGACTTCGGTGTCCTCAACAATATTGTCTCAGCGAAATTCAAAACCTCCTACAGCGATTCAATCTACGACCTCCGTGACCTAAACGGCCGCGTGCTATCCACCGGCAAGACCACCGGCACGGGCTCCTCGTTTGTCCCTGTGACGTTTGAGTTCGACAATTGTCCCGGCGTCATTCCCGGTTCCTTCGTTGAGATTTTCCTTATTACTGACGGCAAGCACAACGCCGTTACCGTGCCTGTGTCGGCCCTCACGGAAGACCAGGGTGTATTCTACGTCTATCTGAAACTCGACGATAACTGCTACCGCCGTCAGGAAGTCCGCACCGGCGAAAGCGACGGCGAGAACATAGAGATTCTCTCAGGTCTCAAGCCCGGCGACACCGTAGTTACCCAGGGTGCCATCCATGTGAAGCTGGCCTCCGCCGGCAAAGCCATCCCCGGGCATACCCATAACCATTAATACTGCCCCAGATGCTCAACAAAATAATACATTTCTCGCTCAATAACCGCCTGCTTGTGCTGGTGGGCGCCGTCTTGCTTGTGGTGGGTGGTCTCTTCGTGGCGAAGCAGACTGAAATAGATGTGTTCCCCGACCTCAACGCCCCCACCGTAGTGGTGATGACCGAAGCCAACGGCATGGCTGCCGAGGAAGTCGAACAGCTTGTAACATTCCCGATTGAAACGGCTGTCAACGGCGCTACGGGTGTGCGGCGCGTGCGCTCATCATCCACCAACGGCTTCTCCGTTGTCTGGGTAGAATTCGACTGGGGTACCGATATATATCTCGACCGCCAGATTGTTTCTGAAAAACTGGCCACCGTGGCCGACGCGCTCCCCGGCAGCGTGGGAAAACCTGTGCTCGGCCCGCAGGCCTCTATTCTCGGCGAGCTGATGATTATCAGTCTCACGTCCGACAACACCTCCCTGCTCGATCTCCGCACCCTCGCCGACTGGACCATCCGTCCGCGCCTTCTTTCCACTGGCGGCGTAGCCCAGGTTTCCGTAATAGGCGGCGACCTCAAGGAATACCAGATAATGCTCGACCCGGCCAGAATGCGCCATTACGATGTTGCCCTCTCCGATGTGATGGATGTAACCCGCGAAATGAACCGCAGCACTTCCGGCGGAGTGATTTATCAGTATGGCAACGAGTATATAGTACGCGGTGTGGTTTCCTCTGATGTAATCGACCGCATTTCCAAGTCGGTAGTAAAGACTACCGACGGTATCCCCGTGACGCTTGCCGACATCGCCGATATTAAAATCGGCGCCCAGAGCCCCAAACTCGGTCTCGCATCCGAGAAAGGAAAACCGGCTGTGCTTCTTACCGTCACCAAACAGCCCAACACCGGAACCATCGAGCTGACCGAAAACATAGACCGCGCCCTTGCCGACATTCAGAAAAATCTGCCGGCCGACGTCCATATCTCCTCCGACATTTTCCGTCAGGCCGATTTTATTGACAGCTCCGTCTCCAATGTCAAGACCTCTCTCATAGAAGGTGCCATATTCGTTGTCATTATCCTTTTTCTCTTCCTTGCCAATGTAAGGACAACGGTCATCTCCCTCGTCACCATTCCCATATCTCTGATAGTGTCGATAATCGTATTGCATCTGCTCGGACAGACCATCAACACCATGAGCCTCGGAGGTCTTGCCATCGCTATCGGCTCGCTGGTCGACGATGCCATTGTCGACGTTGAGAATGTGTGGCGCAAGCTTCGTGAGAACCATGCCCTTCCCAGGGTGCAGCGCCAGAACACCATCCGTGTGGTCTACGATGCCTCCCGCGAGGTGCGCATGCCCATCCTGAACTCCACTCTCATCATCGTGGTGAGCTTCGTTCCGCTTTTCTTCCTGAGCGGTATGGAAGGCCGTATGCTCATACCCCTGGGCATCGCCTTCATTGTGGCGCTGTTTGCCTCCACGCTCGTGGCCCTCACTCTCACTCCGGTGCTTTGCAGCTACCTTCTTCACGACCGTAACAATTCAAAAGGGCTTGAAAAGGAAGCGCCCCTCACCCGTCACCTTAAAAGCGCCTACCGCAAGAGCCTGCTCTGGGTGCTCGCCCACACTAAGCCGGTAATCATAGCAACCGTCACTCTCCTTGCGTTCACAATCGGCGTGTTCTTCACCCTCGGCCATAGCTTCCTTCCTCCATTCAACGAAGGTTCCCTCACCATCAACGTAAGCTCGATGCCCGGAATATCGCTCGAGGAATCCGACAAAATCGGTCGTCAGGCCGAGGAAATCCTTCTATCCGTCCCCGAGATTAAGACCGTGGCGAGAAAGACAGGTCGCGCCGAACTCGACGAGCACTCTCTTGGTGTGAATGTATCGGAAATCGAGGCCCCCTTCAAGCTCGACGGGCGAAGCCACAGTGAGTTTCTCCACGATGTCCGCGACCGTCTTTCGGTCATAGCCGGAGCCAACATTGAAATAGGGCAGCCCATCAGCCACCGAATCGACGCCATGCTCAGCGGCACTCAGGCAAGCATAGCCATAAAGCTCTTCGGCGACGACCTCAACCGCATGTTCACCATCGGCAACCAGATCAAGGATGCCATATCCGGCGTGGAAGGCATTGCCGACCTGAACGTAGAGCAGCAGATTGAACGCCCTGAACTTAAAATCACACCCATTCCCGAAATGCTTTCGCGCTATGGCATCAGCGAGCCTCAGTTCAACGAATTCATAAGCGTGATGATGGCCGGCGAGACCGTTTCGCAGGTATATGAGGGCAACCGCAGTTTCAATCTTGTGGTGCGTGCCGGTGAGCAGAACCGTGATAAGATAGAGGACATCGGCAGCCTGCTTATCGACACACCCTCAGGCATGAAGATTCCTCTGAGCAACGTCGCCAAGATTCAGTCTTCGGCCGGTCCTAACACCATCAACCGTGAGAACGTGAAACGTAAGATTGTTGTCTCGGCCAATACCGGCGACCGCGATATCCGCAGTGTGGTAAACGACATTCAGGATATTATCGACGAGAAAATCACCCTTCCCGAAGGCTACCATATTGAATACGGAGGCCAGTTCGAGAGCGAGCAGGCGGCAAGCCGCACCCTGTTCCTCACTTCCCTGTTGAGCATCGTGGTGATTTATCTTCTTCTCTATATGCAGTTCAAGAATCTGCTTGAAAGCGCCGTGATACTTCTCAACCTTCCGTTTGCGCTCATAGGCGGTGTACTTGTTCTATGGCTGACCTCCGGAGAAATCAGCATCCCCGCAATCATAGGATTCATCTCGCTCTTCGGCATAGCCACCCGCAACGGAATGCTCCTCATTGCCCGCTATAATCTTCTTCACGAGATGGAAGGCCGCACTATCCGCGACAGTGTGATTGACGGCTCCGTTGACCGCATGAATCCCATTATCATGACAGCCATGACATCGGCTCTCGCTCTCATCCCTCTCGCTTTCCGCGGCGATCTCCCCGGCAACGAGATACAGAGCCCTATGGCCGTTGTTATCCTCGGCGGTCTGCTCTCCTCCACCTTCCTGAACGCTTACATCATACCATTGGTCTTCCTCGGACTGAACCGTAAAGGCCGTAACGTTAAAAAAGCAGTTACCGAATGAAACGATACATATTCCCCTTAGCTCTGATTCTCTCGCTCCCCGCCTCCATTGCCGCCCAGGGAATCGACAGCGTGCTCTCGGCAATAGAGACAAACAATATACAGCTCAAAGCCATGAGAGCCGAAATCAACGCTGCTACCCATGAGCTAAAAGCAGAGAATTCCCTCGACGGCCCCTCGATTGAATATAGCCCGTTCTTTCGCCGCGGTGCATCCGGCGTGGCGAATTCGGAAATGGTAGTGTCGCAGGAATTCGATTTTCCCACACTCTACGCCGCCCGCGGCAAATCCGGAAAATTGCAGCGGAATGTGCTTGACAAGGGACTCGACTCGTCACGACGCGACATTCTGCTCAATGCTAAACTCACTTGCCTCCAACTCGTATACCTCGACCGCCAGAAAGAGATTCTCGCGGAGCGCGAGGCCGTGGCAGTGGAACTGCAGAAACTTTTCGGCAAGCGGTTCGACGAAGGCGAGGTCAACATTCTCGAAGTCAACAGAGTGAAAATAGAAAATATGGAGGTGCTTGCTGCCGTAGCTGAAAACCGCGCCGCCATATCCCGCGCGCGCAATGCCCTTACGGCGCTCAACGGCGATATTCCTGTTGACCCAGGCGAGATCTCCTATCCTGAAATCCCTCTGTGGCTTATCTCCGACGAAGGAGCGCCATCCCTTACCGAGAACGATACCGAGCTTAAAGCCGCACACGCCTCTATTGAAGCCGCACGTCAGGAAATAAACGTGAGCCGTCAGGGATGGCTGCCTAAAATCACGCTGGGCTATCGCCGTAATACCGAGCTTGACGAGGCAAGCAACGGTTTCCTTGTCGGTGTATCGGTTCCTATTTTCTCCAACAGCTCGAAGGTAAAAGCCGCAAAATCACGCCTCGTGGCCTCGCAGCTTAATATGGACGACACCCGCGCGCGCATAGCAAATGAGGTTTCGTCTTCTCTGGCCGAGCTCAAGAGCCTACACGGCGTAATCAGTCTTTACGACCTTCCTCTTATGAAAAAGACTCTCGCGCTCATGAAGAAATCCGTTGAACTCGGCAACATGTCGGTGATTGATTTCTATATCGAGTCCGACAAGATTTATTCCAAAATCCAGGACTATCTTACCCTGGAGAACCGTTACCACACTCTCGCTGCCACTCTGCTCAAAAACGAGCTTTAAGGGACGCACAAAACAATGCCGGTGTGTCAGGAGATGATTTCTGACACACCGGCAATTTATTTTACAGCAGACCGCAGAACTCAGCTCTTGTTCAGCTTATGTCCCATGCGTTCCTTCTTTGTATGCATGTAGAAACGGTTGTAATCGTTAGGCTCTACCTCTATAGGCACATTCTCCTCTACGGTCAGTCCATATCCCTCGAGGCCTATACGCTTGCGGGGATTGTTCGTCAGAAGCCGCATGCGCTTCACCCCGAGTTTATGAAGAATCTGTGCGCCTACTCCGTAATCGCGCTCGTCGGCCTTATGGCCAAGATGCAGATTGGCATCCACCGTATCAAGGCCTTCTTCCTGGAGTTTGTAGGCCTTTATCTTATCCATCAAGCCTATTCCGCGGCCTTCCTGCTGAAGATAGAGCAATACACCGCGGCCTTCCTTTTCAATCATCTGCATGGCTCGGTGAAGCTGCTCTCCGCAGTCGCAGCGGCATGAACCGAATATGTCGCCTGTGGCGCATGACGAATGCACACGCACAAGCACCGGTTCTCCGTCGGCCACATCACCCTTTATAAGGGCTATATGTTCGCGTCCGTCGGTCTTTCCCTTAAACGGTATAAGCCGGAAATGTCCGTAAGCTGTAGGCATGTCCACTTCCACCCCCTGCTCAACCGACGATTCTTTCTCCAGACGGTAGGCAATGAGGTCGCGGATGCTTATCAGCTTCAGGCCCCATTCGTCGGCTTTCTTTCTGAGCTGCGGCAGACGGGCCATGGTGCCGTCCTCGTTGAGAATCTCTATCAGAGTGGCGGCGGGACGCAGTCCGGCAAGCCGTGCGAGGTCTATCGAGGCTTCGGTGTGACCGGGGCGGCGGAGCACGCCCTCATCCTGGGCGTAAAGCGGATGAACGTGACCCGGGCGGCCGAACGTCGAGGCTACCGAGTCCGGATCGGCCAATGCCTGGATAGTGGCGGCGCGGTCGTGGGCCGAAACTCCTGTGGTGCATCCTTCGAGCTTATCCACGGTCACGGTAAAAGGTGTTCCGAGCATTGAGGTGTTCTCCTCCACCTGATGGGCGAGGTCGAGGTCACGGCAACGCGATATGGTGAGCGGTGCGCACAGCTCTCCGCGTGCGTTCGTAATCATGAAGTTCACATGCTCCGGAGTCACTTTCTCGGCCGCCATTATGAGATCGCCCTCATTCTCGCGGTCCTCGTCGTCAACCACTATCACAAACTGTCCGTTGCGGAAAGACTCTATGGCCTCTTCTATTGTATCAAGCTTTATATTTTCCATATTTCGGTGTTTATTCTTTTTCAGAGGCATCCATTGTGCCCGGATTCATTCCTTTGCTTTCGAGGCCCTCGCCCAGAGCTATCAGCCGGTCGGTAACCGAGGCCACTTTCTCCAGTTCCTCTCTGAGAATCCTCAGATGCCTCAGACCCGCGAAATACACAGGAAGCGACAGAGGCAGAATAGCCATCAGGCAGTATCCGGCCCATTTTCTTGAAGCCGGACGGTAGAGCCACAGATTACGTATAAACGGATATTCGTTAAGAAGGTTCATCACCTTTTTGTTGCGCGTGTTGGATAGATAGCCCACTACCGACTCCAGCGTCTGCGACACCTGTCGCAGCTCTGTCGTGTCATAGCCCTTGAGCCAGTATCTCAGGAAACTTATACGCTTCGGATTGCGCTCCAGAAACTCCTTGTCGGTCTGGCGCAGACGGTAAAGAAGGGTAAGGGCCTCCGTCGGCTCCACATCCACCATCACCAGCTCCTTTATCTCCATGCTGCGTTTCTCACGCATGCCGGCGAGCCGTCGGAAGAAGTTCACATAAGCATCCTTGTTGAACACCGCGGAGTCACGCATGGCCTTATAGGTAAAGAATATGCCGAGCGGAAGCAATACGGCTGAGCTGAGCCACATGCCTTCCCATACAGGCATTTTGCCTTCACGGGCCATCTTATAACCGGTATTGTCAATGATGAAGTAGAATATGAACAGAAAAACCGATATCACGAGCGGCATACCCAGACCACCCTTGCGTATTATGGCGCCCAGCGGCGCGCCGATAAAGAAGAAGATGATGCACGCGAACGAAAGAGTGAATTTCTTCTGAAGCTCTATGGCGTGACGGCGTATGGTCTTGCGGTCGTCCTGAAGCATCAGGCCCTTGAACTCGAAGTCCTGCTTCTGGCGCTTCGCACGGTTCAGAGCCTGGTTTATATAATTGAGATTGGAGGCCGACGAACCGCCACGCAACATGGAATCTACGTTCATGGCCTTGGCGATTTTCACGTCGGGCACGAGCGTCGAACGCATTACGCCCGCTGTATCATACTCCACCCGGTAAGGCTGCACGCCAAACCGGCGCATCTGCCGCATTTCCGTTCCATAGGTACGGCCGATACTGTCGACCCTGAGAGAGACGGAATCTATCGTAGCCTGTAGTTCGGCTATGTTCTTGCCCACATACTGGCTGCGCATACCCTCCTCGTCCATTCGGTTGAAATTGGCATCGAAAGCCACAAGTATTTCCTTGTCGTCAAACGTCTCGCGCCGGTAAGGCACATTTCCCATCGACTGTCCCGCCTCCTTGAGATTTTCGAAAGATTCGCCGTTCCATAGTTTCAAGAACAGATGTGTCTTGTCCTCCGTCATTGCGAGGCGCCCGGAATCAGCAAGGATTATGCTGGCGTTGTCGAATCCCTTCGACACGTCATATATCATTATGTCGTAGAGCGTGCCGGTGTCACGGTTCTTTTTCTCCACATAGAGGTTGTAGCCGGGAATCTGGTCGTAGAACACGGCTTCGGGAATCTCGAGCTCCGGCGATTTCTGCCTCATGGAATAAAGCAGTGTCCACATCTTTGTCTGGGCCACCGGCAGCACATTGTTCTGGAAAAAGAAGGCGGATATGGCGATTATCACCATCAGCACTATCAGCGGACTCATGACCTTCAGAAGCGATATTCCGGAGGCCTTCATGGCCGTCAGTTCAAAGCGCTCGCCCAGATTTCCGAAGGTCATAAGCGAGGCAAGAAGTATGGCGAGCGGGAGCGCCATGGGTATCATGGTGAGCGCGGCATAGAAAAACAGCTCCGCGATCACATCCACTCCCAGACCTTTTCCCACAAGATCGTCGATATAGCGCCACAGAAACTGCATCAGCACTATGAACAGGCAGATGAAAAACGTCATGACAAACAGAGGCACGAAGCTCTGAAGCATGAAAAGGTAAAGGCGCTTGATTTTTATCATCATACTGACCGGTCTAAACGTTCAGTCTAACAGTTTATATTTCCGGCCTGCAAATATACGAAGAATATTCGACGAAACATAATAGCGAATGTCGACCGCAGGCCGCTTCGCGGTGACGAAGGCAATTATGTGAGTCTAATATTGTCAAAATATTCGAAAAAGCGGCGTGCCGGAAGTCTGGTTCCGGCACACCGCCTGATATTTTGCCCCGAAAGGGGGCTATTCTGAACTGTAAGGAATCAGAGTATACCCTGAGCCATCATAGCGCGGGCCACTTTCATGAAGCCTGCCACATTGGCGCCTTTCACATAGTTGATATAACCGTCAGGCTGCTTGCCGTAAAGCTCACACTGATGATGGATGCCTTTCATTATCTGGCGTAGGCGCGTGTCGACCTCTTCGGCCGTCCATGAGAGTTTCTGTGAGTTCTGAGCCATTTCCAGACCCGACACGGACACACCTCCGGCATTGGCTGCCTTTCCGGGAGCATAGAGTATGCGGGCAGCTATAAATTCCTTTATGGCATCGGGAGTCGAAGGCATGTTGGCACCCTCGCTCACGGCGAAACATCCGCCTTCCAGGAGCGCACGGGCATCATCGCCGTCAATCTCGTTCTGGGTGGCCGACGGCATGGCTATGTCGCACTTCACTCTGTGCCACGGACGCTCACCGGGATAGTACGGAAGGCCGTATTCCTCGGCAAACTCGCTGATGCGGCCACGGTATTCGTTTTTAAGCTTGAATACAAACCGGAGCTGCTCGTCGGTTATTCCGTCGGGTATCACCACGGTGCCGTCGCTGTCGCTCAGCGACACTACTTTCGCACCCAGCTCCACAAGCTTCAGGGCCGTGTAGGTGGCAACATTGCCCGAGCCTGATATCGCCACACGTTTGCCCGCAAGCTCTATACCGCGGGTAGCAAGCATTTCCTGAAGGAAGTAAACGTTGCCGAAACCGGTAGCCTCCGGACGTATGAGCGACCCTCCGAATTCCAGTCCCTTGCCGGTGAATGTTCCGGTATTCTCGCGGGCCATTTTCTTGTACATGCCATACATGTAGCCAACCTCACGGCCTCCTACGCCTATATCACCCGCAGGGACATCGGTGTCCGGGCCTATCTGGCGCCAGAGTTCCTGGATGAAAGCCTGACAGAAACGCATCACCTCCATATCGCTCTTGCCGCGGGGCGAGAAGTCGCTGCCGCCCTTTGCTCCGCCCATCGCAAGAGTGGTGAGGGAGTTCTTGAACGTCTGCTCGAACGCAAGGAATTTGAGGATGGAGAGATTGACCGAGCTGTGGAAACGGATACCGCCCTTATACGGTCCTATGGCATTGTTGTGCTGGATACGGTAGCCCATGTTGTTGCGCACACGCCCCTTGTCGTCTACCCACGACACACGGAACGCAAACACCCTGTCGGGAATGCACAGGCGCTCTATCAGATTATAACGCTCGAATTCCGGATATTCGTTATACACATCCTCGATGGAGGTCACAACCTCCTCTACTGCCTGCAGATATTCAGGTTCGTTGGGAAACCGGCGGCGCAGGTCGTCAAGCAATTCTGCTGCTTTCATCAAACAATCACTTATTAAATTTTACAAAACGCAAGCCATTCAGACTTTTCCGCCGCAAAAATACATTTTAATTGCGATTCATCAAACCTTTTGCTTGAAAAATTCACATCTTTCAAGCAAAAAGCAAGCATATATCCAGAATCAGGACATCAGTCTTCCGAGTAATGGCGGAGAACGCGGCGGTAAGAGTTGAATATTTTTGATTTCGACACGAAGCCCACATATTTTCCGTGGTCGACCACCGGCAGATTCCAGGCTCCGGTATCGTCAAATGTCTTCATAACGCACTCCATCGAATCGCCGATTTCAATCTTGGCGGGAGGCATGCTCATGAATTTATCCACATACATCCTCCGGTAGAGGTCGGGACGGAACATGATATTGCGTATGTCGTCGAGCTGCACCACGCCGAGAAGCATTCCCTCTTTGTCGAGCACTGGGAAGAGATTGCGGCTTGACTGGGAGATGACTTTCACCATTTCACGGAGATCCATCTCCGGTCTCACCGGCAGGAAGTCCGACTCTATCACATTGTCTATTTTCAGAAGCGTGAGCACTGCCTTGTCCTTATGATGGGTCAGGAGTTCGCCGCGCTGTGCCAGTCGCATGGCATAAATGCTGTAAGGCTCAAACATCTTGATGGTGCCGTAGCTCAGCGCCGCAACTATGAGCAGCGGCAGAAAGAGCTCGAAACCACCGGTAAGTTCGGCCGTAAGGAATAGCCCCATAAGCGGAGCATGCATGACCCCTGACATCACACCGGCCATCCCGAGCAAAGCGAAATTTTTCACCGAAAGATCCATTCCGAAGGCGGCGTTGATGGTATAGGCGAAGAAAAATCCCGCCATGCACCCCACAAAGAGCGAGGGCGCGAAAGTGCCGCCCACACCGCCCGCTCCGGTGGTGGAGGATGTGGCGATAACCTTTGTGAGGATAATCATGCCTATGAACACCGATATCACCCATACGGTCTCACGGTCGGAATAGAACAGCGAGCCGTCCATTATGGCGGCCGTATTGCCGCTGAGAAGGGATATAATGGCACCGTAGCCCTCGCCGTAGAGCGGCGGGAAAAGGAATATCAGACACGAAAGTATGCCACATCCTATGAGCATCTTGAGCCAGATGTTTTTCATCCTCCCGAAGAAGTTTTCCATCATATTCATCACTCGTGTGAAGTAAAGCGACACAAGTCCGCAGAACACACCGAGCAGCACCACGTAAGGAATTCTGGAGGTCACGAACACCTCGCTCTGGAGGAAATAGAATTCGGCGTCGTAGCCAGTGAACACGTAGGCCACCACCGCTCCGGTAATCGACGAGATAAGCAGCGGCATGATCGACACGCTGGTAAGGTCGACCATCAGCACCTCTATGGTGAAAAGCATTCCCGCTATCGGAGCCTTGAATATGCCGGCAATTCCGGCAGCGGCCCCGCAGCCCACCATGATCATGAGCACCCTTGGCGACATCCTGAACATCTGCCCTATGGTGGAGCCTATGGCAGCTCCGGTGTAGACTATAGGGCCCTCGGCTCCCACCGATCCGCCGAAACCGATGGTGATGGAGCTGGCGATCATCGACGAATACATATTGTGGCGTTTCAGGCGGCTTTTGTTCTGGGAGATGGCATAAAGCACACGCGTCACGCCATGCGATATGTTGTGTCTCACCACGTATTTCACAAAAAGCACCGTCACCAGTATGCCCAGAGCCGGATATATGAAGAAGAGAATGTTGCCGCTGTCCACGGTGAGATACGACGTGAGCGTGGCCGATATCAGATGTATCAGTCCCTTCAGTATCAGGGCGGCGAAACCGCCGAAAAGGCCTACTATCAGCGCCAGAATCACAACAAAGGTACGTTCCTTCACGTGCTTCTCGCGCCACAGGAGCGCCCCGAGGAATCCCTCGTGTATGGCATTGGTTATATTATGCAGTCTCTGTGTCATTTGTAAATAAATGAATGTTTGGCCGCGGAGAGAGTCAGGGCCGGAGTATGGTCATGGTGTCGCCCGAGGACTTTACCACCATCGAAGGGAGAGCGCGGCCGGTATCCTCACGCCGCCAGCGGGCCACGTAGTCAACGGCCGCGATAATATCCTGCGGAATCTCGCTGAAAATTGCCGGAGCGGGAGTGCCGCTTATATTGGCTGAGGTGGAAACGAGAGGTCGTCCCAGCTCAAGGCACAACTGCGACGAATACTCCTCGCCTGTGAGCCTGATTCCCGCGCTTCCGTCAGAGGCAAGCAGTTCGGGTGCGAGACCTTTCACGTCATCGTAAACCACAGTCACGGGCCGGGGTGCCTTACGGATAAAATCCGCCACACTTTCCGGCACTTCACGTCCTATGGCTCTCTCAAGCATCTCCTCGGAGCCTACAAGCGATATAAGTGCTTTCGATTCGGGCCTGCGTTTGATTTCAAACACCTTCTTTACGGCCTCGCTCGAAGTGGCGTCACACCCTATCCCCCACACCGTGTCGGTGGGATAAAGAATCACGCCTCCGCCGCGTAAAACGGCGAGCGCGCGCTCTATGTCTTCCTTAATTGTCATCGGCCGGGAATGTTTGGAAGCAAAGATAATATTATTTGGCGTTGTGGGCAAGAGAATTTTTTACGATTCCCTCCGACAAAAACACCCGCGGGATTGTTTTAAGGAAGAACAAAATATTTCAATATGGAAAAGCTACCTCCTGAAGAAAAAGTATATGAGGCATGGACAGCGATTGCCGACGGACGCGTGAATCTTGACGAAGCCGCGCGCACCGCGACCGTCCGCTCAAGCGACGGAACCCAGACCTACACCATACAATGGGATGCCGACTGCCGCGAATATTCAAGCAACGACAACGCTTCTTACTGGCGCGGTTACCCGGGCTACCCCGTCATTGCCGTGATGATGCTTCAGGGCGTTCTGCCCCTCGACCGCACCATGGCCGAACTTTACAGCGAGGTGAACTGGCGAAAGCTCAACACCGAGTATCGCCACAATTACGCGGCATCGCTTGCCGAGACGGAGGCCGTGCGCAACATCGACCCCGAAGGCCCCGTAAAGGCGGCCCGTAAAGTAATGGAGAAGCTTGAGAACCTTCCGGTGAAAATCAAGCGCAACCGCACGGCAGTGATTGAAAACGCATAAAAACGCGCCCTCTCCGTCTCACAGCTTTATATAGATTTTCCGCTTGTAAAGCACGTAACCTGCGGCCCAGTTCAGCGCCACAAAGAGCAATGCGAATGCCAGAGACGCCGCATGGGGCGACGGTATAATCGCGCACAGCCCCTCATAGACTGAGCCGCCTATTGTACTGCCTCCGATTTTCACCGTTCCGAACAGTATCGCAAGCACATCGCTCAACACATACAGCGCCAGCGGATTTACGCCGAACACCTCTGCCGGCCACCACCCTTTTCTGTGACCGCGTATGTCGATGCTCACCGTCAGCAGTGCCAGCACACACGAGGCCATGCCGCATGTGGTCAGAACAAACGTGGGCGACCATATTTTCTTGTTCAGTGGCAACCCGTAGCTCAGCAGCAAACCCGCTATGGCCAGCAACGAGCCTAAGGTAAACAGATTGAGAGCCTTCGTCTTCCTGTCGTCCTTCTTTATCAGCAGCAGGCCGCAGCAGAAACCTATGAGCACATGAGCAACAGAAGGCAGCGTGCCCAGCAGCCCCTCGGGATCGAAGGCAAGCGTCACGCCGCCTACGCTGTCACGGTAAAGATGCTTCTCGCCCAGCACATAATGGTCAACCACATACAGCACATTTTTCTCGCTGAACTCATAGCCGTTGCCGAAAATCAGTATCCCCGAATAGACCGCCAGAAGCCCCGCCGAAATCCAAACTACGGTTTTAGACCGGAAAGCCATCACTATAATCGACCCGAACAGATAGCACAATGCAAGGCGAGGGAGCACCCCGAGAATCCTTATCGTGTCAAAACTGTTGGCGGCATTGATTATCCTGGCCCATAAAGGCAGCTGCTCACCCTCGGCCGGTCCCCAGGCGAGCCGGCCGCAGAACGTTCCGAGCCAGCCCAGAGCCACACCTATAAGAAATATCAGCACAAACCGTTTCAGCATCTTCAGCACAGCCTTCCCATCGGCCTTGAATCCCTTCTTGCTCATCGAAAGACACATCGACACACCCATTATAAACATGAAGAACGGGAACACAAGATCGGTCGGCGTCAGACCGTTCCACACCGCATGCCTCAGCGGAGCATACACATGGCCCCACGACCCCGGATTATTCACCAGTATCATCCCGGCCACAGTAATGCCACGCATAATGTCCACGGACAGCAGCCTTTCAGATTTCACCCCTTTTTCCATATCATTTTTCGCGTTAGAAACGGTTCTTTTATATTTCTTCCGCAAATATAATGCTTTCATGCCGATTTCCTTTTTTTTTAATATCCGCATCCAAATCTTTTGTCAATCGGCAGTATGCCGTTGCAATTAGGGTAATGGCTGCAGCCCCAGAATTCACGGCCCGGCGTCTGGCCATTTTTCTGCTTGCGCCTGAGCATCGGCTTCCCGCATTTGGGGCATAGCGGGGGAGTAGGGTTATTGGAGGAATTGGAGGAATTGGAGCTATTGGAATCATTGGAATTATTCTGATTATTCCGATTCTCCTGCCTCTGGCGGTAATCGCGGCGCGCGGCGCTCATGGCCTCGCGGATGCCGCCGCTTTCGAGAAATCGGCGTTGCTGCGCCACAAGCATTTTATCCAGCAAATACTCCGTCTGGATAATCAGCGTCAGTGCAAGATTACAAAACTCCTCAGCCGGCAATCGCCTGCATAGCTCC
The DNA here is from genome assembly GCA_958439725.1 of uncultured Muribaculaceae bacterium. GTDB lineage: Bacteria > Bacteroidota > Bacteroidia > Bacteroidales > Muribaculaceae > Paramuribaculum. The sequence goes on along the minus strand of CAUBWJ010000007.1, from coordinate 47,640 downwards.
ACATACTCCCCGTCAAAGCCATCGCTTCGCACGTAAGCGCGCAGACGCTGGATTCGCGCATGCTCCTTGGGCCACGGTTTCAGCCCTCTGAATGCCAGATAATCTTCATAATCCTCCTGCAGTTCACAAAGCGATGCCCGCGCTACATTAGTGAGCTTTATTTCTGTCTCTTTCGAGGTGATTGCGGCCGCACTCCCCTCCACGATATTCTGCTTGCAACTGCGGGCAGCCTGCTGCATCTGGTCGACAGTACGCGAACCCCGCTGGAGAAACCGCTCCACAAAAATCTCCGTAACTACGGAAATCTTCTGAGCCAGCCTATAGCTCAGCAACGTCCGATAATCCCCATTAGAATGCAAAAACTCACTCATATCAATCACCATCCGTATATTTTCCCCGAATATACCCAATTTATTCCAATCTGCTTCCATAGTTCCAATCAAAAAACTCACCGGCAGGGATCGGGGGGATGCCTGCCGGTGAGGGGTTATCGCTTATGAAAAAGTTTGCTTTAGGGTTAGGTTGTTTTCAAGCTGTATTTTATTAAACAATCTTTTTTAACCTTAGACTTTTAACCTTAAAATAGGAGAGAGGAGGTATGTTTGGGTAGGATTCTTCAATAGTCAGGTTCGGTTATTTTCTGTTGGCGCCTTTCTGGCCGTTGCCGTGCTTGTGGCCATGCTTTCTGTCACCACGTTTGCCGAAGTGCTTGTCCTTGCCGCCGTGACGGGGGCCGGGAGCGTTGATGTAGCTGTTTTCAAGATACTGCACATACTGCTCGGGGGTGAGGATGGCCTTTACACTCTTGAGGTATTCGGAACGCTTGTTCTTGAAATCGCGCATCTTCTGGTCGCGGTTGGCTTTGCGAATGGAATCGTTGGCGAGTTTCTGCTGGCGGGTTGCCTGGCGAAGCTCATCGATTTTCTTCTGCTGCTGTTCGGTGAGGTTGAGGCCTTCGAAAGGATTGGGAGCAGTGCAGCGGGCCTTGTCGCCGGCTTTAACATTGCAGCAGGGAGCCTGGGGGCATACGGTTTTAGCAGAAGGGTTCTGAGCATTCACGCCGAGAGTGGCGGCGGCGATAACGGAGAGAGCTATAAAAATTTTCTTCATTTCTGTAATTGATGTTTTTGAATTGGTTTTTGAATTCTCGTTGTTTGTAACCTGTTACGTTTCTCTGACGGCGAAATTCCGCCGGCGTTTAATCGGCCCCGTGGTTTTTAACTTTTTTTGTTTTCTATTCATATTCTATTTCATATCTTTGCAGATATACTCTTACCATGATTCACTAACCCTAAAAACAATAAAAGGATATGAAGAAGCATAATTTCTACGCAGGCCCCTCGATTCTGAGCCAGTACACCATCAAGAACACGGCCGAAGCAATCATAAATTTTGCCGGAACCGGACTTTCGGTTCTTGAAGTATCGCACCGCAGCCCCGAATTCGTGGCAGTTATGGAAGAAGCCCGCGCGCTCGTTAAAGAACTGCTTCAGGTGCCCGACGGCTACTCGGTATTGTTCCTCGGAGGAGGCGCAAGCATGCAGTTCGCCCAGGTGCCGTTCAACCTCCTTGCCAAAAAAGCCGCCTATCTCGACACCGGCACATGGGCCTCGAATGCCATCAAGGAAGCACGCCTTTTCGGCGAAGTGGATGTGGTTGCATCTTCCAAGGAAGCCAACTACACATACATTCCCAAGGGTTATACCGTACCCACCGACGCAGATTATTTCCACTTCACATCCAACAACACCATCTACGGCACCGAGATGCGCTATGACCCCGACGTTCCCGTGAGACTGGTGGCCGACATGTCAAGTGACATCTTCTCGCGCCCCGTCGACGTAAGCAAATACGACGTGATTTATGCCGGAGCACAGAAAAACCTCGCCCCTGCAGGCGTAACGATAGTGATTGTGCGCGAGGACGCCCTTGGCCACGTTGACCGTCCCATCCCCACCATGCTCGACTACCGCACCCACATCAAGAAGGACTCGATGTTCAACACGCCTCCCGTGCTCCCCATTTTCTCGGCCCTCCAGACCCTCCGCTACTACAAGCAGCTCGGCGGCGTGGAAGCCATCGAGAAAACCGACCTCGCCAAAGCCGCAAAGCTCTACGAGGCCATCGACGCAAGCCGCATGTTCACCGGAACGGTCACCGACCCTGCCGACCGTTCGATTATGAACGTATGCTTCGTCATGACGCCCGATTACAAGGAACTTGAGAAACCGTTTGTGGAATTCTGCGGTACCAAGGGCATAGTAGGCATAAAAGGCCATCGCTCCGTAGGCGGATTCCGCGCATCGCTCTACAACGCCCTTCCCATGGAGAGCGTCGACGTGCTTGTAGCCGCCATGAAAGAATTCGAATCGAAACATTAAAAGCCATCGGTCATGAAGATACTTGTAGCTACCCAGAAGCCCTTCGCGGCCGTAGCCGTGGAAGGAATAAGAAAGACGGTCGAAGAAGCCGGTTTCACCCTCGGCCTCCTCGAAAAATATACCGAGAAATCGCAGCTCCTCCAGGCTGTGGCCGACGCCTCGGCGCTCATAGTACGTTCCGACATTGTGGATGCTGAAGTGTTCGACGCCGCCCCTGAGCTCAAAGTGGTGGTACGCGCCGGTGCCGGTTACGACAACATTGACCTCGCCGCAGCTACCGCCCACGGTGTGTGCGCGGAAAACACTCCCGGCCAGAACTCCAACGCCGTTGCCGAACTGGTGTTCGGCATGGCCGTGATGGCGGTGCGCAACATGTATGCGGGCACTTCCGGCTCTGAGCTGAAAGGGAAGAAACTCGGTCTGCAGGCATTCGGCCAGGTGGGCCGCAACGTGGCCCGCATAGCCGCCGGATTCGGAATGGACGTGATGGCATTCGACCCCTATTGCCCCGACGAGGTAATGGTACAGGCCGGTGTAACCCCCGTGCACTCCGTCGCCGACCTTTACAGGAACTGTGATCTCGTATCCATCCATATCCCCTCCACTCCCGAGACACGCGGCTCGATAGGAGCCGATCTCATCGGGCTTATGCCGAAGGGAGGCGTGCTTGTCAACACTGCCCGCAAGGAAGTGATTGACGAAGCCGGCCTCAAGGAAGTGCTCGCCGCGCGTCCCGACCTGAAATATGTGGCCGACGTTAAGCCCGACTGCGCCGCCGAGCTTGAGGCCGAATTCCCCGGCCGCGTGTTCTTCACACCGAAGAAAATGGGCGCCCAGACCGCTGAAGCCAACATCAACGCCGGCATAGCCGCAGCCTGCCAGTGTGTGGCATTCCTGCGCGACGGCGACGACCGTTTCCGTCTCAACAAAGCATGAGCACCGATTATTCAGACCGTCCCTACAGCTTCGAGCTCCCCATACGGGTGCGCGACTACGAGGTAGACTCGCAGGGAATAGTGAACAACGCCATCTACCTCCATTATCTCGAGCACACGCGCCACGAGTTCTGCCGCATGGCCGGAACATCTTTCCGCCGCATGCAGCGTGAAGGCATAGACCCGGTGCTGAGAAAAGTGGAGATCGAGTACCTCACGCCGCTGCGTCTCGGCGACGAGATGGTGTCGAAGCTGAGCCTTCACCGCGAGGGGCCGCGCTTCGTGTTCAGGCAGGACATCTTCCGGGCCGACAACGGCGCGCCGGTGGTAAAGTCGCTCGTCACCGTGGTATGCCTGGAATCAGGGCGCCTCTCGCGCGGCGACGTTCTGGCCGAGGCATTCGCCGAATATCTCTGACACTCCCGCGCCGATGGAAAACGAAAACCGGCTGATATACCGCATGGCATTCTCGTCGCTCAAAGGCATGACACGCCTTATGAGCGACGAGATAATTGCCCGCACAGGCTCCGAGGAAGAGTTTTTCAGGCTTTCGTCCTCACAGCTGTCGGCGGTACTGGGAATGCGCAACCGCATGTTCGATGACGCCTACCGTTCGTCGGTGCTCGCGTCCGCCCGCACCGAGGCCGCTTTCGTGCTTTCAAACAACATCAGGGCCATCTATCACACCGACGCGGACTATCCGGCCCGTCTGCTCAACTGCGACGACGCTCCACTTATGCTCTTCTGCCTCGGTGGCGCCGACCTCAACCCGCCCCTGGCCATATCGGTGGTGGGTACGCGCCATGCCACCCCCTACGGCATCAATTTCGTGGAGCGGCTTATCGAGGAACTCGCCCGGAAAGTGTCGCAACCCGTAACCGTGATAAGCGGCCTGGCATTCGGCATCGACATAGCCGCCCACCGCGCCGCCCTCAAGGCCGGACTTCCGACCATTGCCGTACTCGCCCACGGACTCAACACGCTCTATCCGGCCCAGCACCGCAGCGACGCAGCCGCCATTGTGCGCAGCGGGGGCGCGCTCGTCACCGAGTATACCACCGCGGCTGCAATTCACCGCGGATTCTTCCTGGCCAGGAACCGCATTGTGGCGGGAATGGCCGACTGCGTCACCGTGGCCGAATCCGATATCAAAGGGGGCGCGATTGTCACCGCCAAACTCGCCCAGGGCTACATGCGCGATGTTTTCGCCCTTCCGGGACGCATCTCCGACCGCTACAGCCGCGGATGCAACGGCCTCATAGCCGCCAATATTGCCGCCCTCGTCGAGAACGCCGAGGATGTAATCAGGCAGATGGCGTGGCCGGAGAAACCGGAGACGGAAGCTGTGCAGACCACTCTTTTCGCCGAGCTCACTCCCGAGGAAAAACGGGTGGTCGACTATCTGACAGAGCATGGCGAAGGGCGTCTGAACGTGATGTCGGTAGCGCTCGACATAAACGTAGGCCGACTGATGTCGCTCCTCATCGACATGGAATTCAAAGGTCTTGTGCTCCCCTTCCCGGGTGGAATCTATCACCTTGCCTGAAGCCAACAATGGCGCGCTCTATTTTGTTAGAGTTGTATAATTAATCTCTTTCAAACCCGAATATCATGACGAAACGAATCATAGAACCCTCTGAACTCATAATCAACCCCGACGGGACAGTTTTTCACCTTCATCTGCACCCCGACCAGCTTACCGACCGCATAATTCTCGTTGGCGACCCCGCGAGAGTGAATATGGTGGCCGAATATTTCGACACGCGCACATTCGAAGTCAGCTCGCGCGAATTCCATACCATAGGCGGCACTTATAAAGGCAAGCCCATAATGTGTCTGAGCCACGGTATAGGCCCCGACAACATCGACATTGTGATAACCGAACTCGACGCCCTTGCCAACGTGGATTTCTCGACCCGCGAGATAAAGCCTGAGCACCGCACACTCAGCATGGTGAGAATAGGCACATCAGGCGCCCTCCAGCCCGAGATTCGCCTCGGCACTCCCGTGATAGCCGAGAGATCCATAGGATTCGACGGTGTGCTCAACTACTATGCAGGGCGCAATGAAGTGTCCGACCTCGAGTACGAGCACGCCTTCTGCCATGCCGTGGGCTGGAATCCGCTTTGGGCCAAGCCATACGTTGTGCCTGCCAACTCCGAGCTTGTTGAACGTATAGGGCGCGACGACATGTTGCGCGGCAATACCATTTCGGCCGTAGGTTTCTATGGCCCGCAAGGACGCCAGGTGAGGCTTCCGCTCGCCAATCCCGACCTGAACCGACGCATCGAGGAATTCCGCTACGGTTCGTGCCGCGTCACCAACTATGAGATGGAAAGCGCGCCCCTCCAGGGCATGAGCCTGCTGCTGGGCCACAAGGCCATGACCGTCTGCTCCATCATAGCCAACCGCATGAACCACGACGCATGCCCCAACTACAAGACCGCCGTCCGCGACCTCGTGGTCACCGTCCTCGAACGCCTCTGATTCAATCGGCTTCTACCCTATCACCTGACCAGGATTTTCCTGGCCTTTCCGGAGCGGAGTTCGATATAGATGCCGGGAGTGAGGGCGGTGGCTGAGACGCGGCGGCCGTGGAGATCGTAATAAACAGCGTCTGGAGAGTCTTCTCCCGTCTCGGGAATTGCGGCGCTCCCGGAAGAGAACTTAGCGCGCACACTAACGCTTTCTCTCGGCGTTACCGCCAGGCGGTAAAACGAACCGTCGGCGTCATATTCAAGGTTCTCGCGGGAATAAACCATGTTCTCCCCTCCAATCTCAACAATCAGACCGTCGAGCCTGGCATTCTTATCGGGATAGATAAACAGCCATATCTGAGGATAATCGCCTATATTATCGCCATGACGTAGCTGTCGGCCCGAAGGACGCCCTTCGGCCGACACTGCCGTAAATACGGCCACGCTTCCCGGGCCCTCCGCCACAATAGACAACCGCGGAGCCTTTCGTGCAAACCGGGCCTCAAGCGACAGCGGACAATTTACATTTATATTCACCTTACCTTCCTCCGTAAGGTCTGTTTCCTTGCCGTTTACCGTGAATGACTCTACTTCATAACCATCGTCGGGTTCCAATTTCACCCGAATTTCATCACCGGCCACCACGACATCCCCGCGATTGATATCCATGCCGGAAGCTGAAGTTACCTTCACGGTTCCGCCCTCACCTGCACACCACACTGCATACCCGAACCATGCAATCAGTTTAATATCTGATTGGTCGGAGTAGGTCAACACAGGCTCCGCGGAAAGCTCACTGCCTGAAGCATCGGTCCACCGGATAAAGGCGGCTTGTCCCTTAGGGGTTGCTTTCACTTTCACCTCGCTCTCGTCCGTGACAAGTGTCCTGGCTCCGTTTTCTCCTGGCTGCGGCTCCAGAAAGCTCACGGCCCCCGCCTCATCGCTGTTGGCGGCAATCTCCACCGTATACGGCGTGACATAGTCGGTCACCACCCGCAGCAGCACATCTATCACCGAACCGCCCACCTCCGATATCTTCTTATATGCCGAGATGCCGCAGGGATTGGAACTCACCATATTGTTTATGTATCGCATCCTGTAGGTGCCCGGAGCCAGATCGGCAGGGATAGCAAACGAAGGAAGGGAAATTGCGGCAAGATCAGTATCACCGTCGGGAAATTCACGGTCGGCACTGTCGAAATAACCCTCGCCCCGGTTCATACGGTCGAAACTCACCAGTTCACTTCCCGGGGCCGGATGAGTAGTGAGCCCGAACGCAGGAGTGAAAACACCGTCACCGTTGAAGTCAACAAAGAAAAACGAATGCGTGCCCCAGCCTATCCCTTTGGGCGTTACCTTCACATTCATTCCCGCTTTAGCCACAAGCACAAGATCCGTGCGGTCGTTATATGCCGGGCGACCCGCCACAAGACTCTGCATGGCCTCGATGGAAGAGGGGCCGCAACTGATTCCGAGATACGTGATGCCGATATCCGTACGGGCCACCTCCTCGTCAGGGAAACAGTAATCGGAAGTCTCTGCTTTCGGCAACAACTCCGTAGACATTCCTTTTCCACATAGTGGTAACAACATCAAGGCAATCCACAGAGACGATATGCTATAAAAACGGTTCATGGCGTTAAATAAGGAACGTACTTTTCACATCCTTTGGCAAATATAGGACATCCCCGCAGGTTTGCAAATTTATTTGTGAATAAAACGTAAGTTTTCATTAATTTTGTGCTTTCATTTTACCAATCATTAAAACATTATTCGCTATGACAAAGGAACTGCAAATCCTTTCCGACAAGGCGTGGGCACGCTGGACGGCTCTTGGTCTCCTGGCGTTTGCCATGTTCTGTTCCTACATTTTCATGGATATTCTCTCGCCTATCAAGGACCTCCTGCAGTCTACCCGTGGATGGGACTCAACTGCTTTCGGCACCATGCAAGGCTCCGAGACATTCCTCAACGTATTTATCTTCTTCCTGATTTTCGCAGGCATCATCCTCGACAAAATGGGCGTGCGCTTCACCGCGCTCCTGTCGGGAGCCGTGATGCTCGTGGGAGCCACAATCAACTGGTATGCCCTCACCGACGCATTCCTCGGAAGCTCGCTCGAAGTATGGTTCACCAACCATCTGAACTACATCCCCGTTTTCGACGAGCTTGGCATCTCTCCCTTCTATGAAGGCATGCCGGCTTCGGCCAAATTCTCGGCCGTAGGCTTCATGATATTCGGCTGCGGCGTGGAAATGGCCGGCATCACCGTGAGCCGCGGCATTGTCAAGTGGTTCAAGGGCCGTGAGATGGCGCTTGCCATGGGTTCGGAGATGGCACTTGCCCGTCTGGGTGTTGCCACCTGTATGATTTTCTCGCCGATGTTCGCCACCCTCGGAGGCGACGTAAGCGTTTCGCGTTCGGTAGCCTTCGGCGTGGTTCTCCTTATGATCGCCATGATTATGTTTGTGGTTTACTTCTTCATGGACCGCAAGCTCGACGAGCAGACCCATGCCGAGGAGGAGAAAGACGATCCTTTCCGTCTCCGCGACCTCGGAAAGATTCTTTCGAGCAGCGGCTTCTGGCTCGTTGCCCTACTGTGCGTGCTGTATTATTCAGCTATCTTCCCGTTCCAGAAATATGCTGTCAACATGCTCCAGTGCAACCTTACGTTCACTGATGTTGCCGCCGACTCCTTCTGGGCCTCTTCGGGTGTCACCATTGCCCAATATGTGATTATGCTCATTGTAGCCGCCGCTTCTTTTGCAAGCAACTTCGGCACCAAGAGCACCATGCGCGGCATAATGCTCGCCATTGCCATCATTGCCCTGATAACCTACTGCTGGATGGGCTACATGCGCCAGAGCGCCGCCGCCATATTCGCCGTGTTCCCGCTGCTTGCCGTGGGCATCACTCCCATACTCGGCAAATACGTGGATTATAAAGGAAAGGCTGCTTCGATGCTCGTTCTTGGCGCGCTCCTTCTCATCGCCTGCCACCTCACCTTCGCTTTCATCCTTCCCTTGTTCAAGGGTTCGCCCGTGGGCGGTGTGTGCGTGGCCTACCTCACCATCCTCGTGCTCGGAGCCTCATTTTCGCTCGTTCCGGCATCGCTCTGGCCCAGCGTTCCCAAGCTGGTCGACCAGAAGATTATCGGTTCGGCCTACGCCCTGATATTCTGGATTCAGAACATCGGTCTGTGGCTCTTCCCCATGCTTATCGGCAAAGTGCTCGACGCCACCAATCCGCAGATTGTTGAAGGAATAGCCAATGGCACCCTCACCCCCGAGGAAGCAGCCGTAAGCTACAACTACACCATGCCTCTCGTCATGCTCGCATGCCTCGGCGTGGCAGCGTTTGTTCTCGGCCTCGTTCTTAAAGTAATCGACCGCAAGAAACACATCGGCCTCGAACTCCCCAACGTGAAAGCCGCCACCGAGCCCGAAGTCCTCGAATCCGAAGCCTTCACCACCGAAGACTGATCCACCTCCATACTAACAAAAAGCGGTGTGCCAGAATCGTTTGGCACACCGTTTTTTTGTATTTATTTATGACTGAGAAAGTATTGCAGAACTCAGTACCCATCAACCTGTAGGGATGCCCGCCAATGCTGTTTACTTAAGCCTTATAAACGACTTTTTCACTATCGTAAACGCGAGGGGAGCCGCGGAGCGGCGATTTTTTTACAACCCGCTGCGTCAGCTGCGGGACGAGGAGCCACGTTCCCCCTCTCTGCGGCGAGCCCCGGAGGACGCGATGCCGCAGCATGCGACAGCATGGGCCAAAACCGATTCCCCAAGCTTGCGCATCTTGCGAGGCGCGCTTTCTCCCAAGCTTGCCTCGCATATTTACCGGGAACTCCCTGTCCGGAAGCTAACGCATCCGGTTGTAAACAAATCGCGCATCCTGCGCTTCTTCTAAGTTAGAAAGGCCGTTTATTAGGCTTAAGTAAACAGCATTGGGATGCACGCTCGTGCATCCGCTGGTAATCAATCCTGTGTCGGCGGCTGCTCCATGGAGCAGCCCTACTTTTCGGGGTTTTGCAACATGTTACCCCAGTTCCGAGAAGGTCTTGCGGCCGCGGAGGAAGAACTGGAGGAGGATGTTGGGGCGGCAAGGCGCGGTGTGCAGAAGGTCATCAGAGGGAAAGGACTTGTAGGTCCGGCGCATGGTGCGGAAATCATTGTGGGCCTTGAGGATGGCTTTTGCATCACCGAAATGGCCGGTGGCAAGAAATTTCCCCCAGGCCACGGTATCAAGCAAACGCCTTTTCAGCAGAGTTCGTCCGCGCGAGGAGTCGGGCAGATTCTTATAAAGCATCAGCAGATTGTTGCGGAAGTTGAGATAGGTCTTGCGGGGATTGGAGGCATCAAGGCTACCACCACCGAGATGATACACCACTCCCTGCGGGACGGCCGCAATCTTCCACCCGGCAAGCTGCATGCGCCAGCAGAGGTCAATCTCCTCCATGTGGGCAAAAAACTGTGTGTCGAGGCCGCCAAGCGCATTATACACTTCGGTTCTTACCATCAGGGCTGCTCCTGTGGCCCAGAACACCTCCGCAGGCTCGTCATACTGGCCGCGGTCAGTCTCCACCTCATTGAATATACGCCCGCGGCAATAGGGAAAACCGTTGCGGTCTATATATCCGCCCGCGGCCCCGGCATATTCAAACTTTTCCGGATGGCGGTACGCCCTGATTTTGGGCTGACACGCCCCCACATCAGGATGGCTTTGCATATAATCATATAGCGGCGTAAGCCAGTCGTCCTTCACCTCCACATCGGAGTTAAGAAGCACGGTATATGGCTCCGGAACCTGTGCCAGCGCCTTGTTGTAGCCGCCCGCAAAACCGTAATTTTCCGGAAAACGCATCACCTCCACTTCTGGAAAATCACTCGCAAGAAGCTCCAGCGAGCCATCGTTGCTGCCGTTGTCGGCCACTATCACTCTCGCGAGAGGCCGGGGGGTGAAACGCACCACCGACGGCAGAAACTCCTTGAGAAGTTTCCGGCCGTTCCAGTTGAGTATGATCACGGCTACCTGAGGTCTGTCAATCTCCTGATTCATCTTTCAAAGGCTTTTGGGGAAGTGTCACGGGGTTGCGCCATCTCTTGTGGCTCCAGAGCCAGATGGCGGGATTGCGCTCTATGGTGCGCTCCAGGACGCCTGCATATCGCTCTGTCAATTCCATCGGCTCAAGCACCGAGGCATCCTCGGCGAGGAGGCGCATCTTTATCTTATAGTGTCCGCGCGACAACTTGTACATGTCCATGTAAGCTACCGCCATACCCAGCTTACGGGCGAGCGTCTCCGTGCCGGTAATCATGGCCGTGGGGCGCCCGAGGAAAAGCATGGGATGGGTGGGATCGCCATGGCTCGGTTTCTGGTCGCTCATGAAACCGCACACGGCCAGACGGCCGTCGCGACGCAGGCGAAGAAGGTCGCGGAGCACACTCCGTTTGGGATACGACACCGAGCCGAAACGCGAACGCAGATGAAGAAAATAAGCGTCGAACCATTTGTTCTTAAGCGGACGGTAGACCTGCGAGAACTCCACCATGGAATCACGGCCATAGCGCGACCAGAGTGTGATTGAAGGCGCCCATTCCCAGTTGAAACAGTGAGCGAAATAGCACACCACCGATTTTCCGGAACCTACCAGACGGTCCACGACCTCAACATCCTCGAACTTGAAGCGCTTCAGCACCTCGCTGTCGCTTATATGATTGAGTTTCACTGTCTCCACGAAGTAATCGGTGAGATTCAGGTAAAACTCCTTCTCTATGCGCCGCAATTCGGCACGTGATTTTCCGGGAAAGGTATCCACAAGGTTTCCTCTCACGACCTTAAGACGGTAACGTGCGATACGATGTGTCACAAAGCACATGATATCGGAAAGGAAGTAGAGCAGTCCGAAAGGCATTCTTGACAGCGTCCACAGCAGCGCGCTCAGCGCTCCGTGGCCTACCGCAGCGAGAAAACCGCTATTCCGGGCCATTATCCTACCACCTCCCCTCTTACATCTTCACCGAGATTCTCAAGCAGACGCACCGGAACAATCCTGTTGTCAAGCGACGCGTCGGCCGGGAGGCTCACCCGAAGGTAATTGTCGGTAAATCCCCCCATAGTGTCGCCCTTTGCGCGGTGCTCCACCAGCACGGGACGCACCGTTCCTATAAAACTGTCGGTAAAACCCTTGAGCTTACGGTCTGAAATATCGAGCATGGTGCGTGCGCGCAGATGCTTGTCGTGCTGGCTCACAACGTGGTCAATGTCGGTGAGCGCGCGCGTGCCGGGGCGTTCGGAATAAGGAAACACATGCAGACGCGATATGGCAAGCGAGTCCACAAAATCACGTGAGGCGGCAAACTCCTCGGGAGTCTCTCCGCGCGCACCCACTATCAGGTCCACGCCTATGAAGGCATGCGGCATCACCTCGCGTATGGTCTCCACCCTGTGGCGGAAAACTGAAGTGCCATAGCGACGGCGCATGAGCTGAAGCACCACATCCGACCCGCTCTGCAGCGGTATATGGAAATGCGGCATGAATGCCCGCGAACCGGCCACCCATTCTATCATCTCGTCAGTAAGCAGATTAGGCTCTATCGACGATATTCTGTAACGTTCTATACCCTCAACCTGGTCCAGAGCGCGCATTAGATCGAAAAATGTATCCTGACGCCCTTTTCCGAAATCACCGATATTCACACCGGTTATCACTATTTCCTTGCCACCTTCGGCTGCGGCGGCCGACGCCTGCGCCACGAGAGAATCGATGGTGGCCGACCGGCTGCGTCCGCGGGCATACGGAATGGTGCAATAGGAGCAGAAATAATCGCATCCGTCCTGAACCTTGAGGAAAAAACGAGTGCGGTCGCCGCGCGCGCACGAGGGTGAGAAACTCCGTATGTCCTTCACCGGCGTATGGAGCACAACCGGTTCCCTGAGCTCAAGCCAGCGTTCCACGGCGTCGGCTATCTCAAGCTTGCGGTCGTTACCGGCCACAATCACCACACCGGGCATTTTTTCTATATCAGGAGCCTTGAGCTGAGCGTAACACCCCGTGACAACAATCGCCGCAGCGGGATAGCGGCGGTTGAACGCCCTGATGGCCTGACGGCACTTCTTGTCGGCAAGCTCGGTCACCGAACATGTGTTCACCACAATGATATCCGGCGTCTCGCCTTCCCGGGCACTTATAATTCCCCTCCCGGCAAGCATTTTCGCCACCGTGGAGGTCTCGGCGAAATTGAGCTTGCATCCAAAAGTGTGGAAAAGTGCCTTGCGGTCGGAAAACGTGGATTTATCTATCATCATTTATGGCTTTTGATGTGCAAAGATACAAGATAATTTCCGGGAGTGAAAGTAAAACAATATCTTTGCAGTGTGACCGGAATTACAAATAGTTGCGCTCCGTGCAACCAACATCCCGCCTCAGGTGTATTAATATATAATCCCCCAAGCATTCCGGAGAGACCCTCTCCGACACTGAAACAACTTACGAAACAAGCTAACTGCCATAACCATGCTCAACGAAGACCTGCTAAACATCTTTGCCCAGAGTTTCCGCAACAACTGGGAACTTCCCGCCCTTCAGGACTACGGTTCATCATCCGTGCTGACCTACGGCGATCTTGCCAGACGAATAGCCCGGACCCACATATTTTTCCGCCTGAACGGCGTGAAACCCGGAGCAAAAATAGCCGTGATGGGCAAAAACAGCGTCTCCTGGATTGTGAGCTATATGGCCACGCTTACCTACGGAGCGGTAGTGGTGCCGATTCTGCACGACTTCAACCCGCAGGATGCCCAACACATCATAAACCACAGCGGATCTTCCATGCTCTTCATCCAGGATTATATCTGGGAGCATTTCGACCCCGAGCAGCTTCCCGATGTCAAAGTGGCGATGTCGCTTGACACCAACGAGATTCTTATGGAAAAGGAAGCCGACAAGGGAAAGGCAAAAAAGGCTGTGGAGAAAGTGGTGGCCGAGTTCAACCGCAAATATCCCAAAGGTTTCAACCGCGAGGATGTGGCCTACACGCATTTCAGCCCCGACACCCTCGCCGAAATCAACTATACGTCGGGAACCACAGGCTTCTCCAAGGGGGTTATGCTCTCCCTCAACAATCTATGCGGCAATGTGGTCTACGGCATGAATTCCGGAATGCAGCACCGCAAGGGGCGCTGTCTGGCATTTCTCCCTCTGGCCCACACCTACGGCTGCACCTTCGACATGCTCGTACAGCTGGCTTTGGGAGCGCTTGTAGTGACCTTCAACAAGGTGCCTTCGCCGCGTGTGCTCATGGCCGCGCTCGCCGAGGTAAAACCCACATTGGTGCTCTGCGTGCCGCTGATTCTCGAAAAGATATACCAGAAACAGATACTCCCGGTGATTTCAAAGCCTTCCATGCGCAGGCTCATGGCGTTGCCTTTCATCAACAAGAAAGTCTACAGAAAGATACGCTCCAAACTCATGGAGGCGTTCGGCGGAGAGTTCTGCCAGATAATCGTGGGGGGCGCTCCGCTCAACCCCGAGGTTGAGGCGTTTCTTTACAAAATCGACTTCCCGTTCTCTGTGGGCTACGGCATGACCGAATGCGGCCCGCTTATCAGCTTCACTCCCTACCCCGATTTCATACCCGGTTCATCGGGACGCACGCTCAGAGGCCTGATGTACTCAAAGGTTCTGAGCGACAACGGCGCCATGATTCCCGGAGAAATCTGTGTAAAGGGCGAGAACGTGATGATGGGTTATTACAAAAATACCGAGGCCACGAAAGCCGTGCTCGATAACGAGGGATGGCTGCATACCGGCGACATGGGCACTATAGCCGATGCCGGCACCATCTTCATCCGCGGCCGCTACAAGACCATGATCCTGTCGGCAAGCGGACAGAATATCTATCCTGAGGAAATCGAGGCCAAGCTCAACACCATGCCATACGTGGCCGAGAGTCTCGTGCTCCAGCGCGGTAAGAAGATTGTGGCCATTGTCTACCCCGATGTCGAAGCCATGGACAAGGCCCACCTCCGCCATGAAATGATGCCTGCCGTAATGGAAAAGGTGCGTCAGGAAGTGAACCGCCTGCTCGCCTCTTATGAGCAAATCAACGAAATAGAGGTTCGCAGCGAGGAATTCGAGAAGACACCGAAGCGTTCCATAAAACGCTACCTCTATTCCTGATAAATAACCTGGAGACTGATATTTGCGGTTCAGCCCTTTCAACGATTTCGGACCGGTCGGACAAGTCGGACTGGTCCGTGTTCGTTTCATAAGCCGGGACGCGATTATCTGTTTTTGTAAAATCAAGAACGTTTTTTGTCAATTATATAAATCCGGGTATCTGTAACTTTGCAATCAGAAAAAACTAATACCTGCACGGCACCGAATAATTGAAAAAACTTTTGCTATGAGATTGAAAAAAGCAATCGGACTTACACTGGCTCTCGCTTTGGCATGGCCACTCTGCGCCCAGCAGAAAATGGATGAAATGTGGAACGGAGGCGAGCGCGTGAAATCCTCCGACGCCTCTGTAGGACGCGGAAAGCTCTTCGATTATGGCAATTATGCCATGTTTATCCATTGGGGACTGTACTCAAAACTTGGAAACAAATGGAACGGGAAAACCTATTATGGCATAGGCGAATGGCTTATGAACGAAAATATGGCGAATGCCGACCGCGATGAATATAAAGCCGTTGCCCGGACATTCGACCCGAAGGATTTCGACGCCATGAAGATAGCCAAGCTGGCCAAAGACGCCGGTATGAAATATATCATCATAACAAGCAAGCATCACGACGGTTTTGCCATGTATCACTCCGATTGCGACAAATTCAACATAGTGGACGCCACTCCGTTTGGCCGCGACCCTATGAAGGAACTGTCTGACGCCTGCAAAAAGCTTGGACTCGGATTCGGCTTCTACTATTCCCACAATCAGGACTGGACCACTCCCGGTGCCTCCGGAGCTCCGCGCGTCGACGCAGAGGGTAATCCTAAAACTTTCGACGATTACTTCTATGCCAAATGCCTCCCTCAGGTCGAGGAAATTACGCGCAATTACGGTGACATAGAACTGGTGTGGTTCGACACCCCCGGAGAGATGCCGAAAAAATATGCCGAGAAACTTGTGGAGACAGTCCACCGCAACCAGCCGCGGGCGTTGGTCTCGGGCCGCGTGGGATATGACCTGGGCGATTACCGCACGCTCGGCGACATGGAAGTTCCGCCGGAAAATCTGGACGGCCTCTGGGAAAGCGTCGACGTAACCAACGACGGCTGGGGATATTCATGGTATGACCGCAACTGGAAATCTCCGAAACAGATACTTGAGAATCTTATCTCAACGATTGCACGCGGCGGCACATATATGCTCAACGTAGGGCCTGACGACATGGGCACCATACCGGATTTTGCACAAAACGCGCTGCGGGCAGCCGGTAAATGGATTGCACGGTATCCGCAGGTGATTTACGGCGCCGGAGCCTCTCCGTGGAAACACAGGCTGCCATGGGGTGATGTGGTGCGCCAGGACTCCACGCTGTATCTTGCAGTCTACGAATGGCCCTCGGACGGCAAGCTCTATCTGCCCGGGCTTAAATCCGAAATCGTCTCCGCCGGTATTTGCGACGGGAAGAAGACTCACCCCGTCAAATTTGAAAAACGCGGCAACTGGACAGTGCTTGACGTCCCTTATAAAAAGCCCGATAATCTTGTGAGCGTGATAGCGCTTGTCACAAAAGGCGCAGAAGTGAGCGTTGACAACACCCAGGCCGTTGACCCCGAATCAGGTATCGACGAACTCAGCGTGGTATTCGCTGATGCGAGTGGTTGCAGTGTGGGAAAAACGAGCTGGATGGAAAAATTCGGCGAATGGAAACACAAATACCGCACGCCCGATCTTAACCGCGGCGGCAAAGTTACATGGACAGTCGACGTACTGGAACCCGCCACATTCAGCGTCGACCTTACCCTGAGAGGCGAAGGCCGCGGAGTGTGGAAAGTGGAGACCGACGAAGGCCATTCGGCCCAGAACCAGCAGGGAGTATCGTCTATTTTCTGCAAAAGGCCCATAGGATGGATAAGCTTTGACAAGCCCGGACGCCACACCATAACAGTGAGCATGCCGGAAGGCGGAATCCCGGCGGAATTGTCGGCCATATCGCTTACCCCGGTCTATTTTGAATAAAACCTAAACTTAATACATCATATATACAACACAGTAATAAATGAAACGAACAGTTTTAAGCCTGCTCATTGCGGCAGCCGCAGCAGGCTCGGCCTGTGCCGACAATCTGATAATGCCCGTGCCTTCACATATGCCGAGCGAAGCCCAGAAAAAGCAGATAGACCGCAAATACGGCATGTTTATCCATTTCGGCATCAATACTTTCCATGACGAGGAATGGACCGACGGTTCAAAACCGGCCTCTTCCTATAGCCCCACGAAGATAGACGCCGAGCAGTGGGTGAAAACCGCAAAGGACGCCGGAATGAAATACATCATCCTCATTACCAAGCACCACGACGGTTTCTGCCTCTGGGACAGCAAATATACCGACTACGATGTTGCCTCTTCGGCCAACAAGACCAATGTGGTGGAAGAGGTTGCCAAGGCATGCAAGAAGCATGGCATAGGCCTTGGACTTTATTACTCGCTATGGGACAGGAAAGTGAATGGCGACGTCGAGAACCAAAATCAGGATTCCATATACAACGATTACATGGTCAAACAGCTTAACGAGCTTATTGATATAGCTCAGAAAAACAATACCGATATCGTGGAGTTCTGGTTTGACGGCGGATGGGTGAAACAGAATTACCGCTGGCCCGTGATGGACATATATCAGACAATAAAATCCCGCGAGCCCGAATGCCAGGTAGGAATCAACTGGACCATAGGTTCGCCGGAAAACGTTGACAAACACCCCGTGCATCCCGACGAGCAGAAAGCCGGATTCCCCATACGCTACTTCCCGAGCGATTTCCGTCTTGGCGACCCCCATATTCCCGTTGATGACGACCCCAAAGTCTTCACTCACGACGGCAAGAACTATTATATGCCGTGGGAATCTACGGTATGCCTCAGCGAAAGATGGTTCTACAATACCACCGATAAGACCTACAAGAGCCTCGACGAACTCGAGAAACTCTACCGTCAGTGTACCAAAAACGACAATATACTGATACTGAACTGCCCGCCCGACCGCAACGGCCGCATAAGAGACAACGATGTCAAGCTCCTGAAACAGCTCCGCCACCGCCTCGGAATATAAAGAAAAGCAATTCCTTACCATACCAATCCAAACCAATCCAAACCAAACCGTTAGCCCGATTGCTATTCCTTTTTATGGGAAACGCAATCGGGCTTTTTTATTCCTGTGATTGATATATCACTTTTGGAGCACCGGAGGTGCGGTTTCTTTACAACCGATGTGCGAAAGCCATCGGATAAGCGGTATCATCTTCACACCTGCGGAGAGCGCGACGCCGCAGCATGCGATAGCATAGGCGAAGCATCCCCTACGCGTGAGTTACTCCGGAATGGTTATCGGGAACAGGTCATTGGGAGTATGCTCGCGGTAGATTACCTGCTTGAGACGGTCAACTATGTCGGGATGCTGCGCTGCCACGTCGTGATCCTCGTGGATGTCATCGGCAAGATTGTAAAGGGTGCATTTGCCTCCTTTCACCACGAGTTTCCAGTCGCCCTGCCTTACTCCGAGCATGTCCGTCTCATGAAACTCCCAGTAGAGCGCGTCGTGTTTTTTCTGCTCGCCGGGCTTGCCGGTGAGCGTGGGATAAAATGAGATGCCGTCGAAATAATCCTGCTCCAGACGCGGGTTGCTGTATCGCCCGGTGTAGTTCTCTATGCCGGCTATATCGCAGAATGTGGGCATGAGGTCATAGAAAGCAAGCTGGTGGTCAGAAACGCTTCCCGGCTTGATTTTCCCTGGCCAGTTTACGATGAAAGGAATGCGGATTCCTCCTTCGTGGGTCGAGCGCTTTATTCCGCGCAGAAGGCCGTCGCGGTTGAAAAAATCGGGGTCTGCACCCCCTTCTTCGTGAGGGCCGTTGTCGGATGTGAAAATCACCACGGTGTTCTTGTCGAGTCCCTTTTCGCGAAGCTTTGCCATAATCTGTCCCACCTGGGCGTCGAGGCGCGCTATCATGGCAGCAAATTCGGCATGGCCTGAATCTGTGGGATTATATCGCGAGCCCTCACTTCCGGCATAAGTGCGCTCCGGATATTTGCCGAGACGTCTGTGATATTCCTCGAGTATGGAATCGCGTGGCTGGGCCAGCTCGGCATGAGGAAGGGTATAGGTGAATATGCCGAGGAAAGGTTTGTCCGGGGTCTGACTGTCGAGCCACTCCAGAGCGCGCTTATGAATCATGTCGGCAGAATACTGCCCGCGGTTCAGATAATCGGGGCCGTACATGGCGTAGGGCGTATTGGCTGTAAGTTCAACCCTTCTCACAGCCGTGTCGCCCCGAGAGCGGGAGTATTCATTAAGGAAATTGGGATAATAGAGATGTGCCTGGAATTGGCAGATATAGCCGTAATATTCATCGATTCCGCGCTTGTCGGGAGTGGATGTGGAACCTTCATATCCTCCGGCCCACTTTCCGAACATGCCGGTGGTGTAACCGTTGTCACGGAATATCTCGGGAATAATCACGTGGGCCGTGTCGTAAGGCTCCTGCCCAACCACTGTATAATCGGCGTTGCGCCCGTAAAGATTGGGCTGCAGTTTATCGCCCCAGTATTCGCGGTTGCCGCGCACGTGGGTGTGGCCGCTGTGCTGGCCGGTCATAAACGTGGCTCTTGATGGCGCCGACACGGGGCTGCCGGCGTAGGCCTGAGTGAAGCGCATGCCCGTTGCGGCGAGCGAGTCGATGGAAGGAGTGGAAATAAACTGCTGCCCATAGCAGCCCAGATCGCCATAACCCATATCGTCGCACATTATATACAATATGTTGGGACGCTGTTTGCCCTCCTGGTTATCGGCGGCTGTCGCCGAAACAGCCACCGCACCTGCGGCGCCTAATATCAGTCCTGATTTCATGGTGTAAGGATTTTTACACCGCTAAGATAACAAATTTCCGGCTAATCGAGCATGAGCGACATGTGGATTCTCTCGGAGGGGATGCCGGTTACGCTGCCCACGGAGGCGGAGCTGAAAAGAAGATTGTTGAGCACCGGTATCGTCACATCGAAATCAAGCGGTCCGGAGTACAGGTCATCGACTTTCACCGACCCCTTCTCCGCCAGATAGATATGATTGTTCTCCTCCAATATATGGTCTTTTACACGGAGCGTACACTTCCATTCAGGATGCGCTGCGGCAATGGCTTCGAGAAGCTTTGCCACACTGATTATGCGGCCCATGCCGCGCGCATACAGATGGCGGTGGCCCTGGTCGCCGGCAGGAGCGTTGACCATAAACGGTTTTTCGGGGAACCGCTTCCGGAGTTCGTGCAACGCGCCCGTCACGGCGTCGGCATCGATTCCGAACACATCCTTCACCTTCACCATGCCCGAATCGGTAAGTGCGCTCCAGGCCATGGCGCTTATGCCGCAGTCCTTTCGCCCTACGGCTATGAATGTGCCGCCGGGGTCAAGGGCAAGATCATCGAGGATATTCAGGAAATCGCGCGAGGAGTGGAGCACGGTCCCTTTCCTTGCATGCTCGAAATGCGAGAAGGCCGCATACATCTCATCGCTGTAGGGGTCTTCCACCACAAAATAATTATGCTCCACGGGAAACGAATGAAGGGCCGTGAACCGCTGCACGTCGGCATAGAACACCGTGGAGAAACCGAACTGGTCGTAGAAGAAATAAAGCCAGTCGTAGGCCGGAATAAGAGCACAGAAAGCGTCGCCGCGTTCATACGCCACGCGCAGGGCATCCTTCATCAGTGCGCTCATAAGTCCGCGGCCGCGCATGCTGCGCTTTGTGGATGCTCCCGCTATATACGACATCGGCAATTCCTGCTGCTGATACCACAGAGTGTAAGGCTGCAGCAGAAGACTGCTCACGATGTGCGCTCCGGTGCCGTCGTCGATGGTCAGGGCGTCAGCATCGCGATATATTCTGTCGAAATACATGTCAACGTATTCCGGGGAATCGCCGAACGATTCACTCCACAGTTTTTTTATTTCATCTGACTTACTCATATCGTCTATAAAACGCCTCACGCCCCGTCTAAGTTTTGGAGACGAGGCGCGAGGAAAAATTTTTGGGGAACAGATTTCAGGACTTAGCTCTGGTGAGCCGGACGCAGAAGGTCGTTGACGGTCTTCACGGGATTGAACGTCGAGACGGGCACTTCCACAAATGCGGTGTTCCAGTTACTCATGGCGCCGTTCCACAGACCGGGAAGCTCGAGCGCGCGGAGTTCCTTGCCGTGCGACGACTTCGACGAAATGAAGCCGGTGGCCGGATCCACATAATCGGGAAGGTTGAAGCCCTTGCCGTGGAGATCCTTCACGTAGCATACGAGGTCAACCGGATTGAAGTGGGTGGCGCTTTCCATCATCTTGGCATATTCCTTGTTCTCGGGATCAATCTGGGTGCTCTCGAGAATCTGGGGTGAAGCGCTGCCGTCGGGGTTATAGGCAATGAACGGGCCGCCGCCGGGCTCGCCTTCGTTGCGTACCATGCCGCACACGCGCAGCGGACGGTTGAGCTTCTCGTGGATATACATAGCCAGATCGGTATCGTTCATGGCGTCGATGGCACGGTCGGTGATTCCGAGCTTGAAGTGCATGAAAGCAACCATGTTCTGCAGCTCTCCGCGGGTGTACTCACCGGCGGCGAGTTCGTCGAGATAGTGCTTTATGGTATCATGCAGCTCCATGAGGTAGCCGCCGAGCACCTGCTTGTAATGGATGGTCGATTCGCGGCGCGAGTCGGGGACCACATTGTCTATATTCTTGATGAACACCACAGCCGAATCAATGTCGTTGAGATTCTGGATGAGCGCTCCGTGACCGCCGGGACGGAACACAGGCTTGCCGTCCTCGCGGAAAGGAGTTCCGTCGGGATTTCCGGCGATGGTGTCGGTGGAGGGTTTCTGCTCCGAGAGCGAAACGTTGAACTTCACGCCGTATTTTTGGCCCATCTTGTCGGTAACCTCGGCAAGTTTCTCCTCAAAGAGTTTGCGGTGGTTGGACGACACGGTGAAATGAAGGTTCACCACACCCTTGGAATTGGCTGCGGTCTGCGCTCCCTCGGCAAGCTGCTCTTCAACCGGAGTGCGGTTGCCCTCGGCGTAAGCGTGGAATTTCAGGAGACCCTTGGGGAGAGCGCCGTAATTGAGGCCTTCGGGCTTGATTATTGCTGCAATGAGCTCTTTGTCGCGACCTTCGGCACGGAGAGCCTCGGGAGTCTTTCCGTAGAGACGCTCGGTGACCACGGTCAGGTCGGGATAGAAGGCTGTCTTTTCAATGTCGGCTATGAGTTTTACCACCGGCGAACCTTCGGCGGGATGCTCGTCCTCGCCGTCAACGAAAGCAAACAGAGCCTTGAACATGCGGGAAGCGGCACCGGAAGCAGGCACAAACTTGCACACCTCGCCACCGTCGGCAAGGTATTCTTTCCAGCGGGCTACGGCAGCGGCCTCTTCCTCTTCGGAAAGCACGGTTATGCCCGAAGCGGGGCTTGCGGGAGATTTGATTTTAAGATAAGG
Organism: uncultured Muribaculaceae bacterium; assembly: GCA_958439725.1. Lineage (GTDB taxonomy): Bacteria > Bacteroidota > Bacteroidia > Bacteroidales > Muribaculaceae > Paramuribaculum. The sequence continues at coordinate 25,139 of CAUBWJ010000007.1, read as the reverse complement.
GAAGCCGGTCTCAAAGCGCTTGAGCTGGGCCTCGACCTGCTCGGGAGTGATTCCTTTTGCCTCGAATAGGGCTAAATCGTCGGAGCTGAACATGGTGGGTTAAATTTAGGTATTGCTTAAAATGATTTGAAGTCTAAAACTATGAGGAGAACTTTTGATTCACAAACTTAATGATAAAATCCAGAATATGCAATAATAAATATCATCGGCGAGCCACAGAAAAGAATTATCAAGCACCTTACGTTTCCCGGATTATGATATGTGGGAATTTATGAGTATTTTTGCACAATACCATGTAAGTATCGTTTGAATCAACCTTATTTTTAACCATACCAATCTATTATTCGATAATGATTTCATTACGCCAATTTATCACAGGCGCGGGGGCACTGCTCGCTGCCTCGTCGTTCGCCCAGGATGCGGTGACAAACAGCTACGTACACGAACAATCCGACGCCAACGGCTACGTTTGGCCCACCGAGGAAGCCGTGCTCAAGAAACTCGACAACTGGCAGGACCAGAAATACGGTGTCCTTTTCCACTGGGGCCTTTACTCGCTGCCCGGAATCTGCGAGTCGTGGCCGCTTTGTGACGAGGACTGGATCACACGTCCCAACGACTGCAATTACGAGGGTTACAAGAAATGGTACTGGGGACTTGCCGAAGCCCTCAACCCATCGGAATTCAATCCCGAACAGTGGGCCGACATCATGAAAAAAGGAGGCATGAAATATATGGTGTTCACCACCAAGCACCACGACGGCTTCTGCACCTTCGATTCCAAGCTCACCGACTTCACCATAGCCAAAGGGCCGTTCTCCTACAGCCCGCGCAAGAACGTGGCCAAGGAAGTGTTCAACGCTTTCCGCGACAAGGACTTCATGATAGGCTGCTATTTCTCGAAGCCCGACTGGCACACACAGTGGTTCTGGAATGACGCCTACGCAACCAAAGGCCGTCATATCAACTACTCGAAAGAGCGTCACCCCGACTGGTGGAAAAATTATCAGGACTACACCGCCGGTCAGCTCGGCGAGCTCCTTGGCGGCGAGTATGGCCGTTTCGACATCCTGTGGCTTGACGGCGGCTGGATTACCGGCGACGACATCAATCTCGACAGTATCCTCGTGAGCGCACGCGGGGGACTCCATCCCGGTCTCATCTCCGTGGACCGCGCCATAAAAGGCCGCAACGAGAACTATCAGACTCCCGAACGCGGAATTCCCGCCACCCAGCTCAATTACCCTTGGGAAAGCTGCATTCCCCTCACCGGTGCGTGGGGATGGGTACACAATCCGCACCCCATGTCGCCCAACAAAGTTGTGGGCATGCTTGCTGAAATCACTGCCAAGGGCGGCTCGTTGCTGCTCGGTGTAGGCCCCACACCGCTCGGCACTATCGAACCGGTTATCGCCAATGTCGTGACTAATGTGGGCTCATGGCTCGACAAGAACGGCGAAGCCATCTACTCCACACGCAACGCCAAACTTTACAACGACGGCAAGACATGGTTCACCGCCAACAAAGACGGCAAGACCCTCTATGCCATATATGCAAAGGCCGACGGCGAAACACTCCCCTCCACTATCGAATGGACCGGCAACGTACCCGAAGGCAAAATGACTCTTTTAGGCACCGGCAAAAACGTGCGTTACACCGTTTCTCCCGAAGGAAAGGTGACCGTATCTCTTCCCAAAGGATTGCCCGACATGCCCGTAGCCCTCAAATTCACCGCTAAAAAGTAAAAAACGATGAACACATTCTCAAAACTTCTCATCCTTTCCGCCATAACTGCCGGAGGCCTCGGCGCGCGCGCACAGGAAGCCCCGGTGCAGGGTTTCGTCCATGAGCAGTCCTCTGCCGACGGATATGTATGGCCCACCGACCAGGCTGTTCTTGACAAACTCGACAAATGGCAGGACAAGAAATTCGGCGTGCTTTTCCACTGGGGACTTTACTCGGTGCCCGGCATCGTGGAATCGTGGTCCATTTGCTCCGAGGACGTCGACTGGATCGGCCGCAAAGTAAATCTCCCCTACGACGAGTACAAAAAATGGTATTTCAATCTGAAAGACTCCCTGAATCCCGTTGATTTCAATCCTGAACAGTGGGCCGACATCATGGACCGCGCCGGCATGAAGTACATGGTGTTCACCACCAAACACCACGACGGTTTCTGCACATTCGATTCCAAGCTCACCGATTTCACCGTAGCAAAAGGCCCCTTTGCCTCAAATCCGCGCAAAAATGTGGCAAAGGAAGTGTTCAATGCCTTCCGCGACAAGGACTTCATGATAGGCTGCTATTTCTCCAAACCCGACTGGCACTGCGAGTGGTTCTGGAATCCCTATTTCGCCACGCCCAACCGCCGCATCAACTATAAGAAAGAGCGTCACCCCGACTGGTGGAAAAACTATCAGGATTTCACCGCCGGTCAGCTTGGCGAACTCCTTGGAGGCGATTATGGCAAATTCGATATCCTCTGGCTCGACGGCGGCTGGATAACCGGCGACGACATCAAGCTCGACAGCATTCTTGCCGACGCACGCGGGTCGCGCCATCCCGGCCTTATCTCGGTGGACCGCGCCATAAAGGGCCGTAACGAAAACTACCAGACCCCCGAACGCGGAATTCCCGCCACCCAGCTCAACTATCCGTGGGAAAGCTGTATAACACTGAGCAACGACTGGGGATGGGTTCCCAACGCTCCCTTCAAGTCACCCACAAAGGTTCTTGGTCTGCTCTCGGAAATCACCGCCAAAGGCGGCTGCCTGCTGCTCGGCGTAGGCCCCACAGCCCAGGGTCTTATCCAGCCTGAGGTAGAGGAGCGTCTCACCGTGATAGGCGACTGGCTCGGGAAAAACGGCGAAGCCATCTACTCCACCCGCACCACTCCCCTCTACAACGACGGATCGGTATGGTTCACAGCCAACAAGGACGGCAAGACTCTCTATGCCATCTATGCCCTTCCCGAGAACGAGAAACTCCCCGCCACCATTGAATGGAGCGGCAATATCCCCACCGGCAAAATGACCCTTCTCGACGGTCACCGCAAGGTAAACTACAGCGTGAAGGACGGCAAAGTGACCGTAAAACTCCCGAAAGGACTCCCCGATATGCCGGTTGCCCTAAAATTTGAGGCCAAAAAATAACCGTAGGATTGCAACTTTTGGTTATATTTGCGCGTCTAACATTAGAGCATTAACCAAAAAACAACAGAAAATGAAAAAGTGTCCCCACTGCCAGCAACTGATAGATGATAATATGACAGTATGCCCTTACTGCCATCAGACTGTGGACTATACCCCCGGAGCTACTCCCGAGAACCCCTATGGAGCAGCCCTCGACGAAGGGACTGTAGCCTCCAATGATGCCATAGAGAGCTATTTCAACCGCAACGACGTGTTCTCATCCGACCCCGTTTCGGGAAAAAGCCGCGGCGTCTGCGCCCTCCTCGCGATATTGCTCGGAGGCCTTGGCATCCAGTATTTCTATCTTGGCAAAACCACAGGAGGCATTCTCTCAATTCTCCTTACCATTGTCACCTGCGGCCTCTGGGAGATAATAGCACTGGTTCAGGGCATCCTGATGTTCGTGATGGACAACCGCACTTTCATTAGAAAATACGTGGTAAGCCAGTCGAAGTTCCCCGTATTCTGATGGCTCAGAACCAACCCGTAAAGAAACGCACGCCGCGCGCTTCCGCCAGAAAAGGCGGCGACGCGCGGCGTCGCTTGCTGTGGATCGGCGGCATTACTATAATAGTGGCGCTGGTGATAGCCGGTGTGGCAGCAGGTATAGCCATGCACCCCTACAAAGGCAACGACACATGGCTCTACATTCCGCGTGACGCTACTGAAAAATCCATGGCCGACTCCCTTCGCGCACGGCTGGGCTCAGCCGAAGCCAACCGCATAATGACCTTCTTCTCTGCCGTTGGCGGAGAGCCGCGGCGCGCGGCGGGAGCCTACCTGATACGTCACGGTCAGCGCACGCTTTCCATCTCCAGAAACCTCGCGCGCGGAATGCAGACCCCCGTAAGAGTGAGCTGGAACAGTGCGCGCACCCTTCAGCAGCTGGCTGACATCATAGCCTCGCAGCTCGACTTCACTCCCGAGGAATTCCTGCAGGCATGCAACGAAGAACTGACCGCACAAGGCTACAAGGCCCCCGAGTTCATGGCCGCATTCCTCCCCGACAGTTACGAGTTTTACTGGACCACGACCCCGCAGGCCGCAGTGCGCCGCATGACGCAGTACCGCGACCGGTTCTGGACCGACGACCGCCGGGAAAAGGCCCGCAAACTCGGTCTTACGCCGGTTGAAGTAGCCACTCTGGCATCTATCGTGGAGGAAGAATCGGCCAAGCCCGACGAATACCCGGCGATAGCACGTCTGTATATGAACCGCCTGAAGAAGGGAATGCTGCTGCAGGCCGATCCGACGGTAAAATATGCCACCGGCAACTTCGCCCTGCGGAGAATAACCGGAGAGCACCTGCGCACACCGTCGCCCTACAACACCTATCTGCATCCCGGTCTTCCGCCCGGCCCCATACGCACGCCCTCGAAATCCACTATCGACCGCGTGCTGTCGGCCCCGGCCCATACATATCTTTATATGTGTGCCAAAGAGGACTTTTCGGGCTATCACAACTTCGCCTCCGACTATGCCACCCATACCGCCAACGCCCGCCGATATCAGAAAGAGCTAAACCGCAGAGGTATTAAATGAAAGAATCCGCATGAAATAAAAGAATCCGCATGAATATTCTGCGGATTTTTTTACCTTTGTACTCAGTTAACCAATCAAAACAAAACATCATCCATGAGAAAGTATTTGCTTACAGCCGTAGCCGTACTGGCAGGCTGCATTACTGCCTCGGCTGCCAAAGCGCCCAACATCGTAAAGAGCGTGCGCAATGCCAAAGGTATTGAAGTTACCTATCAGAATTCCTACAAAGGCCATGTATCGCCCGGAACCATGACAATGACCGTGATCGGCGACCAGGTGGCTCTCGAAAGCTCCCGGCGCCGTCCCGACAACGGTGACGGTCCTCGCGTTCCCGTTATAAAGAGCTATGTCGACTATGCCTCACACGAATCGCTGCGCTGGGCCCAGCTCCCCGACGGCACCGTAATCTCCTGCGCCACTCCCTTCGACCTCGGCAAAGGCCTCAAGGAAATCGGCGAGGACAAATATCTGGGTCTCGACTGCAAAATCATGCGCACGAGCGTAAACTCCAACACCATCGATATCTGGTACACCACCGCTATCCCCTTCCGCGGCACACCCCAAGCAGGTGTGGGAGTGCCCGACGGTCTCGTGCTCCGCATAATCCGCAATGGCGACCAGATTCAGGAAGCCACAGCCATCACGCCCCTCAAGCAGGTGCGCGACCTCATGCCCGAATCGTGGGGCAACAAACTTGATGCATACGATTTCCAGTATGACATCAACCACGCCAACGTAATCACCGTGCCCGTCTTCGACCAACAGCGCATCAACTTCGACGGCGCCAAGATACCCGAAGCTCTCAAGGACGGCGAAATCTACAACGTGGGCGGCGGCACAATCATCCTCAAGAAAGTTCAGCTCCCCGACAGCGTGAACGACCGCGACGTGTTTGTGGAAGTGGTACAGTACTCCGACGGCGACGCCTACGACCGCACAGGCTCCGTATTCATGGTGCCCACCGACAAGAAACAGTCGTTTATCGACGCTATCCGCAACCTCAATTCCGTTCCCTCGTTCAAATCAGGCGACACCGACTATCACGGTCTCGTTTCCACTCCCGACTACAACGTTCCCATGGAGCTGATGCGCTTCTTCACCGGCTTCGGTGTACGCGCCTTCAACCACAACAAGGTACGCGGTCAGGAATGGGTTGATTCCGTAAACTACAAGACCGAGGTCACCAGCCTTGCAGAGCGTCTTGTCGGCGAGCAGTGGATCGGCGCCTACATCGGCAACTGGGACTCAAAAGGCCACAAGGTATCCGTGAAACTCAAATATTATCCCAGCGGCGAACGCAAATCGTTCCGCACCCTGCCTCTGTTCAACACCGTGAACTATCTCGAACAGGCCGGCCAGCCTTACCCCGTGTTCCTGCTCAACGACTCACTCAACGTGAAATTCACCCTCAAGGAGCCGGTGAAAAATGCCATCCTCTTTTACCTCACCACCGGCCACGGCGGCTGGGGCGGCGGCGATGAGTTCAACCAGAAGCCTAACACCATCCTTGTTGACGGCAAACAGGTGATCTCATTCGTTCCCTGGCGCGAGGATTGCGGCACATACCGCAACTGGAACCCCTGCTCGGGCAACTTCTCCAACGGTCTCAGCTCATCTGATCTCAGCCGTTCCAACTGGTGCCCCGCTACGGTAACCAACCCTGAATACATCTACCTCGGCGACCTCGAAGCCGGCGAACACACCATCACCGTTAAAATACCTCAGGGAGCACCCGAAGGCGGCAGCAACAGCTACTGGTGCCTTTCCGGAACCCTCCTCTACTGATACTTATAGGGCTGAACCGCCCTGACAAGATATTTATCCTGACAACAACCGGTTGTGTGCGAATGCACAACCGGTTGTTTTAGTTTAAAGCCACCCGCGGAGTGCATATACGCTATTCCATATTGCTTTAATACGATAATGCAATTCAATCGTTAAATTATCCACTGTAACGTCAAAGGGTTATTGTTAAATTCGCATAATTGTTCAGGATACTCAGCAATACCATGAAATCAGACATTATGAGTATCCTAAACCGCAACACATTCTGTAATTATCCATGTAGTATTTATCCGTGAAAACTAACAAGACAATAGCGATCCCGTTTCGTTCAATGAAAAAGAGAATTTCAAAACGCCCAATGCTGTATATTGCCGGTATGGCATTGTCGGCAGCCTCTGTCTGCGCAAAAGAATATCATGTGACAACCAGCGGAAGCGACACCAACAGCGGAACCATCACATCCCCGTTAAAAACAATCAACGCCGCAGCCATTAAGGCCTATCCCGGCGATACCATCACGGTACATGAAGGCATCTACCGCGAGCGCGTGGTGCCGCCAAGAGGCGGAGATTCCGACAAGTCGCGCATACTCTACCGGGCAGCCCCTGGTGAGAGGGTCACAATCACCGGCTCTGAACACGTCAAAAACTGGGTAAAGGTAAAAGACAACACCTGGAAAACCACTCTTCCAAATACATTTTTCGGCGAATCAAATCCGTTTGACGAACAGATATATGGCAGCTGGTATCGTGGCAAAGGCCGCGCTAACCACACAGGAAGTGTCTACCTTAACGGACAGCGCATTCGCGAGACATTTTCGCTGGGTGACGTCATGCAGCCCGTTAAGGACAGTCCGCGCTGGTATGCCGAGGCCGACGGCAACGGAGGTCCCGTGCTCATGAATTTTGAGTGGATATGTCCGTCGGGCGGGGAAAAGATGACGTCGATGCACGCTACGGTGGAAGGAGGCGACCAAGCGGTGTGTATAGCCATAATAAACCGCTGGCCGTTCGGATATCTGAAAGATAAATCAGTGATGCACTTCAGCGGAGTAGACTTCGGTGCCGGTACCGACACTCTGATGTTTCAGGCAGCTACTCTTGCCAAAGGCGGCATAGTGGAAATGTATCTTGACGGTGATAAAAAAGAACTGTTGGGATCCGCCATGGTGACAAATACGGGAGACTGGGAGAAATTCGAGGTGTTTCCGCTTAAAATGGACCGCAGCCTTTCAGGGCGACACGACATAAGATTCGAACTCAAGGCTCCCGCCAGATACCTTGATGGAAAAACAATTATCTGGGCGCAATTCCCCGACGGTACTGACCCGAATAAAGAAAACGTGGAGATATCCGTGCGGCCTCAGGTGTTCTACCCCGACCGAACAGGCATCAATTATATAACCGTGAGAGGTTTCACACTCGAAAACGCAGCAACCAACTGGGCGCCCCCCTCGGCCGAACAGCCCGGACTGATTGGCCCGCGCTGGGCCAAAGGCTGGATTATCGAAGACAACGTAATACGTAATTCCAGATGCTCCGGCATCTCTCTCGGCCGTCCGACATTCGGCCATGCCCATCATTACCAGAAATTGCCGCCTCAGGTGTATCCCGAGGCCGGCGGAGGCCAGACACGCGAACAGCTGCTTGATTACTTCGAAAATGCCTCATGGGACAAAAATGAAGCCGGATTCCATATAGTGCGCAACAACCATATCTATGAGTGTGGCCAGGCCGGTATTGTGGGTTGCAGCGGTGGCGCTTTCAGTGTGATAGAAGGAAACGAAATCCACGACATATGCATGGGCGAGACCTTCGAGGGCGACGAAATGGCCGGTATAAAGCTGCATTTCGCCAATGACGCCGTGATTAAAGACAATCATATCTATCGCACCATCCGGGGTCTGTGGCTCGACTGGGGTTCGCAGGGAATGCAGATTACAGGCAATCTGCTTCATGACAACAACCACTGCGAGGATCTGTTTGTGGAGGTGTGCCACGGCCCGGTATTCGTAGCCAACAACATCATGCTCTCACGCAACGGAAGCTCCATGTCGCAAGGCATAGCCTACGTTCACAATCTTATAACCGGCAACATATCCGGCGGCCAGGACCGGTGTGCGGGCGGCAGGCTCACTTATTTTTATGAACCGCACGGCACCACATCGCTCGGTAAGGTTCCGAATCCGGGCGGTGACCTTCAGTGGTATAACAACATTCTGACGAAAGATGCGTCCCTGCGCAATTGGGACGAGCCGGGCCTCCCGATAAGATATTCTGGCAACATATTCTCAGACGGCGCCCGGCCTAACGATGCCGACAAGCGTGCCTCGGTTTACGGCGACACAGGCTTGGACGTGAAGCTTACTGAAAAGGAAGACGGATGGTATCTGGTGATGAATGTTCCTTTAGCATGGGACAATCGCTCCAAAACAAAAAAAGTCACCACAAAAATGCTTGGCAAAGCCATTACGCCCAATCAACCTTTCACCAACCCAGACGGAAGCCCGTTGAGTTGCGACAAGGACTACTTCGGCTCCAGCCGCAATCCCTCCAATCCGTATCCCGGCCCGGTTGAGATAAACCGCCCGGGCCTCCACGAGTGGAAAGTCTGGCCTAAAAAATAGCCCCGTCCCATCACCTCAATAATCAACAGGAACCAATCAACAAAACAGAATAAACAATCGTAAACCAATGTACAGGATCACATGTCTATTATCGTTGCTAAGCATCATCATATCGGCAAGAGCCGATGTAAAACCGGTTGCGCACTATAATTTCGGCAAGGCGGGCAACGTCACCTATGCCGCAGCGCCCGATGAAATCAAGCCGTGTGCAGGCTCTGAAGTCCTTAAAGCCGTGGGGCGCCCTGTTTTCTATGCCGATGCTCCCGGCGACAAGAAAATGAAAGGAGAGGGAAGCATACTTTTTAATGGAAACGAAGATGGCTTCGTTCTTGACAGACCCCTGAAAAATGCTTCCGGCAATCAGGTGCTCGAAGTGTGGGTAAAGCCCCGTTCCGTAGGCGAGAAAGGCAAGACACAGGTGGTAGTAGCCAACGGCAATGGCAAGCACGGTTACACAATAGCGCAATCGGGCGACTCATGGATTCTGATATCAGGAGGAAAGGAGATTGTCAGGTTGGGAGAAGTCTCAAAAGACGCATGGACCCATCTGGCCATGGTGATTGAAAACGGCAAGGGATCGGCGTGGTTCAATGGCAAAAAGGTGAAGACATTTAATCTCACCGACTCTCTGGCAAACAATTTCTCATTGGCTCTGTCTGACAAAAAGACCGATTCTTTCTATGGAGAAATATATGAGGTGCGTTTGAGCACTTTCGCCAATAATAAATTCAATCCCGAGGCGGACTTTCTGTTGGACTACAAAAAGATAAAAACCGACAACAGGGAGCGTCTGGCCGCCCGTAAGCGACTCATCTCCGGACTGAAAAAAAACATCAAGGGCATAAAGACCGTCAGCACATTGCCTACCGCCCGTCAGAATAACGACTGGCTAATCAGTCCGATAGATGACTCGTGCCACGTATTTCTGCAGCCGTCGGCCGATGGACTTACAGCCATGCTCCAACTTGACAACGGACTCATGTCCCGCACTTTCTATCTGGCCGACAACATAGCTTGTGTAGGATTCCACAACAGTAGCAATGAGACGGAATACCTGCGCGCCATAAAGCCCGAGGCCCGTGTATGCATTGACAGTGTATGGTACGAGGTAGGAGGCCTTAAAGGGCAGCCGGAGCTTTCCTATCTGCTGGACAGCTGGTATAAGGATATGGAGGCGTCAGGACATGCGTTTACTTTGGAAAAAATCGAGACAGGACTGCCCTTGGAGCGCTATCCATGGACAGCAAAATACAATGCTGTTCCTACCGATTGGCCGGCCAAGGGCCTGCGCATGGAGATGACCTTCGCCCCTACCGGCAATATGGTTAATGTGAAGGATGTGAAAGTAAAGGTAAACTATGAGATCTATCAGGGTCTTCCGGTTATAGCCAAATGGATCGAGGTTATAAACGATGGCGTCAAAAGCGTGGTTCTTGACGAACTCGAGTCGGAGGTGCTTGCGGTAAATCAGGATCAGAAAAACCGCATACATGTGGAGAGCGACTTTTCGTTCGCGCTTGTAAATGCCGACCTGCAGGGCAGCGCCCTCATGCACTACGCCGGCACACCGAAACCTTACCATGTGGGATCGTCAACAACCAAATGGCGTGTGGACAGCGAATACAACACCTGGGCATCGCACAATCAGGCCGAAGACAAATTCCTTGGCTTTCCACATCACAATCTGCTTGTAAGCACCCTGCCTATGGGCCCCGGTGTAAAAGTCGACAAAGACAGTCCGTTCAAATCCCACATCACATTCGAATTGCTTCACGACAGTGACGACACCGAGCGAAAATCGTTGGCTCACCGCCGTTTTTATAAGAAGCTTGCGCCTCAGGTTACCGAGTCGCTGATATGCGGCGGCATTACTTCCCACGATGAGACCGAACTGAAGGGATTTATCGACCAGATAGCAGAACTCGGCCTGGAACAGCTCGATATCATGGCTTGGCCCGGTATAAGCCACGATAATCTCGATTCGGCCTACGTCCGGCACTGGCGCAACATCTCTGACTATGCACGTGAACGCGGCATTGTGATGGGTGGCTATGAGCTTCAGGTCGCATCGCGCGGCCGCGGCAAAGATGTTGACTGCATCCATCCCGAAAGCGGCAAACCCGGAAGCCTTTTCGGCCAGAGTGTCTGCATTGCAAGCGACTGGAAAGACCGTTATTATCCCAGAATGTGGGAATTTTTTGACAAAACCGGCTTTATGACCTACAACATGGACGGCCCTTATCACGGCGATCCCTGCGCCTCGACCGTCCACAGACATCACGACGGGCTGAAAGACTCGCAGTGGCGTCAGTGGCAGACTCAAGTGGGGATAATCCACGAACTCAAACGCCGGGGAATGTACGTGCCTATTCCCGACTGGTATTTCCTTAACGGTCAGAACAGCACCGGCATGGGATATCGCGAGGCAAGCGCCAACCTCACTCCGCAACAGCAGCTTCTGCTCGGACGCCAGTATATTTACGACGGGACGTGGCACAAGATACCCCCAATGGGCTGGATGACGCTTCAGTTGGTAGGATTCTACAGCAACGACCCACGCGTGGGCTTAGAGCCTCTGTGCGAAAATATCGACCGCTATGAACAGCAGCTCATACAGTATCTGGCCAGCGGATGCCACCTCACAATAAGAGGCAAGCGACTGTATGACACACCAGAGACTAAAAACATGGTATCACGCTGGATCAATTGGTTTAAGGATTACCGCGATATACTCACCTCCGATATTATCCATGTGAGCCGTCCCACCGGCCGCAATCTCGACTGCATAATGCATGTCAATCCGTTTATCGCCCACAGGGGAATGGTGGTCGTTTTCAATCCCACCGACAGAGAGATTACTAAAGAGATGCGTCTGCCTCTCTACTATACGGGACTGAAAGGAAAAGCAACCGTAACCTCAGGCAACGGCGACAAAAAGACGTATGCCATCACCGACCGTGACGAGATGATATTACCCGTGACCATTGCCCCTCAGGGCTCACAGTGGTTCCTCATAGAGTAAACTATCGGAATCCTTACCCCCCTCTGAAGCACGCATTTTGCAGTCAGCTTGCTGTTGCAGGATGCGTGCTTTTATTGCGGTCAGTTGAAGGGAAGGGTTTCGGCGCTTTCGAGTTCTTCGGCTTCGCGCTCGCCCGCGTCGGGATTGTCAGGGGTGTCGTCGCGGCGGATTATGTAGGTGTTGTAGTAGCTCAGGAGCAGAGTGGTGAGCGGCAGGGCTATTATCAGTCCCACCATTCCGAGCAGTGTGCCCCACACCGAGAGCGACAGTAGAATTATGGCCGGATTCAGTCCCATGGCCTTACCCATGATTTTAGGGGTAAGGAAAAAGTCCTGTATCACCTGCACCACGCAGTAAACCGCAATACTCTCCAGGAAGATGGGCCAGAACTCCTGGCCGCCTCCTATGGCATAGACCATGCAGAGCAGCGTGGTGGGCAACAGCGATATAAGCTGCAGATAAGGCACAAGATTGAGCACGCCGATAAACATTCCCAGAAGAATGGCCATAGGAAGGTCGATGATAGAGAACCCGATGCTGAAAAGCACTCCCACAATCAGGGCTATGAGCGCCTGTCCGCGGAAATAATGGTTCATGCTGTCCTTTATATCCCGGCCAATCTTCCCTGCGGTGCCACGCATTTTCGGAGGCACCATCAGCCTGAATCCGCGGCCGAGGCGCTCGTAATCTATCATTATGAACACCACATAGAGAATGACAATGAGCCAGTTGAACAGGCCTATTATCACCGAAATGCTTCCGGTAATGACACTCCAGACGGTAGACAGCGTATTCTCCACCATCCCCATCACCTGCTGCGACTTGAGGAGTTCGGCTATTCCGTGGAAATCAATCTTGCTGCGAATATAATTATGCAGCTCGGCAAGCATCCCTTCATCGCTCAGGGTCATTTTTGATGAGGCATAGGCGCTGAGCACATCGGCCATCTGGTTGATTTCCGAAACAATCACCGGTATTATGAAATAACCGAGTGCCGAAAGAAAGAAAACCGCTTCAAAAAGCGTGACGAAAATGGCCGTCACACGTCCGCTCAGATGCAGGAGACGACGGTTGAACTGCACAAATGGTTCAAACAGATATGCAATCAGGCACGCCACAAGAAAAGGAAGCAGCACATCCTTCAGAATGTCGATAAGCCAGATTGCGGCGAGAACAATGACGATGGTGATCACAAGTCGCACCACCCGGTCGAAAGTATAAGGTCTGCGTTCTGTCATTTGGGTAAAAGCCGGCTCCGGGCCGGAAATAAATTGCGATACGGCTGCTGATTTGAGTTGATGCCGCAAAATTACGAATTCAATCCGATATTTCTCTCTTACCGGAGGTCACTTGGCATCCTCTATTTTCTTGCGTATGGAAGGAATGCCGTAGGTCAGTTTCTTTACAGTGAGGTCTTCCTCAGCCTGCTCGTTGGCCTTCAGCAGCTTCTGCTCCGAAGCCTCGAAACTGGCCTTCACCTCGCGCAGAGTCTTTATCTGCTTCTCGAGAGCCTCGATGGTCTTGTCGATTCCGGCACATGCAGCCTCGAACTTCTTGTGGGCGGCTTTCACATTATTGCTGAACGCGGTGCGGAAACGGTCTATCTTCTCTTCGAAGCGTGCGAAGTCCATGGTCTGGCTGCGGGCGGCGTCGAGCTCCTGAACCAAGGCCATACGTTCCTTATATCCCTTTTTAGCGGCTTCGGTTATAAGCCGGAGCACCGGAAGGAAAAATTGCGGACGGATCACAATCATCTTGGGATAACGGTAGCTCTTGTCGACGATACCTGTGTCGTAAAGCTCATTGCCGGTCTCGAGCATAGAAACGAGCACGGCATACTCGCAACCCTTGCGCGTGCGATCCTTGTCAAGCTTGTCAAGAAAGTCGTCATTGCGGTGCTTGGCCGCAGTAGAATCCATCTCGTTTTTCATCTCGAACATCACCGACACATACTCGTGGCCCTCCACATAGTCGCGGAATACGAAATCGCCCTTGCTGTGCTCCACCACCGTATTGTCCTTCTCAAAGCTTGCCTCGGGATAGAGGCCCATGCTCCTTGCCTGCTCGAACTGTATGGAGCAATGCTGCTCGAGCGTCTCGCCCACCATTTTCGTTGATAGACGCATTTTGAAATCTTTCAGACGGTCTATCTCGTCCTGCTTGTCCTGAAGCTGCAGCTTGTGCTGCTCCCTGATCTGGCTCTCGCGGTTCTCCGCGGCGAGCCGTCCGGCTTCTATATCGGCCTGCAGGCGCATTATCTCCTGCTCCTTTTTCTGCACCTGAAGCGCGGCCTCGTTGCGTTCTTTGGAGAGGGCGAGTTTCAGGTCACTGTCTTTTCCGGCAAGAGCGGTCTCAAGCGAGGCTATCTTCCGGTCCTTCTCGGCTGCGGTATTGAATATCTCGCGGTCCTTTCGGCTCTCAAGCTCGGTAAGCTCGGTTTTCTTCGTGGCCTCGTAACCGGCAATGATGCCTGACAGACGTGTAATCTCGTTCTGAAGCTGTCCTAATTCCTGTTCCTTCTTTGACATACGGCTGTCGAATTCCTTCTCTGCGTTGAGCCTTATTGACTCTTGGCGCGCGTCGTAGCGGGCACGCACCTCCTTCATACGCTGCTGGAGCTCTTCGTTGAAAACCTCGCCGCGCACCTGCGCCGCTATCGCAGCATAGTCATTGTCATCCACCTGGAACACAGTTCCGCACTTCGGACACTTTATATCTTTCATAATCACTGATTGAACGTATACAAAATTAAAGAATACTTCCGAATATTCCGCTTTTTAACATACCGCTATATTCTTTTTTATTAATTTTGCATCCGTCTTATTTTTGAAAATTTAATAATCTCACTCGCTCCGACCTTATCCCTATCATTTCATTGCCATTTGGATGCGGGAAATTTATAAATCTGGAATTCAAGTTATTCAACCTATAACCCAATTAGTTTTATTATGAAACGTTCACATTCCCTGCTTTGCGCCGCATTGTTTGCGGCTATGGCAGTGCCCTCGGCTTCCGCAGCTCTGGACAGCATTCCTTCCATCAAGGTGGATAAACTCACCATCACTCCTGCCGGCCGTATCCTGCTTGACGGCGCTGTATATACTCCCGGCGGCGACGGCCTTAACGCAGGTGTGGCTCTGCCCGATATCCGTTTCGGCGGCAAGATGTCATACGGCAACTGGGCTGCCAAAATCGACGTAGGCTACGGTTTCGGCAAACTCAGCATGAAAGATGTCTACCTCCAGTATAAATTCAACGGCTCCAACCTTCTTCGCGGCGGTTATTTCGTGCATCAGTTCGGCCTCAACGCCGCCACATCAAGTTCGATGAAACCCGCCATGGAAGCACCGACCTCCGACGACTTCTTCAAAGCCACAGGCCGTAACCTCGGTATCATGTATGTGTATGACCACAAAGCATTCTTTGCCGGAGTAAGCGCCATTCTGGACGGCACCTCGCTCACCACCCCCTCCAATCAGCAGGGCAAGGCAAGCTACGGCGGCCTCACACGACTGGTGTATCGTCCGCTTCATTCCACCGGTCTCATAGTCCAGGCAGGCGTTTCCGGCTGGATCCAGAGCGCTCTCCACAAAGCCACTGAAGAGGACGGCCAGTACACCGTAAGTCAGGGCTATTTCGATTTCGGCGCCAACTTCCCCACCCGCGTGTGCAAAACCTCCATGCTCAGCGCCGACGTAACGGATGCCTCTTCGGTCTTCAAATTCACACCTGAGCTCCTCGTGGCCAAGAACCGTCTGGCTCTCGAAGGACAGTACTATTATATGAACGTGGCTCGTAAAGGCGACCTCAAGTCATATAAAGCAAGCGGTGTCTACGGTCTTCTCCGCGGCATTCTGATTGGCGGCGACTACGGCTATTCGCATGCCGATGCCGGCCTCGCCACTCCGGCCCCCAAGACCCTCGAACTGGTTGCAGGCTACAACTACACCGACGCCAACTGCTCAGAAGCAGGCATATTCGGCGGCCGTTCCAACGACGCCTCGCTTACGTTCAACTACTATGTGAACAAATACGTTATAGCACGTCTGCGCTACTGCTACACCAACGTGAAAGGCAGCGACGTGGTTCCCGACCGTCACGTAAACATGGTGCAGGCACGTATCCAGGTGATATTCTGAAACCCTGCGCATACAGACATATTAATGGCGGTGAATCCAGTCGGATTCACCGCCATTTTTTCGTCAGTTTTGCAAATTTCCGCAAAGCGGCTTATTTGATATTCTCGTAGTCACGGAGCGCCTGCTCGAAGCGTGCGTTCACGTCGGCAATGTCATAGAGGCCGTCGGCGTTACGCTGAAGACCTTTAAGTGTCAGCGGATAAATCATAGGAGGATTGTCGAGGTCAAGCAACTCCATATTGCGGAGCTGGTCCACGCTCTGATAAACGATGTTGATATCGGCATATTCCTTGCCGTCCTTGCCCATAAATTTCTCCACAACTATTTTGGAGCCGATGGGAGTCTTCTTCTCTATGGCATTGGGAAGCTCGTATTCCTCCACGCCCAGTGCGGTGGCCACGGAAGAAAGATTGCTGTCATGGCCCACGAGGAATGTGAATTTACGGGCCGGAGAACGAAGCTCGTCATACATGTACTGGATAAGCGGATGTGCCACATTGGCGGCCACGATAGGAGCGGTGAAGAGAACATCCTGGTAGGTGTCCTTCACATGGGCTATCTTCTCCCAGTCCTTGCGGGTGAGCTTATGGCCGAAGGCCGCCTTGAGAGTATCCGGCTGCTCATAATACTGGAGAATCAGCGCGTCGCTTGCCGAGTTGAGTTCCTTCAGCGCCGAACCGCTCTTGAGTCTGGGCTCCTGATAGACCTCCCAGAGGAATTCCGTGTCATAGTTGTCAAGGGCATCAAGCTTGGGATTCTTGTTCTTGGCCATGGGCGACTGGTCCACGTCCATCACGTCGATAATCATGGCATAGTCAGGAGCTATGGCCTCATTTATTCCTTTGATTCCTTTTTTGCCTCCCATCGCTTTGATCTGTTCCATGGCCGTCGCCACGAATTCGGGAGTCACTTTGGTAAGCTGCGGATTGAACAGCGGGTCCATCTTGCTGGGCATATAGCGGTGATAGACCTCAATGCCACCCACGGGCATGAATCCCGAAGTGAAATACCGGGCTGTGGCTATGCAGCGCTGCATTGAGTTGGCTATCACGTTTACGTCGTCGGCATCCGGAGTATGGTTTACCGGGAACAGCCCGGCATCCTCGGCCCATTTGCGGAAATACTGTCCCATCTGGGTCTCGAGCACACCGCCGCGCAAAGTAAGCTCGCTCTTGGGAGCGGTCCATTTGTTCCACTGGTGGGGTGTCATCTGGCCAAGGTCACTCTTGCTGTCGCTCAGAGGCGAACGGATATTGTGGCGGCTCAGAACCACGGCTTCCTTCAGTTGATATTTGTCCTTGAATTCCTGTGAACGCTGTTTCTGGGCCAATGATAGCTCAGGTAAAAGAACAGCAAGCAACATAGCACATGCTACTGTAGAGATTCTTCTCATGATGCTTTATTGTTTTAAAGGTGTTTTTAATGATAGTTTGTTAATCTAAGTAATTTTTTAACATATTAGCGGCCCGTTTTGTTCCATACATCCACATTTTGTGACTCAAAATAGGATTACACAACTTATTAAGAATAAAGTGCAAGTGATTTTTGGAGATAAATCATTAACTATGCAGTAAAATAAGCGCATTTCTCATAATTAACCAAAAAATTGCAATGAATCCGAAATACATTCTGGGGGCAATTCTGCTTTCCGCATCCCTGTCGCTTCCCGCACAGGAACCGTTCCGCAATCCCGACCTTCCGGTGGAGCAGCGTGTAACCGACCTGCTTTCCCGGCTCACGCTTGAAGAAAAGGTCAATCTTATGAAGCACGAGGCTGCGGCCATTCCCCGTCTCGGCATCCCGGCGTATAACTGGTGGAATGAGGCGCTCCACGGTGTGGCGCGCACCCCCGAGAAGGTCACCGTTTTCCCCCAGGCAATAGCCATGGCGGCGACATTCGATCCGGAGGGGCTGCAACGCGTGGGCGACATAGCCTCCACCGAAGGCCGCGCGCTGTTCAACGAGGCTCTTGCCGCCGGAAAAGGGATCCCGCAGTACCGCGGACTCACCTACTGGACACCCAACATCAACATTTTTCGCGACCCGCGCTGGGGACGCGGACAGGAAACCTACGGCGAAGATCCCTATCTCACGGCCAAAATGGGTGCGGCCATGGTGCGCGGTCTCGAGGGTTCCGACCCGTTCTATCTCAAAGCCGTGGCTTGTGCCAAACACTATGCCGTGCACAGCGGCCCCGAAGGCAACCGCCATGTGTTCGACGCCCGTGTTTCCCCTCACGATCTCTGGGACACCTATCTTCCGGCATTCCGCGAACTGGTGGTGAAAGCAAAGGTACATGGCGTGATGTGTGCCTACAACCGCCTCGACGGACAGCCGTGCTGCGGCCACAATGAGCTGCTTCAGGACATACTCCGCAACCAGTGGCATTTCAACGGCTATGTCACCTCCGACTGCTGGGCGGTAAATGATTTCGCCCACAATCACAAGACACATTCCAACGACACCGAGGCCGTGGCCGACGCCGTGCTCAGCGGAACCGACCTCGAATGCGGCAACCTGTATCCCCGCCTGGTGCAGGCCGTGGAGCAGGGCATAATCACCGAAAAGGAAATCAACGTATCGCTGGCAAGGCTGCTTGAAATCCAGTTCCGGCTCGGAATGTTCGACCCCGTGGCCCGCAATCCCTATGCCTCGATTGGCCGCAAGGTAATCGAATGCCCCGAGCACAAGGCCCACGCCTACAATATGGCCCGCAAGTCAATGGTGCTTCTTAAAAATGAAGGTAACATTCTGCCGCTTGATTCCACAAAGGTGCGCCGGATAGCTCTGGTAGGCCCTAACATCAACAACGAATCCACCCTGCTTGCCAACTATTTCGGAGTGCCAAGCGAAATAATCACCCCGTATAAGAGCCTGAAAAAACGGTTTGGCAACCGCATACAGATCGACACCATCACCGGTGTGGGATTCGTGACTCCCCTGCCCGGCGCCCCCTCTCCGGCCGAAGTTGCGAGCAAAGCGGCCAAGGCCGACATTATAATATTCGTGGGCGGAATAAGCGCCGACTATGAGGGTGAGGCCGGTGATGCCGGTGCGGCCGGATATGGCGGCTTTGCAAGCGGCGACCGCACCACGATAGCTCTTCCCGCTCCGCAGACCGCACTCCTCAAGGAGCTGAAGAAAACCGGACGTCCGGTTATTCTCGTAAACATGTCAGGCTCCGTTATGAGTTTTGAATGGGAAAGCGATAATGTCGATGCCATTCTTCAGGCATGGTATGGAGGCCAGGCTGCCGGCGACGCGATAACTGACATTCTGTTCGGAAGCTATAATCCCTCGGGACGCATGCCTCTGACCACATACAAATCCGACCGCGACCTGCCCGATTTCGAAGACTACTCCATGGCCGGACGCACCTACCGTTATTTCAAGGGTGATGTGCGTTATCCTTTCGGCCACGGGCTGAGCTATACCAAATTTTCATACAGCCCGCTCACCGCGCCCGACAGCGTGACCACCGGCCACGACGCTACGGTTTCAGTCACCGTAAAAAACACAGGTAAGCGCGAGGGCGACGAAGTAGTGCAGCTCTACGTAAGCCATTCTCCCGAAGGCCGTGTGGCCGTTCCGGTGCGTTCGCTCAAAGGCTTCCGTCGTGTAAGCCTCAAGCCGGGTGAAAGCCGCAAGGTTTCCTTTACGCTCACCCCCGAAGAGCTCGGCCTCGTGGACAACCGCGGAAATCTTGTCATGGCGCCCGGCTCCCTCCAGATATATATAGGAGGAGGCCAGCCGTTCCACTCTGCAGGAAACTTTGCCGACCTCATTATCAAAGGCGAACCTTACACCGTGTATTAAATATAAGATTTATAAGATTTATAAGACTTATAAAACTTATATACAAAATCTTAAGCTATTAAGCCGGTCACCGCTTTCGGTGTACCGGCTTATTTTCCGCGCTCTTTATAAATGACGTTTGTCACCACCTGGCCCACGGCCTTGAGAGTGGAACGGTCAATGTTGGTGAGGTTGTCGCTCAGGCGGTGCCACGTGGGATTGAACGACCCTGTCTGCGGATTGTTGCATTCTATAATGTCTATGCACGGAATGCCGCCACGGTTTATGAAAACATGGTCGTCGGTTATACCGCCGCCGATGTCGTTGACGAATACCGAGGCGTAGGGCGATACGGAAGCCTCGCTCCACACGCGGTCAACCACATCGGGAGCCTCGCGGTGCGAAAGATATTCGCGGTGAAAACGCGCGCCGCGCCCCCCGACCATGTCAAGCAGTATGCCGTAGGCCGGACGCTCTTCCTGGGTTTTGTAAGGCATATTTTTGATCCAGTGCTGCGTGCCCAGACACCATGTCATTTCGTTGGAGCCCCACCCTTCCGTCTTGCCGTAATCTTCGGCATCGACAAGAAGTATGTCCACTCCTACGTCGGGCTTCTGGTTGCCGATGAGTCTGGCAATCTCAAGGAGGACGCCGACGCCGCTGGCTCCGTCGTTAGCACCGTCAATGGGTGTGTTGTGTTTGGCCGGATCTTCCTCATTGTCGGCCCACGGACGGGTGTCATAATGGGCAAGAAGGAGCACTTTGCGCTTCGCTCCGCTATTGAAACGGCCCATTATATTGGTTATGGGAAGGACGTCGCCGGTATAGGCGCTCACCATCGCGTTCTGGGTGATGATTGTATCGGAACCGGCTTTATGAAGCACATCAACTATATAGTTGGCGCAGTCGGTATGCGCCTTTGTACGGGGAACTCTCGGTCCGAAACCTACCTGACGCGAAATGTGCAGATAGGCGCTATCCTCGTTGAACGAGGGTATCTCCCTGCCCGCTTTTACTTCGGAAACGGCCATGGTAGTGTCGGCATGCGTGCCGTCGCTCCCTGCCTTTCCTGAGCCACACGAGCTCAAAAGTATTATGCCAATGAAAAGGGAAACAGTTTTCAACATAATCTTGATTGGTTTGTTCTGGCAAAGTTACGGAGTTGTTACGAACAAATTACGTTTCCATCAATTTATTTTCGCTCCTTATTATTAATTTTTGTTAAATTAAAATCGCTTCTCCTTTACCATACTTTAAATGGAGTATCTTTGTCACCTCCATAACCCGTTTACACATACGATGCAATCAGCCAAAGAAGAAATCGAAGCCCTGCGGCGCGCACTCAATGAACACAATTACAACTATTATGTGCTCAACAGCCCGGCTATCTCCGATTATGATTATGACATGATGATGAAACGCCTCGAAGCCCTCGAGGCCGAGCATCCCGAGTTTGACGACCCTCTGTCGCCGTCGCACCGCGTCGGTTCTGACCTGGCTGCCAAAGGATTCGAACAGTTTGTCCACCGGCGCCTGATGCTTTCTTTGGCCAACACGTATTCTATCGACGAAGTGAATGATTTCGTGCGCCGCTGCCGCGAAGCCCTCCTGGGCGAAAAATTCGACATCGTGGGCGAGATGAAATTTGACGGCACGTCAATCTCCCTCCACTATTCGGGCGGCCGCCTGGTAAGGGCGGTGACCCGCGGCGACGGCGAGAAAGGCGACGTGGTCACCGACAATGTGAAGACCATCCGCAGCATTCCACTGCAGCTCCGTGGATCAGGCTGGCCCGACGAATTCGAGATACGCGGCGAGATTGTGCTCCCCTGGAAAGCTTTCGACGCACTGAACGCCGAAAGGGAGTTCAACGAGGAACCCCTTTTCGCCAATCCGCGCAATGCAGCCTCCGGAACGCTCAAGATGCAGAACTCAGCCGAAGTGGGACGCCGCGGACTCGACGCCTACTTCTATTATCTTCTGGGCGACAATCTTCCCGCCGACAACCATTACGACAATATGCAGGCAGCCCGCGAGTGGGGATTCAAGGTGAGCGACGCCATGACCCTGCTCCACACCCTCGATGAAGTGGATGCCTTCATTTCACATTGGGACACCGCCCGCAAGGAACTCCCCGTGGCTACTGACGGACTGGTGTTCAAAGTCAACTCCCTTCGCCAGCAGCTCAATCTGGGCTTCACGGCCAAGAGTCCCCGCTGGGCCGTGGCCTATAAGTTTCAGGCCGAGCGCGCGCTGACACCTCTCCGCTTCGTTTCGTTTGAAGTGGGGCGCACCGGTATCATCACCCCTGTGGCAAACCTCGATCCGGTGCTCCTTTCGGGAACGGTTGTGAAACGTGCCTCGCTCCATAACGCCGACATAATACGCTCGCTCAACCTACATGAACACGACTGGCTTTATGTGGAGAAAGGCGGCGAAATCATCCCCAAGATAGTGGATGTGGATCTGGAGCACCGCGACCCCTCAGCATCGCCCGTGGAATTCGTCACCGTCTGCCCCTCGTGCGGCACACCGCTTCGCCATGTAGAGGGAGAGGCAGCGATTGTATGCCCCAACATCTACGGCTGCGCCCCTCAGATCGAGGGCCGCATAGAGCACTTCGTAGGACGCCGCATGATGAACATCGACGGCATCGGCGAGGAAACGGCCACCCTGCTCTATCGCAGCGGACTCGCCAAAGACCCCGCCGACCTGTATTCGCTCACATACGACCAGCTTGCCGCCCTCCCGGGCTTCGGCGAGAAGAGCGCCGAAAGGATTCTCGACGGCCTCCGCGCATCGCTGTCGGTTCCCTTCGACCGCGTGCTCTACGCTCTCTCCGTTCCAAATGTGGGCGAGACCGGCGCCAAGAAAATCGCGCGCGCCGCAGGCTCCATCGACCGTCTGATGTCGATGTCCGAAGCCGAACTCACAGCGATAGAGGACGTCGGCCCGCGCATTGCCGCCGGCATTGTTGACTATTTCTCGCGCCCCGAAGTGCGAAGCCTCGTGGAGCGTCTGCGTGCCGCCGGATTGAAAATGGAAATGGATGTGGACACTTCAACTCCCCGCTCCGAAATTCTCGCAGGAAAACAGATAGTGATATCCGGCACCTTCTCCCACAATTCCCGCGACCGCTACAAAGAACTCATCGAGCTGAACGGCGGCAAGAACGTAAGCTCGATTTCCAAAAAAACCTCATTCGTTCTCGCTGGCGACAACATGGGCCCCGCCAAGCTTGAGAAAGCCTCGCGCCTCGGAGTGCCCATCATGGACGAAGACTCTTTCCTCCGGCTCATCAACCAGCCGGAAAACAATCAATAACAACTTTTTTATCACAAATAACTTACAAGTATGAAAAAGCAAATCAAATTTCTCGCTGTAATCGCAGCAATCGTGATTTCAGGTCTTTCAATGAAAGCCGACGCACAGTTCCGCTTCGGTCTCCGTGCCGGCGTGAATGTCAGCACCCTGCATTTCAACAACTCCATTTTCGACTCTTCCAACCGTGCCGGATTCACCGGCGGTATCATCACTGAATTCACCATGCCCGTAGTTGGCATCGGCTTCGACGCATCGCTTATGTATGTGCGCCGCAACCAGCAGTGGTTCGAGGAAAACATCGGAACCGAGAAAGTGGGCCGCGATTATATCGACCTCCCCATCAACCTCAAGTGGAAAATGAACATTCCGGTGATTAATGCCATTGCCCGGCCGTTCCTCACCACCGGCCCCGTATTCTCACTGATGACCGGCAGCAAAAACTACATGGAGGACGTCAAAGGCCGTCGCTTCGACACCGCATGGAGCTTCGGCGCAGGTGTTGAGCTGCTCAAGCATCTCCAGGTTTCAGCATCCTACGGTCTCGGCCTCACAAAAGCCCTCAAGACCACAGGCACCACTTCCACTGCCAACATCGAAGGCCACAACCGCTACTGGACTGTAACCGCAGCCTACCTCTTCTGATGCACTTTCCTGATTAAGATATATTTCTTAATCTTATTTCCAGACTTATCACCGATATGAGGCAAAAAATCCCCTCAGGATTTTGCCTCATATTTTATTTTGCCTAATTTTGCATCGCTGACCTCCGGCTGCCCACCATCAGCCGAAACCAACACAAATCGCGGCAGTAGCTCAGTTGGTAGAGCATCAGCTTCCCAAGCTGAGGGTCGCGGGTTCGAGCCCCGTTTGCCGCTCCCTCATGAAAGCCAAATAGTTAACACCCACAACCGTTAACCATTTGGCTTTTTTATCATAGCCACTCGATTTTAATACCTCGCCAAACTAACCTCAGTTTTATCAAAAAAACATCATCTTTAAGGACGGAAATTTGACATGAACGAAGAAAACAAAATAATACTCTATCAGGACGACGATGAAATCACGCAGGTTTCCGTACGCTTTGCCGATGAAGATTTATGGCTTACACAAAATCAGTTGGCGGAAATTTATTGCACCACGCAACAGAACATTAGTCAACATGTAGAGAATATATATAAAGATGGAGAACTTACCATAGGATCAACTAACAAGAAATTCTTGTTAGTTCGGCAGGAAGGTAATCGTCAGGTAAAACGAAACATCGACCACTATAACCTTGATATGGTTATTGCCCTTGGCTATCGCGTTCAATCTCAAGTCGCTACCCGGTTTCGTCGTTGGGCTACTCAACGGCTTCACGAATATATACAGAAAGGGTTTGCCATGGATGACGAGCGGTTGAAGCAGGGTGGCAACCGTTATTTCCGTGAGTTGCTACAACGCATCAGGGATATCCGCAGCAGCGAGCGCAACTTTTACCAACAGGTTACGGACATCTACGCTACTGCCACGGACTATGACCCGCGAGATAAAATGACAAAGATGTTTTTCGCCACGGTGCAGAACAAACTCCACTATGCTGTCCATGAGAATACGGCAGCGGAAATTATCTACAACCGTGTGGATAATGAAAAGCCGTTTGTGGGCATGACGAACTTTAAGACCCCGTTCCCCAATATTTGTTAACGCTGGGGCGGTCAAGCGTCGTGCAGATG
>CAUBWJ010000006.1 GCA_958439725.1 uncultured Muribaculaceae bacterium | reverse complement strand
TTATTCTCAGTCCGTATTGCTCATTTGACTGAACACCTCAAGTCAAATCACAAAGATTATACCACTGCTCGCGCTCTTAAGGCTCTTGTAGGTAAGCGTCGTCGTCTTCTCGATTATCTCATTCGTAAAGACATCAACCGCTACCGTGCCATCATCGCCCAGAAAGAGCTTGGTATCAGAAAGTGATCCGCAAGAGATCTACTTGAAGATTACACTGAAAGAGGCTACACCGAATTGTGTATGCCTCTTTTATTTTATCCGTACCGGAACTTTTATCTCCGTTTTGAAGTTTCAAATTTGATTACTAATTACGTTATCGCTAATTTTGCATCAGATTAGTTTATGATGGAGTCGGAACAATCCAAAACCAAAGCAGAACAGAAGTCGCTGAATTTTTTTCAGAAAATCCAGGCGAATGTTCTCGTATGGTGGGAGTATTGTTCTTCAGGCGTATGGCGCGATACCCGAAAAGACTGGAAAGTCTCCATCGTAAAGACATTGAACATCGTTATCAGGTCATTCCTTGACCGCGACATCCAGTCTACCGCATGCGCCCTCACATACCGTACCCTGTTGGCTATTGTTCCGGCACTCGCTATCCTCTTCGCCATTGGGCGTGGATTCGGATTTCAGAATGTGCTTAAGGACCAGCTTCTCCACTCTTTCCCGGCACAGGCTTATGCCCTCAACACTGCATTCAACTTTGTAGACAGCTGTCTTTCTCAGGCTTCCGAAGGTATTTTCCTTGGTGTAGGCTTTGTATTTCTTCTCTGGACATTGATATCCCTTCTGAGCAGTGTAGAGGATTCATTCAACCGCATCTGGAATATAATCCACGGCCGCTCCATCTGGCGTAAGGCCACAGATTATCTTGCAGTGATGATTGTGCTGCCCATTCTCATGATTTGCGGAAGCGGTATCACAATTGTCATGTCCACTACCCTGAAGGCCATTTTCCCGGATCTTCTTCATGGCACATTCGAATCATTTCTTATGGATTCGATCAGCATCATACTCAGCTGGCTGTTCTTTACCGGAACCTACCTCCTCATTCCCAACACCAAAGTTAAATTCCCCAATGCTCTTGTTGCCGGTATAATTGTCGGAACCGCCTACGGAGTCATCCAATGGCTCTTTCTGAGCGGACAGCTGTATGTTGCCAAATATAATGCAATTTACGGCAGTTTCTCTTTCCTTCCCCTTCTTCTTCTATGGATTCAGCTGACATGGCTTATAACCCTTGTGGGCTGCCTGCTTTGTTATGCCTCGCAGAATATCGGATACTTTAATTTCGGAATTGACATCTCAAACATCTCGCTGTCTTACCGTCGTAAAGTAACCATAGCCATAATGGCCATAATAGCTCATAGATTCATTGATAATCTTCCCCCGCTCGATGCCCGTCAGATTGCATCTGATTACGGCTTGCCACAGCGTCTGGTCATTGAGACTATTGCCAGGCTCAGCAAAGTAGGGCTGATATGTCACATAGAGAAAAACGGATGCAGAGAATCTGAATTGCCGGTTCAGCCTGCGGTCGATACCTCCACCCTCACCATCGCCGGAATCATAGAGAGATTGCAGCACACAGGCTGTAATGACTTCATCCCCGATTTCTCCTCTCGTTTCCCCGAAGCCATAAAAATAAGTGATTCCATAACTGAATCCATGTCAAAGGATCTCCATAACACCGGAATTCTTGATATCAAAATCCCCAAGTATAATCCTCAATAACAATAATACAATTAACCAACAACATTACCACGACAATGAAAACCCAGATTTCAACTTCAAACGCTCCCGCAGCCATCGGACCCTACAGCCAGGCTATCTCTACAGGAAATCTTCTCTTTATTTCAGGTCAGATTCCCGTTAATCCCGCTGATGGCACGATTCCCGAAGGCATAAAGGCTCAGACAGCCCAGTCTATCGCCAACATCAAGGCAATTCTGGCTGAAGCAGGAATGACTTTCGACAATGTGGTTAAAACCACCGTCTTCCTTTCCGACATGAACAACTTTGTCCCCATGAACGAGGTTTATGCCGAGAACTTCACCGCTCCTTTCCCTGCTCGCTCTGCGGTTGCCGTAAAGGATCTTCCCAAGCAGGTTCTGGTTGAGATTGAAACTATCGCTTCAAAATAAAAGAGCTGAAGCATCAACCTTTTTTACGCAAACCGGAAAGGAAGTCAGCAACTACATAACTGCTTCCGCCAACGTAAACCGAATCGCCCTTGCCAGCTGAGGCAAGGGCTTTTTCGTAGGCCTCATCCACAGTTGCGAAAGTCTCACCTTCCATTCCATACTCATTTGCGATTCTCTTGAGTTCCTCCGAGGCTAACGCCCTGTGGTTATCGGGTTGGGAAAAGAAAAGGCGATAATTGCTTATACCCTTCCTGATCATTTCAAGAATACCTTTCACATCTTTATCGTCCACGAAACCGATTACCATATTCTTCTTTCCGGGCATTCTCTCTATTTGAGGCACAAGCCATGTCCAGCCGCCGGTATTGTGGCCGGTATCACATATTGTCAAAGGTCTATCATTTATCTTCATCCACCTGCCCATAAGGCCGGTCAGCTCACAGACGTTTGAAAAACCGGTCCGAACATTATCAGCCGATATCTCATAACCCTTTCTTTTCAGCTCCTCGATAGCGCAGAACACTGTGGCCGCGTTTTTCCGCTGATAATCTCCCCGTAATTCACCTTTCACATCTCCCAATATATCGGTGTGATAAACAGGAGCACCATCATCACCAAAGCCGCAGGATAAAGCTACGGCGTCATCGGCAAAGATAATCTTAGAACCCGTCTCCGACGCCTTTCCGGCAAACACCGGATAGGTCTCCGCATCCTTTTCTCCGATCACAACGGGAACCCCCGGCTTAATTATACCGGCTTTTTCTCCGGCTATCTCCGCGCGGGTGTCTCCAAGGAAAGAAGTATGGTCAAGCGAAATATTCGTTATTACGCTCAATACAGGAGTAATGATATTTGTACTGTCCAGCCTTCCCCCGAGTCCGGTTTCTACTACGGCAATATCCACGTTTCTTTTACGGAAGAAATCAAAAGCCATAGTTGTAGTGAGCTCGAAGAATGAAGGATGTAAGCTTAAATTCATTGATTTATAACGTTCCACAAACTCCACCACCTCATCTTCGGTAATCATCTCTCCGTTTACTCTTATACGTTCACGGAAATCGACAAGATGAGGCGATGTAAAGAGGCCCGTTGTGTAGCCGGCCGATTGAAGCACAGCCGCCAAGGTATGGGCTGTCGAGCCTTTCCCGTTTGTACCGGCAATATGAATTGAAGCAAACCCATCATGTGGATTGCCGAAAGCCGCTTCAAGTGCGCTCACTCGCTCCAATCCGGGTTTATATGCCGAGCTCCCGTCGCGCTCAAACGCCGGCAGCTGACTATAAAGAAACTCCAGCGTTTCCTTATATTTTAAATTTCCGAAGTCCATAATCTCCTCTTTAGAAAACAAGAAAGCCTATTACACCTGCCGCAATAATTATCAGAATAGGATGTATTTTGACAAAATACACTCCAATGAATGCAGCCACACAAATCAATATGCTTATCACCACATCCGTTTCTTCAGTTCCGAAATTGGCTCGGTTCATCAGCAGCAATGCAGCCGAAGCAATCATGCCCACAATCACCGGCCTCAAACCAGAGAACGCTCCTTTTATTATTGCACTCTCTTTGTGCCGCCTTATGAAATGGCTCGCATAAAGTGTAAGGATATAAGACGGCACCACAACAACCAGCGTACACATTATGGAGCCCAATATTCCCCAAAAAGGATTGGAGAAGGCCGGATTGTCAACACCCGGAACCACATATCCTATATAAGTCGCCGAATTGATGCCTATAGGCCCCGGTGTCATCTGGGATATGGCAACTATATCCGTAAACATCTGCTCGGAAAGCCACCCGCTTCCCACTATTATTCTTTCTATCAGCGAAAGCATGGCATAGCCGCCGCCGAAACCGAACAGTCCTATCTTAAAGTATGCCCATGCAAGTTTCAGATAAATCATGTCTCAGCACCCTCCTTTCTTCGATTTTCTTTTCTTAAATGATAATTGAACACGGCGATTCCTCCCGCCGCTCCGAGCACTATATATAAAATAGGATTGGACACCACAGGAAGCTTGCTCCATATCAGCAGCGCGACTGCTATCGGTATCCAGATTGTTATCCGGTTCAGACGAGCCGATCGCGCCGATGAAATGACAGGGGCCACTATAAGGGCGACAACTGCCGGTCTTATGCCACGGAATATCGCCGTAAGGGTCTCGTTGTTTTTAATAGTCTCGGGAGTAAGAAATATAGCTATGGCAAGAATCATAAGGAACGACGGGAGAATAGTTCCCGCAGCCGCCGCCATGCTTCCTTTTACTCCTCTCACCTTATCCCCTACCGAAACAGCGATGTTTACAGCAAGAATTCCCGGAAGAGATTGGGCAACAGCAAGCAAATCAAGGAAATCCTCTCGGTCTATCCATTTGTGTTTATCTACTATCTCCTTCTCGATAATAGAAATCATGGCCCATCCGCCACCGAATGTGAAGGCGCCTATTTTGAAAAAAGTAACGAAAAGTTGAATAAGACTTGTGCTCATCCGTGCGATTTTTTTGCAAATTTACTGATTTTCCACTTACGGCCCCCGATAATTTACTTATCTTTGCTCTCCTTTTTGCCGCATTATCTTTATTAAAGAATCAATGAACAATTACGCCATTCAAACATTATAAATATATAACTTACGATTATCCAATGAAAATGAAATTTTCCGTTTGTCTACTGACAACTGCATCTGTCATTTTAGCCATGAGCGCATGTAAAACGCAAAAGGTAACCCCGACCACTCCCACCGTCGGCGTAGTCAAAACGCAGACTGTGGAACAGACCGAAGGTACAATTCAGAAGGTTTTTTATGGTGAATGGATGGCCTCGCAGGTTGGCGATCAGCATGTAACTGGCGAAAATCGTCCATATATAGTTTTCGATGAGGATTCCACCAATCCGTTCATGGTAAAATGTTACGCCAACAACGGCTGTAACACCCTGAATGGAGAATTTGCTGTTACCCCCGGCGGTAAAATGAAATCGACCGGTGAGCTTATCTCCACTATGATGATGTGCAACGATGCCCCATACGAAATGGGCTTCAATATGGCGCTGAACACAGTTGAGTCCTATACCATCGAAAAAGTAGGCTCCGATTACCTTCTTTATTTAAAGAACGGGGCGGGTGCTACCACGATGATTCTTCGCAAATCCGACCTCGATTTTGTAAATGGAGCGTGGGCTGTCCAGAAAATAGGCAACACTCCCGTTCCGCAGGATTCCGAAATGAAAATAGTAATAGACATTCCTGAGCTTAAGATTCATGGCAATGCCGGTTGCAATATTCTCAACGGCGAGATCCGGCTTAATCCCGATGTCCAGAATTCCATTGAATTTGCCAATCTGGCCACCACGCGTATGATGTGCCCGGATATGGAAACTGAACAGGCTTTCCTCAAAGCGCTTGAATCCGCTAAAAAAGTTGCTGCCACAGGCAATAAAGATATAATCTTCTTCACCGATGCTGCCGGTAAGACCGTAGTGGTTCTTAAACGGCTTATGCTGAAATAAACTGAAGTAGAATAAAACCTTAAATGTTGGGTTCGACCTGCGAAGGAGCCAACTCCGACGCAGTGTCGAGCCCATGTTTTATCCACGCACCTGAAATAAGTCGCCATAGAAAGATAAAGCCTCTTATACAGAGCTCCACACACATCGCAATCCAGACTCCACGCAGTCCCATTACGGGCGCGAGAACGGCTGCGATAGGAAGTCTGACAAGCCAGATACTTAGAAAGTTCATCGATGCCGGAATGAGAGTGTCGCCGACACCCACCATCACTCCGTATGCTACTATTGAGGCGGCAAACATAGGCTCGGCCCATGCCTCGATACGCAATGCTTCAACACCCAGATCCACTATCCCGTCCACAGGGGTGAACATCCTCATAACCTCCGGGGCGAAAAGCCACATCACGGCTCCCATGAGCGTCATAACAAACATTCCAAGCCCGACGGTTATATATCCGAACTGACGCGCAAGGTCCTTGCGTTTGGCACCGAAACTTTGCCCCACAAGGGTTGTGGCTGCATCAGCTATGCCATAACCCGGCATATAACACAATGCCTCTGCCGTGACTGCAAAAGAATTGGCCGCTATTGCAAATACGCCCAAAGGCGCCACTATTACCGTAACCATTATTTGCGCCCCGCATATCACCCCGTGCTCCAATGTCATCGGCGCCGACACTTTCAGCGCATTTCTAAGTATTTTACCCGTGGAAATAAAGTGTCGCAATGTGACATTTCTCGAATCCGATTTCCTCCCGAATATTGCCAGTTCAGGCTGATGTCGGCACGCAAGCCACATCACCGCGCCAGCCGTAACAATTTCAGCGCATACGGTTCCTAAAGCGGCGCCAAGCACCCCGAGCCCCATTCCGGGGGTTCTGAAAGCGAATCCTCCTATCTCAAGATTCACACCGGGAAATATCAGAAAAAAGTTGAATATCACATCAAGTACACACATCATTATATTCAGAGCTCCTGCAGTCCGCATGTTCCCCGTGGCACGAAGCATCGCCGAACCCAGATAATTCATGCTGAGTATAGGCAAAGCTGCCACAAAAACAAGAAAATAAACTGAGGCTTTCCCACATACAACCTCATCCCCGCCAAGCCAATGCGGAAGCATCCCGGAAATAGAAATACCGATTAGCACCATTATGGTCCCGAATGCCAGAGAAGCTATGATGCCCTGACGGAATATGGCCCGCGCCTGAGTATAGTCAGCTGCACCCACGCGGTGCGCAACCTGCACCGAAAAGCCGACAGTAGCCGCCGAGCATAGCCCCCAGAAGAGCCATAGGCTTGTGGATACAAGCCCCACGGCGGCACTATCATCGGCTCCGAGATGTCCCACCATAGCAGCATCAATATACTGCATGAGTATGCTTGACAACTGAGCCATTATGGATGGCCACGACAATTCTGCGGTCAGTTTGAGTTTCTGACCGAACGACAGCGGTTTACCGGATTGTATTTGTGCTGTTAGATTCACTCCGTCATAAAGAAATCTATTAATCGGCTTATCCCGGCCCGAAGGTTCTGGCGTTGAGTGGCTATATTTATTCGAAGGAAGCCCTCGCACCCATACATTGCCGATGAATTGACCCAGACTTTCGCCTGTTCAAGAAGCTCACGCTCGAGATTCTCCACCGGCATTCCATAAGCGCGTACGTCAATCATGGGAAGATATGTGCCTTCGAGCTTACTTACCTTGAAATCCGGCACAGCTTCTTGCAGCATAGTCTTCATCATCATGTAATTGCCGTGCAGATATTCAATAAGCTGTGAAAGCCATTCCTCTCCTTCTTGTGAATATGAGGCCTTGAGCGCCACGATTCCGAATGGATTCACATCACAGACTTCATTATCGTTGATTGCACGGTCAATTTTTACACGGGTGTCTTCATCCGGACACACAATATTGGCAATCTGTAAACCGGCTGTATTAAATGCTTTGGACGGCGAGGTACAAACTATCGCAGAGGGCTCTATTGTCGCAAAAGGTGTATATGAGTACCCAGGCATGCAAAGCTCACAATGAATCTCATCACTTACAACAGTCACATTCTCTTCGCGGCAAATTTCGGCAATTCTCCGGAGTTCTTCAGCCGTCCACACTCTCCCCGCTGGATTATGAGGGTTACACAAGAGAAGTATTCTTGCATCCTGACGCCTCACCTTCTCCTGAAGGTCATCGTAGTCAATCCTGAAAGTAAACTCGCCTGCTCCCACATCCTCGGAGAGAAGTGGATTTTCAATTATTTTACATCCGTTGTTTCTGATTGATGAAAAGAAGCAATTGTAGACAGGCGTCTGGACAATCACCCCGTCGCCGGGACGGGTCAAAGCCTTGATGATAGCCGACAACGCCGGCACAACCCCGCTGGTATAGATCACCTGGCCACCGTCAAAAGCCCATCCATGGCGCGACGAGAACCAGTCCGTCAGTCTCTGATAGTATTCGTCATCCACAAAAGTATAACCGAATACACCATGCTCAACACGTTTGGACAGGGCACGAATTATATTGGGGGCGGTCCGGAAATCCATATCCGCCACCCAAAGGGGTATCACATCGGAATCCGGCGCTTCGTCCCATTTCATACAACCTGATCCTCGTCTGACAACAGGCGCATTGAAATCAAACTCTTTTCTCATTATAAGGCTTAGGCAGTTATTATTTCACAGTCCGCAGGATTCCGCACGTTCTTGTCGACAATCAGTTCTCCGATTCCATGCGTCTTTATGAAACCGGTACGGGGATTCACAACACTCGTCACTTCGGAATCTATTGTAGCATAAATCTCGCTGTCCTCGAAGCAACGGTCACAATCCGGTGCCATTGTGCAGTTAATCATCACCAGATTCGAGATATAGCACAGGGGCTGAGTACCCGAGATACGGCAATTGACCAACTTGAGATTCTTGGAATACCAGCCTATGAACTCGCCATTTATTTCAGAGTCATAAACCGTTACGTTCTCTGTGTTCCAGAGTGCGTCGCGGGAATTAAGCACGGCGTTTCTTATTATCGCATTCTTTACATACTGGAACGAATAGTTTCCATCCTGTCGATAATCCTTGATATCCACATTCTCGCAATGCATGAAAATATAATCGGCATTTTCAACCTGCACATTCCTGAGTTTTATATTACGGCAATCCCAGAGAGTTTCCTGCGCATGAGGTATCTTCACATTCTCCAGTGTGATGCCGTCCATCATTCGGAACATCTTCGGGGCTTCGATCAATGTATCCTTCATCTCCACATTTCGCGAATACCACAGAGCGGCCCTTGCGCCTTCTGTAAAAAGACATCTTTCAATTTTGAAACCGTCTACATGCCAGAACGGATACTTGCCTTCAAAACGGCAGTCCCGGGCCACGATATTGCTGCACTCTTTCAAAGCAGATTCACCTGTCCCGATTGTCACATTCACCAGCTCCGTCTCATGTGTTTCAAACAGCGGACGCTCTCCGCTGAATTCCTTATCTTTGATTGTTTCCATTGCTTTTAATGTTTTTCAATGCAAATTTAACCAAAAACATGGTATTGCATCCACAGACTTCGCTATGACCATAAAAATGGTACGGATTCATTGAAAAAAGGTTGGAGAGCACTGGCCACAGCACAAACAGCGCAAGCCCTCGGGTCTGTGTGACCGGGGGCCTGCGTAATCTGTGGCATTTTATTTTACTTCTCGGCCGAATCAGGTTCGGGAGCGATAAGCTTATATCCCTTTCCGTGGATATTTATAATCTCTATAGAGGGATCCTCGCGAAGATGTTTGCGAAGCTTGGTGATGTACACGTCCATGGAACGCGCGTTGAAATAATTATCGTCAATCCAGATGGTCTTGAGAGCGAAGTTGCGCTCAAGTATTTCATTGACGTGCGCGCACAGCAGTGAAAGCAGCTCCGATTCCTTCGTGGTCAGCTTGGTCACCTTGTCATCCACCATCAGCACCTGCTTCTGGGTGTCGAAAGTAAACTTGCCGATACGGTACATCGTGATTTCCTTGCCTTTCTTGCCCTTGACACGGCGCAGGATAGCCTCGATACGGAACACCAGTTCCTCCATTGAGAAAGGCTTGGTAATATAGTCGTCAGCTCCTATCTTGAAGCCTTCAAGTATATCTTCCTTGATTGACTTTGCGGTAAGGAATATGATAGGAACCTCAGAATTTACAGTCCGTATTTCCTGAGCCAATGCAAATCCGTCTTTCTTGGGCATCATGACATCAAGCACGCACAAGTCGTATTTACCTTTGAGGAAAGCCTTGTAGCCGCTTTCCCCATCGGCGAAGAGATCGGCATTGAACCCCTTTGCCTGAAGGTATTCCCTCAGGAGCATGCCCAGGTTCTCGTCGTCTTCGCACAATAATATACGTAAACGTTCTTCCATAATGTTGTCAGTTTTTTGTTAGTGGTAATATTAATTTGAATTTCGTTCCTTTATTGATTTCGCTCTCCACGGTAATGTCGCCGTGCATCTCGCGGACAAGCTTCTGTACGTATGCCAGCCCCAGGCCGAAGCCTTTCACATCATGGCGGTTTCCGGTGGACACGCGATAGAATTTCTCGAATATCTTTTTCAGATCCTCCTTGCGGATACCTATGCCGTTGTCGGCAATGGAGATCTCGAGGTTGTCCTCAGATATATTTTTGGTCTCAATTCTGATATTCAGAGGCTCGTCTTCCCTGCGATATTTCACGGCGTTGTCAAGCAGATTGAATATCACATTTGTGAAGTGCATCTCATCCACATATATTATAGGATCCTGAGCGTCAAGATCGGAGGTGATTGAGCCACCATAGTTTGTCACTTTCAGAGTAAAAGTATGCACTATGTTGGCAATCACAACGTTGGCATCAACATCCTGCAGCCTCAGAGTTGCCTTCTGGCGGTCGAACATCGACATCTGAAGCACCTTCTCAACCTGGAAACGCAGTCGTTTGGTCTCATCGTTTATCACGGATGAGATATGCTCGAGCATTTTCGGCGATTTCCTTACCGACCCGTCGTTGAGCATCTGAGCGGCGAGAGATATAGTGGAAATAGGTGTCTTGAACTCGTGGGTCATATTGTTGATGAAGTCATTTTTCATCTCCGTGAGTTTTTTCTGCCTGAATGCCAGTATAATGGTATATAGGAATACTACGAGCAATATGAGAGTGAATACAAACGACGGGAGCATGAACTTTATAGACTGGAAAATGTATTCCTTCTTGTCCGGGAAATAGAGCCTGATGTAGTTCATGCGGTTCTTGGCGTCGTTAGGAAACAGGGTCTGCACGAAAAGGCTTCCGGAATTGGCAGCCGCCTGACTGTAACCGGAGGTTTCGTAGACAACCGCACCGATTCTGTTCACGACTGCGAATTCAAACGGCAGGTTTATGCCATTGTTGGCGAGTTCGCTTTGAAGCAGACCGTTCACCATGGCGGAATCGGCGCGCTCTTCAATAGGCCGGTTACTTGAATGACTAAGGATATTTAAAATCACTTCATTCAGCAGTCCGCTCTGATACAGGTATTGTCCCCGCAGGATTTCCTGAAGAGACTTATTGGATCTGCCTATCTCGTGGGTGAGTTGGGGTGACAGAGTAGACAGATCTCCTTTCAAGGTCAGATTTCCTTCCACACCTCCTGTAGTAGTAAAGGAATACCCTACCCCGCCTTTATTATCACTATTCTTTACGGAGGGGACCACCCATGACTCTATCTGCGCCACGTCCTGTTCGAGGAAATGCTTTGTCTCCTCCTGCTCAAGAGAGTTGGAGACAGCATATAATGCCCTCTTGACTCCCTCGGAGAACTGGTCGTTACGCATTCTCACCATATTCCCCATGTATGTGATCTGCACATACAGAAGGCCTATGAACGTAAGAGCCATTATTATTGTGAGTAACCAGATGGTTGATTTTTTCATTTCTTTCTCAATAGAGTAAAATATAAGATTCTGAATGTCTTCACATTTTAATCTTTATTATGTTAACAATTAAAAAGGCTAATTGTTTGTGAAAATTACACTGTTCAGAACATTCGGATTAACACTTCCCGTCAAAATTAACAAACAAACCTTAAATCCTAAAATAATATCTATAAAAATACCAATCCATTAACGTTTTGTAATGGATTGGTATTGTTTTATAAGGTTATTTTACATTGAACGCTTTTATTCCTGAGCCGAATGTTTGGGATGTTTAGGCAGGAAGTGATGAAGGAGCAGATATCCCACAACTCCGGAAAGGACGGAGCCCACCACGATTCCAAGCTTGGCATGATTGAGCAGATCCACCGAATGCGCATCCATTCCCGGGAACGACAGAGTGGCGATAAAAAGCGAAACCGTGAATCCGATGCCGCCTAATACCGATATGGAGGCCATCATTTTCCAATTGCATTCATCAGGCATCGGGGCCCAGCGTAATTTGACAGTAAGCCATGAGAAAATAAATATTCCGAGGAATTTACCCAGACAAAGGCCGAGAATAATTGCTATGCTTATTCCCTCTACTATTGAAGCCGGGTTAAGATCGAGCAGGAATATACCGGCGTTCGCAAATGCAAATAAGGGCACAATGAAATTGTTTACAACGGGATGAAGGTTATCCTCAAGCTGCTGGAGAGGCGAAATCACTTTATCCGATGCCGATTCAACCTGCTTCAGCCAGTTCATCTGCTCTTTGTCGAGTATCGTCTTGCGGTCTTTGTCCATTTTCTCGTCGCTGCTGAAATGCGAAATGGCATGCAGGATGTATCTTATATATTTTCGAGGTTCGAAAACCGGGGTGGCAGGGACACAGAATGCCACGAGGACTCCGGCTATAGTGGGATGTATGCCGGAATTTAGGAACAGGAACCATATCACACCGCCTATTCCAAGATAGAACAGCTGAGATTTTATTCTCAGTTTGCTTCCCAGAAGAAGTATGCCCAATAGAATTATGGCGCCACCTAAAAAGCCGAATTCTATATGGGTTGAATAGCATGTGGCTATTACAATAATGCCTCCGATATCATCTACCACGGCGAGAGTGGTAAGGAAGATTTTAAGTGAGATAGGCACTCTCTTGCCCAGCATTGCCAGCACACCGAGCGAAAAAGCTATATCCGTCGCCATCGGTATGGCTGCTCCGTCGGAGTAATCCGTTCCCTTGGCCATTACCATGAATATCAGCACAGGGAATGCCATACCGCCTATGGCTCCCATTATAGGGAGGAGAGCCTGGCGAAAAGACGAAAGCTCACCTACAAGTATCTCACGCTTTATTTCAAGGCCAATGCTGAAAAAGAAAATAGCCATCAGTGCATCGTTGATAAACTGCAGCATAGTCATGGCATGTCCCGAATGGCTGAAAACATTGAAACTGCCTACCTGCAGCGCCACTTCCTGCTCCCAGAATTCAAAATAATACTGGTTTATACCGGGAATATTGGCTATGATTAATGCCGCTACGGTAGCTATTATAAGGATATTACCGCCAATTGCATGACGTTTTACCGCCTGCTTGGCGGCAAAAAAAGGATGCTCCGCGAATTTTACCGCCGAATAGTCGGCTCTTTGACCATCCTGATTCTGGTTATGAGTTGTTTCTGACATCTCTTATATGCATATAAATTTCAAACAATTGTATCACACAATTGTTTCGTTACAATAATTGGACAGTTCGAAGATCAGTCCAGTTTGAGAACAGCGAGGAATGCCTTCTGGGGCACCTCCACTGAACCGATCTGCTTCATTCTCTTTTTACCTTTTTTCTGCTTTTCGAGAAGTTTGCGTTTTCGGGATATATCGCCTCCGTAACATTTGGCCGTCACGTCTTTACGCACAGCCTTTATTGTCTCGCGTGCAATGATTTTAGCTCCTATGGCAGCCTGTATGGCAATATCGAATTGCTGGCGGGGAATGAGTTCCTTAAGTTTCTCACACATGCGTCGGCCGAAAGTCACTGCGTTGTCCACATGGGTCAGTGTACTCAGCGCGTCCACGCTTTCCCCGTTCAGAAGAATATCGAGCTTGACGAGTTTCGATTCCCGGAAATCATGAATGTGGTAGTCAAAGGACGCATACCCTTTCGAAATGCTTTTGAGTTTGTCGTAGAAGTCAATGACAATCTCACCCAAAGGCATATCGAATATCAATTCTATTCGGTTGCCTGATATGTATTCCTGTTTAACGAGTTCACCTCGTTTGCCAAGGCACAGAGTCATTATCGGCCCGATGAAATCGGCCGTGGTGATAATCGAAGCGCGGATATATGGCTCCTCTATATGCTCTATAAGCGTCGGATCAGGAAGGCCGGAGGGATTATGCACTTCCGTCATGGTGCCACGCTTGTCATATACACGATATGATACGTTAGGCACTGTGGTGATGACATCCATGTCGAACTCACGGCCCAGACGTTCCTGTATTATCTCCATGTGCAGCAGTCCCAGGAATCCGCACCGGAATCCGAATCCGAGTGCAACCGACGATTCCGGCTGGAAGGTAAGCGAAGCGTCATTGAGCTGAAGCTTTTCAAGCGAAGCTCTCAGATTCTCAAAATCTTCGGTTTCTATGGGATATACGCCCGCAAATACCATCGGTTTTACCTCCTGGAAACCTGAGATAGCCTTGTCGCAGGGCCTTTCCACATGAGTGATGGTATCACCCACCTTTACTTCTTTCGAGGTTTTGATTCCAGAGATTATATATCCTACATTTCCTGCAGAAAGCGATTCGCGGGGCGACATTGTAAGTTTGAGCACACCTATTTCATCAGCATGATATTCCTTGCCGGTCGACACGAATTTCACAAAGTCGTTTTTGCGTATCGTACCGTTTACTATTTTGAAATAAGCTATGATACCTCTGAATGGATTGAAAACCGAATCGAAAATCAAAGCCTGCAGCGGAGCGTGAGGATCGCCCGACGGGGCCGGAATCCGGTTGATGATGGCTTCAAGAATTTCAGGCACTCCCTCGCCTGTTTTGCCGGAAGCTCTCAGTATTGACTCTCGCTCACACCCTAAAAGGTCCACTATCTGGTCCTCTACTTCCTCCGGCTTGGCGCTGTCAAGATCACATTTGTTGATTACCGGAATTATCTCGAGGTCATTGTCTATGGCCATATACAGGTTGCTGATGGTCTGAGCCTGAATACCCTGGGAAGCGTCAACTATAAGCAGTGCGCCTTCGCACGCGGCGATAGACCTTGACACCTCGTAAGAAAAATCCACGTGTCCGGGAGTGTCTATCAGGTTCAGGCAGTAATGCTCTCCGTTATAATTATAATCCATCTGTATGGCATGGCTCTTGATTGTGATTCCTCGTTCGCGTTCAAGATCCATATCGTCAAGCACCTGCGCCTGCATATCCTTGGCTCCCACAGTATTCGTATACTCCAGAAGGCGGTCGGCGAGTGTGCTCTTGCCGTGGTCTATATGAGCTATGATACAGAAGTTCCTTATATTCTTCATTAATCTTCAAAATTTGGCTGACTGCAAAATTACAATATATTTTTCTATATCTAAAACCGCGCCCGTTAATCAAAAGGAAAGGCCGCCGGAGTTTTTCCCTCCTGCGGCCCTTCCGGGTGTGTTATCTTAGCTGTTTAGCTGATATCGTTTTGCTT
The DNA here is from genome assembly GCA_958439725.1 of uncultured Muribaculaceae bacterium. Taxonomy (GTDB): domain Bacteria; phylum Bacteroidota; class Bacteroidia; order Bacteroidales; family Muribaculaceae; genus Paramuribaculum. The sequence continues at coordinate 81,686 of CAUBWJ010000006.1, read as the reverse complement.
GGTAGTTAGGATTTCCTGAGCTTACCAGTTCCACTGTGAAGCAATCATTCTCAGGTTGGTGCAACCTACGCTGCGGAAGTCAGAAATCTGGTTGTAGCGCATGTTGATGTAGGTAAGAGCCTGGTCGAATGATACATCAAGCATGGTCAGCTGGTTGTTGTTGCAGAGCAGACGCTGGAGGAAATTCTGGTTCGAGAGAGTGAGCTGGGTAAGGTCGTTGTAGGAGCAGTCAACGAAGGTAAGGTTGGTGCAACCGTTTACATCGAGAGTAGTCAGGTCATTGTAGGAGCAAACCAGGTCAATCAGGTTCGGGCAGTTGCGTACACCCAGGGTTACCATGTTGTTGTCGGAGCAAACGAAGGTGTTGAGTGCGGGAAGTCCGCTTACCACCATTGTGGTGATGTCATTGTCGTCAATGTTGAGGTTGGCGAGGTTCTCGGTGCCGAAGAGGTTGAGGCTGGTGAGTTTGTTGTAGCCTGCATAAAGGTTCTTAAGCTGTGCGCATCCGGTTACCATCAGTGACTCGATGCGGTTGCCCTGGCAGTTGAGAGTCTCAAGCACGGGAGAATTGGCGGCGTTGAGTTCTACGAAGTGGTTGTTGGCGCAGTTGAGATTCTTAAGATTCGACATACCGTTGAGAGTGAGATCTGTCAGACGGTTGTTGTTTATCGAGAGTTTCTGTACGGCGCTTGCACCATTTACTTCAAATGTGCGGAGTGCGTTGCGCGATGCATTCACTTCTGAGAGCACGGGGGTATTGGAAATGTTGAGTCCTGCAATTTTGTTGCGGCTTACATTGACCGATTTCAGCTGTGAGAAGCCTGAGAGGTCGAGGTTGCCGGCGATATGCTTGTCTTTCCAATCAATGGCTGTTACATGACCGTTTTCAACTGTTACACCTTCTATGGAGGCAATTGAATTCATGTCGGTAACTTTGAGAGCCTGGGCGTTGGTACCGTCCTTTTCTGCGGGTTGTGACAGGAAGCTCTTGATCTGAGCAGCTTCTTTTTTGTCAATCTTCTGAGCGAAAACAGTCGTACATCCAAGTACGAGAGTAATCATTAATAAAGCTTTTTTCATAAAAAAAATAGTTGGGTTTAAGTTCTTTTACTTCTCAAACAACGTTTGCGAGAAAAAGGTTTATTTTCCCTCAGTTTTTTTGAAAAATATTTCCCCTTTTATGAAAAAAGCATTATAGCGCAAAGCATTGCCGGAAATGCCGCCAGTCTATTTATCTATTTATAAGATTTATACGAATTATAAGAATTTACAATCCGCCCCCGGTATCCTCAGAACGGCGCCGGCGCATCATCCGCCTCAGTGGCCATGAAATCTGCGGTCCCTCCCTGAAGCGGGGCTGCCCCCATACTGTCGCCGTTGATTCTGGACCCCTGCGTGGTCATAGTCACACCGGGATTGCTCTTCCAGTTCTCGAATCTCGCGAAATCCGCGCGGAAGCGCATATCTATATCATCAACTTTACCGCTACGGTGTTTGGCCACGATAAATTCTGCCAGACCTCGGATGTCGCGGTCGTTTCCGTCGGTAGCCGATTTCATATAATACTCAGGTCTATGGATGAAGCAAACAATGTCGGCATCCTGCTCTATCGCTCCGGATTCACGAAGGTCGGAAAGCTGCGGACGTTTACCCTCCTTGCCGTCGCCACGGCTTTCAACCGATCGGTTGAGCTGCGACAGCGCTATCACAGGTATGTTCAACTCCTTTGCCAGCTGTTTCAGCGAGCGTGAAATCATACTCACCTCCTGCTCGCGGCTTCCGAATTTCATGCCCGAGGCATTCATCAGCTGAAGGTAGTCTATTATTATTATCTTCACCCCCTTTTCCCTCACGAGGCGGCGCGCCTTGGTGCGAAGCTCGAAGATGGAGAGCGAAGGCGTATCGTCTACGAACAGAGGCGCCCCGTAAAGATTCTTTACCCTGGCCATGAACTGGTCCCATTCCACTGCCGACAGCTGACCGCTTCTGATTTTCTCGCCCGGAATTTCACAGACGTTGCTCACCAGACGGTTCACCAGCTGCAGGTTCGACATTTCGAGCGAAAACAACGCTACCGGTGTATTGTAGTTCACGGCCATATTCTTTGCCATGGATAGCACGAACGCTGTTTTACCCATAGCAGGACGTGCCGCTATTATTATAAGGTCGGAGTTCTGCCAGCCGGATGTAAGTTTGTCAAGTTCGTGGAAACCGGTCTCAAGTCCGGAAAGTCCAGTGGTACGGTTGGCTGCCACCTGCATCTGTTCGATGGCCTGACCGATTACGGGGTCTATCTGGGTTACATCCTTCTTAACGTTCCTCTGTGAAATCTCAAACAGTTTTCCTTCGGCTTCCTGCATGAGGTCATCCACGTCGTTCGCCTCGTCGAAGGCCTTTTTCTCTATCTCGGCCGCGAAGGTGATAAGTTCACGCGCCAGATATTTCTGGGCCACGATTCGCGCGTGATACTCCACATGCGCGCCCGAAGCCACACGTGATGTAAGTTCCGACACAAACACCGGGCCGCCCACATTGTCAAGCTCTCCGTTATGCCTCAGTTGCTCTGTTACGGTAAGCATGTCTATGGGCTGATTAGCTGCCCCAAGCATCTGGATGGCTTCGAATATCTTTCTGTTTACGGGAGTATAGAAGCAATCGGGCTTTAACATGTCGCACACATTGGAGTATGCGTCCTTCTCAAGCATCAGTGCACCGAGCACTGCCTCTTCAAGTTCTTTGTCCTGAGGGAGCACCCGTCCGCCGAAATCATATATGGGATTGTTTTTGTTGCCTTTACTTCTTTGTTCTGCCATTGTCTGCGTTGTATTGGGTCTTCGTTGATTGGTCGTGATGCAAATTTACTAATTTTTGATTAACTTCGTCACCGATTTTTTCCACACCCGGTGATTACAAACTGTAGAAAAATGATTGTATTTCCAAATGCCAAGATTAATCTGGGTCTCGATATTCTTTCCCGCAGGCCCGACGGATACCACGAAATCAGCACCGTAATGGTTCCTGTTGGCTGGCACGATGTGCTCGAAGTCGTTCCCTCGCGCAGCGGAAAGACCACCCTAACGGTCACCGGCAACGCCGTTGACTGTCCAACCGAAAAGAATCTTGTTATGAAGGCTTATCGGGCCTTGGACGAGGTTGCCGGCGCCCTGCCTCCGGTCGACATATATCTCCGCAAAATCATACCCGACGGAGCAGGCCTGGGCGGAGGCTCCGCCGACGCGGCGTTCACCATCAGGGCCTTGAACACACTCTTCTCTCTCGGATTTTCCCACGATAAGCTCGCCGAGGTGGCAGCAACCATTGGTGCCGACTGCCCTTTCTTCATCTACAATAAGCCGATGATGGCCACCGGTATCGGCACCGATTTAGCGCCCGTGGCTCTTCCCTCCGAAATTTACCGCATGAAGCTCGCCATTGTCAAACCGCCCGTCGGCGTCTCCACTGCCCGTGCTTACGCCGGCGTCTCCCCCACACGCCCGAACGTTGATCTCGCCGACGCCATCTCCAGGCCGCTCTCAGAATGGAATGGAACCGTAAAAAACGATTTCGAGAAATCGGTGTTCGCCGCCGCGCCGGAAATAGAGACCGTAAAAAGCGGATTGGCCGATATGGGAGCCGTCTATGTTTCCATGTCGGGCTCAGGCTCCGCGGTATATGCATTCTTCGCCTCTGACATTTTGGCAGAGACGCTCCGTGACCGCTTCCCGCAATGTTCCGTCTGCCTTACTTCCGTTGTCTGCTAATGCTAAATTGAACGTTATCGCTTCCATATTGTTATCCTTTTAGTGATTAATCAAGCGAAAGCTGTTTTTGGCAAAATTTTTGTTATAGGAAAAATGAAAAAGAAAAATAAGAACACCATGCACCAGAAAGATACCAATAATAGCCCCGAAAACCGGGAAGCTGAAAATATGGGCAACCAGGCTGCGGCTAATGATGCCGAAGTATTCGACAATGTTCCGGAAGCTGATGAAGAAAACCAGACTGCCGAAGATATAGAGAATCAGGAAATGTCGGAAATCGACGCCCTCGCCAAGCAGCTTGCCGAAGAAAAGCTTAAGGTCGAGAAGGAAAAGAAAGAATATCTTTTCCTGATGGCCGAATTCGACAATTTCCGTAAACGCACCGTCAAGGAGAAAAGCGACATTATCCGCAATGCCGCCGAAAACGTTCTTAAAAACCTCCTCCCCATCGTCGACGATTTCGAGCGCGGTCTTGAGGCAGTAAAAGCCACCGACAACGCCGAAAGCGTCAAGGAAGGCATGGAGCTCATCTACAATAAGCTCGTGAAATATCTGGCTCAGAATGGCGTGAAACCCATCGAAAGCACCGGTGCCGAGTTCGACTCCGAGCTCCACGAAGCCATCGCCATGGTTCCCGCCCCCTCTGAGGACCTGAAAGGAAAAATAATCGACACCCCCACCAAAGGCTACACCATCAACGACAAAGTGCTTCGTCATGCCAAGGTCGTTGTCGGCCAGTGACCTTTCTCCCGTTCGTAAATATTAAAGATACAGAAGATGTCAAAAAGAGATTACTATGAAGTGCTTGGCGTCAGCAAATCGGCCACTCCCGAGGAGCTGAAGAAAGCCTACCGCGCTCTCGCCATAAAATATCACCCCGACCGCAACCCCGACAACAAGGAAGCTGAAGAGAAGTTCAAGGAGGCGGCCGAGGCCTACGACGTGCTTTCCGATCCCGATAAACGCGCCAAATACGACCAGTTCGGCCACAACATGGGCCCGCAGGGCTTCGGCGGCGCCGGCGGTGGCGGCTTCTACAGCTCCGGAGGTATGTCTATGGAGGATATCTTCTCCGCTTTCGGCGATATTTTCGGAGGTGGAGGCGGAATGCACTTCGGCGGATTCGACATGGGCGGCTTCGAAAGCGCCGGAGCCGGCTACGGCCACTCTCCCCGCAAGCGCACCCGCCGCGGCGACGACCTGCGAATCACCCTCAAGCTCACCCTCGAGGAAATCGCCACGGGCGTCAACAAGACCCTCAAGCTCAAAAGCTATGCGAAATGTGATGCCTGCAACGGCACCGGCGCCAAGGACGGCACCTCGTTCAAGACCTGCCCTACCTGCCACGGAACCGGCACCGTTACGCGCGCGCAACAGACACCCTTCGGCATCCGTCAGAGCCAGGCCATCTGCCCCGAATGCGACGGCGAGGGCAAGATCATCGACCAGAAATGCCCGCAGTGCGGCGGCACCGGCACGCAGTATAAAGACCAGACCATCTCATTCAAGATACCCGCAGGCGTCACCGATGGAATGACCCTTACCGTCAAAGGCAAAGGCAACGCGCCCATGCACGGAGGCGTCAACGGCGACCTCCTCGTGGTCATCGAAGAGCTCAAGCACCCGCAACTCCTGCGCGACGGCAACGACATCATCTACAACCTGATGCTCGACATCCCCACCGCCACCCTCGGCGGTTCGGCCGAAATCCCCACCCTCACAGGCAAAGTAAGAGTCAAGATACCCGCAGGCACCCAGCCCGGCAAGATACTTCGCCTCCGAGGCAAAGGTCTTCCCGCCTACGGAGAATCCGCAACTGGCGACGAGCTTGTCAACGTAATGGTCTACATTCCCGAGCACCTCGACGAAAGCGAAAAAGCCACCTTCGAGTCCCTCCGCGACAAGCCCAACCTCCAGGCCAGCGACGCCGTCAAAGAAAGCATCTTCTCCAAACTCCGCCACGTCTTCGACTGACCCCCTCGACCGATCTTCCATAAACCCATCAAACAACATCAAGGCGGCGTGTCTCGATTCATATCCTGACACGCCGCTTCTGTTGTCCGGTCCGCATCAAGACAGGAGGCCACGTCCCTCCCCTTTTACGCTCTACTGATTTGGATTCTCAAAAAATAATCGTAAATTTGTATAATAGCCAATCAAATTAGATGATTACAGGAATAATAAAGAATCAGATAGACCAGATTTGGGACATATTCTGGGAAAGCGCAGGCATCACCAATCCGATGACTGTACTTGAACAAATGACGTATCTTTTCTTCATCAAGATGCTTGACGATGCACAGAGACAGCGCGAGTCACTGGACTCTCAGCTCGATTTGCCGCATGCCTCCGACGACACATTTGCATACGGAACCTGGCATAATCCCGAAACTAATGAGGATGTTCCCGTAAACAATCTTCGTTGGCATGTCTTTAAGCATATGGAGCCGGAGACAATGTATCGCACCGTTCAGCGTGATGTCTTCCCCTACATTAAGTCTCTGAACCGCGGTGAGGATTCGGCTTATTCCCGTTTCATGGGCAATGCCAACTTCCTTATTGCCTCGCCTCGCGCCCTCGTGAAGATTGTTGACGGCATCGACACTCTTGAAATGAACGACCGCGATACAATGGGCGATGTCTACGAGTATATCCTTGGGAAAATGGCGGCAAGTGGCAAAAACGGTCAGTTCCGCACTCCCCGCCATATTATCCGTATGATGGTAGAACTGATGCGTCCTACACTCAACGATACCATCTGCGATCCTGCAATGGGAAGTGCCGGTTTTATCGTCGAGACCGCAAAATACATCAAAGACCATTACTCGGCTGATCTGATGAAGAAGCAGTATGACGAGCATTTCCGCAATACAATGCTCCACGGCTTCGATACCGACCAGACAATGCTTCGTATCGGTGCCATGAACCTAATGCTTCATGACATCAACAACCCCGATGTTGCTTTCCGCGATTCACTCTCGACAGACAACACGGACTCCGACCGCTATACACTCATTCTCGCAAATCCACCATTTGCCGGGAACCTCGACTATGAAGCCGTGTCGAAATCACTACTTGCAATTGCCAAGACCAAAAAGACTGAGCTGCTTTTCCTCTCGCTTTTCATTCGCTCTCTCGCCATAGGGGGCCGTTGCGCTTCCATCGTTCCCGACGGCGTATTGACAGGCGGTTCCAACGCACATAAAACTATCCGCAAAGCCATAGTGGACGACAACCGCCTTGAAGCTGTTATCTCCATGCCTTCGGGAGTATTCCAGCCTTATTCAGGCGTTTCCACAGCCATACTTATCTTTACAAAGACCGGAGCCGGAGGCACTGACAATGTATGGTTCTATAATATGAATGCTGACGGCTATTCGCTCGACCAAAAGCGTACGGAGATTGCGGAAAACGATATTCCCGACATCATCACCCGTTTCCATGCTCTTTCTGGCGAAACAAACCGCAAGCGAACCGACCAGTCTTTTTTTGTGCCGGTAGAGGAAATCCGCGAACATGGTTACGAACTCGCATTCAACACTTACAAAGAAACCGTTCGCAAAATAGTGGAATACGAAGCTCCCGAAGTTCTGATAAGCCGAGCAGCCGCTCTCTCTGCCCGCATCTCCTCCGGCATCCAGTCCCTCCATGAATTAATCCATAATAATTAACTTCCAATAGGCCCTATTCGCCCCATTGGCCCTATCCCCCCTCCTCCCCTATGCCAAAAACATTCCTTCAACAGAAAGGCAACTATAGAGATCTCATTGCATTCCAGAAAGCGGAATGCATCTATGATATCACCTACTATTTTGCCCACAAATATCTCCGCAGCAATGACCGCACCGTCGACCAGATGGTGCAGGCAGCCCGCAGCGGCCGTCAGAACATTGCCGAAGGATGCGAAGGCGGAACAGCTTCTACCGAAAGTGAAATCAAGCTTCTCACGGTTGCAAAGGCAAGTCTCCAGGAACTGCTGCTGGACTACGAGGACTATCTCCGCGTCAGAAACCTTACCCTTTGGGATCTCAATTCTGAAAAGGCTGCTCAAACAAGACGAGTCTGTGCCAGCCGTAACGATTCCACTTTTTATCGTGAGGCGATAAAACTGAGAAGTGATGAAACAATCTGCAATATCGCAATAACACTGATTCATCAGGCTGATGTTCTCCTCAGAAAATATATCGAAAGGCTTCAGGCCGATTTTTTAGAAACCGGAGGCATTAAAGAACAGATGTTCCACGCCCGTATTAACCACCGCAACTCCAACAAATCATGAAGCATAATTGGGAATATAAACAACTTGGTTCGCTATGTAATATTGTTCGTGGTGGTTCGCCTCGTCCAATCCAAAACTATATTACCGATTCTGCTGATGGTTATAATTGGATTAAGATTGGAGATGTTGCACCTGGTTCAAAATATATTTCTTCAACCAAAGAAAAAATTAAAAAGGAAGGACTTGTGAAAACTCGACAGGTTTTCATAGGTGACTTTATCCTTTCGAATTCTATGAGTTTTGGGCGTCCCTATATTTTGAAAATTGACGGGTGCATACATGACGGTTGGTTGGCTATTAAAGATGTCGAGAATCATTTTATTCCTGATTTTCTTTATTATTACCTCTCGGCACCTTCCACCTATTCAATTTTTGAAAAGTTGGTTAAAGGTGGAGTCGTTAGTAATCTTAATTCTGATATTGTAAAAGGAATTAAAGCCCCAGTGCCGCCGATGGAGGTGCAGCGGCAGATTGTTGCTGAACTTGACAAGATCAATGAGGTGATTGCCGATTGCCGGGAGTTGCTTCGCAATCTCGACACTCTTGCTCAATCCCTTTTCTACGACACTTTCGGCGACCCCATCACCAACCCCAAAGGCTGGGGAATTAAAACTCTTGGCTCAATAGCTGCTATTTTGGGTGGAAGTACACCTAAAACTAATATTGAAGAGTATTGGAAGGGTGATTTATGTTGGGTGACACCAGCAGAACTTAAAGGAGAAAAATATATTATTGATACCGAACGTCATATATCTGAAATAGGACGAGCCTCAGCTGGATTACAACTATTTCCTATTAACACCGTTCTTTTAACCTCCCGAGCCCCGATTGGAAAAGTCGCAATAGCTAAAACGCCAATGTATTGCAATCAGGGCTTTAAGAACTTAATTTGTGATTCAAAGCAAGCTCATTATCAGTATGTCTATTCTTTTCTGTCGTTGATTACAGAACTCCTAAAAGAAAAAGGTTCTGGCGCTACTTTTAAGGAAATTTCTAAACGAGTTACTGAAACTATTCCTATTCCAGTTCCTCCGCTTGCATTGCAGCAGCAATTTGCCGCACAGGTGGAGCGGATTGAGGAACAGGAGAAGACTGTAGAGGCCACCATTGCCGAGCTGCAAACGCTCCTCGACAGCCGTATGGACTATTGGTTTAATTAAAAACTCTCCGCTATGCTTAATTTCGACTACCTTAAACAGATACCCGAACTCGCTCCGCTGCATCATCTTTGCGACCTGTGCGAACAGCGGCAATACACCGAACCCGATTCCGCTGCCATAAATGCGCGGAAGGCTCTTGAATGGATTGTCAAGGCCATATATAAAATGAAAGGCGTCGAGCCCGGCGAACGAACATCGCTCCTTCAGCTCACAACAGCTGATGTATTCGCCGATTTTATAGCCGATCCTGAATTGATGAAAGCAGTCCATTGGATCAGAAAAGTCGGTAATCTGGCCGCCCACGATGGCAAGGTGACGCGCAGCGATGCATTCTTTACCACACTCAACCTCTATAACCTCATTAGCGGTGTGCTTCTCAAGCTGCGGGTATTCGAGAGTATCCCCCCATTTGACAAGTCGCTTCTTCCCAAAGAACCGACTATAACCACACCACCTGTCAACCCTATTGGCCCCATTAGCCCTATTGGCCCTATCGAGAGCCTCGTATCCCCCCAGACTGTTGCCGAAGCCCCCTCTGTCAAGCCCGAGCTTTCCTGGGGCGACATCTCAGAAGCAGAAACACGCCGCCGCTATATCGACCTCATGCTCCGTGAGGCCGGCTGGGACGTTCTCGAGAATGAAGGTGACATCCAACCCGGTAAAGCTTGCGTTGAAATCGAAGTTGCAGGTATGCCCAACAACGCCGGTAAAGGCTATGCCGACTATGTGCTGTTCGGTACTGACGGTAAACCGCTCGCAGTAATTGAAGCGAAACGTACAAGCAAAGGTGCCAATATAGGAAAACATCAGGCGGAACTTTACGCCGAAAGCCTCGAAAACCGTTACGGTGTTCGCCCCGTAATCTACTATACCAACGGCTACGAAATCTATTGCATCGACGGACTTGGCTATCCGGCCCGTCGCCTCTATGCATTCCACAGTATAAAGGATTTGGAGGTGATTATGTCACGCCGCGCATCATGGGGGAATATTTTGGATTTCTCGGTTAAGGATGAAATCACAGACCGCTACTATCAGAAGCGCGCCATCAAGGCGATGTGTGAATGGTTCAATGGTCGGCATCGTCGCGGCTTGCTCGTTATGGCTACCGGCACCGGCAAAACAAGAACTGCCATCTCCCTCGTAGATGTGCTGCAGCGCAACAACTGGATAAAAACCACCCTCTTTCTTGCCGACCGCACCTCACTGGTAAATCAGGCTGCCCGCAGTTTCTCCAAGCTCCTCCCCAATACCTCGGTAACGGTATTGAGTGACAAGAACGCTGACATCGATCCCACCGCCCGAATTACCTTCTCCACTTATCAGACTATGATTAATTACGTCAATACCGATCAGAAGCCTTATAGCATAGGCAGGTTTGACCTTATTATCATTGATGAGGCCCATCGCTCTGTGTTCGGAAAATTCGGCGACATATTCCGTTACTTTGACTCTCTGCTCGTGGGACTGACGGCCACACCACGCGAACAGGTTGATAAGTCCACCTACGAGCTTCTGCATCTTGAAGGAGGCGAACCCACGGACTATTATGAATACAAGACTGCCGTAAAAGATGGCTACCTTGTGGATTACAAGGGATTTATCCGGGGCTCAAAAGTGGTGAACGAAGGAATCAGATATAAAGACCTCTCCGACGATGAAAAGCAACAGCTTGAACAGGTCTGGGAATATGAGCAGACATGCAAAGACCCCGAAGAGGAATGGAAACCACGTGATATCGGCGAACAGGAGATATACCAGTATATCTATAATACCGATACCATTGACAAAATGCTTCAGGACCTGATGGAAAACGGACTGAAAGTGCAGTCCGGTGAGCTGATAGGCAAGACAATAATCTTCGCCATGAATTCCAGAACCGCCCGACTCATCGTTGAACGTTTCAACATTCTTTATCCTGAATACGGCAATGGATTCTGCGAGCAGATTGACTACTCCATCAATTATTCGCAAGACCTTATCGACCGGTTCGGCCTGCGCGACAAAATGCCTCAGATAGCTGTTTCGGTCGACATGCTCGATACCGGCATAGACGTCCCTGACATTCTTAATCTTGTTTTCTTCAAACGTGTCCGTTCACGTATCAAATTTATGCAGATGATCGGACGCGGCACCCGTCTGAGCCCCGACATATTCGGCACAGGAGAAGACAAAAAGATATTTTATATTTTTGACTGGGGAGGCAATTTCAAATATTTCGGCGAGAATCCAAAAGAAGGAAAGTCTATCAGAGCACTCTCGCTCACGGAGCGACTGTTTGGCGTTCGCGCCGACATGGCCTGCGCGCTCCAACCCCCGGAGTTTCAGGCCGATGATTTTGCAAAGAGCCTTCACGATGAACTGAAGGCTATTCTTCATTCGGAGGTCGTTAAACTTGATGACGCCCACATTTCAGTCCGCAACCACTGGCCTGCAGTGAGCAAATTCCGCGACACCGCTTCATGGCAATATATTTCAGAGGCCGACGTCATTATCCTGAAGAATGAAATAGCTCCGCTCCTCCCGAAATCGCTTGAGAATGAACTTGCAAAGAAATTCGACCTGCTTTCCCTCTATGTCCAGCTCGGACTGGTGGATGAAAACTTCGACAGCTATCGCCACGAAGAACAGATTATTTTAATTGCCGAAGCACTCCGCAAGCGCGCCACCATCCCCGATATTCAGGCAAAAATGCCGCTGCTCAATGAGATTGTAGTCTCGGCATTCTGGGAAAACAAGACTTTGGCCTCAATAGAGAATATGCGCAGACAGCTCCGCGATTTGCTCAAATATCTTGTAGGCGACAGCGGCAAAACATTCACGGTAACTATCGAGGATGAAATTACCGACGGAGGCGTATCAGGAAAAATCAACACCGACGTGAGCTACCGCGAGAAAATCATCGACTTCCTGAACCAGCAAAGCAATCATCCGGTTTTACAGAAAATTAAAAATCTCGAACTCCTTTCTTCTGAGGACATTGACGAACTGGAACGCATACTTTGGCACGAACTCGGCACTAAAGAGGACTATGAACGTTATCTGCGCCGTGAGCAAATGACCACCGACATTCCCGTGGCGGCATTTATCCGCAAGATGGTGGGACTTGACCGTCGGAAAGCAATAAACCTGTTCTCCGATTATATTTCAGCCAACTCGCTCACTGCCGAGCAGGAGGAGTTCATCAACAATATTCTCAATTACGTTTGCCAGAACGGCGACATGGAAAAGAGCGTGTTCCGCGATAACCGCCTCTTCCGTGAATCTCTTCTTAAATATTTCCCGAATAAAGCGGCCCAAGTCGCCCAATTCGTGGCAATGCTTCACGACGCAATCACCGCCGCGTGACCCACGCAACCACTACCCTTATGCGACCCCAACCATGTAATTATTACATTTAAAAATGAGCAAGAAATCTATCCGCTTTTTCAATGATCGCGAGGTGCGTGCGGTCTGGGATGACGAGAACAACTGCTGGTGGTTTTCGGCTACGGATGTGGTGCGCGCAATCAATGATGAGCCGGACTATACCAAGGCCGGAAACTATTGGCGTTGGCTCAAGCGTAAGCTCAAGCAGGAGGGCGTTCAACTCGTGAGTACCACTCACGGGTTCAAATTTGAGGCTCCTGACGGTAAACAGCGCATAGCCGATGTGCTAATCAACGACCGGGAGATGTCCATGAAGGCATCGACTACTCATATTATTACGAAGAAGAATAAACCAAAACCAATATGCGACCGATGAGAAAGGCCTCAAGGCAGAAAAATGCCGAGTGGGCTCTTGATGTTTTTGATAAAGCTCCGTTTGTAACCGTGAGTATGACGCGCCCCGACGGAACACCGTATGGGTTGCCGCTTTCGCTCGTGCGCCGTGACAAGGAGACATTTTATTTTCACTGTGCCGGAGAAGGCGAAAAGATTGACTGTCTCCGGGCAAATCCCGTGGTGAGCTTGTCGGCCGTAAGCAAATGCACGCCCAAGTTTGAGGAAGAGAAGCTCAACTTCACCGAGCACTATAACTCTGCCGTGGCCATCGGTCGGGCGGAAACAGTTACCGACAATGCCGAAAAGACCGAGGCTCTGCGCCTACTCTGCCAGCGATTTTTGCCAAAATACATGAATCATTTCGAGGAAGCCATCAACCGTAGCCTTAACCGCACAACAGTCATAAAAATCACCCTAACGGAGGCCCCGGTAGGAAAATCCAAACATTAAAGACGAAGTCCCAGCTGAGTAGCGATACCCTTATCGCCACAAACTCCTTCGTCAATGAGGATATCCACCGCCCATGACCCATTCCCGCCAGGCAACAAAAAAAGCAGCCCGGAAATGGACTGCTTTGTAGCGGGACCGAGAATTGAACTCGGGACCTCCGGGTTATGAATCCGACGCTCTAACCAACTGAGCTATCCCGCCATTTCTGATTTGCGGTGCAAAGTTAAGCCTTATTTTTATTTTATCCAAACTTTTCACACATTTTTTCCAAAACTCATCAGCAAACCCATTTTTTTTCAATCCTGAAGCCACTTTTTTAGGCTTATCCCGCATTTTTTCACTACCTTTGCACCCTGATTTTGGCAGCAAGCCCTTCCCAATAACCTCAATGAACAGTATATCAGAATGTTATCAGTAAATAATCTTGGCATACAATTCGGCAAACGTGTTCTTTTCCAGGATGTGAATATGAAATTCACTCCCGGCAACTGCTATGGAATAATAGGCGCTAACGGCGCGGGCAAATCCACCCTGATGCGCATTCTTTCCGGACAGCTCACCCCCACTCACGGCTCCGTCACCCAGGGTCCCGGCGAGCGCATGAGCGTGCTCGAACAGGACCACTTCAAATTCGACGATTGCACCGTGCTCGAGACAGTGCTGCGCGGTCATACCGTTCTTTGGGACATCATGCAGGAAAAAGACGCTCTGTATGCAAAGCCCGATTTCTCCGACGCCGACGGCATCCGCGCCTCGGAACTCGAAGAGAAATTTGCCGAGCTCGAAGGCTGGAACGCCGAAGCCGATGCCGCCTCCCTCCTTTCAGGCCTCGGCATCAAGGAAGACAAGCACGGCATGCTAATGAAAGATATGCCCGCGAAGGACAAGGTACGTGTGCTTCTTGCCAAAGCCCTCTTCGGCAATCCTGACAATCTCCTTCTCGACGAGCCAACCAACGACCTTGACCTCGACACCGTTTCCTGGCTTGAAAATTATCTTTCCGAATGCGAGACCACAGTTCTCGTCGTGAGCCACGACCGCCACTTCCTTGACGCTGTGTCAACCCACACTCTCGATATCGACTACAATAAGGTGACACTCTTTGCCGGTAACTACAGCTTCTGGTATGAATCATCACAGCTCGCCCTGCGCCAGCAACAGCAGCAGAACAAGAAAGCCGAGGAAAAACGCAAGGAGCTTCTGGAATTCATCCAGCGCTTCAGCGCCAACGTGGCCAAATCAAAGCAGACAACCTCGCGCAAGAAAATGCTCGAGAAACTCAATATCGAGGAAATCCAGCCCTCCCAGCGCCGCTATCCGGGAATCATCTTCACTCCCTCGCGCGAGCCGGGCAACAAGATTCTCGAAGTCCACGGCCTGAGCGCATCCGTTGAAGGCAAAACGCTCTTCTCCGACGTGAATTTCCAGGTGGAGAAAGGCGACAAAATCGCATTTCTCAGCCGCGACCCACGCGCAATGACCGCCTTCTTCGAGATAATATCAGGCAACCGCAAGCCGGATGCCGGCTCCTACGACTGGGGGCAGACCATCACCCCGGCATATCTTCCTCTCGACAATGCCGCATTCTTCAATACCGATCTCAACCTTGTTGACTGGCTCTGCCAGTTCAGCGACGACTCCAGCGAGATATACCTCAAAGGGTTCCTCGGCAAGATGCTTTTCTCCGGCGAAGAAGTCCTGAAGAAAGCCTCGGTGCTCTCCGGCGGCGAGAAAATGCGCTGCATGATAGCTCGCATGATGCTCCGCGATGCCAATACCCTTATTCTCGACTCTCCCACCAACCATCTCGATCTTGAGTCAATACAGGCATTCAACAATACTCTGAGACTCTTCAAAGGCAACATTCTCCTGGCCAGCCACGACCACGAATTCATACAGACAGTCTGCAACCGCATCATCGAGCTCACCCCCGGCGGCATCATCGACAAAATGTGTGAATACGACGACTATATCGTAGATCCCAAAGTGGCTGCCGCCCGCGAAAGGCTCTATGATCTCTGACCGACCATTCATCTCAAAACCAAACAAACCCCGTCATACGGGTGTTAGGTTTTTATATTAACTAAATACAATTTCTTATGGTAAAACATGTTGTGACATTTCAGTTCTCTGGATCGCCGTCTGAACGAATGGCTCTTTCGACTTCATTCCGCGAGGCCCTCGTTCAATTGCCTTACGTGATTCCCGAACTGAAGTCCATTGAAGTAGGCATCAACGAAAATCCCGCAGAGAAATGGGACATGTGTCTGACCGCTTGCGTCGACACTCTCGATGACGTGGCTGCCTACTCGGCTCATCCGGCCCATCAGAACGCCGTCGCAATCATCCGCGACCATCTCACGCAGCGTGCCTGTGTGGACTACAGCGTCTGACTCCCGCCGTCCACTTCCTCCCATCGGGGAAGTTCTCTTCTGAATGCATAGCTACCGTCCGCCCGCATCTCGCAGCAATAGTGCTGCTTGCCGTTGCTGACTATCAGGAATCTCACTCCCAGCACCATATTATAGCGTGCTATCTGATCGAAAGTCTTCTGGCTTATGGCTACCGATGGCGCTTTGTATTCAACTATCACCGACGGAGACGCACAACGGTCATAGACCACGGTATCACACCTGCGTATCATTCCGTTGAACCGTAGCCCGATTTCATTCCCTATCCTGCTTCCGGGATAGCCCAGAGTCGATTTAAGCATGGCTACAAAGCGTTGCCTCACCCATTCCTCGGGTGTGAGCGACACCCACCGCTCCCGACAGCAGTCGTAAATCCTCGCCTGCCCGTCGGGTTCTTTTTTTATGCGCAACTCGGCCGGAGGAAGATTCAACTCAGGATAAATCGCGCCGGCGCTTTCACAATTTCCGGCCATACCGTTTTTGCTGTCATTCATTTTTGCCATTCTTCATTTAATGAGTAAATTTACAAAAATTTATTCCATGGCAGCAACTTCCTCACCATCTTTCGCTCAGATTCATTCCGACATCAAGTCGCGCAAAATGGCTCCCGTGTATATCATCCACGGAGAAGAAAGCTTTTATACCGACCGTCTTGTGGAGGAATTCGAGAATCTTGTACCCGAAGAGGAGAGAGACTTCAACCTTTTCCAGCTCTACGGACCCGAATGCGACGCCGAAACTGTCACCCAGACCTGTCGCCGCTATCCCATGATGGCCGACCGTCTCGTAGTGATTCTGAAGGAAGCCCAGTCGGCAAGAGCCAACGTTCTTGACGCAATCGGGCCTTACGTCGCAAATCCTAACCCATCCACAGTCCTGATAATCTGTTTCCGCGGTCAGAAAGCAAAGGGCGCAAAACTCCTTGCAGCCGCCCGCGCGTCAAAAGCCGTGGTTTTCGAATCAAAGCGCATTTACGAGAACGCTCTTCCGGCTGCCGTCACTGCCATGGTCAAGGAACTTGGGCTGAATATCGAGCCGCAAACGGCTGCAGTGCTTGCCGACCATATAGGCCTCGACCTATCCAAAGTCTATAACGAGGTGAAAAAGCTTGCCATGATTCTTGGCAAAGGCGCCATGATTACACCACAGGCCATTGAGCTGCATGTGGGCATTTCACGAGAGTTCAATAACTTCGAGCTCGTCGACGCTATTGCCGCGCGCGACGTAAAAAAGACCTATACCATCATAAACTATTTCCGGGCCAACCCCAAAAGCAATCCGGCAGTGCTCACATCCACCGCCCTGTTCAGTTTCTTCTCCAACCTTCTTGCCGTGCAGTTTACCCGCGATAAGTCACAGCACTCACTCATGGAGACCCTCGGTATAAAGTATCCCCGGCAGCTCGACCGCTATCTGCTCGCCATGAAAAACTACAACGCCTACCATTCCATTGAAATCATTCAGGAATTGCGCCGCTTCGACGCACGCAGCAAAGGCATAGGAAGCCGGCAGAATGAACACGACCTCCTTCAGGAACTCGTGTTCCATATCCTCAACTGCAAAGGCGATATAAGCTTCTGATATAGCGGTGTCTTATTTCAGATGGAAATAATACCCCAGACTCGCTATTATGGAGGTGCCGCGCGAGGCTGAAAACTCGTCGCGTTTGCTTGATGAATAAATATTCCCCAGGCCGTAATAATATCTGCCCTCGATAAATATGGAATTTTTGCGACCGATTTTCAGCTCGCAGCCCAGACCGGCAGTGATTCCATAATCGACCTTGTTCTTGATTTCCATTTTCATCTGGTTTACGTGTCGGTTTTCCAGCGGGAAACCCTCCACCGACGCGGGATCTTCATAATTGAAATTTGAAGATATATTGTCGCCGATCATATAGCCAACCACGGGCCCCAGATTCACGAACCCTTTCACCTTTTCTCCCCCGAAATAAATGTGGGTAAGCAAGGGCATCTGTATATATGTAAGCTTTCGGCTATACTTGAAGTCTGTTTCTTCAAAGTTTTCACTCCATCCGCGCTGCTCAACGGTCAGTTCACCTATCAGGCCGAAAAACTTCTCTTCGGTATACCTGAAAGACACTCCGGCCATTATACCCTGCACCATTTTCTGTTCGATGCCCGGCGTAAAAGCCATCTGGGAGAACGTAACGCCCCCCTTTCCGCCTATTGCAAAATGTGGTTCATACTTGCGCTGCGCGGTCATGGTTACAGCCGAAAGACCTAACGCTATGGTCGTTATTCCCCTTAGAATTCCTTTGTGCATGGCTTACAGTGTTATTTTAACCACCGCATCGGTTCCCGGGCGGTAATTCAGGAAGAAGAGACAGTTGTTGACAAGGCCTCCTCGGGGCATTCTTATGAAGCTGAAACCGTTCTGCACCCCGGTATACTGAGGAGTATAGCGTGAGAAATCGCCTCCGTTGGCTTTCAGCGCCGGGATAAGATACATGCCGGCATCGAAACCGAGCAATCCCTGACGGGGCACATACTGTGCCATTCTCGCCCCATACCAGCGATAGAACTGGTCGTCGATTACCCGCGTGGAATAGTCGTCGGGAGCAGTGAAGAATCGCGAGAACACGTAAGTGTCTACCTTATGCATCCCGTCGAGGGTTTCTCCACGGAACGTAGTCCACTCGGGATATCCCCACACAACCGCTCCGTTTCCACCCGTCTGCTCTTTAAACGAGGCCAGAGCCGGGAGAATCCGGTTAAGTTCCGCCTGCTTTGAAGTCACAGGAATGAACGCATATTTTTTGCTTCTGTCGAGGTCGGTAAAATCTTTCTCTCCCAAATTGCCCGAGAAACTGATTTCGAGAACCTCGCGCCCCGCTCCTCTGAATGCGGATGCAAGGCTTTTGGTAAACTCGATTTTATCCACCGGGCCGTCGGTACGGGTGAGTATCACGGGAATATACCCTTCAAATTTCTTCACAAGATAATCTATGGCCTTCCCATACATCATCTCATGCGGGATATTGGCCTGAAGCACTTTCGCATTATCATTGTACTCCGTGCTCTTTACCACGAAAAGATTAAGGATATCTATATTGTTCACCATACCGTAATTGTTGAACAATGAAAGATGCTCCTGATTGTCGGGGGCAATTATCAGGTTGGCACTCTTAAGCTCGGGATTCGACAATATCCGGTTGACCCCCGCCAGAGTTCCTTCGGTGTCGTATGTCTGAATCTTGATCGGTGCTCCGATATTACGGAGAGAATCCACTGCTATCAGAAAACCTTTATAGAACTCGGTATAGAGCTGGGCCTGACGCGAACGGTTTTCCTCATTGAGCATAAACGGCAATGCAACTGCTATATTAATGGATTTTCCTTCAACACTGTCGCTGCTCACTCCATCAGTCCCCTGCATATTTGCGCCCACTGACGGCATCGTCGTCTCCACAGGTGCGGTTTTCGGCGTCGTAGCCGCTCCCTGCGCCATTATAGGAATGTTTATGATCATATCCTCCCGCAGCATCTCCACCCCGGGATTAACCCTTTGCAGTTCACTTACGGTAATTCCGAATCTGTCAGCAATACCATAGAAGGTATCATGAGCATGCACTCTGTAGGTAACGGTATTCGCGTCAGAAGTTACCGGAAGTTCGGGCCGAACGTTTTTTTCATCTCTTACAGGCATTGATTCCTTTGCGGCGGCAACTGTTTCGCCTGATACCGATGGCGTAGCCTCGCTGAGGCGAATAACCTGACCGGCTTTGTAATCACGTTCATCAAGGCCGGGATTAGCGGCAAGAAGAGCGGCCACTGTGGTATTGTTGTCACGTGCTATCTGATACAAGGTTTCATGAGGGGCAATCTCATGGGTGCCCTCACCGGAATGCTGGCGTGCGGGAATTCCTGCTGCGGCGTACGATCCTTCGGAGGCTTCTGTTCCTTTAGTGAGTCTCACAGTCTGGCCTGCCTTCAGGCCGTCAAGAGCTTCAGGATTGAGGGCATAAAACTCATCTGTGGTCAGACCGAATTTTTTACTGATGCCGTATGCGGTTTCCTTTTTCCCCACCACATAGGTCCGCGGACGTACCGACTGATTTTTTTCATCGACAGGAAAATATAGCATTTGCCCGGCTTTCAGACCGTCCGCCGCATCCGGATTATACTTCAGAAGTTCCTCTCGGCTCACCCCGAAACGTCGGCAAAGGGAATACACCGTTTCTTTTGGCTGCACCTCATAATAATAGCAATCCCGGCCTCCCACCTTCGTCACAGGAAGATCACTCAGATTGTCGGCCCAGGCGTTCAAGGCCATTAAGCCCACTAAAGCGCACACCGTTAATATCTTGCAGAATAAAGATTTCATCAGCTGATACTCATTGTTTTGTTTATGCAAAGTTAAGTGCTTTACATTAATTTTGCAACCCCGCCTATAAGAGCCGTGCAAAGTTGCATATACATTGTTTCTTTTCTTAAATTTGCATACTATTTTTCAGACATGACAAATTTTTCGCGCCTCCAACAAGTTAAACGCCGCTTTTTCGCAATGCGAAATGGCGTGATAGCCGATACTTACCGCAAAGCCGGTTCTCCCCATCATATAATTTTCGGGCTCGTGCTCCCGCAACTCGTAGAAATAGCTTCGGAATTCGGCCACGATCCTGAACTCGCCCGTCAGCTTTGGGCCAACTCTTCCACCCGTGAAAGCATGCTTCTTGCTCCGATGCTTCTCCGCCCCGAGGATGTGACTTTAAGTTCCGCTTTAGAAATGATCAGGCAGTCACCTTCTGCCGAGACCGTTGACATCCTTTGTCATCGGTTGCTTAGGCATACACCCTTCTCACTCGACATTGCTGTTCAGGCCTCCGACACCTCACTTCCTCCCCTTTGTCGCTACGCATCCCTGAGATTGCTTTGGCATAAGCTTTCTACCTATGCCGCAACAGTCAGAGCGATAGCTGAAAAGGAACTCGGCACCGGCGACGCCATCACCCGGCTTCCTGCCACCCAGATTCTCGACGAGCTGAACTATCTCGAAAATCCCGATTGACAACCGTCACCTGGAAGATTTCGGACCTCAATGACGCATTGCGCCCTCTCCCCGGTTTCCTCCAAGCTTTTCGCTTGCCACGAGTCCGAGGATTATCAGCGCGCATCCCGCGTAACCTATCCATGAGATATTTTCTCCAAGATAGAATTTTGAAAGCAGAAGAGTCACAATCGGGCTCACATAAAGATAATTTCCCGATGTCATTACGCCCAGACCTTTGACCGCTTGCGACCACAAAAGGTAACTTATCAGCGAAGCGAAAAAACCGAGGAACAACAGATTGCCCCACACGGCCGGTTCCATAAGCAACGCCGGAGATGCAAGATGAGGCTCAAGCGCAAGAAACGGGAGTGATGTCACCAGACCGTAAAAGAACGTCTTGCGCGTTACGAACCACACACTGTAAGTGGCATTCAACGGCCTCAGCACAACTGAATATACCGCCCAGCACATCGCCGAAAGCAACGCGAGCATATCTCCGAAAGGCTTTAGCTTTACCACAAAACTGCTGTTGAAAATCACACACCCAACGCCCAGAAAAGCTATCGCCGACCCCATCATAAACCCTTTCGTGGGCCGTTCGCTCTTATACATCACGCCTATGATTATGGCTGTAAGCAAGGGCGATGTCGATACAATCAGCGATACGTTGGATACCATCGTATAGTTCACAGCGGTATTTTCCGCTATGAAATATATGGAACCGCCACACAGTCCGCAAAGCAGAAACTTGAATTCGTCACTTATCTTATGGCAGAAAAGAGGCTTCGGGCACAGGACAAGAACGCATAAGTATGCAATGATAAAACGATAAACGTATATTTCCACAGGATTCAGCCCATGACTAAGAAGTACCTTTGTATTTATAAAGGCTGCGCCCCATGCCGTGACCGCAATCGCGGCTCCTATATGGTAGGGTAACGTTGGTTTTCCGGAATGTCCGAATCTATGGAATATACCGCCTTTATTCATTTTTGTGCATAAATGTTTTATGTTACAAATTTAAGTATTATTTCAATATTTCCAACAAACATTTATTATACAATTGTTGTCTTATATTTGAGTATGGCATAAAACATAATGCGATTTTTCGTATTTTTGCATCCTGAGTTGTGATAAGTCTACTTAATCGCGATATTTATTTACTTTCATAATCAAAATTCAAATGAAGACATTCAAGATTTTACTCACAGGTGTGGTTGCTCTTTCGCTTCTGGCTTCATCAAGTTGCAATACAATGACAAACACCGGCAAAGGTGCTCTTATCGGCGGTGGCGGCGGTGCCGCTCTCGGAGCTGGCATCGGAGCGCTGATAGGCGGCGGTAAGGGAGCCGGTATCGGCTCTGCTATCGGAGCCGCCGTAGGTGCAGGTGCAGGAACACTAATCGGCAATAAGATGGACAAACAGAAAAAAGAACTTGAGGCCCAGCTTGCCGAAAAAGCCGAAGTTGAATCAGTGAAAGACCAGAATGGCCTTGAGGCTATCAAAGTTACCTTCAACAGCGGAATCCTCTTCCCCTTCAACGGCACATCGCTTAACAATGCTGCGAAGCAGGATCTCACCACCTTTGCATCCTCGCTCATCAACAATCCGCAGACCAATGTGCAGATTTTTGGTTATACCGACAACGTTGGCTCCTACGCCGCAAATGAAAAAGTAGCCAACGGTCGTGCAGATGCAGTCAGAACCTATCTTATCCACAGTGGAGTAGCTGCCTCTCGAATCACCGCACAGGGCGTTCCTATGGCAGATTATGTTGCTTCCAACGATACCCCCGAAGGACGTGCACAGAACCGTCGCGTTGAGATTTACATCACCGCATCTCCCCAGATGATTCAGGCTGCTGAAAACGGCACCCTCCAGTAATCGGTTCAATCCTGCTAAAGATACCGACGCCGCATCAGTTTCGAATTGAAACGTGATGCGGCGTCTTTATTATATATTCCGTCACAGCCATGCGTTGACACGCTCTTTTATTGCAGCAGAGTCGCTCAACAGACGTATAAATTCTTTCATCGACCGTTTATGATAGGCGCCTTTCAGCGTATGTACACATCCCGCCATCTCATTGTCGGGCACATCAAGAGGGATTGCCCGGATTCCTTTCTCATTATGTATGGAAGCCTCAGCCAGAACTGTCACCAGATGATTCTGGCGTATTAGCTTGAGCAAGATATTCACCTCATTGAGTTCTGCCCGCAATTTTAGCTCACAAGGGTACTTTTCAAGAATTTTTTCAAGCGCGTTGCGCGCCTGAAGGCCCTTTGAGGGCAAAGCCAGTTCGCATTTTGCAAGTTCGGCAAGGGTTATTTTATCCCGAGACGCCAAAGAATGCATATCCCCGACTATAGCCGCCAGGCAATTCTGAAACAACACGTGCGATACAACGTCCGTCATCTCCACCGACGGCTTGAACGCCAGTGCGAAGTCAACCTCTCCGTTCTGAAGCATCTCCATCAGTTCTGCCATCGGACGATAGAAAATATTAAGTTTCACGTTGGGATAAAGCTTCATGAATGTCACCAGGGCCTCGGTGAGAATCGGGCTGAAAGAATAAGTCACCCCGATATTGAGTGTCCCGCAAAGCAGATCTTTGAGGTCCTGCAACCTGATACCGCACAGTTCGGCATCGCTTAACACCTTTCTGGCGTAGGGCAACAGTTCCTCTCCAGCCTCTGTCAGCGACACACTGTGACTGCTCCGGGTCAGCAGCTGGGAATCGAGATCCTGCTCCAGTTGCTTTATCTGCTGCGACAGCGTGCTTTGGGTCACGAACAGGCTTTTTGCCGCTTCGGAGAAATTGAGCGTCTCCGCTACCTTTACAAAGTATTTGAGTTGCCTTAATTCCATTGCATGAAACTATTGTGTAAACTATTGGATTACAAAATTAGAAATAATTATTCTGAAATGCGCTCTAAAGCACCGGCGTGTGACCGCGCCGCGTGACCTGAAACGATATGCGCTTCATTGCAAACAAAGGTATCGTCGCGCCGGCAACCATGGCCAGCAAAATAAAGAAACATGTGAATCCATTGCTTGCAAACAGATAGAAATAATGATTGAACGCGCCTTCACTCCCTTTGTAGAGGCACATGACAAGTGCTCCGAATGTACGGTAGGCATAAATTCCGGGAAACATAGGCAGAAGCGACGGATAAAGACACGCTTCTGCCGGCACCTTGGTGCGCGATGACACAATCACCGCAAGAACGCCGATAATTAATGAGGCTATCGCTGTTGCGACGACTATATGTAAATCGAGAGCGGTAAATTCCATCAGAACAAACCTTACCGAATGGCCCACAGCCGCTATCAGCCCGCAGGCCAGACAGGCCCTGCGGGGAGGATTGCTCAGAGACGCAAAACCGATTGCGGCAATCGCCGAGAATAATGCATCCTCAATAATCTGTAATATCATATACTTTATAGAGCTTTTAAAGTCGTTTTTTCAGAACATCCCGATATTCATTACCAGCATCCCCGCACAAAGTCCCGCCGAAAGACAACACATCAGAACAATAGCGTTCATCAGCCTGCCGAAAGCGCATATATAATGGCGGTCAATCATATCACAGAATGCATTGATAAAAGGAATACCGGGAACAAGATAGAGCACACTCGTACCTACCGACAGCTGTGGGGTACCGCCAAGCGAGAACAGACCGTCGGCCGCCGCCAGAACCGATGATATGAAAGCACATATAGCCACGGTAATTCTGGCGTCAAAACGATGGGCCGAAAGCAGACGCTTCACCGATAGACCCGCAAAGGTTGCGACAAAAACCACACCCATAGCCACCGCATCACCGCCGAACAGCCTGCAGAACGCGCTGTTTGCCAAGGATGCAAGCAGAGTTGAATAGCATCCCGTGGCAGGTCGCGCTTCTATTATCTCCGAAAACGCCTTCTGCGCATCATCGAATCCGGTACGGCCGTCAGCCATGTCCCAGCTAAGTCGGCTGAGGCGTGTGTTGATGTCATAGTTGACCGGCCGCTCGTTTATCGCCACTACCGAAGTAAATACCTCATTCCCGCGCGTCACGGTAATCTGGATATGACGAGGCAGTATGCACATCTCCATTTCCACACCTAAAGAAACTGCCATACGCCTCGTGTTCTTTTCAAGTCTTATGCAGGTGGCACCGCTGCTGAAAAGCCAGTCGGCATATACGGTAAGGAAATCAGCGGCACCCCTTACCGAGGGTAACATTTCTTCCTTATTCATCACCTATGGCATATTCTTCATCTAAAAGCGTATCTCCGGGCAGATAAATTTCCTCACATTCGTGTCCGATTTCTAACAACCGGCGATGCGTCCGCTTTTTTCTCTCCGCCGTTCCATGACTAAGAAAGTTCCTATACCTTGCTATCACCACCGCCAGCGCAATCATTGCCACGACGCACCACATAATCAAAGGGCCGTTCATAATATCCATATTTCTGTTCTTTTTAAATTCCATGCAAAACAACAAAACACCCGTCCCCTTTTTGTGCGTTTTTAATTGATTTTTTCGATTGCTGCTATTTGGCTTAGCGAACTTTTCTCTGCCACAGCCCCTTCGGTTTCAAAACAAAAAGCGCCGCTCCAACCGAGTGGAACGACGCTTTTTCAAAATGACTTAATACGGAATTACTCTGCCATAAGTATCTCGAGCATCTTTATTGCCGAGGAAGGAATGCGGGTACCGGGACCGAATATGGCTGCCACACCTGCCTTGTATAGGAAGTCGTAATCCTGTGCGGGGATTACACCGCCTGCCGTCACCATGATATCCTCGCGGCCGAGTTTCTTAAGCTCTTCGATCACCTGCGGAATCAAAGTCTTGTGTCCGGCTGCAAGTGAGCTTACGCCGAGAATATGAACGTCGTTCTCCACAGCCTGACGGGCGGCTTCGGCCGGCGTCTGGAAGAGCGGGCCCATGTCCACGTCGAAACCGCAGTCGGCATAACCTGTGGCAACCACCTTGGCTCCGCGGTCGTGACCGTCCTGACCCATCTTGGCTATCATGATTCGAGGCTGACGGCCTTCACGCTTTGCAAATTCAGCCGTCATTTCCCGTGCTTTCTCAAAGTCGGGATCGTTCTTGGATTCGTTTGAATACACTCCTGATATGGTTTTGATTACAGCTTTGTATCGGCCTACTACTTCTTCGCAGGCATCCGAAATCTCGCCGAGCGTTGCGCGCAGTCCGGCTGCTTTCACGGCCAGATCCAGAAGATTGCCTTCCTTGGTTCTCACGCACTCGGTAATGGCTTTAAGAGCTTCTTTCACCTTTGCTTCATCGCGATGTGCCTTGACATCGTTCAGGCGTTCAATCTGCTCCTTGCGCACCTCGGTATTGTCAATCTCAAGGATATCGATCGGATCCTCATGCTCAAGACGGTACTTGTTTATACCCACGATGGTCTGTCGGCCGGAGTCGATGCGTGCCTGCGTACGCGCAGCAGCCTCTTCAATCTTCAGCTTGGGAAGACCGGTCTCTATGGCCTTGGCCATGCCTCCGAGTTTCTCGATTTCCTGGATATGCTCCCATGCACGGTGAGCGATCTCATTGGTAAGAGCCTCCACATAGTAGCTGCCGCCCCACGGATCCACCTGCTTGGTGACCATGGTCTCCTCCTGGATATATATCTGGGTGTTGCGGGCTATACGTGCCGAGAAGTCGGTGGGAAGCGCTATGGCCTCGTCGAGAGCGTTGGTATGAAGGCTCTGGGTATGGCCGAGCGCGGCGCCCATTGCCTCTATACATGTACGTCCCACGTTGTTGAAAGGATCCTGCTCGGTAAGTGACCAGCCGGATGTCTGTGAGTGGGTGCGCAGAGCAAGCGATTTGGGATTCTTGGGATTGAACTGCTTTACAATCTTAGCCCAGAGCATGCGTGCGGCACGCATCTTGGCAACCTCCATGAAGTAGTTCATGCCAATGGCCCAGAAGAACGAGAGGCGCGGTGCGAATGAGTCGATATCCATTCCGGCATTCACACCCGCACGCAGATACTCCAGACCGTCGGCAAGCGTGTAGGCGAGCTCGATGTCGCAGGTGGCGCCGGCTTCCTGCATGTGGTAGCCCGAAATCGAGATGCTGTTGAACTTCGGCATATTCTGGGAAGTATACTCGAATATGTCGGCTATTATGCGCATCGAGAACTCGGGGGGATAGATATATGTGTTACGCACCATGAATTCCTTGAGGATATCGTTCTGGATGGTTCCAGCCATCTCCTCAAGCTTGGCGCCCTGCTCCAGACCCGCGTTGATATAGAATGCGAGCACGGGAAGCACTGCACCGTTCATAGTCATGGAAACCGACATCTTGTTCAGAGGTATGCCGTCGAAAAGCACCTTCATGTCCTCAAGCGAACAGATTGATACGCCGGCTTTGCCCACGTCACCTACCACACGGGGATGGTCTGCGTCATATCCGCGGTGTGTGGCAAGGTCGAAAGCCACTGAAAGGCCCTTCTGTCCGGCGGCAAGGTTGCGGCGGTAGAAGGCGTTTGACTCTGCTGCGGTGGAGAATCCGGCATACTGACGGATGGTCCAGGGGCGCAGCGGATACATGGCGCTGTACGGGCCGCGAAGGAACGGAGGAATACCGGAAACATAGTTCAGATGCTCCAGACCCTCGAGGTCGGCTTTGGTATATATCGGTTTTACGGGTATAAGCTCGGGAGTAAGCCATTCTTCACCCGCGGCTTCCGGCACATTGTGTGCTCCGAAAGCATCTTTCGTAATATCTATTGTCTTAAAATCAGGTCTCATGTCAAAATGATTTTTGAAAGTGTTGGGTGAGATTCATTTATTTGAGAAGTTTGGCATTGAATGCCTGAAGGGTTTCAAGCACATTGCAGCGCACATGCACAAAGTTCTCGATGCCCTGGGCCTTGAGGTCGTCGGTGCATGCGGGAGCGCCTGCTACCACAAACTCGGCACGGCCGTCGAGATATTTGAAGGCTTCCGGGGCGAGAGTGGCATACTCGTCGTCGCTCGAGCAAAGTACCACAACATCGGCACCCTTGGCAAGAGCCGCATCAACACCCTGCTCCACTGTCTCAAAGCCGAGATTGTCTATTATCTCATAACCGGCACATCCGAAGAAATTGGTTGAGAACTGCGCACGGGCCAGACGCATTGCAAGGTTGCCGATTGTCAGCATAAACACTTTCGGACGGTTCGAAGCGGCCTCGGTGGCAAGACGTAAAGCCTCGAAATCGCTTGCGGCGCGTTCTGTCGGAAGTCCGCCGTTACCGCAAGTCTCCTCTTCCTTGTCGTGGTGGTGACATCCGCAACCGCAGCCTGTAGTCTCAATTTTTTGAGCCGCTGTTTCGTTGATATTGGGATACTGGTTGGTACCGAGCAGGATTTCTTTGCGACGTGCCACGTCGGTGTGACGTTTGGCCGATGCCTCTCGGATAGCGGCCTGTACGGTGCCGTCGTTCACGCACACAAGGAATCCGCCCTTGTCCTCTACCTCGAGGAACAGTTTCCAGGCCTCGCGTGCTATCGCTACGGTAAGTGTCTCCACATAGTAGCTGCCACCTGCCGGGTCAACCACCTTGTCAAGATGGCTTTCCTCTTTCAGCAGGAACTGCTGGTTGCGGGCTATGCGCTCCGAGAAGTCATCGGGCACCTTGTAGGGGACATCGAAAGGTGTTACAGTTATGGAATCCACTCCAGCAAGAGCGGCCGACATACATTCAGTCTGGCTGCGCAGAAGGTTCACGTGCGCATCATATATTGTCTGGTTGAAACGCGAGGTTACAGCATGCACGGTCTGTTTGCAGGCATCATCCGACGCAGGATTGTACTGCTTTACAATCTGGGCCCACAGCATGCGTGCGCTGCGGAATTTCGCAAGTTCCATGAAGAAGTTGCTCGATACGCCCATATTGAATTTCACGCGCGAGGCGATTTCATCAACGCTCAGCCCTTTTTCAGTAAGAAGCGTGAGCCATTCTGCGCCCCATGCCAGGGCATATCCGAGTTCCTGATAGATATAGGCACCGGCATTGCTGAGCATCACGGAATCCACAGCAAGCACTTTCACTCCCGGCACATCTTTCACCGCGGCTATCATGTCGGCACCCATCTGGGCAATGTCGCCGGGGAATGCCACGCCATGTTTCAATGCTTTCTTGAAAGGATTGAAATCAATCGAGCCTTTGAACAGCTTTTCTTTTCCTTCGGCTTTCAGCACCTCTGCAAGCGCATTGGCCAGCTGGATGGCCTTGCGGGGACAACAGGTGAAGTTGACCTCCGTTTTCTCCAGGTCTATGCCCGAAAGGAGTGTCTTGATTTCTTCAGCGGTGGCTTCTTTGGCCTTGAAGCCGAGTGAAACGATGCCTTTTCCCAGAACGTCGAGCGCCTTCTTGTTTGCTTCTTCGGCACTGTCGGCTATGATTTCCTGCCGGGGAAGCCAGTCGTTGTTTGTGCGTGTTCCGCGGACGAAAGGATATTCTCCCGGAAGGGAATCGGTGGTTTCAAGATTGGCTGTGTCTTCTGCCCTGTACATTGGCTGTACGTTGAAACCTTCGTTGGTTCTCCATACCAGTTTTTTATCAAAAGGAGCCCCTTTCAGGTCTGCCTCTACTTTCGCGCGCCACTCTTCGGTGGACACGGGAGGAAACTGGTCAAATAGTTTTTCTCTCTCTTGGGTCATATTAGGTAAACTTAATGGTATTTTAGACAATTACTTAAGGTCAACATGAACCTATAAGCCCGTTTATGTTGCAAATTTAGCAAACTTTATGCTCCCTGCAAATATTTGCCTCCCTTTTTGCAGGCTGTGTTGCTATAGGCTACTTAATAATCTGCCTGAGACTCAGAGACGTTAAATGGCACCTCCCCCTCACGCCATAACGGCATCGCGTCGCTTCCCGGACAGAAAGCGACGCGATGCCTTAACTATTTTCTATGATTTTGTCTTTATTGCATTTCTTATCTTGATGCAACCATTTCCGGCTCTATCACACGCTGCGCGTGAAGAAAACGATTGCTGTAATATCCTCCGTCGGGAAAGCTCTGGATGGTTATACCCTTGCTTGTGGCTGAATGTATGAATTTAATCACACCGGTCTCGTCGTTGACTTCTACAACCATCCCCACGTGACCCACCGTCTTGCCGCCGCGTCGGCCACTGAAGAACATCAGATCGCCTACTTCTACCTGCGACAGGCTCACCCTTCTGCCCTGAAGGGCCTGTGTACGTGAACCCGGATCAATCGGAAAACCGAAGTTTCTGAACACAAAGCTGGTGAAACCCGAGCAGTCAAATCCCTTCGGCGTCTTGCCGCCACGGCGATATCGTATACCGAGATAATTCTTGGCAAACGAAACAAGCTCATCTTTGAGAGCCTCATTTCCGCCTGTTCTACCGAGATTATCTATCGGCTCACCAAGCAGTTCTTCAAATGAAGGCATCAGCATGTCGCCGTTGGAATCGGTGCGGAAAAGCTCCGAGGTGCTTTTTACGGCTTTTTCATTCGAACCTGAACGATGATCAGGCGCGGGCACAGGCTTCGCGAATGAAATTGATGCGACAATCAGCGCTGATATGAGAAGGGCTATTTTTTTCATGACGGTTATTATTTGGGCAAAATCAACTCGGATTTCAATTGATTTTCCAATACAAAGATACTACACTTGTTTTTTATCTGAAAACGCCCGGATACACCGACGGCCGACATCCATATAAATGTGTCGGCCGTCGGGTATTTATAAATTTAAATAAAAGTGAATTTACATGTTTTGCTTTAACAATTGATTACACTTCGGTTTTCAATATCTCATTTCAGCTACAATTTGTTAGGCTAAAAAAGCGCTTGGTTAATGCGTGTTAATTATTGAAAATATTTAATCAATCTTTTTAACATTCAGAAATCTTCATTAGCCACATAAGCAGTGTAACCATTGCATCACAGATTATTACCCGAATTTAATGCACATAACCTCTGCGAATGAGCAAAAATACAATTAACTTTTATTTGGACACATATTTGTAACATCCGTGGTTCTCACTTCATTTTACTATCACCTCATCCATGAAGAACCACGACGGATGCCCTACTCCGAAATGCCACGAGGGGCACATCTTTGTTCCTGTAACATCCATTTTAACATAACGCGCTTTAACAGGCGCCGGTGTATCCACGGCAAATTCCACGAACTTAATCGAGGGTGTACGGTCTTCTTCACGGGCGTCCTCCCCGATTTCTTTGAATGCCTTTCCGTCATCCGATATGGAAACATTGATTTTCTCGGGCAGAAGCACCCAACCGCCAATCTGATGCAGGAAATCTGCCCCCACATGACTGAATTCCGTTTCCTTTCCAAGATCCACCACGAATGAGCCGTCTCTTCCTTCCCAGCCAACCCAGCCTTCTATGAAGTTTGAGCCGCCGAACAGTTCGTCGGTAAGAGCTGTTTCGCCAAGGGCCGCATATTTTTTATCCGGGCCTTCTATAAAATTGATTTTGGCTCCGCGGGCCTTGTTGAAGCCAGGCTCGTGAAGATATCTTGTTCTGAACAGCTCGCAATATTCTCCGGGCGTATTGCCGTTTTCATTCAGGTATTTCAGTCCGTAATGGTCAGCCTTCTTCCTGAAATCCTCAAGCATATTCTCCGTTGCAGCCACATCCGTAATGCCGTTCGAGCGGGCAATCTCAAGCTTGCTGTACTGAAGTGGAAGCCGTGACCGCTGCACTCTTGCAAGCCGCGCGCTGTCACCGGCCACAGCCTTCTCCGCCTTGTCCCAGAGCTCGTCGTAACGCTTTATTAGCTTCTGATTAAGCATTCCGTCCTTGTGCGAAACCGGCGAATCATATATCCACAGATCGCGGTTCGACGCGAGCAGACCGCCTTCCAGCAGTTTCTCGTAATCATATATATAAGGAGCGGCCTCTCCATAATAGTCTTTCATGAACGCTCTCATAAGCGAATCGGAATCGGCCTCCGGATTCCACATGAGCTTACTCACCATCCATGCGCGCATCTCCGAGAAATCGCCGCCACGGTAACCTGCTATCTGCGAGAAATGCATCTTCACGTGATGGTCGCGGAATGTCTGGATATTTTTCTGAAGTATCGGGAAGTTTGGGAAAGGAGTGGATGTGTTGGAGAAGTTGATGCCGTAATCCCACACGAAAATATTATCGGAAATCTTGCTCCATCCCTCAAGTGCCTTCATGAAGTCCTGGCCGCTGGCGTTGTCGGTCAGTGGCACCTCGCGTTTGCAGTCAATGTCGCAGAGCATGATGTTGACATTAGGCAGCGGTTTGGTAACCTTAGGCGGATGCATTGTAAAGAGATAGGCAAGCGTGGAGAACTGTTTGTCGGGGAAACGTTCGGCCAGCTTGTTGAGGAAACGTACAAAGTTACCCGACGGGCTCCCCTCTATCGAATCCACTGCAGCGCAAAGTTCGCATGCGCAATTGGTGAAGTTTCCGTCGTTTTGGCTCACCGATATCATATTGCGACCCGGATTGGCTTTGAACACGGAGTCAATGGCCGCAACAGCTTTTTCAAGCACCTCGGGATTGTTCAGGCACCACTGGCTTGCATGTCCGGGACGGCGCTCACCGTTTATATATGAATAATATTCGGGATGCGATTTTCCGTAAACATCACTTGGCAAAAGCCTGTTCATTGTGTGTACCCAATAGCCGCCGGCAAACTCGTCGGCCGGCTCTTCGAAGCGCATGAATGCCCTGTAATCCGGGTCAGAAAGCGCATAGCTCTGGCTCTGACGATAACGGAACGCAGGATTTTCGTAGCGGTCCACTCCTGTCAGAACTATTGTCTTGCTCGGCTGGAACGAATACTCATTGTCGCCGTAATAGTTCACCCCAAGATTGTCTTCAAGTAAACTCACCACTCCATAAAGGGCACCTTTGTCACCGCCGCTGCTTATGAACAGCTTTCCGTTATCCTCCTTCAGACGGAAACCGTCCTCGGTGAGAGACGAGGTGTCGCCCCGGCCTATCACCACATCGTTCTTGCGTACAGCGCTCCCCGATTTCACTATAGGAAGTTCGGCTCCGCTAATTCGCTTCACAAATTTCTTCAACAGTTCCGCTCCCTGACGGTTCACGGCCGAGGTGTCGCAGACTATCCTGCCTTTGGGCTGCCCGTTTTCCACGAGTACCACATCAGCCAGGAGCATAGGTACCGAAAGCATAGTGCTTAGGCACAGCATTGTAAGTTTCTTCATTTAAATGATTGGTTTATGTTTGGATAGCGACCTGATGCGGTATCAACCCGCATCAGGTCAATTCGGATTAATATTATTTAAGTAACTCTTTAACATCCTGGCTTATCTGAGCACCAGTCAGGCGATTGTCATGAAGAATCTGTTTCCTGTCATACCGGTCGAGGAACTTCTTTTCAAGCCCATAGCACTTCACCATCATTTCCGTGTCAGTGCCGTAGTAACGCGCTATTTTTTCTCCCCAGCCTCCATCAAGAATGCCGTCCTCTATGGTTACAACCAGATTATGATCTTTCTTGAGAGATTCGAGAGTATCGCAGTCAAGGCCGCTGAGATAGCGTGGATTTATCACTGTCGCCTCGATTCCGGCATCTTTAAGCAAGTCCGCCGCATCCATTGCCGTCTTGAAGAACGTACCGGCTCCGATAAGAGCAACCTTATTGCCTTTCCGTATGGTTTCATACCGGTTCAGCACATCATAGTCCGTTTCAAACGTCCGGTCACAGTCCACCACGGCACCGCCCGGCAGTTTTATTACCACGGGATGTTCATTCTGCCGCATTCCCCAGTCAAGCATGGCCAGATATTCCTGGCGGCATGTCGGAGCGAGGAACACTATATTGGGGATATTGCTTATAAGCGCGATGTCAAACCATCCCAGATGCGTCACGTCATTCATTCCCAGCACCGACCCATAGAATATTCCTATCACGGCCGGCGCGCCGTTGATGGCCATGTCCTGCGAAAGCTGGTCGTAGGCGCGCTGCACGAATGAGCTTACCACTCCGAAGAAGGGCTTTCCACCCCCACGTGCCACGCCTGATGCCAGCGCTACCGCTTCCTGCTCGGCGATGCCGACGTCTTCAAACTGCTTTCCTGCCTCATGCCTGCGTTCGGGAGTGAATCCTATCACGCCGGGAGTACCCGCAGTGATGGCAAGCACCGATGGGTCCTCTTTCATCATCTTCAGCAGATGTTCGGCTGTTATATCGCCGTAATCTGGCGTTTCATCCACATAAAGCATCTGGCCCGAATGAATATCGAACGGCCCCGAAAAATGAAATTCCTCTTTATTTGCCTCTGCGGGCGCAAATCCTTTTCCTTTTTGGGTACATACATGCACCACCACTGGGTGATCAAGATTCTTCACCTCCTCAAAGGCGTCTATAAGCGATTTCAGGTCGTTGCCGTAAGCCACATAGCGGTAGTCCAGCCCGAGAGCCTTGAAATAGTTGAGCGGCGCATTGCCGTCGGTATCGCGAAGAAGCTTGAGGTTTTCGTATAGTCCGCCATGATTCTCGGCTATCGACATATCATTGTCATTCACCACAATCACGAAATTGCCGCTGAGAGTTGCCGCCACGTTAAGCCCCTCGAAAGCCTCGCCTCCGCTGAGCGAGCCGTCTCCCACAACGGCCACTATTCTTTCCGTTCCCCCTTTAAGATTTCTGGCCTTCACCAATCCTCCGGCCAGACTCACTCCCGTCGATGTATGTCCTATGGTAAATATGTCGGCCGGACTTTCGGCCGGATTGGTGAATCCGGTCACCGTGTCATATTCCGCAGGGTCGGTAAATGCTTTCATTCGACCTGTGAGCATTTTGTGCACATAGCTCTGGTGCGACACATCGTACACAATCTTGTCCTGAGGATAATCAAACACATAGTGCAGCGCAACCGACATCTCCACCATGCCCAGATTCGGGCCCACATGGCCGCCGTGACGGCTTAGTTTCATTAACAGGGATTTGCGTATTTCACCGCATATTTCGTTAAGTTCATTTATGCCGAGGGCCTTTATATCCGCCGGCGACTTGATGTCGGTTAGTTTCATTTTTATAAGGTTTTAGAGCTTGTTTAATAATAAATGTTGACGACAGGGCTGTCAGTCGTCGAGCAGATTTTCGTTTGTGATGAGGGAGTTATGGGGTTCCATAACGACCGAAGAGCAAGCGGAAAGATGCCGGCGAATGACAGCTGGGAGGTAATTCCTACTAATACTTTTACAATCAATCTGAAATTTCATTAATTTTTAAACTTACGGAAGATGGATTGAACTTGTTTATGTTGTCCTTCATTCGCATATCTTGGCCGCTTTTCGTCCTGCTTCTCTGTCGTGTACATCAAGTACACTCCTTCGTCGCAAAACAAAAATCCGCTTAAGCTATGCGACCCTGTCGTCAACATTTATTATTTAAACAAGCTCTTAGTCTATCTTTCTTACAAATATAACCAATTAAATCCCCCCTCTTTCCCGAAACGCATTATTTTTTACAGTTTTTTTTGATTTTTATTGGTTTTTTCGTCGCTCTTTTTTTGTCAGGCAGATATTAAACCATAACTTTAGAAAACAAATACACCAAACCGCCAAATGACCAATTACGACGAACTCCTTTTCAATATAAAAATAGCGAGCGGAAGCCCGGTTCCGGGCTCTGTGCTCGTGGCCGAGCCCTTCCTCCGCGACCAGCATTTCCTTCATTCCGTAATTCTGCTGGTGGATTACGCTCATGCCGCCCCCTCGATGGGAGTGGTGTTGAACCGGCTTACAGCATACACGCTTCAGGGGCTCCTGTCGGGTGTCAGGCGCTCCGAATCAGTCCCTGTGTTCTGTGGGGGACCTATGTCATACGACCGTCTTTTCTTTATCCATACCCTCGGCACGGCCATTCCCGGTGCCCGGGAAGTTTCTCCGGGCATATTTATCGGAGGAGATATGGACTCCATGCTCGATTATGTAAACTCAGGCTATCCTCTCGAAGGTTTTGTGCGGTTTTTCATAGGCTACAGCGGATGGAGCCCATATCAGCTCGATGAGGAACTCAACGATCACGTCTGGGCTGTCGCCTCTCCACCATCCCCCTCTTCTCTTCTTGACGGATCGGAGGATAGGTATTGGCATCGTTTTGTGCGCTATCTCGGCTCATCATTCCGCGGATGGCTCTACCACCCGCAGAATCCGCTCTCTAACTGAAAGCTGAAACCGGCATTTAATCGGCCCGACCTTATGAATCCGGGGATCACGCCTCCGGCGCGTTCCCACGGGTATTATCGCCGTTGCGTCTCCCGTGATTCCTCCATCTTCTCGAAGGGCGCTTTTTGCCTTCTGAGTTTTTGTTATTGTTGCCGTCATGGTTCGCTGCCGGGATCTCTTTGTTGGCAATCTCTTTATCTTTATGGGAGTCCGCAGCTCTATTCTCATCTGCCGGCTTTTTATTGTGTCCGCAGTGGCGGCTGTTTCGCCTGCCTCCGTTTCCGGTGCCGTTCCCCTTTTTACGGCCATTTCTTTTGCCCTCACCGCGGTTATCGCCAGAAGGGCTCTCATCGGATAGCTCACCGTCAGTTTCACCGTCCATGCTATAACGCTTCACTTTTTTGCCGAGGAATTTCTCGATTCCTGCAAAACGTCGGCGGTCTTTGTCGCTTACAAACGTCACTGCCACGCCCTCGGCACTGGCTCGTGCCGTTCGTCCTATGCGGTGCACATAATCCTCGGCATCGTGAGGCACATCATAGTTTACTACCATAGATATACCGTCTATATCTATGCCGCGGGCCACGATATCTGTAGCCACAAGCACATCCGTTCGCCCCGCTTTGAAATCGAGCATCACTTCCTCTCGCTTGTTCTGGTCAAGGTCAGAATGCATCTCGCCCAGTTTCACCTTTGCCTTGCGGAGTTCCCTGGCTATTTCCTTAACCTTCAGTTTGGATGAGGCGAACACAAGCACGCATTTTGCCTCAGGGCCACCAAGCAGTTTCTTTATAAGGGGAAGTTTCTGAGGTTCGTAGCAGAAATATGCCCGCTGGTCTATCTTCTCGGCCGGACGTGACACCGCTATTTTCACCTCGGCCGGATCGCGGAGTATCGTCTTGGCAAGCTGCTGGATTTTCGGCGGCATAGTTGCCGAGAACATCAGTGTCTGCCGCTCAGAGGGAAGGTGTTTCACAATCTGCATTATGTCGTCGAAGAATCCCATGTCGAGCATCCTGTCTGCCTCGTCAAGAATGAAAAAAGAAACCCTCGAAAGATCCACGCACCCCATCTGCAGATGGGCCAGAAGTCGGCCCGGAGTTGCAATCACCACATCCGCGCCGAGTTTCAGTCCGCGCTGCTGCAGAGCAAACGTCGCGCCGTCAGTTCCTCCGTAGATGGGCAGACTGCTCACATTCAGGAAATAGCTGAATCCCTGAAGCTGCTGGTCAATCTGCATGGCGAGTTCGCGCGTCGGAGTCATCACGATGCAGTTCACCGCGTCTTCTGGAAAATCACCGTCGGCCAGACGGTTGAGCACCGGAAGCAGATAAGCGGCGGTTTTGCCGGTTCCGGTCTGAGCCACGGCTATAAGGTCGCGTCCTTCAAGGGTTAGCGGTATGGATTGTTCCTGGATGGGGGTGCAGTCCGTTATGTGCATTGCATCGAGAGCGTCAAGCACATCATAATTCAGATCTAATTCTTCAAACTTCATTCTTGTGTTAGTCTGATAAAAAACGGCGCAAATTTACGAATTACGCCTAAATATACCAACACAACACCTTGGCGTTTCAATTATATTACTTAAATTTGTGGCGTGTCGACAAAGGGGTGCTCCGTTTTCAACCGCGGGGCTGAGATTTATACCCTCCGAACCTGAAACGGATAATTCCGGCGAAGGGATTGTTACTCTCTTTTCCAGTTTTTGCACCCGATTTTGTCGGCCGATGAAGTTTTGTTTTTCATTGACCGCTGTAATTATATGTAATTATGAAGCGTTACATACCTGTTCTGTCAATCGCCGGATCCGACTGTAGCGGAGGCGCCGGCATTCAGGCCGACATCAAGACTATCTCGGCGATAGGATGCTATGCCATGACGGCGATAACGGCCCTTACCGTTCAGAATACCGAAGGTGTTTCCGCCATTGGAAAGGTCAGTCCCGACATAGTAGCCGGACAGATAGAAGCCGTGTGGTCCGATATTCCCCCACGTGCCGTCAAGACCGGCATGCTCTTCAACCGTGAAGTCATAGAAGCTGTGGCTACGTCACTTGAACATCATAAGCCTGAACTTCTCGTGGTTGATCCCGTTTCCGTTGCCACTTCCGGCTCCGTGCTTCTTGAGCCGGATGCCATTCGGCTTCTTATCGAGCGGATTTTTCCTCTCTCTCTCGTCGTCACTCCCAACGTCAACGAGGCCCGACAGCTTACCGGCGAATCCGATCCTTACCGTCAGGCGGCGGAGTTCCGCCGCATGGGATGCCGCAATATTCTTCTGAAAGGAGGCGACGCTCCCACACCCGGTGTAAAAACGGACCTCCTGTTTCTCGAGGGCCAGAATGAGCCTATCGGCTACAAGGCCGATGAGGTCGTGACTGAAAACACCCATGGCACCGGCTGCACCCTCTCTTCAGCCATAGCTTGCTATCTTGCACTCGGAATGACAGTGGATGATGCCGTGGGACGCGCCAAGCTTTTCGTCACGCGTGCATTGCAGTCGGGAGCCAGAGTCGACATAGGCCATGGCCACGGGCCCGTAAATCACCTTTTCGCCCCACGCCACATGAAGTTTACAATTCCTAATACCGGTTATAGAAAATGAATATCAAAGTCAACGGAAAGAATGTGGAGATTAAGGAAGGAGCAACCGTTTCGGAAGTGCTCGCTTCCCAAAACATCACTCCTGCCGGGATAGCTGTCGCGGTGGACAATACCGTCGTTCCTCGCGGCAAATATGCCACCACTACCCTCTCTGAAGGTCAGTCCCTTCTTATTATAAAGGCTTTCTACGGCGGATGAAACCACTGAAAAAAATCGCGTTCACTCCTCCGGAAATCACCGGCTGCGAGCCGCAGATGATAGCCGCAGTGCTTGATGCGGGATGGGATATGGTCCATATCCGGCATCCCGAGGCATCACTTACCGAAATCAAGTCTATCATCGAGGCTCTTCCTCAGAAGTACCACTCGCGGCTGAGGCTACATGGGCATTTTGTACTGGCGGCCGAGTTCAATCTCGGAGGACTTCATCTCAATTCCCGCTGTCCGCAACCTCCCGCCTTCTATAACGGCCCATTGAGCCGGTCGTGCCACACTGTCGCTGAGGTCCTTGATTCCAGGGGATTCGATTATGTTACCCTCAGCCCTGTTTTCCCCAGTGTATCAAAGCCCGGATATGGTTCCACCCCGGTTTTTACCCCTCAGGATTTCTCACAAATTGACAAACTTGCCCCTACGGTTGTTATAGCTTTGGGAGGCGTCACTCCGGCCACCCTGCCGCTTCTGGCAGAAATGCCGTTCGGTGGGTTCGCCGTTCTCGGCTCCCTGATGGGTTGCGGCGATATGTCGTTTCTCAAAGAAAGTCTTTGTC
Source organism: uncultured Muribaculaceae bacterium (assembly GCA_958439725.1). Taxonomy (GTDB): domain Bacteria; phylum Bacteroidota; class Bacteroidia; order Bacteroidales; family Muribaculaceae; genus Paramuribaculum. The sequence continues at coordinate 42,277 of CAUBWJ010000006.1, read as the reverse complement.
AATTCAATCTAACCCTTAACTCATAATTAATATGCTTCAGTTTATTACGCACCCGAGCGAAAAATATTCCATTGCCGAAGAGGCGCAGATGGCCATTGAAGGCGGTTGCCGATGGATCCAGTTGCGGATGAAAGATGCCTCCGACGAGGAAGTTCGCAACGTTGCCCTCGAAATCATACCCATGTGTCAGGAAACCGACACTTTCCTGATAATCGATGACCGCGTGGAACTCGTCAACGAGCTTAAAGTTTCGGGAGTTCATCTTGGCAAAGAGGACATGGATCCGCTCCAGGCCCGCGAGCTGCTCGGCCCGAACGCCATAATCGGTGTGACAGCCAACACCGCCGATGATATCCTCCGCTTCAAAGGCAAGGACATAGATTATGTTGGTGTGGGCCCCTTCCGCTTCACCACCACCAAGAAAAACCTCGCTCCATGTCTGGGACTCGACGGTTATCGTTCCATTGTCAAGGCCGTTCGCGATGCCGGAATGGAGATTCCACTGGTAGCTATCGGAGGAATTTCACTTGATGACGTCGAACCGCTTATGGCTACCGGCGTAAACGGCATAGCTATGTCAGGCGCCATCATCAATGCACCCGATCCCATGCTCTACACCTCGAAGGTTATGGAAAAACTCCTTGGAATACCCCACGAATGATTTTTCCGCCATAATTCAGATAATATTAACCAATCATATCACATTTAACTGCAATGACCGATCTACTTAATATCGGAGGACGGGATTTCAAATCGCGCCTGTTTGTTGGCACGGGTAAATTCTCGTCCAACGAGCTTATGCTCCAATCCATAATTGCGTCCGGCTCCGAAATGATTACCGTGGCCATGAAGCGCATCGACATGGCCCATGAGGAAGAGGACGATATGCTTCGCCACATAAACCGCGACCACGTCCAGTTCCTCCCCAACACTTCCGGCGTGCGCAATGCCGCCGAGGCCGTTCTGGCCGCCCGTCTCGCCCGCGACTGTTTCGGCACCGATTTCATCAAACTCGAAATCCATCCCGACCCCAAATATCTTCTTCCGGACCCTATTGAGACTCTTGCCGCTACTGAAGTCCTCGCTAAGGAAGGATTTAAAGTTCTTCCTTACATCCAGGCCGACCCCGTCCTCTGCAAGAGGCTGGAGGAAGTAGGCACTGCGGCAGTGATGCCTCTGGGCGCGCCTATAGGAACCAACAAGGGCCTGAAGACCCGTGACCTTCTTGAGATAATCATAGAGGAAAGCCGCGTTCCCGTAGTGATTGATGCCGGTCTGGGAGCTCCCTCCCATGCAGCCGAAGCCATGGAAATGGGCGCCGACGCCGTGCTCGTAAATACCGCCATAGCTGTTGCCGGTGAGCCTGTGGAGATGGCCGTGGCGTTCCGTCTCGCCGTCGAAGCCGGCCGCAAGGCATATCTCGCCGGACTCGGCAACGTAGCGCAGCATGCTGTGGCTTCAAGCCCACTCACAAGTTTCCTTGACTAAGAACCCCGTTAAATGCACCAGTCATGAAAATAGAAAATATAAACGTATCGTCATATCCCGGCTCTGAAAAAATCTACGTGTCCGGAAAAATGCACCCCATAAAAGTGGGAATGCGCCGGATCAATCTTACACCCACGGTCATCACCACCGCCGACGGCACCCAGCATCTGCGGGAGAATGCTCCCGTAACCGTTTACGATACCTCCGGGCCCTACACCGATCCGGCTGTCACAATCGACATCAATGCAGGCATTCCCCGCTTGCGTGAGAAATGGACAGCCGCGCGCACCGATCTCGAGCAGCTCCCCGCCATCACCTCGGAATACGGCCGCATGCGTCTTGCCGACAAATCCCTCGATTCAATACGTTTCCCCCGCACCTACGCTCCTCTCCGCGGCCGCGAAGGTTGCGGCATCACGCAGATGGCTCTTGCCCGTGCCGGAGTCATCACCCCTGAAATGGAATATGTGGCCATACGCGAGAACTCCAATAATGAGGCCCTCGGTATCAAATCGAATATCACGCCTGAATTTGTTCGCGACGAAATTGCTGCCGGTCGTGCCATTATCCCCGCCAACATCAACCATCCAGAGGCAGAACCGATGATTATCGGCCGCAACTTCCTCGTGAAACTCAACACCAATATCGGCAACTCCGCTCTCTCCTCAGGCATTGAGGAGGAGGTGAAGAAAGCTGTCTGGAGCTGTTACTGGGGAGGTGACACGCTTATGGACCTCTCTACCGGCGACAATATCCACGAGACCCGCGAATGGATTATCCGCAACTGCCCTGTCCCGGTCGGCACCGTCCCCGTCTATCAGGCTCTTGAGAAGGTAAACGGCCGCGTGGAGGATCTCTCTTGGGAGATATACCGCGACACCCTCATAGAGCAGGCCGAACAGGGTGTGGACTATTTCACCATCCATGCAGGCGCGCTCCGCGCCCATGCCGATATGGTTGGCGAGCGCCTCACAGGAATAGTGTCGCGCGGCGGCTCAATCATGACTTCCTGGGCCGTGATCCACAATGAGGAGAATTTCCTCTATACCCATTTCGACGAAATATGCGAAATCCTTGCCCGTTACGATGTCGCTGTGTCTTTGGGCGACGGCCTCCGTCCCGGCTCCATCCACGATGCCAACGACCGCTCGCAGTTCCTTGAACTCGATGTGCTCGGCGAGCTCACCGAGATTGCGTGGAAACACAATGTGCAGGTGCTTATCGAAGGCCCCGGCCACGTACCCATGCATAAGATCCGTGAGAACATGGACCGCCAGATTGAGAAGTGTCATGAGGCGCCGTTCTATACCCTCGGCCCGTTGACCACCGATATCGCTCCCGGCTACGACCATATCACTTCTGCCATAGGTGCGGCACAGATTGCGTGGATGGGAACGGCCATGATATGCTATGTCACACCCAAGGAACATCTCGCCCTTCCCACCCTCGAGGACGTGCGCGACGGTGTGGTGACCTATAAGATTGCCGCCCACGCCGCCGACCTGGCAAAAGGCTTCCCCGGTGCACAGGTGCGCGACGACGCCATGAGCCGTGCACGCTTCGAATTCCGGTGGAAAGACCAGTTCAACCTTTCTCTCGACCCCGAGCGCGCGCGCACCTACTACGTGGAAAGCCACAAGGGCGATGACCATTTCTGCACCATGTGCGGCCCCAACTTCTGCGCAATGAGAATTTCCAAGAAGCTCGTAGACGACTGTGCTAAATAATCCGGAAATGTTTTACGACGAACTTAAAAAATATTCCTGGGACGCCACTACTCAGGAGATTCTCGGCATGACCCCGGCCGATGTCGAGGCGGCTCTCTCAAGGCCGGTCGCCACGGTACGCGACTTCATGGCGCTTATTTCGCCTGCCGCAGCCCCTTATATCGAGCAGATGGCAGCGCTCTCACGCCGCTACACCCTCGAGCGGTTCGGGAAAACAATTTCGATGTACATTCCAATGTATGTCTCCAACGCATGTACCAACCACTGCGTGTACTGCGGCTTCAATCATCATAATCCCCTGGAGCGCGTCACCCTCACGCTCGAACAGGTCGAAAACGAATGCAAGGCCATCCGCCGCCTCGGACCGTTCGAGAATCTCCTTATAGTGTCAGGCGAGTTCCCTACCCTCAACGGCGTGGACTATCTGGAAAAGGTGCTTAAAGTAGCGCGCCCCTACTTCAACAATCTCACCATCGAGGTTATGCCTATGAAGCAGCGCGATTACGAACGCCTCACCCACAGCGGTCTCAATGGTGTGGTATGTTTCCAGGAGACTTACAATGAAGCCAATTACCGCAATTACCATCCCCGTGGCATGAAGTCCATTTTCGAATGGCGCGTAAACGGTTTCGACCGCATGGGAGCCGCCGGTGTCCACAAGATAGGAATGGGTGTGCTGATAGGCCTCGAGGACTGGCGCACGGATGTCACCATGATGGCACGTCACCTGCGCTATCTGCGGAAAAATTACTGGCGCACGCGTTTCAGCATAAATTTCCCCCGTATGTGCCCTGCTGAGGGAGGATATACGCCTTCTGTCATAATGTCGGACCGCGAACTCGCCCAACTTACGTTCGCATTCCGCATTTTCGACCACGATGTGGATATCTCCTACTCCACACGCGAGACGCCCGAGTTCCGCGCCAACATGATGAAACTCGGCGTAACCTCCATGAGCGCCGGAAGCAAGACCGAACCCGGTGGTTACTATTCCACCCCCGACGCTCTCGAGCAGTTCGAGGTTTCGGACTCCCGCACCCCTGCTCAGGTCACAGAGGAAATCCGCGCTCTCGGCTACGAGGCCGTCTGGAAGGACTGGGATAAGATCTTTGACTGAGATTTCCTCCCGTATCCTTCTCTCTTGTCACCAAACAGATTGCAGTAAGCAGATTTTTTAGTAAATTTGCGGCCTGCAATCTTTTTTATAAGCTAACAGCATTCTTGCAATAAGATTATTACCAATATGAACGAGCTGGCTCCAAAATACAATCCCTCGGAAGTCGAGGACAAATGGTATGCCTACTGGATGGACCACAATCTTTTCCATAGCGAACCCGACAGTCGCGAACCCTATTGTATCGTGATTCCGCCTCCAAACGTCACCGGAGTTCTTCACATGGGTCACATGCTCAACAACACCATTCAGGACATTCTTGTCCGTCGCGCCAGAATGGACGGCAAAAATGCGCTCTGGGTACCGGGTACCGACCACGCGGCCATCGCTACCGAAGCCAAGGTTGTGGCCAAGCTCGCTGCTGAGGGAATAAAGAAAACCGACCTCACCCGCGAGGAATTCCTGAAGCATGCCTGGGACTGGACCGAAAAATACGGCGGCATAATCCTCACACAGCTCCGTAAGCTCGGCGCATCATGCGATTGGGAGCGCACGGCCTTCACCATGGATCCCATCCGCTCGAAATCCGTCATTAAGGTGTTTGTCGACCTTTACCGCAAGGGCCTTATTTATCGCGGAAAGCGTATGGTCAACTGGGATCCCAAAGCGCGTACCGCCCTCAGCGATATAGAGGTCATCTACAAGGAAGAGCACAGCAAGCTCTATTATCTCCGCTACAAGATTGTGGGCGAGGATGGTTACGCGATCGTTGCCACCACCCGTCCCGAAACCATAATGGGCGACACCGCGATGTGCATCAATCCCGCCGACCCGAAGAACCAGCATCTCCGCGGCAAGCGCGTGATTGTGCCTCTTGTAGGCCGTGAGATTCCCGTGATAGAGGATGACTATGTGGATATAGAGTTCGGCACCGGTTGCCTCAAGGTTACCCCGGCCCACGACATGAACGACTACATGCTTGGTCAGAAGCACAATCTCGAATCCATCGACATTTTCAACGACGACGCCACCCTCTCCGAAGCCGCCGGAATGTACGTTGGCATGGATCGCTTCGCCTGCCGCGAGCAGATTGCCAAAGACCTTCAGGAAGCCGGACTTATTGAGAAGATAGAAAACTACGAAAATAAGGTAGGATATTCCGAACGCAACTCCGACACCGTCACCGAGCCGCGCCTCTCCGACCAGTGGTTCCTCAAGATGGATTCTCTCGCGAAGCCGGCTCTCGAAGCCGTTGAGGAGGATGTCGTGAGATTCATCCCCGAGAAATTCAAGAACACCTACCGCAGGTGGATGACCGAGATTCGCGACTGGTGTATCTCGCGTCAGCTCTGGTGGGGTCACCGCGTGCCCGCATGGTATCTCCCCGACGGCTCTTTCGTAGTCGCCGAGGATGCCGATGAAGCCCTTGAGCTTGCACGCCGCGAGAATCCTGCGATCAGCGCCTCCGACCTCCGTCAGGATGAGGATTCCTTCGACACCTGGTTCTCCTCCTGGCTCTGGCCTATCACCCTGTTCAACGGCATACTCGAGCCGGACAACAAGGAGATGCAGTATTATTATCCCACATCCGACCTTGTTACCGGCCCCGACATCATTTTCTTCTGGGTGGCCCGCATGATCATGGCCGGATACGAGTTCATAGGCAAGCAACCCTTCAACAACGTATACTTCACAGGCATTGTACGCGACGAAATTGGCCGCAAAATGTCAAAGCAGCTTGGAAACTCACCTGACCCACTGCAGCTTATCGAAGAGTACGGTGCCGACGGTGTGCGCGTGGGAATAATGCTTTCCGCTCCCGCCGGCAACGACATTTTCTTCGACAAGAAGCTCTGTGAGACCGGCCGCAACTTCTGCAACAAGATCTGGAACGCGTTCCGTCTCGTAAAGGGTTGGGAAGTCAGCGAAAGCGCCGGCCGCCCCGAGGCCTCAGGTCTCGCCGCCCGGTGGATGCGCGCGCGTCTTGATGCGTCAATCGCCGAGATAAACGATCTCATGGCCAAATTCCGCATCTCCGAGGCCCTGAAAGAAGTCTACCGCCTGTTCTGGGACGAGTTCTCGGCCTGGTATCTCGAGGCTGTCAAGCCTGCCTACGGCTCACCCGTCGACCGCCAGACACTTTCCGATACACTCGGGTTCTTCGACGAGCTTCTGCGTCTTCTCCATCCGTTCATGCCGTTTATCACCGAGGAACTCTGGCAGCACATCTCCGAGCGCCGTCCCGGAGAATCTATAATGTATGCTTCCACTCCTGCGGCCGGAACTCCCGACGCCTCCATTCTCACTCTCATGGAGACCGTCAAGGAGGCCGTCAACGGCGTGCGAAATGTACGTGCCGTAAAGAACCTTCCCAACAAGCAGGCTCTTGCGCTCAACCTTCTCGGGACATGGGACGAGCGCGCCGACGCTCTGTGCATAAAGCTCGCCAACCTCTCGGAAGTCAACCACAACGCAGCCAAGGACGCCGCAGCCGCTTCGTTCATGGTAGGTACACTCGAGGTCAACGTGCCCCTCGCCGACAATATCGATGTGGAAGCCGAGATTGCCAAGCTCAGCAAAGACGCCGACTACCTTGAAGGCTTCAAGGCCTCCGTACTTAAAAAGCTCTCCAACGAGCGCTTCGTGTCCAACGCTCCCGCTCAGGTAGTAGAGGCAGAACGCCGCAAACTCGCCGACGCCGAGTCCAAGCTCAACTCCCTCCACGCCGCCATCGAAGCCCTCCGCAAATAATCCCCCTATAAAAACCATAAAGGCGGTGAGTCAAATCATCTGACCCACCGCCTTCTTTTTGTTCTAACTAATCCGCGCAAATTAAATCAGGCGTCCGTCGCCGGTGAAGCGGAGATTGTCATACTCCACTTCGCGGAGTTCGACTTTATATCCCTTTCCGGAATGCTTTATGGTTTCTACATTCTCGGCCTGTTTCTTCTTCAGCAGTTCTTTGAAAGCGCGCTCAGGGAGGAGCGATTTCACAATTGAAAGAGGAATGGTGCGGTCGCCGGGAGCATCAATCTCGGTCCAGTCGCCTTTGCCGTTGAATTCAATTTCAGTTCCTTCGGCAAACTCCACTTCATAAGTGTTGTCGGCGAATTCCTGCTCCACGGTCACAGGCATTCCGTAGGCTACGAAAGTCTCTTCAATCAGCTCACGTGCTTTCTGCGGAAGCCGTGAATAAGATTCGGAGCCCGAAATCACGGGCCCCACTCCGCCGTACATCACATTGCGGATGGCTGCCTCAGGATTGGCAGGTTGCTGACCGATTGCCGGAACCGCAAACAGAAGTCCGGCTATAGCTGTGGCACAAATTTTCAGTTTCATAACATTGTATTTAAGAAAAGGATTTTTAACCATTTCAAATACAACGTTCTGACTCCGATTAAAGTTCACGTTCAAGAAGCTCCACTTCCCTTAACCACACTGCCGAAGAAGCATCGCTCGGCATGCGCCAGTCGCCGCGCGGCGATAGGCTTACGCTACCCACCTTGGGGCCGTCGGGCATACACGAGCGTTTGAACTGTTGGGTGAAGAACCGGCGGTAGAAAGTCTTCATCCACTTCAGAATGGTCGCGCCGTCATATTTCCCGTCAAATGCTTTTAGGGCCAACCTATAGACCCTCCGGGGAGTAAAACCGTAGCGAAGCATGTAATACAGGAAGAAGTCAGAAAGCTCGTATGGGCCCACAAACGATTCCGTCTTCTGCTCGATATTGCCGTGCTCGTCGGGAGGCGTCAGTTCGGGGCTGATCGGAGTCTCCACCACGCTCATAAGGGTGTCGTGCAGTTCCTTGTTTTCACAGGTCTGGGCATACCACCTCACGAGATACTTCACCAGCGTTTTGGGCACCCCAGCATTGACGCCATACATCGACATCTGGTCGCCGTTGTATGTAGCCCAGCCGAGAGCGAGTTCCGAAAGGTCTCCCGTTCCCAGAACGATTCCGCCGAGTCTGTTGGAAAGATCCATGAGAATCTGGGTACGTTCCCTTGCCTGGCTGTTCTCGTACGTAACGTCATGTTTGTCGGGGTCCTGACCTATATCCGAGAAATGCTGCATCACAGCCTTTCCGATAGGAATCTCCATTATGGTTATGCCTAAAAGCGTCATCATCTTCAGAGCGTTGTCGTAAGTGCGGCTGGTAGTTCCGAAGCCGGGCATCGTCACCCCTATTATGTCTTTTACATCTCCACCCAGCGCCCTGACAGTCCTGTGGGCCACAAGAAGAGCCAGCGTCGAGTCCAGGCCGCCGCTTATTCCAACCACAATCCTATTGCTGCCCACGGCTTTCAGCCTGCGTGCAAGTCCACACTCCTGAATCGTGGCGATCTCTATGCACCGTTCATCAAGAATAGTGTCTTCCGACGGAACGAACGGGTGAGCATCCACCTTACGGTATTTCAGGTCGCTCGCACTTCCGTCTCCAACGGTTAGCGGCACGGGCACGGTCTCCCCTATCTCATTTCTCTGGCATTCGGCAAATGTAGAGGTATGCCTTCTGTCGTGATTGATGGCCTCTATATCTATGTCGGCTATCGTAACGGGATGTTCAAGAAAGCTCCTGCGGTCGTTGCATGCAATCACGGAGCCATTCTCGGCAATTACTGTTTTCGGAAGATAAACCACGTCGGTGGTCGATTCGCCGAACCCCGCAGAGGCGTAGACATAACCGCATAGGCATCTGCCCGACTGCTGCGCTATCAGCTGCATGAGGTAGCCGTTCTTACCTATCACATCGTCAGATGCGCTCAGATTGAATATCACCTGCGCTCCTTCCAGCGCCATACGCGACGAGGGGGGAACCGTTGCCCACAGGTCTTCGCAGATCTCTATACCGATTTTCGCCCCGTGGCTTTCGAATATCCCGCAACTCATTTCCGGTTGCGCCGGTGCGAACCAGCGTCGTTCGTAAAATTCACTATATGTAGGAAGATAGGTCTTGGCCACAAGGGTCTTTTCACCGTCATGAACGAATGCCGCGCAATTGTAAAGCGCACCGGAAATCTCAACCGGCACTCCCACTATCACATCCACATTCCTGCCTCGCGATGCCTCGGCAATCTTTTCGAGACCCGCAGCCGCCGAATTCAGAAGAGTGCGGTCCATGAATAAATCGCCGCAGGTGTAACCTGTGATACAAAGCTCGGGAAACACTGCTGTCTCCACTCCCTCCTCCTCAAGTTTGCCCATGGACTCAATTATCTTCTTCACATTGAAGTCTACATCACACACTCTCATCTCGGGAGCCACTGCAGCCACTCTAAGAAAACCGTCTTTCATATCCGTTCTATGATTGAATTAACACGCAAATTTAACAATTTGTCATTAATCCTAACATGAATTCCGGGATAATGGTTTACCTTTGTGACATAGTTTCATGGCCGTAGCCGTGAAACCCTCCAATAAGTATAAGTATTTGCCATGACCCTTTTATCCGTTTCAGCAAGAAGGCTTATCACAGCCGCACTTCTTTCCATATCGTTTCTACCCGCCTCCGTTATGGCCTCTGAGCACGAGAAAACGGCAGGTCTGCTCGGTGGATACACCACCCGCAACTCCACCGCGGTTGCAGGCATCTATTTCTCCTACCGTTTTGCTCCCTACTATAGGGTACAGCCATCCATAGAATATTATTTCCGCAAAAACAATGTCGACGGTTTCTCTTTCAACATCGACAACCAGTTCCCGATAGCCATAGGAGCCCGGAAACGTTGCAATTTCTATCCACTGGCAGGATTCTCCTATTCCACTTATTCCCGCTTCCTTTCTCTTGCCGAGAATAAAAGCACTAATACCGGTGAAGACACCTCACGCCGCACAAACCGCATCGGACTCAATGCCGGAGCCGGAATGGAATGGTTCATAACCCCCAACATGCGTCTGGCCGTCGAAGCCAAATGCAAGCTTATGAAGAACTACACCGGCGGTGTCTTCTCCGCCGCCATCGGCTACATCTTCTAATTCAATATAATATAATCCACCCGGACGGCGAGGGTGCTGTCAGAATGGTTCAGATGGTAGGAGCCGAACCCGCAAGCGACGACCCAGATGAGCCGTTATGACACACCCTCAATATATTCTTTAGTCGGCGTGCTGATACAGATATCGCTTAATCGACCTCTTAGGTGTCTTCTCAAACTCCTCGTTCATCATCTTTATGCGCGATACCTTGCTGTAAGCCGGCACGGCCTGATTCAGAGCCTCCAGGTTTTCATCCATCTTCTGGGCAAGAGCCATCTCGTCAAGATTCTCACGGGCGGCATTGTCGTAGTCAGGATAGACAAGGGCCACAAGCTTTCCTCCGTCAGAAATCACAATAGACTCTCCCACATAAGGCAGGTTGTTCAGAATCTCCTCTATTTCCTCTGGATATATATTCTGTCCCGAAGGCCCCAGAATCATGTTCTTGTTGCGGCCACGGAGGAATATGAATCCGTCGTCATCCACCGTGCCGATATCTCCGGTGTTGAGCCAGCCGTCAATATCCAGTACCTCCTCAGTAGCGGCCGCATTGCGGTAATATCCCTTCATCACGTTCTGACCGCGTACATATATAACGCCGGCCACTCTCGAAGCCTCCGGCGAAGCTACCTTCACCTCCATGCGGTCCACGATTCTGCCGCACGAACCCGGTTTGTAATCCGCAGCGGATGCGTAGGAAATAAGAGGAGCGCATTCAGTCATGCCGTAACCCACGGTAAACGGAAAGTCGATTCTGTGAAGAAAGGCCTCTACGTCCTTGTTGAGAGCGGCACCTCCTATAATCAGTTCTTTCAGATTACCTCCGAAAGTCTCGTAAAGCTTGTCTTTGATTTTACCAAGAAGACGGTCGTCGACAAACGGTACCTTCAGAAGAATCTTCATCAAAGGTTTCTCAAGAAGCGGAAACACGTTTCCTTTTATCATCTTCTCTATTATCAGAGGAACTGCCACAATCATTTTTGGCTTTACCTGTTCGAATGCCGTCTTGATTACGCGGGGCGACGGAGTGCGGGTGAGGAAATTGATGTGGCATCCTCTTATAAACGGAAATATCACGTCAACCATCAGTCCGTACATGTGGGCCATCGGGAGCATGCTCACAATACTGTCACCGGCCTCAAGAAAATTGATATGCTCGCTACAGAAAATATAATTTGAGCACAGATTACGATATGTCAGCATAACGCCTTTCGACAGTCCCGTACTGCCGGAAGTATAATTTATCAGCGCCAGATCGTCCAGACCGGGAACGAAAATCTCCAGATTTGAGGGAACGTAACGCTCCGGGAATTTACAGCCGAAGAATTCGTTCAGTTTAAGGCGTGCCTCGTCAAGAGCTTTGCTCCTCGACATAAGCAGACTGAAATCCGACATTCTCAGAGCCCCCGAAAGGCCCGTCATGCTGTCAGGGTCAAGGTTCTCCCACACTGCTGTCTCCACAAACAGCAGTTTCGCCTCGCTATGGTTGATGATATGGTGTACATTGTCGGGCTTGAACTCGTGGAGCACCGGCACCGCTACGGCACCGTAAGTCAGGATTCCGAAGAATGCCACGGCCCACTGGGCGGAATTGCGGCCGCAGAGCGCCACTTTATCCCCCGGCTCCACACCGCTGTGTTTGAAAAGTATATGAAGTTTTTCTATCTTTCGTGATACGTCCTTATAGCTGAAAGAAACTCCGTCAAGGTCTGTCAGAGCCTGACGCTCGCTGTTGTCTGTCATGCTCTGCTTTAGCAATTCGTTTAGATGCGGATATTGTTCCATACAATTCTTGAATTAATTTCATTTCAAATATACTGTAATTTTGGTAATTCAACCCCCTTTTCTCTAAAAATCCGCCATTTTAACCAGTTTTTACCTTCATTTTTCATCTACCTCAAAATTAGTGATTAACTTTGTAGGAAATATTGCCGTTTTATATCGGCTCCCGATTTAATCAATTTATAGCCAATCATATTTTCTATGAAATCAAGAATTTTTATTCCGGCAGCTGTTGCGCTTCTCCTCGCATCCTGCGCTAAAAACGAAAACTCCGACTATACGGTCACTGTCAATGTTCCTTCTGCCGAAAACGGCTCTATGGCTTACCTTGTTGACTACGATTCCTCCGACAAAATAGACAGCACCATAGTTGAAAACGGCACTGCCCTCTTCAAGGGAAAGATTGCAAAAGCTGTCATGGCTCAGGTGGTATGCGACGGTTCACGTGCGGGAACAATAGTTCTCGAGCCCGGCCAGATTGTTCTTGATTCTGAGACTCGCGCCATGTCAGGCTCTCCTCTGAATGAATCCCTTGCCAGCTTCAACAAAGCCGAGAAAGCCCTGATGGAAGAATACCGTCAGCTTCCCGACGACTCCACCGGCATGGCCCGTGCCAAAGAGCTCTCCGACCGCCACACCGCCATGTCCGACTCCCTTATTGCTGCCAACAACGACAATGCCCTCGGCTATTATACTTTCCTCCAGAGTGCCTATGAATGCAATCTTCCTCAGCTCGACTCCATTCTGGCCCTCTACCCCACATTCTCGGAAGGCAAACGCATTGCCAAGCTTCGCACAAGCCTCGTCAAAAAGCAGGAGACCCAGCCCGGCAACATGTTCAAGGATTTCGAAGTCACCTACGATGGCAAGACCTCGCGTCTGAGCGACTACGTTGGTAAAGGCAAATACACCCTCGTTGACTTCTGGGCAAGCTGGTGCGGTCCTTGCATCCGTGAGACTGCCGTAATCAAGGAACTCTACAACAAATATTCCGACAAAGGCCTCGAAGTTCTCGGCGTAGCCGTGTGGGACCAGCCTGAAAACACTCTAAAGGCAATCGAGCAGCATCAGCTCCCCTGGAACCAGATTCTTGATGCGCAGACCATTCCCACCGACATCTATGGCATCTCTTCAATCCCCTGCATCATCCTCTTCGATCCGCAGGGCAAAATCGTGAGCCGCGACAAGCAGGACGCCGAACTTACTGCCGACGTCGATGCCGCAATGGCCACCATCGGTCTTTCCATGGATTAATTTCCCCATACCCTCTCTCCCTTTTTCCACTCCTGTTCTCTCCTAAATATTTGTATAAAATTTTTAACTCCCATGGTTGAAAAAATACGTCAAATAAAGGAACTCCTCAGCTCAGCCACCGCGTCAACCCCCGACGAAGTGGAGGCACTTCGCATTAAATATCTCAGCAAGAAAGGCGAGATTTCGCTTCTGTTCAACGATTTCCGCGCCCTTTCGCCCGAAGAGAAGAAAGCTATGGGCCCGGCTATCAACGAACTCAAGGACTTTGCCACCGAGCGCATAAATCAGCTGCGTGTTGCTGTTGAGTCTGTGGATGTCATCGACCCCTCGCTCGACCTCACCCGCACTGCCTCTCCCATTTCACTCGGCTCGCGTCATCCCCTCTCGATTGTGCGCAACGAGATTATCTCCATATTCTCGCGCCTCGGTTTCACCGTTGCCGAAGGGCCGGAGATTGAAGACGACTGGCACGTGTTCTCCGCTCTGAATTTCGCTGCTGACCACCCTGCGCGCGACATGCAGGACACCTTCTTTATCCAGCGTAATCCCGACGTGCTTCTGCGCACACACACCTCTTCGGTCCAGAGCCGCGTGATGGAGCACTCAAAACCGCCCATCCGCATAATATGCCCCGGCCGCGTGTACCGCAACGAAGCCATCTCTGCGCGCGCCCACTGCTTCTTCCATCAGGTCGAGGCCCTTTATGTTGACAAAAACGTGTCGTTCGCCGACCTGAAGCAGACCCTGCTTTATTTCGCCCGCGAAATGTTCGGCCCGAACACCGACATACGCCTGCGTCCAAGCTACTTCCCCTTCACCGAGCCTTCAGCCGAAATGGACATCTCCTGCAATCTCTGCGGAGGAAAAGGATGCTCCTTCTGCAAGGGAACCGGCTGGGTCGAGATTCTCGGATGCGGCATGGTCGACCCCAATGTGCTCGACGCGTGCGGCATCGACTCGAAAATCTACAGCGGTTTTGCCCTCGGAATGGGTGTGGAGCGCATCACCAACCTCAAATATCAGGTCAACGACCTCAGAATGTTCTCCGAAAACGACCGTCGTTTCCTTGAGCAGTTCCAGGCCGCGCATTAAACCATTTAATACATCGCGAGTCTAAGATTCAAATAATAAGGAATAAGCCAATTGACCGTTAAACAGAGATATCAGGCAGTAATTGAATGGTTCAGCCGCGAAATGCCCGTGGCTGAGACCGAACTGCACTACGACAATCCCTTCCAGCTGCTTGTGGCCGTGATTCTATCGGCCCAGTGCACCGACAAACGCGTCAATTTGGTGACTCCTCCCCTCTTTGAAGCGTTCCCCGACGCCTTTACCCTCGCGGCGGCAACTCCCGACGACGTTTTCCCCTATATCCGCTCGGTATCCTACCCCAACAACAAAACGAAATCGCTTTTGGGAATGGCCCGCACTCTTGTGGAAAACTTCGGCGGTGAAGTGCCTTCCGATATCGACTCTCTTCTTACGCTGCCCGGCGTCGGCCGTAAAACGGCCAATGTGATTCTGTCGGTTGTGTGGGGAAAAGCGGCAATGGCTGTGGACACTCATGTGTTTCGTGTAAGCGAACGCATCGGTCTCACCACCAATTCCCGCACTCCGCTGCAGACCGAACAGACCCTGATGCGCAATATTCCTGCCGAAATTGTGCCCAAAGCCCACCATTGGCTCATTCTTCATGGGCGTTACGTATGCAAGGCCCGGCGCCCCGATTGCCTTAATTGCGGGCTCACCCCCGTGTGCCGCCATTACAGCCGCGGGCGTTCTTCCTCTTCTCCTGAAGATTAACTCCAACTCTATTCTTTCCTCATTTTTTCAAACGCGATTCTACCATAAGTTATGTATCTTACGCTTAATATGTCTGCCCAACAGCGTGCCGTGGTTTCACAGTTCATGCGCTATGTATGCGTCGGTATAATGAACACATGCATCACTCTTGTGGTCATTTTCTCCTGCAAAAGTGTTCTTGGCGTAAATCCATGGGTGTCCAATGCTCTGGGATATGTGGCAGGATTCCTCAACTCTTTTATCTGGAACAAACTCTGGGTATTCCATTCGAAAAACAACGCCTTACGCGAAGGCATCAAGTTTATCGGTGGTTTCATGCTCTGCTATGGCCTCCAGCTTCTGGTGACATGGCTTCTTACCACTCACACCCCTCTTGCCTCATGGCAGCTTGACATTGCCGGATTCACCCTTTCGGGTTACGGTCTGTCCACCCTTCTCGGCATGTGTTTCTACACCCTGAGCAACTTTGTCTATAACCGCGTGGTTACTTTCAAGTAACAATCCGGTTGTCACTCACGCTCTTTCATAATGTCGGCTGACATCACTTTTCGCCATTCACTTGAGAAAAAAGTGGCTTACGTAGTTTTCGCCCGTGGACTTCTTTCCGCGGGCGAACGCGTAATAGTGGCGTTGAGCGGAGGTGCTGACTCCGTAGCACTTCTTTGCGCCCTCCATGCGCTCGGGTTCAAGTGCCTCGCCGCCCATTGCAATTTCCATCTTCGTGGCGATGAAAGCATGCGCGACGAAAGATATGCATGTGACATTGCCGACCGACTTGGCTGCGATTTCCGTAAAATTGATTTTGACGTCGACGAATATCGCCGTCTTTCACCCGGTACGCCCTCTTTGGAAATGGCCTGCCGCGATCTGCGTTACCATTGGTTTGACCACCTGAGAGCCGAAACCGAAATAAGAAGAATCGCCGTCGCCCATAATGCCGACGACAACGCCGAGACACTCCTTCTGAATCTCCTGCGGGGTTCTTCCCTGGCTGGGCTGAGAGGTATGCGGCCGCTCAACTCAAGCGGCATAATCCGTCCTCTCCTTGAGGTGTCGCGAATGGAAATCGAAGATTATCTTCGCGCCATTGGTGTGGATTTCGTCACTGATTCATCGAATCTTTCCGACGATTTCACCCGTAACCGGCTCCGTCACCACGTCATCCCGGCCCTACAGTATGCTGCCGGAGAAGGCAAGAATGCCTTAAACGCCATAACCTCCTCCCTTAGCCTTCTCAGCGAAAACCACGATTTCTATCGCCATGCTGTCGAGGAAAAACGTGCGCACTACACCCTCACGCATGGCGGAATAGACCTCAATAAGCTTATCGCCTCGGAGCCTCACGCCGCCCTGCTTCTGTATGAATGGCTTTCGCCCGAAGGCTTTACCCGCTCGCAGACCGACGATATGCTCGCCTCCGCCGCCCGTTCCGGCCGGAAATTCATATCTTCCGCCGGAAACATACTGATATCATCCAGAGGCATACTTCTGAGGAGCGATGACACTGCTGCTTCCGACCCGGCGAAAAAATTTCATTACGAACTTATCGCCCCGGCTGACTTCCATCCTGTCCGTGACCCATTCTGCGCTTACTTCGATGCGGAGACGCTTGAAAAATCCGGCTCTGTTAACGTCCGTTTCTGGAAAGAGGGCGACCGTCTTCTGCCTTTCGGCATGAAGGGTTCCCGCCTTGTAAGCGATATTTTTTCCGATGCAAAACTCTCTCTCCGGCAAAAGCAGACTCTCCCGCTGCTCACCCATACGGATGGCTCCGGCAACGAAATCATCCTCTGGGTTCCCGGCCTCCGGGCCTCACGTAATTTCCCCGTCACCCCATCCACCCGCTCTATTCTGCGGGTGACATACAGTCCCGGTCAATAATCCGATTTACCGCTTTAATGGCACGTTTCGGAAAATTGTCATTACCTTTGCCACACAAACTCCAGCACTTCCAAAGAAATGAATCGATCAGGCAAACTATATTTCCGCTATGGCACGATGGGCTCCGCCAAAACAGCGCTCCTTCTCACCCAGGCATATAACTTCGAAGAACGCGGTCTCAGATACGCATGCCTTAAACCGGCCATTGACACCCGCGAGTCATCAAATGTGATCCGTTCCCGCATAGGCATTGAACGTGAATGCAAATGGATTCTCCCCGATACCGACCTTTACATGCTCGCCCAGGAAATGTTTGAGGCCGAAATGACGGTGATTGACTGGTTCCTTGTCGACGAAGCCCAGTTCCTCTCGAGCGAACAAGTTGACCAGCTCGCGCGTATAGTAGATGATTACGGTAGCAACGTGATATGCTACGGTCTGCGCACCGATTTCAAAAGCCACCTCTTTGAAGGTTCGCGGCGTCTGTTCGAGCTTGCCGATTCCATTGATGAGATAAAGTCCACATGTAACTGCGGGCAGAAAACCATCATCAACGCACGAATAGACGCCAACGGCGACTTTGTTGAGGATGGAGCACAGGTGGAAATCGGAGGCGACGACCGTTACATAGCGGTGTGCCGCAAGTGCTGGCGCAACAAACGCATCGAACAGATGGCACGCCACGCTCTTCCATTTCCAGATTTAAAATTCAGACGATGAAAAAATTCTTATTATCCTGTATAGCTCTCTTACTCTCTATCTCAGGCATTCTCGCCTCAGAAACTCCGCAGGAGACTCTCCGTTACAAGGTATTGTATAAATGGGGACTGATTCAGAAACAGGCCGGTAACGCCACAATTACCCTCACCCGCATTCCCGACGGCTATAAGGCCTGTCTCTATGCCCGTAGTGAACCGTGGGCCGACCATTTTTATAAGCTGCGCGACACTCTTTACACCAGCATGCGCCCGACCGACATGACCCCGACCCGTTATGAGCGTGTGTCCAATGAAAATGGACGTTACACCCACGACGTGGTCAAGTTCACGCGCCATGCCGATTCCGTAAAGGGTGAATCCACACGACTACGCCGCCCCAAGAACAGCGATAAAACCATAAAGACCGTTACAAAACTCTCCGCCGAAGGTGTTGCCGTTGACTTCCTCAGCTCGTTCTATTATCTCCGTAAAATAGATTTTGACTCTTTCCTCCAGAATCAGTCGGTGAGCCTCAACATCTTCTCCGGCAAGAAAAAAGAGATTCTCACCATTACATATATCAAGAAAGAGAACGTCAAGATTGACAATAAGATTTACCCTGCCATAAAACTTGTGTTCCGTTTCACATCCAACGGACGCATCGAATCATCCTCTCCGCTCGAAGCCTGGATTTCCGACGACGCCCAGCGCATACCGCTAAAGGTTGTAGGACAGCTCAAGATCGGTAAAATCCAGTGCTTCTATATTCCCGATAAATAACCCTCCTTTTGCGTCATGACTTTCTCACTCCGAACAGCATTATCACTCCTCCTTCTTTCATTCTCTATGGCGAGCTTCCCTTCTGAAACCAAAATAACCGTGGCCTTCACCACTGATGTCCACGGAAATTTTTTCCCTTATGATTTCATAACGCTTGCTCCGGGTGAAGGAAGTCTGGCAAGGGTCTCCACCGCCGTGGATTCACTTCGCGCCGCTAATCCCGGCGGTGTCATCCTTCTCGACAACGGCGATATCCTGCAGGGACAGCCCACAGTCTATTATTACAACTTCATCGACACGGTTTCTCCCCATATTGTACCCGAGATATTTGATTTCATGGGATATGACGCGGCCACTATCGGCAATCACGACGTTGAGACCAGCCACGCTGTCTACGACCGTGTCCATAAGGCCATGAACATTCCATGGCTGGGTGCGAATGTCATCGACACACTCACCGGAGAACCCTATCTCACGCCCTACACCGTTATCGAACGTAAGGGCAAAAAGATTGCCGTACTCGGTCTTCTTACTCCGGCCATCCCTTCCTGGCTCCCGGAAAACCTGTGGAGCGGCCTGAGATTCGACGACATGACCGCTACGGCAAGCAAATGGATACCCATAATCCGGGAGCACGAACACCCTGATGCTATTATCGGTCTCTTCCATTCCGGTCACGATGCATCGAAAACCACCGGTTCAGTTATAGAGAACGCCTCCATGAAAGTGGCGGCCGAGGTCGACGGCTTCGACTTGGTACTCATGGGCCACGACCATCAGCGGTTCCTGTCGGAAGTCGTTTCACCATCCGGGAAAAAGGTTCCGGTAGTCAATCCGGCCAACAATGCCCGCGCCATAGGCGTGATAGATTTTGTTTTCGACGAGACTGTCTCCGGAAATGACTCGATTTCTGTTGTTCCAAAATTACTGGATGTTACCGCTGTGTCTCCGTCCAAGTCATATCTTGCCAGATTCGCCGACCGTCTTTCCTCGGTCAGTGATTTTGTGGAACGGCAGTTGGGAACCGTTACCGACACCCTCTCCACCCGCGACGCGTTTTTCGGCCCTTCCGCATTCATGACACTGCTCCACGACCTGCAGCTTGAAATATCCGGCGCGCAGATTTCATTCGCCGCTCCCCTTTCGTTCGACGCCTCGATTGTAGCCGGGCCGCTGCGGGTATCCGACATGTTCACTCTCTATAAGTATGAGAACATGCTTTATACCCTGAAGCTTACCGGACGTGAGATAAAAGACTACCTCGAAATGGCCTACGATCTCTGGACAGCACCCGTCTCCGATTCGGAAGACAGCCAGCTTATCCGTTTTGCCTCGGATAACCCCTCCCTTGCCGACAACAGACTTAAAAATCCATCGTATAATTTCGATTCTGCCTCCGGCATTGACTATACCGTTGATATCACCAGGCCCCGGGGAGAGAAAATTACCATTACTTCGCTTTCCGACGGCACACCGTTCAACCCCGACAGCACTTATACCGTTGCCGTCAACTCTTACCGTGCCAACGGTGGAGGCGACCTTCTGACACTCGGGGCCGGTATCCCAGCCGACGAACTTTCTTCAAGAGTGGTACGCGCCACCGACAAGGATCTGCGTTATTACCTCATAAAAGCTGTCGAAAAACGCGGTGTGATTTCCCCGCGCGTGGAAACCAACTGGCGATTCGTTCCCGAGAAACTTGCATCGGAAGCCGGGCGCCGTTCCCGTCATCTTCTTTTCGGCGCAGGCGCGTCGTGCAATCAGAAATAACCCTTTTCAGAACAACAGCAGCGAAAACGCCATAAGCACCATTCCTCCTATCACACCGCACATGGCAAGATGATGGTGCCCGTAGCGTTCTGAGCCTGGGAGAAGTTCGTCAAACGAGATATACACCATTATTCCGGCCACAGCCGCCATGACTATGGCCCCTACGGTAGGTGTCCAGAACGGCAAAAGGAATGCCAGGCCGAATATCGCCCCTAAAGGCTCGGCCAGGCCCGACATCAGCGACCACATCAGAGCCTTCCGGCGGTTACCCGTAGCGTGATATATCGGTACGGAAACTGCTATTCCCTCGGGAATGTTATGGATAGCGATCGCCACCATTATCGGCAGCGCCACGTCAAGGCCGTTCATGGCAGCCACGAATGTCGCCATTCCTTCGGGGAAATTATGGATTGCAATCGCTCCCGCGAGCATCAGCCCCGTGCGCCTGAGATTGCTGCCGCTTTTCATCTCCTCAACCGTACTGACTTCATGAGGATTCTCATCCTCCGGAACGAGCATGTCTATAGCGGCAATAAGCCCTATTCCTCCGAAGAAACCGCAAAGCACATACAGCATTCCCGTTTTCCCGGCATATCCCGAAGAAATCTCTTCTATCGCCATCGGCAGAAGATCCATGAACGAGACATATATCATCACCCCGGCTGAAAGTCCCAACGCGCAGGAAAGGAATTTCTTGTCGGTATGACTGGTAAAAAAAGCCATCAA
This sequence comes from uncultured Muribaculaceae bacterium, assembly GCA_958439725.1. Classification (GTDB taxonomy): domain Bacteria; phylum Bacteroidota; class Bacteroidia; order Bacteroidales; family Muribaculaceae; genus Paramuribaculum. The sequence continues at coordinate 21,277 of CAUBWJ010000006.1, read as the reverse complement.
CGAACCTATGCCGGTCGACATTCCCGCCACGAGAGTCAGACCCAGAGCCGTCATTATTGTATCGAAATCTATACCGTGAATCATATCCTATTTCTGAATTTTACTTAAATCTTCGGCAATTATACATATAATTTTACTCCTCTCGAAGCTTTTTTTATAAATTTACACCATAATATTTCTATTTAGCATCCCATGAAGGATACCGACAATACCGAAACTCTTGTTGAGCGCCTGCGCAATCCGCTTACTTGCCGCGAGGCTTTCGCCGATGTGGTGAAGGAGTATTCACAGTCGCTCTACTGGCAGATCAGGCGCATGGTACCTTCCCATGCCGATGCCGACGACCTTCTTCAGAACACCTTTCTGAAAGCGTGGAATTCAATTGAGAATTTCAGGGGCGACGCAAAACTCTCCACATGGCTTCATAAAATAGCCATCAACGAATCCCTCACATGGCTTGAGCAGAAACGCAAACAGGAAAATCTTACCGTCGACGATGAGACCCAGGCACTGATCAACACAATTGAAGCCGACCCTGACTTCGACGGCGACGCCCTGAGCCTTGAACTCCGCAAAGCCATTGCCACTCTCCCTGAGAAACAACGCCTTGTTTTCAACATGCGCTATTTCGAAGAAATGAAATATGAGGACATGTCACGCATTCTCGGCACATCGGTCGGCGCTTTGAAAGCCTCCTACCATCTCGCTGTTAAAAAAATCGAACAATATTTTTCCTGACGTTAAACCTTACTCGGTTTCACAAGTCAAATTGAATAAAAGAATAAAACTCTCCTCACTATAATTTTCATTTCCTATGAATAAAGAAGACTTTCCCAAAATTCCCAGAAGTGACGGTCTCACTGTGCCTCCAGGCTATTTTGAGGACTTCAACAAGCGCATGATTGCATCTCTCCCCGCCCGCCCGTGGGAAGAGGAAAAGCCTCGCGTACTTCCTCGCACCTGGTTCCAGCGCGTCAAGCCCTATCTTTATATGGCGGCAATGTTCCTCGGCATCTGGTGCATGATGAAAATGTTCGACCTCATGCGCCCCCATACCGACCTTTCTTCTATTGCCGACAATCCCGTGCTGGCAAATGCAATCAACAACGACACCTTCTTCTACGACTACTGCGCGTCGGAGGTTGAAGAATCTGACCTGATTGATGCCTTGTATGAGGAAGGCGTCGACCCCTCATCTCTCTCCGATTTCAGCGATTCCTATAGAAATTGACCTTATTCTCCCATCATTTCAGATATGAAACCTTTCTTACTGTTTCTTCTTTTTATCCCCTCCTTACTCTGTAACGCCCAAGGCCCCGGCCAGAAACCGTCAAAGGCTCAGGCCGACAGATGGTTCAACGAAATGCGGGCCTATAAGACCGAATTCATAGCCAAATCTCTCGAACTCACCCCAGAGCAGAAAGAGAAATTCGTGCCCGTGTACAACGCCATGAATTCCGAGCTCGACAAGATTGCGCGTGAGACCCGCGATCTCGAACGCAGTGTGTCCAAAAACGACCATCCCTCCGATCTTGAATACGAAAAAGCCACCGAAGCTCTGTTTGAATTGCGTTCTCGCGAGGGCGACATTGACCGTAAATACTATCCTCAGCTTCGCGAGATTCTCTCAAAGAAGCAGCTCTTCAAACTAAAATCTGCCGAACGCCGGTTTGGGCGCCATCTCATGAAACATCGCGAAGGTAAGGGCAAAAGAGGTAACAGAAAATGAACTTTTCACCTTATCAAATCCTTTAAGTCTTGCGGCCTCGCAGGACTTTTATTTTTCCTATTCCGTCTCATCTTATACCGATATTCTTTATGCTGACACACTTGTTAAGACTATTGTTTATCGCCTCCTCTTTCCTTATTTCCGTTTCTGTTAACTGTGCCAACGTGAAAACACCATCCAGCCAACCCGATTTCGCCTTTCCAAAACAAGTTTCTTCCGATGCCCGGCTGCGGCTTTCCAAAGCGCTTGAAGGCAATGACGGAATCGGCTGTCTGCGCGCCATAATTGATCTGCAGCTTGCCCAGTCTATGGTCGACCCTGACTCCACAGTCGCTTTTATGCCTCGTATTGCTGCGGTATGCAATCAGTCTGCCGATCCCGCCGTAAAATCGCTGCTTGAAATTCTTCAGGCAAGGATATATGCCGAAGCCTACGAGAACGACCGCTGGAACCTCGACACACGCAAACTTCCTCTGCATCCCATCCCCGCCGATTTCCGTCTCTGGTCGGGCGAACAGTATCGGTTTATGATCGATTCCCTCGCCATGAAAGCGGTGTCGAGGCAATCAGCCCTCGCCCAGGTTCCTCTACGTGATTTTTCTTCAGTGATTACGTGTCCCGCCCAGTCTGCCCCGTTCTTCCCATCCGTGTTCGATTTCGTAGCGTGGCAGTCTATCGGACTGCTGAAAACCGGTATTCACTTCAACAATCTCTTTCCCGTTCAATGTCTCGACACGGATTATTCTTTTCCGTCGGCCTCCTCTTCCGAAGCGTTTGCAGCCAAAAAGATATCTTCGGTCTTCGCCTCCCTGATAAAACAGTCACAATCAGCTCAGGCCCCCCTTCTCTATAACCTCGTTCAGCGTCTGGCATTCTTCAGCAGCTGCGTCTACCACACATCAATGGAGAAAGGCCGCGCGACCACGTACCGTCGCCTTCTGGAACTCTCCGCTTCCCATGCCTCAAGTCCTTATTCTGCCCTGCCTCTTCTTGAAGCCGGCAATTATATGGATGATTCCGACAACGCCGGTTATTACAAGGCTCTCGGAGAATATCTTAAAAAGTTCCCTGCATCCGAGGCGTCGGCTGCCGTAACCCGAAAAATAAAACTTATGACTTCCGCTTTCGCTGAAGTCACAGTTCCGTCATCGGTCTTTCCCTCCCATACATTCTCATTTCACCTGAATACACGAGGTATCTCCGAGGCTACGGTCACATTCCACCGCCTTCCCCCGGCCTTCACTTCACAGAACTCCGTCAAGGTTGCGAATCCTTCTGCATATCCCGTTGCCAAAGCCATTAAAATCGACCTTTCCAATGCCTCGATTTTCGGTAGCGACACCACCGTTACAGCATCTCTTGACAAACCGGGCTATTATTTCGCTGAAATTACGACCTCTCCTTCACTGAAATCCCGCGAAACGCGCCGCAGCATAATCCATTGCTCTTCGCTGGCCGTGGCCACTCTCAAGCTCCATTCGGTCTCGGCTCTTGCCTATAATCCTCTTACCGGAGAGGCTGTGGAATCGGCATCGGTCTACACATCTTCCACCAATCCTGTTTCCTTCCGGTCGGTAGGTCTCACCGACCGTGAAGGCTTCCTCCGTATCGCTGAAGAAAACTCGCCTTTATCCGCCTGCATGCTGAGTGTGCGCAAGGATTCCGATGTATTCGCACCCCTCCTCAATCTGTATCCCGAATACCGCTACAAGGGTCCCGATATTTATTTCCAGGCCTTCACCGATCTCGCCATTTACCATCCCGGTGATACCGTACGCTGGACTTCAATCGCCTACCGTAACGACGGAATCACATCCTCTGCCGTCAAGTCTCTTCCCGTACAGGCACAGCTCCTCGATGCCAACTACACCGAGGTCAAGGATGCCTCTGTTTCCGCGATTACCGACGAGTTCGGCCGTGCGTCAGGCTCTTTCGTCATTCCCAAGGGTCTGCTGCAGGGATATTTTTCCATAAACGTCACCACCGGTGACAAGTCGACAGACGGAACTTCCGTCCGCTTCATGGTGAGCGACTACAAGATGCCCGGATTTATGGTTGACTGCAAGCCGGCCCTGCGTGATACCCCCGAAAAAGGCGCCATCACGCTTACAGGCAAGGTCTCGACCTATAGCGGAATGCCCCTTTCCGGCGCCGAAATCTCCGGTAATCTCTCGTCATCATCTATGCCGTGGTGGTTCCGATCTACAGCCGGAACGCTTTTCTATACCTTCAAGTCGTCCACTGATGCTGACGGTAATTTCTCCGTTGTCATTCCCTCCGACGTCCTTGATGCCGCCCCGGCCCCGCGTGGACTTTTTACGGCGGTAATCTCCGCCATGTCGTCCTCCGGCGAGAGCCAGGAAACCACCGTTGCGTTCCTCCGCGGAAGCGCCCTGCGTATTGTCAGCGAGCTGAAAGGCTCTCTCGACGTTTCCTCTTCGCCCGTTCTCCCCGTCAAAGTTATCAACTCATCCGACAGCATAATAGATACTCCTCTCTCATATACCTTTGTTCCTTCATGGTCAGGAAATACCGCTTCGGAACTTACCGGTTCTTTCCCATCCTCATCACCGGTTATCGACTGGGCCGGGATACCATCCGGACGCTATCGACTCGCATTTAAAATCAATGACTCTACGGCCGATACCCTTAGCGAGGAAATAATAATCTACAGGCGCACCGACAATAAAATGCCAGCCGGAGTATCCGACGTTCTGTGGACTCCTGCCGGGTTCGGTGGCACACTCAGTCTGGACCGCAACGGCAAGGGCTCTCTGCTGATTGCAGCCGCTTCAGCTCCCACCCATTGCCTCTATGTACTGTCCGATTCCTCACGCGTCATAGAGCGCAAATGGCTTGAACTGGCAGAAGGATTCAACTCAATCCCAGTCAGCGTAAACCCCGATTCTCCCGCGCCGCATCTCACTCTTTTTGCTGCCTCCGGAATGAAATCGACATTGCTGGACTACACCGTGAATATTCCTCATCCCGAGCGTGAGCTCACCCTGAAAGCCGAGTCTTTCCGCGACTGTCTGGTTCCCGGCACTACCGAAACCTGGAAATTCACCACCGTCGACGGCGATGGTAAACCCCGCCGCTCGGCCATCATTCTCGACATGTACAACTCGGCGCTTGATGCTCTCGCCAAGGCATCGTTCTCTTTCTCGCCCATGCGACCTTACCTCCCGTCGCTGTCTTTCTCCACCGGCCCGATATCCAACAGCATTTATCTCTCACTCCGCGCCCCCTATCCCTCGCGTGGCGATTATGACATTACCATTCCCGATTTCCTTACATACGGTTATTCCTTTTACTCGCCGGTGCTTAAAAACGTGATGATGCATCGCGCTCTTCTGGCCAAAGGAGTAGAATACGATGGCGGAGCCGATGGCATGGGAGCTGTAAGGGCTGTCAACGAGGCTAAAATGGCCGCTCCCGCAGTAATGAACGCCGTGACGGAAGAGTCTGTTGAGGATGAAGCCGTGGGAGGAATGGAAGAGTCTGCTTCTCTGGAATCTTCCGGAGAGAAAACCGCAGCAAAATCTCCGTTTGAGTATCGTTCAGGCAACACAGCGCTTGCATTCTTCCACCCCATGCTCACCACAGATGTAGACGGTTCTCTTTCTTTTACATTCAAGGTTCCCGACGCCAACACCACATGGGCATTCTCGGCTCTTGGATTCACCGATTCTCCTGTGTCGGTAGCTTCCTTCTGCAAGAAGGTGATCGCCAATAAACCGGTGATGGTGCAGCCCAATCTTCCGCGTTTCCTCCGCACCGGCGATTATGTCACGGTGGCGTCCCTCATCATGAATAATTCCGATGATAATCAGACTGTTTCCGCTGTAACGGAAATCTTCGATCCCGTCACCAACCGGATTCTTCAGACCTCCGACACTACTCTGACGCTTTCGCCTTCCTCAAACGCATCAGTGTCCGTCTCCTTCCGGGCACCCGAGTCCTCTCCGTTCATAGGCTTCCGCGTCAAGGCGTCGACCATCCTGTTTGCCGATGGCGAACAGTCTCTTATCCCCGTGCTCGAAGCGGCGGAGCCTCTTGTGGAGTCACTTCCGTTCTATCTCTCACCCGACTCCACAGAATATTCGCTTAAGCTCCCCGAAATTCCCTCCGATGCTTTTGTTTCTCTGCAATACTGCGAGAATCCCGTATGGTATGTAGTCACCGCCCTTCCGGGCCTCTCCGACTCAGATCCGCGCACATCCATTGAGGCTGTCGACGCCTGGTTCTCGGCCGCTGTGGCCAAAGGCCTTATCCGTAAGTTCCCCGAAATTTCCCGGGCTCTCAGCGGCTGGTCGAAGTCCGATAAATCCGATTCCACCCTCGTATCCATGCTCGAGCGCAATGCCGCCCTTAAGACAATTCTCCTCCAGGCCACACCGTGGATGCTCGATGCCCGCAGCGACACCGAACGCATGCAGCGGCTCGAGCTCCTTCTCGACGGTTCCAATATCGAACGGGTGATGTCGCGCGCCCTCTCCTACCTTAATAGCACTCAGACGAGCTCCGGCGGATGGTCATGGACAAAGAATTACACTGAACCGTCCGCATGGGTTACGGAACGTGTGATTTCCCGTTTCGCCGAACTCCGGCATCTCGGTTTCCTTGACCACGAATCCGATATATCCCCGATGGTAAGCAACGGATTCAATTATCTGAACCAAAACCTTGAAAAGTGCCTCAAGGACGATAAGAATTACACCGACGCCGCCTATGCGATGCTCAAAACTCTCTGGCCCGGGGCACCCGAATCCGCCCCTTCTCGGAAGGTAATGGCAAATACTATCCAGCATATCGTAAAGAACTGGAAGCATTCCGGCATTACATCCAAAGCGGAATCAGCCATAATCCTGCGGGCAAACGGATATTCCTCCCTCGCCTCGCGCCTTGTGGCGTCGCTCGAAGAGTTTGCCGTCTCCACCCCCGAAAAAGGAATGTGGTGGCCCTCGGCACAGTCTCCCGACGATATCGCTACCCTCTTCTCTACCGCCGAATGCCTCCGTGCGTTGCGCGACAACAACGCGACCTCCTCTAAAATCGACGCCGTGGTGCAGTGGATGATTCTTCAGAAAGAAGCCAACAACTGGGGTTCTTCAGCTGCAACGTCAGTGATATGCACCTCCATTCTCGATGCAGCCTCCAGATGGCTCGTCCCGGCCACACCGGCATATTTCACTCTCGCTGACAAACCTCTTGACGTGAAGTCTTCCGATTCACGCCTGGGCGAAGTCCGGACGCAGCTTGACGCATCCCGTGCCTCCGGCTCGGTTCTCACCATAAAACGCACCGGTTCCACTCCCGCGTGGGGCTCCGTAAGCTGCCGCTATAAAATGGATATGGCCGCTGTCCCTGCCTATTCCATCCCCGACCTCAGCATCACCAAGTCCTTCCTCAAACAGGAAGGAACCCGATGGGTCGAGGCTACTGATCTGAAAGTGGGCGACCGCGTAAGGGTAAACCTTACCATAGTTTCGCGCCGCGCCATGGATTACGTTGCCGTGACCGACAACCGCGCCGCCTGTCTGGAACCGGTAGAGCAGACTCCTGCGCCCGTGTTTGCCGACGGATTATGTTTCTATCGTGAGAACGGCGATAACGCCACCATGCTATTCATCAGTTCGCTCCCTGCCGGAACCTACCAGCTGGGCTATGACTTCTGGGTGAACAGCGCAGGCTCCTTCGCCTCCGGCACGGCAAACATCCAGAGCCAGTATGCGCCCCAGCTTTCAGCCCATTCGTCCGGCACACTCCTCAACGTAACGCCGGCAGCAGAATAAAGGATATACTCTTCTGAACAAACTTAATGCCTGAGACGGCGGTTATTGCCACGTCTCAGGCATTAAAGTTATCAAGGAAGCTTAAAAAATCGTTTATTGGGTCAGAGGCTGCAATATCTCAGAGGATCACTATCACCGGTTGAGCTTCCGGACCCTCTCCTGCGCTGCGCGCTTCAGTTCTTCATCAATAGAATTGATGGCAGCCTTCTTTTCCTGAGTGGGAGGAGTGGTTATAATGCGCGAATCTCTCGCATCTTCCCGGAAACGCTGTAGGTCTTTACGTGCTCTCTCCATATCTCGTCTGGCCTGCTCCAAGGCCTTCTGCACTTCACTCTTCGCCTTTCGCCTCTCCTCCATAGTGATACTTTTTCTATTCCTGGAGCCTCCGGAAGTCACTATCTGATATTTGTCTCCCGAACTTACCCTTACAAGAAACTGCTTGCCGTTCTTGCCCAGTTTCTGGAGTTTGCAGCTCCATCGGCGCCCGTTGTCGGTCATACGCAGGGTTATCACCTTGTTCTTGCTGCCGGACTCGGAATAATATTCCACTTCGGAGGCATGGTTCATGAGAGTCTTCTTGACTGTCTCATAAAGTTTGCCCGACGTAAACCTGAAATCATACGTGGCATTGGTTATCTCGTGGGTAGTGGCGTCGCGGTTGACCGAGACACTTTTATCCACTCCTTCAGAAGAATTGAGAACGTTGATGAGCGACTCACACCAGTTTTTTGCCGACGCCGTACCGAAACAGATTACTGCGGCAAGCATTGCAATAAATATTCTTCTCATATCACTCGATTATTTTGTTTTCGTTTAGTTTCTCAATATTCATATCTATCTCCTGTTCCAGACAGTCGCCTTCTATTATGGTAGCTTCTATGTCGTCCCTTATTTCATCCATACCGGTGATTACTTTTCCGCTCCTTACAATAAAGTTGTCGGCATAATAATCTTCCTGAGCAAGCTTTTCTAGACGGGAATTCCAACCGATACCTATTACAAGCGCTATGACAGCGGCTATGGAACTCCACCAGATTATAACCTCAGCTGAAATCCGGTGGCGCTTTGTGCGGCGCGTCTCTTTCGATGGCAGACGGTTCTCGTCCATTCCCGACGCATACCAGCCAAACATCTCCCTGTAGCATTCAAACTGTTCGGGAACGTCGCCCTCTCCGCAGAAGTATTCTTCAAGGGCTCTATCCTCGGCATTCGTTGTTGTTCCGTCAAAGAACCGGTCGAGCAACTCCGCCACATTATCTTTATTTATCATCATCTTTGCCATATTTCAGTTTGAAGGGTTATAATATTCTCGTATCCGCCGACGCGCTCTCGACAATGCGGTTCTGACCGCGCCGGGTGTTGAGTGGATCATTTCGGCTATTTCCTCTGTCTCGAAGCCTTCCAGATGCTTCATCCTGAGAACTGCCTGTTCGGTATCGGGAAGGCGCGCGAGTGCCTCCGTCATTTCATCACTGAGGCTTTCCTCCCTGTCATAGGCGCCTGTTTCAGGAAGCACACCTGTATCTATAGGACTTAACGCTCTGTGTCTCACAAGATTCAGACTGAGATTCCTCACTATCACTCTTGCGGGAGCCTCCACACTCTCATATTCATGGAGCCTGTCCCTTAAAAACCAGAGCTTAAGCAATGTTTCCTGCACCACATCCGCACTGTCTTCCTCATTTCCGGTGATAGACACAGCTACCCGCAGCAACATGGGGCGTAGCCTCCCGGCCTCACTCTCGAAGCGGCTGCGGGTAAACACTTGTGTCATAACTATCGGGTATTGAAAAAAACTGTTTCAGATTATTTCATCAGAGAGGACGCACTCCGTCTTTACGGTTGCTTTCGATCTTTACTGTTGAGGGATTTCCGGCATATCTTATCTCTCCAACGCTCGACCTGCGGGCAACCAGGCTGTTTACGGCGTAGCAGGTAACATTACCCGAGCTGCTTACGGAGGCATCGACATCTTTGGCTTTCAAACCTTTGGCATTTACATCTCCTACACTTCTCGCCGAGAGATTGGCAGATGAGCAAACACCACTGAGGTTTATATTGCCGGAACTACCGCTTGAAGCGCTCACATCATCCGCTTTGAGCTCGCTCACTCTTATATCTCCTGATGAATTGGTGCTGATAGATGCAGAAGGAGCAGAAACAGTGGTGATTTTTATATCGCCGGCCGAATTTGTGCTTAGCGAAACCATTCCTCCGGCCACTATTTCCGGCACATCCACATCGCCGGCCGAATTTACTGATACACTTGCTTTATTGCGGGCGGTTACATTTTCGGTTTCTATATCGCCTGCCGAATTTACCATAAGGAAAACATTCTCAGCCTTCAGGCTTCCGGTCTCGATATCGCCTGCCGAGTTGGTCTGCAGTCGGATCTCGGACGCTTCAATTGCTTTGGCCGTAATGTCGCCGGCGCTCAGCACTCTCATCTCCACCGTCTGGTTGTTGAGACGTATGGGGCTTTTTATATCGATGTCACCGGCCGAGGCGGTGGTGAATTTGTTCACATCCGGTGCCGAAACCTTTATATGGGATTTATGGCTGCCGCGGATGTTCATGTTCTCCTTATAAGAGACTATCAGCTCTGAGCCTTTTATCGAGACCTGGATATAGGGCATGAGATTATCGGGGGCGTAGATTTCTATATCCCGTGGTCCCACGGTATAGACTATATCCAGTGATGTATTGGTGCGGATGGCCGTAAACGCGCCTGAATTGACCTTGCGGGTGATATAACGGTCGCTCGGAGTTACATCGGCAGCCTGGGCTGCAAGCGCACCAAATGCCATGAGTGCTATTGCAATTGACTTTAATGATTTCATGATTGATTTATTAATTGTAAAACTACTAATTTTTTTTGACGTCGTCACTATAATGACACATGGAACACCCCAAACGTTACATCAAAAACAAAAAAATTTCAGGTCGGAAGATACATGGCTTATGCTCAACACCTTCCGGCCTGATTTTTTATAGCCTGCCTGAGCGGGCTGTACACATTTTTATTTACCTGCGGCCTTGGTCTGTTCCACTCCCGAAGAAGTATTGGCTTTTCGGTCTATGCCGTTGCGTTTGCGGCCCCAGTCAATTTTGTAATTGAAACCGACGGCTACAGTGCGCTCTGCGCGAGCATGAAAACGTTTTTTGCTCCACACTATCGGGCCGCGTTTTTCGATTTCCTGGCCACGGTATTCTCCTATGGGATTGAGCCATGTGGCGATGAACTCGAAATTACGGTAGCGGTATGACAGATTCATCATATGGAAATCCTCATATCGGGTCTGTGTCTGTCCCCAGAGATTACGACTGCTTTTCTTGGCATAAATGGACAAGGTAAAATTCTTGTGTGTGAGCTGTGCCGTACCTTCGGCATATATGCTGTTGCTGATGAGCATATAGTTAGGACCGTGGTTGCGGTAGTGGCGGAATGAAACCGTACCGTTTATTGTCAGCAGATCCGGTACAATCGTGATTCTTGGCGAGAAATCTATGAAATATTGGGTATAACCCGTAGAATTGGCCCATGTATTGAATATCATGCCCTCGGGCGTATAGCCGTTGTACTCCATTATGGCACCGGGAGAACGGCTCCACCGGGCGCTGAGGTTGCCGGCAAAACGGGGAATGCTCCATCCGTATGAAAGTTTGAGACCATAAGTGGTGAACGGCTTCAGGTCCGGATTGCCCCGCTGCACCTGATAGGCGTCAATCTGCTGCGTGACCACAGATGTTTCTGTAAGTGAAGGTGTGGTTGAGTAAGAGCTGTAATTGAGAGTAAGATTCGACCCGGAACCCAGATTCCAGTTGAACGTGAAATCCGGAGTAAACATAAAATCATTGGTCGATTTGCCGTTCTCCGCATATTCGCTGTGCCAAAACTCTCCGCTCACGCCGCCTCTCAGAGTTATCTTCCCGATACGGTGCATATACTCGGAGAATATCGTTTCCACATCCTTACGCTGATGAAACACACTTTTCTCACTGGTATTATACTCCTCGCGGTTACGTGCAAGATTATAACGCACACCTGCGGTGAATCGCGATGCATCCCATTCTTTAATATACATGCCTTCAAGCGCCAGGCCGGCATTACGGCTTCGGATGCGGTTGTTGACCGAAACCAGAGTCTCATGCCCAGGCAACGTCTCCTCATGGTTCAGTCGGTTGCTGCGTCCAAGTCCAAGGCTGCCGTCGGCATCGAATATAAGTGTCTGTTTTCTTCCCAGATTGTAATCAATGTAAAAATGTAGTTGCGGGGTGGATACCGGATTAAAACTCTGGTCAGTATAGCCGGATACATCTTCATCGGTCTTTGTTCTGCCCTCGTAAAAATTAGACTCAAAATCCCGGTTGAATCCGAACGATGTATATATATTGATTTTATCCGGCCGGGAATAGCTGTATGCCGTATTGATGTTGGCCCACAGCATTTCTGCCCGGCCAAGGGTATCCGTAAGTGCGCGTGTCACGCTGTGTCCGTCGCTCAGACGGAAGCGCTCGTTATATAATCGTGTTGTGGTGAAGTTCTTGCGGATAGAAGAGTAACCGTTGACTTCGAATTGGGAGTATCCGCGGTTAAGACTTACCGCACCATCATAATTTCCAAAATTAAAATCACGGAGCGCCTGTTCACCCGATATTTTCATGAATCCTCCTGAGTCGGGGTTCCTGACTATGATATTGATTACCGCGGGCACCTTGCCGTAACGCACACCGGGATTAGTTATAAGCTCCACACGCGCTATATTGGCCGGATCAAGAGCGATTACCTTCTCCATAGTCGTCCGCCTGTTGTTGATACGCAGCTCAGGAGTCTCGCCGTTTATCTTTATTTCCTTCATGAAGGTATTGATACCCACACCGGGCATCTGCATGTTGTTCAGCAGCGCGAGGCCTCCTCCGGAACGCTCCTTTGTAGCGGCCGACGGCATATACACGTCGCGGTCACTCTTGCGTATTACAGGGGTGGCTTTCACCGTTACTTCCTCCAGGTCTACCGACAGGGAATCGGACACCGGCGGCTGTGCGAAAACCGGGGCACTAAGCGTCAATGCTACTATAGATGATATGATTATTCTCGGATACATAGATTTTCTTTTTTGAGTTGGAATTTATCAGCTGATTCATCCCTTAGACGTAATAAAGCATGCAAAAAGTTGCAAGCACCCGATTTTTTTTCAAGAAATCAATCTTCGTATTAAGTAAAAATACTCAAACACCCGCTTCTCGCCAAAAGTATTAAATTGCTAAAGCGCAACATTTTATATTTATATATCGAATGCTAACGCAGAATTAAGGGATTTCTTTTATATTAAAATATGTTAACCGAGAGAATATTTCTTGTGAATTATTTTGCAGGTTTCAGATATAGCTCTACCTTTGCATCAGTTTTTCATGGTATTAGATTTAAGGTAAGAAGATTATTCGTCGTGACGACGAGTAATTTTTTTTTGCCCCTATTTTTTCGACCAAAAACGAACCCCAGACGTTTTCATTGAGTTTTTAATATGTGCGGAAGTGGTTTCCGCGGATATTAAATATGAAAACTTCCCTTACCGTTTCTATCCTTTTACTCGCCTCGTGGTTTCCGAATGTTCTGCATGCACAGCAGACAGCCCATTACGGCATTGCCTCCGACACGCCCTCGCGATGGCAAGCGGAGACAGGTTTCACTCAAGATCCCCAGAAAGATGCTTTCTGGTGGAAGAACTTCAATGACCCCCTTCTTGATTCCCTGATTTCCCTTGGACTGGAACGCAATTACAACCTTGCCATGGCGGCACGCCGAATAGAAATCGCCAGGCAGACCCTGCGTTCCGCACGAAGTGCGTATTACCCTTCCCTGAACCTGTCGGCCGGCTGGAATAAGATTCGGAATTCAGGCAACACCACTGCCAGAAGCGTTCCGGAAACCACAATGGATTATTTCTCCGGCTCCGTAAGCGCTTCATGGGAGATTGATCTGTTCGGAAAGATCACATCAAGAGTGAGACAGAGCAAAGAGGCACTGAAGGCTACCCGCGCCGAAACGGCCGGAGTTATGGTTTCGCTTTGCAGTGAAATCGCCTCGGCGTATATCCAGTTGCGGATGTATCAGAATGAACTTTCAGTAGCTAAAGAGCAGCTTGCATCCCAGAACCGTGTGTTTGATGCCGCGAAGTCGCGCCATGAAGCCGGTCTCGCATCGAAGCTTGATGTGGCCCAGGCGGCCGTTATAGCCCACTCCACTGAAGCCATGATTCCGGGACTGGAGGCCAATGTTGAATCGTCGCTCAACTCCCTTGCAATGCTCACAGGTGGTTTCCCCGGCTCGCTGACGGCTCTGACAGACACCGCCGCATATCACCATTTGGATTTTCAGCAGATCGTGTCAGTGGGCGTGCCGCTTGACCTGCTGCGCAGGCGTCCTGATCTGGCTCAGGCAGAATTCACCATCGCGTCATCCGCCGCAGCACTCGGCATGGCGAAAAAAGATTATCTTCCCTCCCTTACCATAGAGGGCTCCATAGGTTTCGCCTCCCATTCCCTCAAGGATTTTGGCAAGAAAGAATCCCTCCAATGGTCTGTGACCCCTACCCTCAGCTGGAATATTTTCGATGGCTTCGCGCGCCGCGCCGCCGTGATTACGGCCCGGGAGAATATGCAGAATTCCGTCGACTCATATAATCTCACCCTGCTCTCGGCAGTACAGGAGGTGAACGATGCCATGGCCTCCTATAAATCCTCCCTCCGGGCCATCGACTCATATACAAGGGTGGTGGATGACGCTCGCGAGGCTTTCACTCTGGCATTCGATCTCTACCGCGACGGCCTTTCCGATTTCACGAATGTGGCCGATGCACAGATTTCCCTTCTGCAGTATGCCGACCGTCTTGTCACGGCCCGCGCCGACGCGGCTCTTGCCCTCGTAACCCTCTATCGCGCTCTTGGCGGCGGATGGGACATCGATTCAATTTACGATAATAAATAATCCACATCAATAACTGATGTCATGAAGCATATATATCTTCCCATTGTTTTAGCGATAGCGCTCTCCTCGGCTTCGTGCGGACACAAGTCCACCGACAGTTCTGATGATAATCTTCTGAGTGTGGATGTGGCTCCCGCCCTGCAGGATTCCGTTGTGATCTACCGCACTTATCCCGGCTCTCTGCATGCGGCCAGTTCGGTTGATCTGGTCGGACGCGTCAGCGGTTATCTCCGTTCGCAAAATTACACCGGAGGCGACCTTGTAAAGGCCGGTCAGGTTCTTTTTACCATAGAAAGCACCCAATATGCCGATGCAGTGAATCAGGCGCAGAGCCAGGTATCGTCGGCCGAGAGCTCGCTGGAATATGCCACCTCGCGTTATGCCGCGATAAAAAAGGCCCTTGAAAGCGATGCCGTGAGCCGCATGGAGGCCAATCAGGCCCTGAGTGAGGTGCAGAGCGCTGAAGCGCAGCTGAAAAATGCCAGAGCGGCACTTAACACAGCCCGCACTAATCTGGGCTATTGCACTGTCAGGGCGCCGTTCACAGGCCATATCACCTCCGCGGAGCCTTCAGTTGGCGCGTATATCGACGGCGAGGCGCAGCCGGTAAAGCTTGCCACCATATATCAGGATGACATTCTGAACGCAAAGTTCTTCATCGACGACAAGGTGCTTCAGAAAATCCTTACCGGGAATGGAGCGGAAAAAATCGGGCTGGACTCCATACCGCTGATTTTCGAAACGCCGCTGAAGCATGCCTATGCCGGCAAACTCACCTACGTGGCACCGGATGTGGACACCTCCACCGGAACCCTTACGGTTCAGGCCAAGGTGGATAATCCATACAATGAGCTTCACGACGGCATGTATGTGCAGATACGTCTGCCGGTGTCAACCGACCCCAAAGCGGTGATTGTGAAAGACGCGGCCCTCTCCACTGACCAGCTCGGAACATTCCTCTATGTGGTGAATGACTCCGACCGCGTGGTATACACTCCTGTAAAAACAGGCGAACTGGTGCAGGGTGATTCGATGCGCGTGATTACCTCCGGTATCAAGGCCGGTGACCGCTATATCACCAAAGCCCTTCTTAAAGTGCGCCCCGAAATGAAAGTAAAGCCTGTAACCGTCAATTGATTCCTCTATGTTCTCACGCTTCTTTATACGCCGCCCCATCTTTGCGATGGTGCTCGCCGTAATTATGATTCTCGCTGGTCTGCTTACGGTCAAGACGCTTCCGGTAGCGCAGTTTCCCGACATCACTCCTCCAACGGTAAACGTATCGGCTTCCTATCCCGGAGCCAACGCCGAGACTGTGGCTTCGGTTATCGGAGCACCCATAGAGGAGCAGGTAAACGGCGTGGAAGGCATGATGTACATGAGTTCCTCGTCGGGAAGCGACGGCAGCTACAACCTCACGATCACGTTTGACGTAGGCACCGACCTTGACATGGCCACAGTGAAAGTCCAGAACCGTGTGTCGCGCGCCGAACCCACACTGCCCTCGGCCGTTAAGCAGCAGGGCGTGCAGGTGACCTCCCGCTCTACAAATATCATCCTGTTTGTGGCTCTGGAAAGCGATGATCCGGAACGCTACGACGCCCTTTATCTCACCAACTACGCCCAGCTGAGCATCGTGGACGCACTGTCGCGCGTGGACGGCGTGGGACAGGTGGGCGCTTTCGGTGCGGGCCAGTACAGCATGCGCGTGTGGCTCGACCCCGACCTGATGCAGGCGCGCGGTATAACCGCTCAGGAGGTGATGGCCGCAATCCAGTCGCAGAACATGGAGGTGTCGGCAGGAAGCGTGGGCTCGGCTCCGGGCACTAACGCACGTTTCAGCTTCACGCTCACGTCGGAGGGACGACTTAACACAGTAGAGGAATTCTCCGATATTATTCTGCGCGCCAATCCCGACGGAAGCATGCTCCGGCTGAAGGATGTGGCCAAGGTGGATCTGGGCAGTGACAGCTATGGGAATACGGCGCTGGTCGACAACAAGCCGGTGGGCCTTATGGGTATCTACCAGCTTCCGGGAGCGAACGCGCTCACAGTGGCCAAGAATGTGGAGGCAGAACTTGAAAACCTCTCGCAGTACTTTCCGGAAGGAATACATTACCGCATAATCCAGAACTCCACAGAATTTGTGACCGCTTCAATAGACGATGTGCTCGTAACCTTCGTGGAGACAACCCTAATAGTGATGCTGGTGATTCTGCTTTTCCTTCAGAGCTGGCGCGCGGTAATTATCCCCATGCTCACCATCCCGGTGTCGCTCATCGCCACATTCGCGGTGATGAAACTGATGGGATTCACCATCAACACCCTTACGCTGTTCGGACTTGTGCTTGCCATAGCCATCGTGGTGGATGACGCCATTGTGGTTGTGGAGGACTGCTCTCGAATAGTGGACGAAGGGAAAATGACGCCACGGCAGGCGGCCGTGAAGGCCATGAACGAACTGCAGGGGCCTGTGGTGGGCGAGGTGCTGGTGCTGCTTTCGGTGTTCATACCCACGGCGTTCATTTCGGGTATCACCGGCGAGCTTTACAAACAGTTCGCCCTCACCATAGCGGTCTCCACGGCATTCTCGGGCTTCAACGCTCTGACGTTCACCCCGGCCATGTGTGCCCTGTTCCTCCGGCCCAAGAAAACAACTACGTTCTTCCTCTACCGCTGGTTCAACAAGGGCTTCGGCGCAACCACGGCCCTGTATATGAAAATCGTGGGCACCTTCCTGAAGAAACCTGTGGTGGCCATCACGGCCTACCTGCTGATTTCGGCAGCAGCTTTCTGGGCATTCCTGAATATGCCTACGAGCTATGTGCCGCAGGAGGATATGGGATACTTCATGGGGTCAGTGCAGCTTCCTACCGGCGCTTCCGTCGACCGCACCGAGAAGGTGCTGGCCGAGGCCACCGAAAAGCTCAAGGAGATACCGGGAGTGAAGGATGTAATCTCCATCTCGGGATTCTCGTTCTTAGGGGGCCAAGGCTCCAATATGGGTGCGCTTTCGGTAACGCTGACGCCCTGGAATGAACGCAAGGGAAAGGGTATGAGCGTGGAAAGCATCATTGCGAAGTTTGAAGCCGCGTGCGCCGGCATTCAGGAAGCCGTGATATTCGGACTGAACCCGCCGGCCATTCCCGGTCTGGGTATGTCGTCGGGTCTGCAGCTGCAACTCCTTGACATAAACAATCACGGGCCGGAACAGATGGCGCAGGCTCTGCAGCAGATACAGGACGCCGCGAAATCCAACAAAAGCATTGCCTCCGTGACCTCGCTCTATGAAGGCACCGTGCCGCAATACACGCTAAACATCGACCGCGAAAAGGTGAAGATGCTCGGACTGGAAATGGCGGATATCTATTCTGTACTCTCAGCTTTCACCGGCTCGGCATACGTGAATGATTTCACCAAATTCGGGCGCATCTATCAGGTGACAATGGCCGGCGACCCGCAATCGCGCAACACAGTGGACGACGTGCTTAAACTCTCGGTGAAAAACGACCGCGGGGATATGGTTCCGTTCTCATCGTTCATGACCACCGAACTTACAAGCGGCTCACCGTCGATAGACCGTTACAATATGTATCAGACGGCTTCGCTTACGGCCACTCCGGCCCACGGCGTCAGCTCATCGACGGCCATCAAGGCCATAGAGCAGATTGTGAAGGACGCATTGGGCAACAACTACGGATATGCATGGACCGGCGAGGCCTATCAGGAGACCCAGGGCGGCACAACCGTGGCGATGGTAATGCTGTTTGCGGTGATTATCACCCTACTTGTTCTTGCAGCCCAGTATGAAAGCCTTACCGACCCGGTAGCGGTGGTAATCTCCATGCCAACGGCCATATTGGGAACCGTGATAGGCTGCCTGATAATGGGTCAGGACATAAGCATCTACACACAGATCGGTATCATACTCCTTCTTGGCCTCTCGGCCAAGAACGCGATTCTCATCGTGGAATATGCCATTGATTACCGCAAGCAGGGAATGCCGATAAGGCAGGCGGCCACCGATGCCGGTCAGGTGAGATTCCGACCGATCATGATGACGGCTCTGGCCTTCGTGTTCGGTGTGATGCCTATGCTGTTTGCCACCGGCGCGGGTGCCGCAAGCCGTATAGCACTGGGCAGCGCCGTTGTGTTCGGCATGGCCATCAACGCGCTTGTCGGCACGCTGTTTGTCCCCAATTTCTGGGAACTTCTTGAACGCTTCCGCGAACGCCATCTGGCGAAATTCTTCGCCGCGGGCGATACGCCGGTTCAGACCCAGGCTCCGGCAGCAGCGCCCTCCCCCACAGGCGCCACTGCCGAAAAGCCTTCGGCCACCACCGCACCGGCATCATCGCCGGCATCGCCTAAAGAGTAACAGGATTTAAGATTAATATAAAGGACGTCAAAGGGCTCTTCGCTGCGCGGGGCCTTTTGGCGCCCTTTCTTCGTCAGGCGGCTGCAGCGGCCGCTAAATGGAGCGGGATTTTCAAGTGGGTTACGGGGGGATAAGACGTATAAGTGGGATAATTCTTATAAATCGGATATCCGGGAGGAAGGAGGGGAAGCAGGGGTTGCGGTAACGGAGCGTGCGGGGAGTTTATGAGTTGCGTGAGGGCGGCGTGTTGTCGGGCGCCGGGGTCGAGGTCGACGGTAAGCCAGCGGGGACCATAGCGGCCACGGGCTGCATCCCGGAACTCACCGGCGAACATGAGATTGCTGAAAATATCGACCACGCCGTGGATTATAATTGCGGTTCCGGGAGCGTCAGGTATGGCCGGAAAGAGATGACGGCGGAGTTGTCCGGTGACATCGGCGTACCAGGCGTGGCCGTAGAAGTCGGCGTTGAGCAGGAGCAGCTGACTTGCGGAATGGCCCCGGGTCCAGGCGGGATAGTAGGAATTAAGAGGCTTGCAGCGAGGTATGCGCCGTGCGTTGCGGCGCGCCATGCGGATGTTCTGGTCGAGCAGAAGGGTATCGGCCTGCGGATAGATGCGCGTGGAGAGCCATGAAAGATAGTCGAGCAGGAATTCGGAAATATGGTTGGAGAAATGGTGCTCGTTGACATACATGCGGATGAAGCCCATGCGGCAACGCTGCCGCTCAAGAGCTTCGAGCACATGAAGCTGCGATGCGTTGAGCGTGAGGGAGGTCCAGCGAAGGTAATCCCAGCCGTAAGGTGGTTTCCAAGTATGTGATTTCCTACACATTTCGGCAAAGATAATGCCCAAAATGCGGGGATGGAGGCTAATTTGCGGGAATGAGGGGGATTTTTATGGTGATTATAAAAAATTGGGGAAGGTTAGGCTTTTCGGTGGGGAGATGGGGTGGGGTTAGCTGAATTATTGGAATAATTGGAATTATTGGGGTTGTTGGAGGGATTGGAGGGGTTGTTGGAGGGGTTATTGGACTGAGGAAATCCAAGCGAACGTTTGACGGCAAAATGATATTCAATGAGTATGCGCTGTTTTTCAGTTAAGAATTTGTCCTCCGACAGCTGATTCTCAGGAATATGTTTGCTTTCTTCATTTGGTTTCAACATCTCAAAGCGTTTAATATTCAAAATTACGCAGAACAAACGAATAAGTAAGGCTCTTTAATATGAAAATCAAGCAAGTATGCATAATAACATATTAAAGAGCCACAATCGCGTGTTTTTCAATCTTCGAGTGCTTCTTCATTTTCATCCACATCGCAATACTCCGGCAGCGTAAACTGCTGATTCTTCCTGCGCAGATATGCGATGCAGATTACGGCGGGGACTATTACGCGATAGGCCGGACCCGCGATATCGTATGCCGTCCAGGCCGCTGTCAAAGCCCAACCGACAGGGCCGGTCAAGATTGAAAGTGTTCGGGACAGGACTGTTTCGGACGCAAAAACCGCAATACCACGCCCGACCGCTTGCCTGGCGACAACATTTGCAACATTCATCGACCATGCCAGCCCATAGATACCCCCTCGGCGAATCGACATCTGCAAGGCAGCGACAAGAGCCTGTCGCGAATAGCGCAGAGGTTTCACACCAAACTCACGTGCCATGCTGCGAAGTTCATCATCCGACAGGTTCTCCGACATGTCATCGAACAACTTCTGAAGTATATAGCCTTCGATAACCTCATCGGATTGGGTTTCACGGAAACTGACTTTCAGTCGCTTCGCGACTTTTCGAAGAATCGCTGAATAATCCGACCCTTCCCCTTTGAAGAAGTTGACCACGGAGTTGCCGCCATACAAGCTGAGTTCCCGGACCATGCCGGGGATAAGAGCCGGCATATTGTGAGGATAGTTATGCTTATAGACCGAAGCCCTGGTGAGACTGTCGCTGATTCGCGGTGTTCTGTTTTTACCCAGTGTGATGATGTCGCACAAGGTTTTGAGATCCTCATTGTCTGCACGTTCAAGAACGCTGATTAGGTTTTCGTTCATAATTGAGCTGTTTTTTAAGTTTCTGCTGCAAAATTACCCGAGCGGTCGCCTGAGAATTTGGCGACCTACCCCAAATTTTGAAAAATATTATGCTCGCCAAGTTCTCAGGCGACCAAACGACTTACTTTGCAATAAAAAATAACTCAATAATGCTACATGATATGAACAATCGACAGGATAAGCACCTACGAAGTATAGAGAATTTTCTTTGCGATGAGTCAGAGGTTGCAGATGTTAAGGAAAATCAAATAGATTCATTTTTTGATGAAGCCTTCAAATGGCTTATAGGGCATGTCATTCCGGTTTGCTCCATAGCGTTAATAATCAATCTCGCCA